>CAZFKX010000001.1:0-23705 GCA_964519345.1 uncultured Aquificales bacterium
GAGATGGTAATGCCAGGGGACAATGTAGAATTGACAGTAGAGTTAATGGAGCCAGTAGCTATAGAAGAACAGATGAGATTTGCTATAAGAGAAGGTGGTAGAACTGTTGGTGCTGGTGTAGTTACTCAAATAATTGAATAATTGAGGTGGTAAAGAATGGTTCAGGAAAAGATTAGAATAAAACTTAAAGCGTTTGATCATAAAGTTTTAGATCAGTCTGTTAAGCAAATAATAGATACTGTTAAAAGAAGCGGTGGGGTTATAAAGGGCCCTATACCGCTTCCTACACAGAGAAAAGTGTGGTGTGTGCTCAGATCACCACACAAATTTGAACAGTCAAGAGAACATTTTGAGATGAGAATTCATAAAAGACTTATTGATATTGAAAATGCAACTCCACAAACAATAGAGGCATTAATGGATATCAGTTTGCCAGCAGGAGTTGATGTAGAAATAAAACTAAGTTAATGAGAAGGAGTGAGAATCATGCCAAAGGGCATTATTGGTAAAAAAATAGGAATGACAAGGGTTTTCAAAGAGGGTAAAGCAATCCCTGTGACAGTTATACAGGTTGAACCTAATTATGTCGTTACTGTGAGAACAGAAGATAAAGATGGTTATTCTGCAGTTGTTTTAGGAATGGGTGAGAAAAAAGAAAAAAGAACGCCAAAACCTATGCTTTCAATATTTAAAAAAGCTGGGCTCAAGCCTTTAAGATACCTTGCAGAGTTTCCACTTAAAGAAGAAGAACAGATTGAACCTGGTCAGGAGATTAAAATTGAGGATGTCTTTGAAAAGGGAGATCTTATTGATGTGACGGGAAAATCAAAGGGTAGAGGCTTTGCTTCAGCTATGAAAAGATGGGATTTTTCAGGATTTAAAAAGTCTCACGGTTCGAGATATCACAGAGCTGTAGGTTCAATAGGTGCCTGTTCAGATCCAGGTAGGGTATGGAAAACTAAAAGAATGGCTGGGCATTATGGAAATGAAACAATAACCGTTCAGGGACTTGAAGTTGTAGATATAATCCCTGATAAAAACATTATACTTGTTAAGGGTTCTGTTCCTGGAGCTCCAAAGTCTATAGTCAAATTAAAAGAGTCTGTAATTATTTACAGAAGAAAAGGAAAAAGAAAATTAGAGAGAGCAAAAGCAGTTTATGCTTCTTAAATCAAAATTCAAAGAGGTAAGAGTAAATGGAAGCTAATGTTGTTAATATAAAAAAGGAGAATGTTGGAACTGTTCAACTGAATGATGCTGTATTTAATACAGAAGTTAAAGAGCATACGGTATGGGAAGTTATAAAATGGCAACTTGCATCGAGAAGAGCAGGAACTGCAAGTACAAAAACAAGATCAGAGATTAGAGGATCCAGAAGGAAGATACTACCGCAAAAGGGGACTGGAAATGCAAGACATGGTGATAGAAAAGCCAATATCTTTGTAGGTGGTGGTGTTGTACATGGACCCCATCCAAGGGATTACTATTATGCTCTTCCCAAGAAAGTAAGAAGGAAAGCACTTAAAGGTGTTTTAACAATGAAATTAAAAGATGGTGAGCTTACAGTGGTTGAAGATTTCAGTTTTGATCAACCAAAAACTAAAAAGGCTGTAGAAGTTCTTAAAAATTTTGGTCTTGATAAATCCAAAGTTTTACTTGTTCTTTCGGAAAAAGATATGAATGTTATTAAGTCTTTTAGAAATCTTCCAAAAGCAAAGGTTCTTCTTGTTGAGGGATTAAATACCTACGATATACTCAATGCTGATCATGTTCTTATAACAAAATCGGCAGTTGAAAAAATTAACGAGAGGTTAGGATAATGAGCGCAAGAACTCCGTACGATATACTTATTCGTCCAGTGCTTACCGAGAAAGCTGTTGCTCAAAATGAGAAGGAAAACAAGCTTGTTTTTGAGGTTCCCCTTGATGCAAATAAGATAGAGATTAGAAAGGCGGTGGAACAGGTTTTTGGTGTTAAAGTTAAAGAGGTAAGAACAATTATAGTAAAACCAAAACCAAAAAGGGTGGGTTTTGGTAAGCCCGGTTTCACAAAAAAATGGAAAAAGGCAGTTGTAAAAATAGAATCGGAAAAACCAATAAATATAGCAGAATTAATATAGAGGTGAAATAAAAATGGGTGTTAGAAAGCTAAAACCTGTTACTAATGGGACAAGACATGCGATACTTTATGATTTTTCTGAAATAACAAAGAAAGAGCCTGAGAAATCCTTAACGGAACCATTAAAGAAAAAGGCTGGAAGAAACAATCAGGGAAGAATAACGGTAAGACACAAAGGTGGAGGACATAAGAGACTCTACAGGATTATAGATTTCAAAAGGGATAAGTGGGGTGTTCCAGCTAAAGTAGCTTCAATAGAATACGATCCTAACAGATCAGCAAGGATCGCACTGCTACATTATGTTGATGGAGAAAAAAGGTACATAATATGGCCTGAAGGTCTTAATGTTGGCGACACTGTTGTTGCTGGACCTGATGCTGAAATAAAAGTAGGAAACGCACTACCCTTAGAGAACATACCTGTAGGTACTTTTATACATAATATTGAGCTTACTCCAGGAAAAGGGGGTCAGCTTGTAAGAGCAGCTGGAATGTCGGCTCAGATACTTGGAAGACAGGGAGATTATGTTCAGGTAAGACTTCCTTCAGGAGAAATAAGACTCATACATAAAAGATGCATGGCAACTGTGGGAACTGTGGGTCTTGCTGAACATGAACTTATAAAGCTTGGAAAAGCTGGTAGAGCAAGATGGCTTGGAATCAGACCAACAGTTAGAGGTACTGCTATGAACCCTGTTGATCATCCTCACGGTGGTGGTGAAGGAAAAACCTTCGGCAAGCACCCTGTATCGCCATGGGGTCAGCCCACAAAAGGTTACAAAACCAGACGCGGTGCCAAATACTCTGATAAATTCATAATCAAACGTAGAGGTAAATAGTAATGGGATACAAAGGGAAGTGG
The DNA here is from genome assembly GCA_964519345.1 of uncultured Aquificales bacterium. Lineage (GTDB taxonomy): Bacteria > Aquificota > Aquificia > Aquificales > Hydrogenothermaceae > Persephonella. The sequence continues at coordinate 2,981 of CAZFKX010000001.1, forward strand.
AATGAAAGATTTAAAAATCCTTACGTAAATGAAAAATTATTAAAGAAAATAAGAAAAATGAATGAAACAGGTGAAAGGAAGATAGTAAAAACATGGGATAGAGCCTGTACAATAACAGAAGAGATGGTGGGACATACAATAGCTGTTTACAATGGAATGAAATTTATACCTGTTTATATCCAGCCTGAGATGGTTGGACATAAACTTGGGGAATTTTCCCTCACAAGAACCTTTAGAGGACATCCTGACAAATCTGCAAAAGCAGTCAAGAAAAAATAAGAGGTGAAAAAAATGGCAGAAGCTACAAAAAAAGAAGCAAAAGCAGTTTTGAGATATGCAAGAACTTCTCCGACAAAAGCAAGGCAGATTATTAATCTGCTTAGAGGTAAAGATGTTGGAGTTGCCCTTGCTTTACTTCAGGGGCTTAATAAAAGAGCAGCAAGAATAGTTGAGAAGCTATTAAAAAGTGCTATCTCTAACGCTGAGCAGAAAGATATGGATATTGATAACCTTTATATCAAGGAGATAAGGGCTGAAGATGGACCTATACTTAAAAGATACATACCAAGAGCATATGGAAGGGCAACGATGATAAAGAGACGTTTTTCACATATTTATATAACCTTAGCTGAAAGGGAATAAGGAGGAATAAAAGTGGGTCAGAAAGTACATCCAATAGGGTTTAGATTAGGTGTAACAAAAGATTGGAAATCTAAGTGGTTTGCAGATAAGAAAAAATATGGTCAGCTTTTACATGAAGACGTAAAAATCAGAAAATTTGTAGAGGAAAGATATAAACAAGCAGGAATAGCTGATGTAATAATTGAGAGACTTGGAGAAAAGGTAAGAATAAAAATATTAGCCTCAAAACCCGGAATTGTTATAGGCAGAAAAGGTGCAGAGGTTGAAGAGCTTAACAAAGTTCTTCAGGCTGTTACGAATGCAAAGGATGTTACAGTAAATGTAGATGAGGTTAAAAAACCTGAACTTAATGCGAAGCTTGTAGCTGAGGATATTGCTCTACAGCTTGAGAGAAGAGTATCCCATAGAAGGGCAATGAAAAGAGCTATAGATAATGCTATGAAGGCTGGTGCAAAAGGAATAAAGGTTCAGGTTGGAGGACGTATAGGCGGAGTCGATTTAGCAAGAAAAGAGTGGTTTATGGCAGGTAGAATGCCTCTTCAGACTATAAGGGCTGATATAGATTACGGAACTGCAAGAGCTTCCACAAAATACGGAATTTTAGGTGTTAAAGTCTGGATATACAAAGGTGATAAACTTGCAGAGCAGAAAGAAGAAGTTCTTAAAAAGATAGAAGAAGAACTTCACACAGTTTAAAAAATACAGGAGGAAAAATAGATGTCTCTCTTACAGCCAAAGAAGTTAAAATGGAGAAAACAGCAAAGAGGAAGAATGAAAGGGAAGGCTTCCCGTAGAAATTATGTTGCTTTCGGCGAGTACGGTCTTCAGGCACTTGAGCCATGCTGGATGACATCAAGACAGATAGAGTCGGCTCGTATAGCTATAGTAAGGGAAGCTAAAAAAGGAGCAAAAGTGTGGATAAGGGTGTTCCCTCACAAACCAGTTACAAGAAAACCTGCTGAGACAAGAATGGGAAAAGGTAAAGGGGATCTTGATCATTTCGTTGCTGTAGTAAAACCAGGGCACATTCTTTTTGAGCTTTCAGGTGTTCCAGAAGAGGTTGCAGCAGAAGCGTTTAGAAAAGCAGGACATAAACTTCCTATTAAAACAAGACTTGTGAAAGCAAGGGAAGAGGTGTAGGCCAATGAAAGCAAAAGAACTGAGAAAATTAACGGACGAAGAGCTAAAAGATAAGCTTACAGAACTGAAAAAAAAGTTAATGAATTTAAGATTTCAGAATGCTGTGGGTGGACTTGAAAAACCAAGTGAGATAAAGTCAACAAAAAGGGATATAGCAAGGATATTAACAATCCTAAGAGAAAGAGAGCTGTCAAAGACAGGAGGTAAATAATGACTCAGGAAGTAAAATCAAGAAGAAAAGAGTTTGTAGGAAAGGTAGTAAGCGATAAGATGGATAAAACCGTTGTTGTCGCTGTGGAAAGATATGTTCCACATCCACTCTATGGAAAAAGGGTTAAAAAAACAACAAAATTCTACGCTCATGATGAAGAAAACAAATGTAAGATTGGTGATATCGTTAGGATCAGGGAATCAAGACCTCTTTCAAAACTAAAAAGATGGGTTGTTATTGAAATATTACCCCAAAAGTAATATATTGATTTTCCTTTCTAAAAATTATAAAATATTGTTTTGTCCTCGCTTTCGGGGACAGCCTATCCAAACAAAAAGAGGTGTAGGAAATGATACGTAGAGGAACTTACTTAAATACAGCTGATAATTCCGGGGCTAAAAAGGTTCAGTGTATAGGAATACCAAAAAAGGTTAATTTTGGAAAGCAGACTGATTTTGCAACACTTGGCGATGTTATAACAGTAACTGTTAAAGATGCGCTTCCAAATGGTGCAGCAAAAAAAGGTAAAGTATATAAGGCTGTTGTGGTAAGAACAGCAAAAGAAGTGAGCAGAGAGGATGGAAGTTATATAAAGTTTGATGATAATGCTGTGGTTCTTTTGAACAACAACCTTGAACCTATAGGAACTCGTATTTTAGGGCCTGTTGCCCGTGAGATAAGAGCTAAAGGGTTCTACAGAATAGTGTCTTTAGCACCGGAGGTAATATAAAAGATGGTTAAAACAAAGCTAAAGAAGGGTGATACGGTAATAGTTATCGCAGGTAAGGAAAAAGGTAAAGTTGGAAAGATAAAACAGATTTTGAGAAACGAAAACCCTGATAAGATAAGGGTTGTTGTGGAAGGCGTTAATGTTGGGAAAAAACATGTAAAGCATATAGAAGGTATGAGGGAAGGTGGAATCTTTGAGATAGAAAGGCCAATTCATATATCAAATGTTGCATATTACGATGAATCAAAAGGTGAAAGAGTTAAGATTGGGATAAGAATTAGAGAAGAAGGTGATAGGATAATTAAAGAAAGATACAATAAAAAAACAGGAGAAACAATAGATATTATCTATGAGAAAGAAAAAAAGTAAGAGGTAAACGGTAATGGCTGTTGCAGAGAAATATACACCAAGACTTAGAAAGAAGTATGAAGAAGAAGTTGCACCGAAACTTATGGAAAGATTTGGATATAAATCACCTATGCAGATACCGAGAATCAAAAAAATCGTTATCAATATGGGTGTAGGTGAAGCTGTTCAGGATATTAAACAGCTCGATAGAGCTGTAGAGGATCTTACAGCGATTACAGGTCAGAGACCTGAGATAAGGAGAGCTAAAAAGTCAGAAGCTGGATTTAAGTTAAGAAAAGGTCTCCCTGTTGGAGCAAGGGTTACATTAAGGAAAGAAAGAATGTGGGATTTTTTAGATAAGCTTATTTCAGTTGCTCTTCCCAGGGTAAGAGATTTTAGAGGTTTAAATCCAAAATCATTTGATGGTAGAGGAAATTATGCATTTGGACTCTCAGAACAGATAATATTCCCAGAAATAGATTATGATAAAGTGGATAGAATTAGAGGAATGGATATTATCATAGAAACTTCAGCTGAAACAGATGAAGAAGCGAGATGGCTGCTTTCTTTACTTGGATTACCCATAAGAGCTCAATAAGGAGGATTAATAAATATGGCACGTAAAGCACTTTGGGCGAAATCTTTTCTAAAAGAGCCTAAATTCAAAACAAGAAAACATGCAAGATGTCCTTTATGTGGAAGACCAAGGGGATATTTGAGACAGTTTGATATGTGTAGAATATGCTTCAGGGAAAGAGCATTGAGAGGTGAGATCCCTGGAGTTAAAAAAGCGAGCTGGTAAGGAGGCAAAAGATGATAACTGATCCAATAGCAGATATGCTTGCAAGAATAAAAAATGCTCAGTCAGCAAGAAAGAGTGAAGTATATATTCCACACTCCAAAATAAAAGAAAAGATAGCCCAGATTTTAAAGAGAGAAGGATATATAGAAGACTACACAATATCTGAAGAGAATAAAAAAGGAAATCAAGGTACGTTAATAGTCAAGATAAAATATCTTGACAGCAGGAATACAAAACCAGCCATATCAGGTTTAAGAAGAGTATCAAAACCGGGTTTAAGAAAGTATGTTGGAGCAGATGAGATTCCATATGTTAGGAAGGGTCTCGGGATAGCGATTCTTTCTACAAATAAAGGCATACTTACAGATGCTGAAGCAAGAAAAGAAAAGGTTGGTGGAGAAGTTCTCTGCTATGTATGGTAATAAAGATACTCACCATTAAGGAGGCAAAATAGATGTCAAGGATCGGTAAAAAACCTATTGATATACCAAAAGGAGTTGAAGTTAAAGTAGGAGAGGGAAATTTTGTTACTGTAAAAGGACCGAAAGGGGAACTATCTTACAAATTCAATCCAGATTTAAAGATAGATCTGGAAGAAAATCAGATAAAGATAGAAAGACCAAATGACAGCTCATTCATGAGAGCTATACATGGAACAACAAGAGCATTGCTCGCCAATATGGTAAAAGGTGTAACTGAGGGTTTTACAGTAGAGCTTGAAATAGTAGGAATAGGTTACAGGGCAAATATGAAAGGAAAAGCTATAGAACTTCAGTTAGGCTACTCCCATCCCATATATTTTGAACCGCCAGAGGGCGTTCAAATATCTGTTGAGGGAAATATTATAAAGGTTTCAGGAATTGATAAACAGAAAGTTGGTCAGGTTGCGGCAAAAATCAGGGAATTTAGAAAACCAGATCCTTATAAAGGAAAGGGTATAAGATACAAAGGAGAAATTGTTAAACTGAAAGCTGGAAAATCTGTAGGTAAATAAATATAGATGAGGTAAGTATAGGATGGCAGTAAAAACAAGAAGAGAAAAAAGATTAATAAGACATAAAAGAATAAGAAAAAAGGTTTTTGGAACAGCTGAAAGACCGAGAATGGCTTTTTTCAAAAGTCTCAATAACCTTTATGTACAGATAATAGATGATGAGTCAGGCCAGACCCTTGTAAGTGCCTCAACAATAGACAAGGATTTTGTTGAGAAATATGGCGTAAGGGGTGGAAAAAATATTGAGATGGCAAAAAAGTTAGGTGAGTTTATTGCAGAAAAGGCTCTTTCAAAGGGTATTCAGAATGTTGTTTTTGATAGAGGCGGTTTTATATACCATGGAAAAGTTAAAGCTTTTGCAGATTCAGCAAGAGAAAAAGGACTGAAATTTTAAAGGAGTGTCAGATGGGAGTAAAAAATATAGAAAAACTAATTGAAGAAAGGCAGAAAATAGAACCTATCAATCCTGCAGAACTTACACTTGAAGAGAAAGTTGTAGAGATTAGAAGAACAACCCGTGTTGTTGAAGGCGGAAGGAGATTTTCTTTCTCAACACTCGCGGTAGTTGGCGACAGAAATGGACATGTTGGTTTTGGACATGGAAAAGCTAATGAGGTTCCACCGTCTATAGCTAAAGCCATAGCTGATGCAAAAAAACATCTGATAAAAGTTCCTCTAATAGAAGGAACTATACCACACGATGTGATAGGAAAGTATGAGTCTGCTGTTGTGCTTTTAAAACCAGCGAGGAAGGGTACAGGGGTTGTTGCAGGAGGACCAGTTAGACCTGTACTTGAACTGCTTGGAGTTACAGATATTCTTACAAAGATTATTGGAAGGACAACAAACCCAAATAATACTGTAAGAGCCGTTTTTGACGCATTGCTTCAGATAAGATCTCCTGAACAGGTTGCTGCAGTAAGGGGAGTTGATGAAGATAAGATAAGAAAGAATTACAGAATTTATGCTTCAGCTCCAATAGTAAAATAATGGAGGAAAAGATGAAAATAAAGGTAAAGCTTGTAAGAGGTCTTGCGGGAAAAAGAAAAGATCAGGTAGAAGCTGTAAGATCTCTTGGGTTAAAAAAGGTTAACGATGAGAGAATCCTTGATAAAAATCCGATGGTTTTAGGAAATATAAATAAAGTTAAACACCTGATTCAAGTGGAGGAAATAGAGTAATGGGAATAAAACTGCATCAGTTAAAGCCTTCTGAAGGAGCAACCCATAAGAAAAAAAGGGTTGGTAGAGGAATAGGATCAGGTCATGGCAAAACTTCAGGAAGAGGTCATAAAGGTCAAAAATCCAGAAGGGGTTACGGAGAACTTCCAGCATTTTTTGAAGGTGGTCAGACACCATTCATAATGAGAGTTCCAAAAAGAGGATTCAAGAATCCAAACAAAAAAGATTATGAGATAGTAAACCTTAAGACACTTGACAGAGTTTTTGAGGCAAACACAGAAGTAACGCCTGAGATTCTTAAGGAAAGGGGACTTGTACGCTGTATATCTGCTGTAAAAATCCTTGGAGAAGGTGAACTTACAAAACCTTTGAATATAAAAGCACACAAATTCTCAAAATCTGCTGTTGAAAAGATAAAAGCTGCAGGTGGCAACTGTGAGATAATCGAATAATCTACTCAATTAGAGAGGGCCTTTATTGATAGATAAAATAAAGAATGTACTGGAGATAAAAGAGCTCAGAGAGAGGATATTATTTACTCTCCTGATGCTCGCTCTTTATAGACTTGGAACACATATACCTGTGCCCGGTGTAGATACAGCGGCTTTACAACATTACTTTAATGCTGCTGGGGGAGCGTTATTTAATATATACAACCTGTTCTCTGGTGGTGCTTTAGGACGTTTATCCGTTTTTGCCCTTGGTATAATGCCATATATCTCTGCTGCAATAATAATGCAACTTCTTACGGCTGTAATCCCGACACTTGAGAGGTATCAGAAAGAAGAAGGTGATTATGGCAGGTGGAAGATAACACAATATACAAGATATCTTACAATAGGTATAGCCGGATTTCAGTCTTTTGCTCTTTCTCTCTGGATTAGTAATCTAAAGACGGAAACAGGTCAGACATTGATCTCTGAAAATGCCGTTATTTTTGTAGTTATGACAACAGTTATAGTTACGACAGGAACTGTTTTCCTTATGTGGGTTGGAGAGAAGATAACGGAGTTTGGTATAGGAAACGGTATATCCATGCTTATTCTCGCAAGTATAGTTGTAAGCATTCCAAATGCAATAATCCAGTCATACGAGCTTTTAAGAGCTGGGGATCTTACTGTTTTTCAAGTTGGCGTGGCTTTAGCGATAATAATAGTTGTTGTTGCAGGCATTATTTACATACAGGAGGCTGAAAGAAGGATACCCATACAGTACGCGAGAAGAAATGTTGGTATTGGCAGCTCAACAGCAACTTACATACCGTTTAAGCTTAATCCTGCTGGTGTTATCCCAATTATATTTGCTGTTGCCCTTTTAATGTTTCCGGCAACAATTGCACAGATGTTTGTTGAACAAAGCCAAATAGCGAGGATGATAGTTGATCACCTATCTCCTCAAAGTTATATATACTTTGTATTTTATGTAGGACTTATTATATTTTTTGCATACTTTTATACAGCTATACTGATAAATCCTAATGATATTGCAGATAACTTAAGAAAGAGCGGGGCTTTTATTCCCGGTATTAGAGCTGGTAGTCAGACGGCGGAATATTTAAACCATGTTCTTTCAAGAATTGTTTTTCCAGGATCAATATTTCTTGCCTCAATAGCTGTTCTCCCTATGTTTCTCATAAAATGGTTGAATGTTCCATTTTATTTTGGAGGAACATCTGCACTGATCGTTGTAGTAGTTGCTCTTGATACACTGCATCAGATTGAAGCACACCTTGCTATGAAAAAATACGAAGGATTCCTTAAGAGAGGTTAAATATGGCTAAAACGTTAATATTTTTGGGTCCTCCTGGTGCTGGAAAAGGTACTCAGGCTCAGAGGCTTGTTGAGGAAAGAGGCTTTGTCCAGCTTTCTACAGGTGATATATTAAGAGAGGCTGTCAAAAGCGGTACAGAACTTGGAAAAAAGGCAAAGGAATATATGGAAGCCGGTAAGCTTGTTCCAGATGATCTTATAATAGCTATAATAGAAGAGAAATTAAGAGGCTTAAAAGGAAAGGATATAATTCTCGATGGTTTTCCAAGAACAATTCCACAGGCTGAAGCGCTTGATAAAATGCTTTCTGAGGTGGACAGAACCCTTGATAAAGTTATACTATTTGATCTTTCTGATAAAGAAATACTCAGAAGACTGACTGGAAGGAGGGTGGATCCAAAAACAGGTAAGGTTTACCATATTGAGTTTAATCCACCACCTGAAGGAGTTAAGGTTATTCAGAGAGAAGATGACAGAGAGGAAGTAATAAAGAAAAGACTTGCAGTATATCATCAGCAGACAGCTCCACTTATTGAATATTACAAAAAACAGGATAAATTATTCGTCGTTGATGCTTCAAAACCTCCTGATGAAGTTTACAAAGATATTACATCTGTGATATAATATTAGTTTGTAATGATAGAACTTAAAACAAGAGAAGAGATAGAAAAATTAAGATACAGCAACAGAATAGTTGCTGAGATATTGCAGCTTTTAAAGGAAGAAACAAAGCCTGGTATGACAGGTGTTGATATAGATGAGATAGCACGGATAGAGTGTGAAAAGAGAGGCGTTAAGCCAGCATTTTTGGGATTATATGGATTTCCAGCTGCTGTTTGTGTTTCTATAAACGAAGAGATCGTTCACGGTGTCCCAAAGAAGAATAGGATACTTAAAAAAGGTGATATAGTAAGCCTTGATTTTGGCGTTGTTGTTGATGGTTGGTATGGAGATGCAGCGATCTCTTTTGTTTTAGGTAATAAAATAAGCGACAGAAAAAAGAGATTACTTGAAGGTGTAGAGGAAGCGTTAAGAGCAGGGATTGAGAAATGTATTCCCGGCAATACGGTAAAAGATATTGCGGCTGCAATAGAAGGCACGTTGGAAGCCTACCGATTAGCCCCGATATGTGATTACGGAGGGCATGGAATAGGGCGTAAGCCACACGAAGAACCTCATGTTTCTAACTGTGTGGCTAATGCTGAGGATGTTTTGCTGAAGCCAGGTATGGTGCTCGCCATAGAACCTATGGCAACACTTGGTAGAAGAAAAAACTTCTACCGTAAATTGAAAGATGGCTGGACTGTAGTATCAAAGGAAAAAGCGCTTGCTGCTCATTTTGAGCATTCTGTAGCTGTTACTGAGAACGGTCCAGACATACTTTCAAAATTAGATTAAAGGGTTTGTAATGGGAAAAAAGAAGAAGAAAGAACAGAAAGAAAAAGGTATTGTTGTGGAAGGAACTGTAGAAGAAGCGCTTCCAAATGCTATGTTTAAAGTGAAGCTTGACACTGGTCATGAAGTGCTTGCACATGTCTCAGGCAAGATGAGGATGCACTTTATAAGAATCCTGCCTGGGGATAGGGTAAAAGTAGAGCTATCCCCTTATGATTTAACAAGAGGAAGAATAATTTTTAGAATGTGAGGTGGAGATATGAAAGTAAGATCGTCCGTTAAGAAAAGATGTGAGAAATGTAGAATTATTAAAAGAAACGGTAGAATAATGGTTATATGTGAAAATCCAAGACACAAACAAAAACAAGGCTAATTAGGAGGAAAAGATGGCTCGTATAGCTGGTGTTGATTTACCTGATAGAAAAAGGCTTGAGATAGCTCTCACATATATATACGGGATAGGAAAAACAAGAGCTAAGGAAATTCTTGAAAAAACAGGAATAGACGGAATGAAAAGAGTTGGGGAACTAACTCCTGATGAGCTTAATACTATTAGAAAGTTTATAGAACAGAACTATAAAGTTGAGGGAGACCTTAGAAGGGAAGTTGCTGTTAATATTAAAAAATTAATGGATATGGGTTGTTACAGAGGGATAAGACACAGGCTTGGTCTTCCTGTTAGGGGACAGAGAACAAAAACAAATGCTAAAACAAGACGCGGTAGAAAGAGAAGATAACTTTATAATTAGATGGAGGTATCATGGCAAGAAGAAGAAGAACAGCTAAAAAGGTTAAAAGAACGGTTCCTTACGGAATTGCTCATATACAGGCAACATTTAATAACACTATTGTAACTATTACAGATAAAGAGGGAAACGTCCTGACATGGGCTTCAGGAGGAACTGAAGGGTTTAAAGGAACAAGGAAAAGTACACCTTATGCTGCCCAGAAAGCAGCTGAAAAGGCTGCAAAGAGAGCTATGGATGAGTTTGGAATGAAGGATATAGAAGTCTGGGTCAAAGGTCCAGGTGCTGGTAGAGAAACAGCTATAAAAACAATTCAGGCTGTAGGTCTTAATATAAAAGTGATAAAAGATGTAACTCCTATACCTCATAACGGCTGTCGTCCACCAAGTAAAAGGAGGGTTTAATATATGGGTAGATATTTAGGTCCATTAACAAAGGTAAGTAGAAGATTAGGTGTTTTTGTTGGGGGAAGTTTAAAATCTTTTCAAAAAAGAAACTTTCCTCCAGGACAGCATGGAAGAGTACAGGGAAGAAAGGTAAAACTTTCAGACTATGCTGTTAGATTACAGGAGAAACAGAAATTAAGATATTTATACGGTGGAATTAGGGAAAAACAGTTCAAAAGATATTTTGACGAGGCAGCAAGGTCGGCTGGTAATACAGGTCAGATTCTTCTTCAGCTTTTAGAGAGAAGGCTTGATAATGTTGTTTATAGACTTGGTTTTGCAAAAACAAGAAGACAGGCAAGACAGCTTGTCCGACACGGACATTTTTTAGTTAATGGTAGAAAGGTTGATATACCATCATACAGAGTTGATCCTGGTGATATTATAGAACTTAGAGAGAAGAGCAGAAATTCCCCCGTGTTTAAAGAAAACCTTGAAAGTAGGGATCCAAGAAGTATTCCAAACTGGCTTGAGCTTGACAAAGACAATTTTAGAGGAAAGGTATTAGAAATACCGCAAGATATAGAGCTTGAAATACCTGTAAATGTTCAGCTTATTATTGAGTTCTACTCAATGTAATAAACGGGAAAATCCCAGATTTATGGAGGTAAAATAACCTATGCCTTTTTTAGAGTTTATAACACCAAGCAAGATATACTGGGATGAGAGTTCCAAAACTGAGAGTTTTGGAAGACTTTATGTGGAACCTCTTGAGAGAGGTTATGGTATAACCCTTGGAAATGCTTTAAGGAGAGTCCTTCTCTCTTCACTTGAAGGAGGAGCTGTAACAGCTGTTAAGATTCATGGTGTCGCACATGAGTTTACCACAATCGAAGGTGTTATAGAGGATGTGTCGGAGATTATTCTGAATTTGAAACAGATAAAATTCAGAATGGATGAAGGAATAGAAAGTGATTTTGCTATTCTTGAGTTTAAAGGAACAGGAGAGATAACAGCTAAGGATATAAAGGTTCCAGCAGGAATTAAGATAGTAAATCCCGAGGTCCATATAGCAACTGTTGATAAGGATATTGAACTGAGGATGGAGTTGAAGATAGAGAAAGGTCGTGGATATGTAATGGTTGAGGAGATGGAACCTCCAACGGAGATTGGATGGATACCTATTGATACAGCCTTCTCTCCTATAAAGAAATGTACGTTCTATGTTGAACCTACAAGGGTCGGAGAAAAGACAAACTATGACAAACTTATTCTTGAAGTAACTACAGATGGAAGCATAACACCTGAAGAATCTTTGACAAAAGCGACAAATATACTTATAGAACATTTCCAACTTCTTCTTAATCCAACGGTTAGAAAGGTTGAGGTGGTTAAAAAGGCTGAGCCTGAAAGTATAGCTGAAAAGATTGAAGCTGATAAGCTTTCCCTTGCTATTGAAGAACTTGAAATATCATCAAGAGCTACTAATACATTGAAAAAGCTCGGTATCCAGACAATAGGCGATCTTGTTAAGATGACAGAAGAAGATCTTAAAGAGGCTAAAAGTATAGGTAGAAAAGCGCTTAAAGAGATCAAGGAGGCTCTTGCTGAGCTTGGACTTGAGCTTGCTCCATCACCAACAAAAAAAGATTAAGAGGTAGAGAGAAATGAGACACAGAGTAAAAACTAAAAGTTTTCATAGACCTAAAGAACAGAGAGAGGCTCTTTTCGTTAATCTTGCTATTGCACTTATAGAGCATGGAAAGATAGAAACTACAGTTCAAAAGGCTAAAGCTTTAAGGCCTTTTATTGAAAAGCTTGTTACTCTTGCAAAAAAAGAAACGGTGGCAGCAAGAAGGCTTCTCAACGCAAGATTGAGGAATAATACAAAAGCAGCAACAAAACTTTTTAAAGAAATAGCACCTCTTTTTAAAGAAAGGAACGGCGGTTATACAAGAATATACAAACTTGATAAAAGAAGAAGAGGTGATGATGCTCAGATGGCTATAATTGAATTTATTGAACATCCAGATAAAGAGTAGTCATGTTTGTCATAGCTAATTTTATAGAGGCGGTGGCCAGGATCTTGGACATCGCCCTTACAGTCTATATGTGGATTGTAATAATATCTGCACTTATAACATGGATAAATCCTGATCCTTATAATCCTATTGTTAGGTTTTTAAGGGGTGCTACAGAACCTGTATATAGAAAAATCAGAAGAATTGCACCTACAAATTTTGGTGGAGTAGATATAGCTCCTTTAATAGTTATAGGAGTTATTATCTTTCTTCAATACTTCCTTGTTAATACTCTTCATGAGCTTGCTGTCAGATTAAAATACTGATGTTTTTCTTTAAGGTAACATCTAAGATAATCAAGAATTATCCTATAAATCTCTTCCCTTTTTTCTATTTTAAATCTATATGCGATTATTAAAACGCCGGATATTGTTTCGTTATTTTCTATAAGTAATGTTACAACATATTCAGAACCAAGTAGCTCATTAACTGGACTTTCTTTAAACTCTTGGATAGGATCTGTTACATACTTAAGTATCTCTTTTTCACATTTTATTCCAGATGTACTTATACATTTTCTTTCATTAAAATCAAAAAATGCTACGCCATCTGCCGAGAGTATCTCATCTAACTCATAAAGCCATCCCTGAAAGAATAGTTTTCCATCTTTTAATTTTTGTAGGCTTTCAATGACTGAAAACAGTCTGGCATACTGATCTAATTTTTCTTCATAAGCTATATTTTTCAAATATAGGTTTTCCATCTCATCTTTTTGTTGCCTGAAGTATCTCTCTTTCTGTATAAAAATCTGTCTGAGTTTTATCATTCCCGCCATTCCACCTAATATAAGTGGAATAAAAAGGAACTCCGAGAAGTTTGATATATACAGTGATGTTCCAACAGGAATCGTTCCTAACAGTGTGTAAAGCAGTATATCTTTTTTGTTGTGAAGGAAATCTGAAAAAACAGGAAGTATAAATACTGCAAGATAAGGAAGAGCTGTCATGTATATCATAAATGTTAAAAATGAGACATCTACTGTAAGGGAGATATATTTTGATATATCTTTTTCCTCGGGGAAGTTTATCAGTATATGCAAGAATAGATATACAACAGACAGTATTGTTAGGGCTGTTTTATACTCAATATTTCCGATGTATAAAGCAGCTGTAACACCTGTGGTAATAAAAAGCCTTACTAATATGTGGTATATTATCAACCTATTTCCTTGTAAAGATTATTCATAATATAAAAAAGGTTTGAGGCGAATCTTTCAATTAGATTTCTATTCAAAAACTCCTTTTTAAGGGTATATATATTATTATTCGGCTGAGAGGCAAACCAGACAACAGGAATTTTAAAATCTGGAAAATATAATCCTTCGTATCTATCTGTTTTTATGGATAGATTAAGATTTTTCATAAGCCTATTAATCCTATCAAAATGAAATCTGTCTATAATATTTTTCTCTGATTTTACAATAAGTTTTTCATTTCCAAGTCCACAGTTTTCAGTATTTATTATAGAAAGTATCAGGTCGTTATCTATCTTTTTGATATGTTCTTTCAAAGGTCTGTAATCTGCATATTTATAGTCAGAAAAAAGAACTCTTATTCTATATCCAGATGGTTTTTTAACCTCAAGCAGCCTTCTGATTATCTCTTTAGTTACTTGAAAACTCCCATAAAAATCTAAACAGTCTTTTGTCTGGAATCTGCTGTCGTAAGGGAATACTAAAAAAAGAAAATATGCACCGTAACCTATATCAAAGTATATATTTTTTGTGCTGTTTTCTACATTTTTAACGGTAATTTCTATCCTTATATCTGTTTCTTTTAAAATGCTCGGTACATATATAACAGGGAAATTTTCAATAAATAAAGGTCTCTTAAATTCAGTATTTAAAATAACTGCTTTTGGTTTTAGAGGGAGTATGTACCTTAATTTTTCAGGTTTTATAGGTTCTTTTATGTATATGATTTTTTCTTTAAAACTATCCTGAAAAATGTATGAGGGGGATAATTTTTCTATACTATAAATTCTACCTTCTATAACAGATCTTCCTCTGTAACCTGTGGAAACAGGTATTCCTGTTATCTTTTTACTTTCAACAAACAGTTCGGTTTTTTTTATCTGAGTAAAGTTTATATTGACTGTCTCATCCAATATATCTAAGTTTGGAAACCTTTTTTTTATGCTGTTGTAAATATACTTATTTAGCCTCAATCTATAGGTATCACCCAATGTCTGTATTTTTCTATCTTTCCTCTAACGGCATTAAAATATATTCCCTGGATCTCTTTAGTTATTTTTCCAGGCTTTCCATCACCTATCTTTCTGTGATCTATCTCAATAACAGGTGAAACTTGAGCTCCTGTTCCACAGAAAAATATTTCATCAGCTATATAAAGTTCTGTTCTGGATATATGTCTTTCCTCAATTTGATAACCGAGATCTTTTACTATTGTTATTATTGCATTTCTTGTAATACCCTCGAGTATATCGTCTGATACCGGTGGTGTTATGATTTTTTTGTCTCTGATAATAAATATATTTTCAGCAGAGCCTTCTGAGACATAGCCGTTTTTATTAAGAACTATAGCCTCATCTGCACCAGCCAGTATGGCTTCTGTTTTTGAAAATGCACTATTAACATAGGATCCTGCAACTTTGAGTCTTGGCGGTATCATATTATCATTTATTCTTGTCCATGATGATACGATAGCTTTTATACCTTTGTTAATATCAATGTAATCTCCCAGTGGATATGTGTAAATTGCTATTCTTGACTTATATCCTATTAGTTTGGGGCTTATCTTAAGGTCAGAAAAGTAAACTATAGGCCTTATATATATATCGTCCTTAATATTATTCTTTCTTATAAGCTCCTTTGTTATCTCAACAAGCTGGTCTATGCTTTCTTCAATTTCCATATTTAGAACTTTCATATTCTGGAAAAGTCTTTCATAATGCTCCCTGAAAAAAAGTCCCCACATCTTTCCTGTTTCTTTATCGTAGTATGCTCTTATTCCTTCGAAAATAGCTGTTCCATAATGAAATGAGTTTGTTTTTATGCTTATTTTTGCCTGATCTTCAGGAACTAATCTACCTTCAAAATAGATATATTCCATTCAGTTGCCTCCAGAGATGAGAGTTTAATTAAAATATTTTAACATTAAGTTTATACTGTTTTTTACAGTTATGTATTATTCTATTTTAAAACTATTAAGAGGTTCCTGATGGATTTTGATAAATATCTAAATTTTGAACTGGAAAAGATAAAAGAGAGAGGAATATATAGAGAGAGATATATCGTTCCTGAATCTCTTATAGATTTTTCTTCTAATGACTATCTTGGTCTAAAAGATTGCGATGAGACAAAAGAAGCTCTTTGTAAGAATATCAGCAGACTATCCTTAGGAAGTGGCGGATCTCAGCTTGTATCAGGATATACTGATGTACAGAAGGAACTTGAGCAAACTCTATCGGATTTAAAAGAGACAGAAACCTGTGTGGTTGTGGGGAGTGGTTATCTTGCTAATACAGGACTTATTCAGGCCGTATCTTCTGAAGAAGATCTTATATTCAGTGATCAGCTTAATCATGCATCAATAATTGATGGTGTAAGACTGTCAAAAGCAAAAAAAATTATTTACATGCATAATGATATGAACGATCTTGAGGAGAAACTTAAAAGGTTCAACACTAAAGGCAAGAAATTTATAGTTACAGACGGTGTATTCAGTATGGAGGGGGATATTGTTAAATTTTCTGATCTTAAATTTCTGGCTGACAGATATCAAGCAGTCATCATTATTGATGATGCTCACTCAACTGGGATTTTAGGCGATGGTAGAGGAACTTTATTTCATTTTGGCATAAAACCTGATGAGAATATTATACAGGTAGGAACCCTGTCTAAAGCTTTGGGAAGCTATGGTGCTTTTATTTGCGGAAGCAGAAAGGTTATTGATTTTTTAATAAACAGAATGAGGACTGTAATATTCTCAACCGCCCTTTCTCCAGTTCAAAATTTTATATCGGTAAACAATATTAAAATTATGATCTCTCAACCTTTCAGAAGGGAGTATGTTTTAAAAAAGTCAGAATATTTAGCCGAAAATTTGAAAAAAGTTGGGTATAATATACAGTATAGAGGAACACCTATACTTTCACTTGTGCTTGGAAAAGAAGATAAGGCTGTCCGCCTTAGGAATCTGCTTATTGAGAAGGGTATCTTTATACAGGCAATAAGACCTCCAACTGTTCCTGAGGGCAGCTCAAGACTAAGAATTACAGTTTCTTACAGACATTCTCAAAAGGATATAGACTATTTGATATATACACTCAAAGATTTGAGGGAAAAGTTATGAGAGAACTTATAGAGGAGTTTAGTTCAGGTAAAGGTATAAAAGCTGTTCTGGAATATGACAGGGAGAAGGATATTTACGTTATGACAGTTTATAAAGGTGATGAAAAAATAGTTTTTTCTGGAAATATGGATGAAATTCAGAAACAGGCAGAAAAGTATTTTGTAAGATCTTTAAAATCTCTTAAAAATAAGATAGAAATAGCTCTTTTAGAAGATCTTTACAACAGGTGAGATCATGAAGATAGTTTTTCTTGATGCCAAAACTGTTGGGGATGATGTTGATCTTACAATCTTTGAGGCTTTTGGAGATTTTGTAGCCTATCCTACAACTAAAGGCACGCAGGTTTTTGATAGAGTTTATGATGCTGATATTGTTATTACCAATAAGGTTGTTATAGATAGAGAGGTTATGAATTATGCTAAGAATCTTAAACTTATATGTGTTGCTGCAACAGGAACAAACAATATAGATATACCCTATGCAAAAGAAAAAGGGATTGCTGTTACAAATGTTGCAGGTTATTCAACTGAAAGTGTTGTTCAGCATACATTTGGTATGCTTTTTTATATACTTGAACAGCTGAGGTATTATGATGAGTATGTAAAATCAGGTCAGTATGCTGAAAGTGATATATTTACTCATCTTGGAAGACCTTTTCCAGAAGTGAACGGAAAAAGATGGGGAATTATAGGTCTTGGGACTATCGGAAAAAGGGTTGGACAGGTTGCTGAAAGTTTTGGATGTGATGTTGTGTACTATTCTACTTCTGGAGTTAAAAGGGAGGAAAGATTCAGGAAATATCCGCTTGATGAACTTCTTATAACATCAGATATAGTCTCTATACATGCTCCTTTAAATGACAGGACAAAAAATCTTATAACCTATGATAAGATCAGACTTATGAAGCCGTCCGCTATCCTCCTTAATTTAGGGAGAGGGGGGATAGTGAACGAGGAAGATCTTGCTAAGGCTTTAGATGAAGGCTTGATCTCTGGTGCTTGTCTTGATGTGCTTGAGAAGGAGCCTATAGATCAGTATAATCCTCTTCTTTATATAAAAAACAAAGAGAGAGTTCTTATAACGCCTCATATAGCATGGACCAGTATTGAAGCAAGAAAAAGACTTATACAAGAAATTGCTGAGAATATAAGGGCATTTTTAAATGGTAAAGAGAGAAACAGAGTTGATCTTGTTTTTTAAACAGATTCCAAGTATTACAAATGAATAGTTGTCCTATCAAGTTCTTTTATGAGATTGTCAGTATCGCCAATACCAGACTCAACATAATGTCTATAAGGACTGTAGAAGACCTCACTATAGCTGATAATCTCTTTGTCAATAGGCTGTTGAGCATAACTATGATCATGTGAGATATAAATCAATTAGTAAGCTTATACACACTGCTGTCTCCTGTATTAAATATGATATTTTTTAGTGATAAATCAACTTAAAGCTTTTTTAATTAAATTTAATCTGCTTACAATCTTGTCTTTTTCCTTTTCTTCATTAAAAAACTCAAGTATTTCTTCCTTATTTATTTTTAATCTATTTATACTCATTCCTTTTATCTTTTCTGTGATAAGATCAGCAATGGCTGTAAGTTTTTTGCATCTTCTTGAAGAATTGAATTTAGCATCCTTTATCTTCCCTTTTTCTTCTTTAATGTATATCTCGATCCTGTGAATTCCTTCTTTAGCAGACCCAAGCATTTTGTAACTGTCAGGTTTTTCCTTCACAAAATTTTTTAATCCCTTTTTGTGATACTCAGATATTTTCATAATCTCCTCCTTAATCTTGTTTTATTATTATCGGAAGTCGCGATTTAAGATACAGTTTTAATTTAATTTATCCTTCTCAATGATAGATCTCCTGAGTATATGGTGATTATCTCTTTTCCTTTAGATATTTTAATTCCACCAGATTCATCAAGCCCTACGAGTATGCCTTCTATACCTTCGTCAACAATAACAACCCTTTCTCCCCTCCATAATAGATCTTTTTCTATCTCTTTTGTAAGGTTAAAATTTCCAAATTGTTTTAAGTGATGCTCTATACTTTCCAGAATACTACAGAAGATTTTTTTCCTATCTAATTCTTTGCCCTCCTCAATTTTTAAAGATGTTGCCTTTTCTTTGATTTCACCAAACTCTTCAGAACTATTGTTAATGTTGATTCCTATGCCTGCTATTATTTTGCATATATCGCTACCCTCAATTTCTGTCTCAATAAGAAAACCTGCAAATTTTTTATTATTTATGTAAAGATCATTAGGCCATTTTATCTTTATACTTTTTTTTACATAGCTCTGAAGGGCTTTTTTTACAGATAAGGGAAATAATAGGGACAGCTTCATGATATCTTTAGCTGGATAATCTCTTTTTAAAACTATAGAAAAGTAAAGACCCTTTCCCTTTGAAGATATCCATTTCCTTCCTTTCCTTCCTTTTCCTTTAGTCTGGCTTTCGGCAAGAATTACAGTTCCGTCAGGAAACTCATTCAGTTTCCCATATTTGTTTGTAGAATCTATCTCAAAGAAAAATACGTATGTTTTACCTATTTTTTCAGTTCTTAAACATTTTTTTATTTCAAAAGGAATTAAGTATGGAGTTTCATTTAAAAGTCTGTATCCTTCATGCGAGTGGGATATTTTATAACCTGATTTTTCTAATTTTTTAATTCTCTTCCAGACAGCTGTTCTTGATATCCCTGTTATCTTGGAGAGATATTCACCTGATACGGTTTTATTCTTTATACTCTTTAAGATAATCTCATCTATAATGTCCATGGATATATTTTATCATTATATGTTATTTTTAAATAAATATAAGAAGGAGGAGGTCATGATAGAGTATCTGAAAATAATAGGGATCGGAAAGAAAGGAGCAAAAGATCTTACCTTAAATCAGGCTTATGAGGCTGAAAAGATGATACTAAATGGAAAAGCTACAGATATTCAGACAGGAGCTTTTTGGTCTGTGATCAGATACAAATATGCCTCCATTGAGGAACTGAAAGGTTTTTTGAAAGCGAATATGGAAAATAACGATTTTTTAGAGGTGGATATTAAACCTCTGGATATTGCTATAAATTATGATGGTAAGAACAGAACTGTTCATATACTTCCTGCAGCTATTTTTATTGCATCTGGAGGAGGTGCTTTTATATCTGGGCATGGTGCTGAGGATGTTCCTGCAAAATATGGTATACCTTACTACAAAATACTTGAAAGTATGGGATGTAAAACGCCAGAAAAGAAAGATACGATATTGAAGTCTCTTGAAAAAGCAGGTTTTGGCTTTTATCATCAGAGGTTGTTTAATAAAAAGCTTTATGGTTTACTTCCAAAAAGAAGAGAATTTGGACTTAGAACATACCACAACACTATAGAAAGAATGCTTAACCCTTTTAAAACAGATAAGGTCGTAACAGGGGTTTCTCATCCACCTTATATCTTTAAATATTTTGAGATAGGTAAGTTTGCAGGATTTAAAAGAATTACTGTTTTTAAAAGTCTTGAAGGAGGTGTTGAGCCTTTTCCTAATCATGAAACAAAAATATTTTTGAATGATGAGAATTTTGTTATTTATCCTGAAGGTGTTATAAAAGAGTTTATACTTAGAAGAATTTCTCCTGATGAAAATGGGAAGATATGTATTTCAATATTAAAAAATGAGGACAAGAAATTCACTGATTTTGCTCTTTTGACAGCCGGCATTCTCCTTCTTGCTTATGGGGTTGTGCAGAATTTTGACGAAGCTCTCTCCTTGGCTGAAGATAGTCTAAGATCAGGCAAAGCCTATGACAAATTTAGAAAGTATGTCCAGATAACAGAAGAGGAGTAGGTATTTACTCAGCCTTAAGAATGCTTAAGAAAGCTTCCTGAGGAAGTTCTACTTTTCCAAGTTGTTTCATTCTTTTCTTCCCCTTCTTTTGTTTTTCTAACAGTTTTTTCTTTCTTGTGATATCTCCACCGTAACATTTAGCAAG
>CAZFKX010000002.1:0-9266 GCA_964519345.1 uncultured Aquificales bacterium
TTCTGCTGAAATATCAGCTATGTGTGCTATACTTGGAAGACTTCCAACTGTTGAGGAGTACCATAAGTTTATGGAAGAAAAGATTGCTGGTAAAGAAGATAAAGTTTATAAATTCCTTAACTTCCACGAAATCTCTGATGAGGAGCTTGATATACTCGTAGCCGATGCTTTATATACTTTCTAATACATGGGGGCTTTTCCAGCCCCTACAAAATTTTAAATAGTATCCATCCTTTCTCCGAAAATAATATATCAGAGAAAATTTGGAGAAAGGCATGAGTTTTATTACTGTATGTATTATTCATCAAAGTTCAGAGAATCTAAAAGAAACGTTAGGATCACTTAAAGGAAATGAAAATTTTATAAAAGATATTATCTATACAGGAAAAGTACAGAACAAATATGAGAGAGATATAAGGTTTTTAGAACTAAATACCGAAAACAGAGCCTGTCTTAGAAATATATGTATCAGAGAAGCGAAAGGGGAGTATATTTTATGGTTAAGTGATACATCGTATATAGAAGAAACCACTCTTGAAGAGTATGATCAGATATTAAGAGAATTTAAAGATGTAGATATAATCTATCCAAATGAAATAATTATAGATCTTTATGGCGAGGAAAAAATAAAAAACTATAAAGACTGGTATCAGAATGAATCTGAGTTGATACAAGGATTAACATTAGAAGAATTTATTCCCCAATGGGGAGTTCTTACAAAGAAAGAAATTTTTGACAGGATAGGTCTCTTTGATGAAGATTTTGAAGATTATGAATTTTATAGATTTTTAGCATTTAATTTGAAAAAAATTAAACTTAAACATTCCGATGAGAGTTTTACAACAAACAGAATAACGGAAAGTTTTATCGACACCTCGTTTAGATCAAAGACTTTAAGAGATTTTGTAGGTATTTATGACTGGAAAAAGGAGATATTCCCGCTTTTAAACTGGGAAAAAAATGAGAAACTGGCACTGGGAACCGCTTATACAACCATTGGAGAGAAGCTCGAGAGGTACTATGATCTCTTAAATGCATCTGATTATTACAAAAGATCTATACTTTCATTTCACAACCAGTATTCATTGAAAAAACTTATAGACGTTTATATATCTATGGGAGAGTTTGATAAAGCTTTATATTTTACAAAAAAACAAGGATTGAAAGATGAAGAGATAAAAAAATACACAGCATTTATAAATGATTTAAAAAAACTTGTTCAGGAGCTTGAGAATTTTGTTAAAAAGGGGAAGATAAAGGATCTTTTATCTTCTATAAATGATATTGTGAGCGTTTATGAAGGAGCGCCCATATACAATATTCTTGGAGTAGTTCATTTTATACTTGAAGATTATGAGAACTCATTCAGATTTTTGACAAAAGCCGTAACCATGAATCCTGAGAAAGAAGAATATGTAGAAAATCTTTTTGAGGTTGGAAAGATAATAAACAAAGAAAGCAAGATTCAATCCCTTCTTAACAGACTCAAATCTTAAACTTCACAGATTTTTTATTATTTTTTCTGTAAAATATTAGAAATAAAAATAAGAATTATTCTCAGGGAGGTATAGGTATGAAAAAATGGGTCATCGGAATTTCATCTATTTTAATCGCATCATCATCTTTTGGAGGAGAATGGAGCTATCATGGTGAACATGGACCAGAACATTGGGGAGATCTTAAGAACGAGTATATAATGTGTAAAATAGGAAAAAATCAATCCCCTGTTGATATTAATAGAATTGTTGATGCTGAACTAAAACCAATAAAAATAAAATATAAGGCGGGAGCAAGTAAAGTCGTTAATAATGGACATACTATAAAAGTTTCTTATAAACCTGGAAGTTATATAATTGTTGATGGAGTACGATTTGAGTTAAAACAGTTTCATTTCCATGCACCAAGCGAACATAAGCTCAAAGGACAACATTATCCTTTTGAAGCACATTTTGTTCATGCAGATAAACACGGTAATCTTGCTGTTATAGGAGTTTTCTTTAAAGAAGGAAGGAAAAATCCTGTTCTGGAAAAAATATGGAGTGTTATGCCTGAAAATGCAGGAGAAGAGGTTAAGCTCGCTCACAGAATAAACGCCGAAGATCTTCTTCCTAAGGATAGGGATTACTATAGATACAGCGGATCTTTGACAACGCCCCCATGTTCTGAAGGCGTTAGATGGCTTGTTATGGAAGAAGAAATGGAAATGTCCAGAGATCAGATCGAGAAGTTTAGAAAAATTATGGGAGGAGATACAAATAGACCTGTTCAGCCTTTAAATGCAAGAATGATTATGGAAAAATAGATAAAAGCCCCTTTTGGGGCTTATTTTTTACCCGATTTTGAGGGTATTATGATAATTATCAGAAAAATTTATCTGATATATATTAATTATATTTAACTATTGTACTTTTTTTATCCAAGGAGGTTTATATGAAAACTGTTCTTGACGTTCTTTTCTCAATGAAAACCACTATTATTCTTCTTTTAATATTTGGTGCTGCTGTTGGTATTGCTACGTTTATTGAAAACGATTTTGGTAGGGAGACAGCTTATGTCATAGTTTACGGTTCAAAATGGCTTGAGTTTGTTATGGTTCTACTTACCATAAACCTTATAGGTAATATCTTTGTATATAAAATGTGGCAGCCAAAAAAATTCCCAGTTTTTATATTCCATTTATCATTTATATTTATTTTTATTGGCGCCGCCATTACAAGATATATAGGCTACGAAGGAATGATGCATATAAGAGAGGGACAGTATCAGGATACAATGTACTCAAGGGATCCTTTTCTACAGATAACTGCAGAAAAGAACGGGAAAAAATACTATAAAGAAGAACCTATGATGCTTTCTGCAATAGGTTTTAATGGATTTGAAGAGAGGCTTGATATAGACGGAAAACCCCTTATTGTCAGATATAAAAACTATATAAAGGGAGTCAAAACAGAGCTTCAGGAGGATCCAGAAGGAAAACCTATAATAACTTTAAAAGCGTCTTCTGGTATGGATACGGTAGATCTAACGCTCAAAGAAGGTACAGTTGAAGATTTTGGAAGTTTTGTTTTCCTTTTTGAAGATCCAGAAAAGTACGAAGGTAGGCTTGAAGGAAAAGATTTTGTATTTTTCTACGTAAAAAATAATAAATTCTTTTTAAGATCAAATCTTCCCGTAAGATGGCTTAAGATGTCAGATCAGTCTCAAGGAAATATAGAAGCTGGAAAAGAAGCTGAACTTCAAACAGGGATTCTTTACTCTGTTAGTGGACTGAACTTTGTTGTGAAACAGGCACTGCTTAAGGGTAAAGAAAAAGTTGTTCCCCTGCCGAGAGACAGAAAAGTTCTTCAAAATAGTTCAGTTCTTTCAGCCCTTTTTGTTGATGTTGAGTATGACGGCAGTAAAAAAGAGGTTGTTTTACTTGGAAGAGGAGGCGGTACCCCTGGAATTCCAGCTGAAGTTAATATTGGAAATGTTAATGTTACTCTTGTGTGGGGAGCTACTGTGATAAAACTACCTTTCCAGATATATCTTGAAGACTTTGTTCTTGAGAAATACCCAGGATCAAATAAAGCTTCTTCCTATGAAAGTCATGTTATTGTAATAGATAATAGAAATGGTCTTAAAATGCCTTATAGAATATATATGAATCATCCTCTTAATTACGGCGGATACAAATTTTTCCAGATGTCTTATGATCCAGATGAGAAAGGAACGGTTCTTTCTGTAAATCATGATCCGGGAGTTCTACCCACATATATAGGATATGGACTTCTAACGCTTGGATTACTGCTTAATCTGTTTAATCCAAAGAGCAGATTTGGGAGGACTTTAAGAATGCTAAATAAAAATGACAGTTTGAGATCTATACTGCTGGTGGTTTCCATTTTATTCCTATTTTCTTCAGGAACATCATTAGCTTATCCCGGTATGCAGGAAGATAAGAAAAAAGAGGAAGTATCAGTTCCAAAGAAAGTAGATATGAATGAGATAATTAATACAGTTAAGAAAATAGATAAAAATCATGCCGACAAATTTGGGACTGTTCCCGTTCAGAGTGGAGATGGAAGAATAAAACCATTTGATACCTTATCCCTTGAGGTTGTAAACAAAGTACATGGCGGAGATAAAGTACTTGGACTTAATCATAATCAGGTTGTGCTTGGCATGTTTCTTATGCCTGGCCCCTGGCAGTATATAAAGATGATAAAGGTAAAACATCCAGCCATTAAAAAAGTCCTTGGTATTCCTCAGGATGAAAAGTATTTTGCTTTCATAGATGCTTACGATGAAAAAGGAATGTATAAGTTTGCTTCTGCTGTGGAACAGGCACAGAGGAAAAATCCAGCAGAAAGAAACACCTTTGATAAGGAGATACTTAAGCTTGATGAAAGGCTGTATATATGTTATTTGGTGTTTACAGGGGAGATTCTAAGAATATTTCCCAAAGAAAATGATCCGAATAACACATGGTACGGACCACGGGATGCGTTAACAACATTCCCACAAAAACAAAAAGAGGAGATACAGTTAATCCTTTCAAATTATATACATGGTGTTCAGCAGGGTTTACAGAAGGGAGACTGGACTAAGGCAAATATGGCTATAGATGATATAAAGCAGTTTCAGAAAAAATACGGTTATTCTGTTTTACCTTCTGAAAACAGGCTAAAAGCCGAAATTTTATATAATAAACTTATTATCTTTGAAAGACTTATTCCTGTTTATTTCTTAATCGGTTTTATAGCCCTTGCTGTTATTTTTGCTCAGATATTCAACCCTAAGAAAAACTTTCAGAAAGCTGGACTTTTTATAGTTATACTACTTTTCCTTGCATTTTTAGTGCATACCTTTGGTCTTGGATTAAGATGGTATGTGGCAGATCATGCTCCCTGGACAGACGCTTACGAATCTATGCTTTTTATTTCCTGGGCTGTTGCTCTTGCGGGTATAGTTTTTGCAAGAAAATCTCTTTTCGTTCTTGCATCAACTGGTATTTTTGCAGGCGTTTTTCTTTTTGCGGCACACCTTGGGTGGCTTGATCCTCAGATAACTACGATAGTTCCGGTATTAAAATCATACTGGCTGTTACTTCATGTGTCTGTTTTAACTGCAAGTTACGGGTTTTTAGGACTTTCCGCGATTTTAGGAATACTGATTCTTATCCTTTTTGCTATAAAGAGCGAGAAACTTCTCGGTAAGGAAAGGGTTAACAGAATTGAAGGGGGTATAAAAGAAGCTGTAAAAATAAGCGAGCTTTCGCTTATTATAGGTCTATCACTTATCATAGTTGGAAACTTCTTTGGTGCAATATGGGCAAATGAGTCTTGGGGAAGATACTGGGGATGGGATCCAAAAGAGACATGGACGGCTGTTTCTATACTTGTTTACGCGGCTATAGTTCATTTAAGATACGTTCCAGAATGGTATTCTGCGTATAAAATGGCTGTGTTTTCAACCTTAGGTTATTTTGCAATATTAATGACATATTTTGGAGTTAATTACTATCTGTCCGGACTACATTCCTATGCTGCGGGTGATCCGGTTCCAATACCAACATGGGTTTACTGGGCAGTAGGTTTATTAGGGATTCTTATCCTTTTAGCCTATAGGAATAGAAAATTGCAAACATAAAATGAGATTTATTTTTATTTACAAATTAAAAAGTTGTTGATGTCAATGTTTTTATAAAGTTTAGAAAAAATATTGACTTTTAGAAAAATTACTATTACTATAATAAAGTAATTATTATAGTTTTTATAAATATATATTATCTTACGCTCATGATTTTTTCATACTAAATTTTTAAATTATGTTTGAAATCAAATCGAGAGGAAAGGGTTATGAAGGTGAAAATTGCGCTTGGAGGAATCTTTGTAATATCTGCAGTGTCATTTGCTGCTCCAGTTGAAGATATAAGAAATACTGTTCATAATCTCGCGACGTACTCAACAGATACTGATGAGGTCTGTGTTTTCTGTCATACACCTCACGGCTCGAATCAGGCATTTACTGGAGCACCTCTCTGGAACAAACCTATTGATACGACGGTTACGTTTCAGGTTTATGGAGGTGGAACAACAACTGGTGGAACAACGGTTGGTCAGCCTGGAGATGTTTCAAGAGCATGTTTATCCTGTCATGACGGTGTGAGTGGAGTTAACACAGTTATAAATCTTCCTGGTTCAGGTGGTTGGAACAGTTCAGGATCAAACCTGAACTATAGGGGATCAAATCTTTCATGGAAAATGCCCTGGCCATTTGCAGTAGGGAAAAACGGTGATGGTGGAAACTATGATCTTAGAGACGATCATCCGGTAGGTGTGGTTTACAGAGGCGATGAAGCAAATCCACCTGCAAGTTTAAAACCTACAAATACAGATATAACAGGATGGAATATTTCAGGAGATAAAGACGGAAATCCTGGACCTACAATTGGAGATCTTTTAAGGAATGGGAAAGTTGAGTGTGTTTCCTGTCATAATCCACATCTGAATGCTGCAAGGTTTTTGAGATCTGGTGATGGAAACGCTTACAGTAATGTATGTTTAACATGTCATGGAAAATAAATCTAATTTAATTAAAAGCCCCCTTATAAGGGGGCTTTTTTAATGTTTAAGTATAAACTCTACAAGGGCATCTATCTCTTCGTCGCTCATAGCTTTCAACTTACCCATTTGAGGTTTCATCATATTAAATCTGTCAGGCCAGATAATAGGTTCCGCCTCACCTTTTAGGAAAGCTCTAAGCTGATCTGGATTGTTTTTGTAAAACTCAGCTATTGTTTTAAGAGAAGGTCCTACAGCGTCTTTAGTTTCTTTATGACAGATGGCACATCTGTTTGTTTTATTATTAAACAGCTCTTTGCCGTCAACGGCAGCAAAAGCTGCAGCTGAACTTAGTATTAAAACTGCTGCTGCGAAAAATCTCTTCATTTTCTACCCTCCTTATTTTTAAGTATTTCTTCTGTCTGAGAGATTATCTTTATTTTATTAATCAGCCATCTGCCGTTTTTTTGAACCAGATCATATCTCATCTTATATCTTACTTCTGTTTCCGGATGGGCAATAGTTCCTCTTGAAGCGTCTATATACTTATATATCCATCTTTCATCTGTAAATGCTGTTGCTGTTTTCTCATTTAAGGTTATGTTTGTAAATTTTATATCAAGCAGTTTTGCATCCATGTAAAGATTATTTTCATGCCACGACATTATCCAGATATAAAGTTTTTCAGCTACTCTTCCTGTGGTTATATCTGACATCATGCTTTTAAATCTTATAATATCAGGGAGAGCTTTACTTTTTGAAGCCTCTATTACCGTATGATTGTATATTTTTACAACCTCCTTTACTCTCTCTTCATCTGTAATTTCAGCTATTGCTGAATATACGTATATTAAAGCCGTAAGTATTAATAATTTCTTAAGGATAACTGTCATATCCTCCCGCGTTCCAGTTGTGACATCTACCACCGCCGCCGCATGCTGGTGCATATGCATCGTTGGCGTCTAATGTGGTATTCCATCTAAATCCATCCATTTTTAGTTGAAGTGTGCCATTGTAGTTGAAATTGTAAGGCTCTGGCATTGATCTATACCCGAGCAGTCTTGATACTGGAGAACCATGTGGAACAGCGATATGACATTCCACGCAGGCTATTGAATACATAGGCATAGGTCTTCTTAACATATGGACCTGGGCCTGGGTCAGGTCATGGCAGTTGGTACAGAAAAGACCCTGCGTAGTTCCAGCTTTAACGTCACCAGTAGTGTAGAGAGTTCCATCTGATTTAGTAGGCCAGTTCGTATTTGGACCTTTTAGCATAAATTGGTGTGTTGATCCGTGAGGTCCCCGTGGATCTCCAGACGCCTCATTATCGGTACCGTGACAGTCTGTACAGTACATTGTTTGATTTCCAACATTAGTATCCCATGGAGAAATGACCTGAGTATTTGTTAAAGGCTGAGCGTATCTACCTGTAGCCTGATTCCATCCGCTTAAATTACCCATTTCATTGGTTGTCATAACAACTGGATGTGCTGATCTATTATAAGGATTGAACTCGCATGACTGATCTGTTAAAGGAATTCCGCTCTGTGAAGATGTAAATGATGTTACACAGTCTGATGTTACAGCTCCAAGTGCCCAGCCTGAATGACATTTCATGCATATCTGATACTCCTTTGTTGCCTCAGCTGTGGTGTTGTAAGTTGTAGGTTGGGTCCATCTTTGAGGCCATACAGGCTCAACTCCATAAACACCGGCTAATACATTTGAAACAAGATTTGAAGGAGTTTGAGGATACCAACCAGATGAATCGGCTGTTGCTGCATGGGTTCCCGGTCTTGCTTTATGAGGGTTGTGGCAGTCCATACATTCAGCATGTTTTGAATCTGAAAATTCTATGCCGTAACTTCCAGCTGGAACTCTTGGTACGCCTGTTCCATAGAGAACGTCAAGCGGTGTGTGTATATTCTGGTACAAGGGATCCATTACAGGATGACCGTAAGTCTTATTTGGCGGGAGAAAACTTTCTATATCCTTGGCTCCTCCTGATCCGTGACATGGAGCCAGATTGCTTTGACCGGAAGCACCTTTAAAACATGTCTGCTCTTCAGGTTTTCTTAATAGTGGTTTTCCAGAAGGTGGATATGGAGGCCTATTATGCGGTAGATGGCAGTTTCCACAGCCAAGATCAGCAACAGATACCGAGGATCCTTCCCCAAAATGAGTATTTACACCTGAATCCGAATAAAATTTGTTGGTTACAGTGCTATGAGCACTTTGTGACCAGCCAGGTTTATCGTGGCAGGATATGCAGGTCTGATTTAGATCCTGTGCAAGATTACCAACATCAACTCTTAAAAACTGTTTATTCTGTTTATGTGGATCGTGACATGATGTGCATTCAACATAATTCTTTCCACCATAAGTGTACAGTTTTATAGGAGGAAGTGGATGAGGGTTTACCAGCTCTACAGTCTTTACAGAGCCGTCGCCAAACGTAACCTGTATTGTTGGATCGTACTCAATCGCAACTGGATGATGAATTGATAGATCAGTTCCAATATAGGTTCTTCTATCTGAAGGTAATGTACCGTCCGGATTAACATTCTGCATCTCTATAACCGAATTTCCAAGTTCAGTTCCCCTTACGATATAAACAGCTCCTATTGCAACAGTTCCGTCGTGACAACTTAAACACTGCCTTGATACTATACCTGGCTGTCCCTCAACTTCTGATAACTGCTGAGGCGTAGGATAGTT
>CAZFKX010000003.1:0-93120 GCA_964519345.1 uncultured Aquificales bacterium
ACTATGATTTATCGATGAATTACTTATTTATCAATTCATGTAGGATATGTTCTATTTTTATTTTATCTTCATTTAAAAATGCATCAATACTTTCTCTATCCCATATCCATTTATTGCCTATTTTCTTGGCATATATTTCTCCTTCTAAGTAAAACTTTTTCAAAGTTTTAAAGCAGAGATTAGAATATTCTTCAGCCTGCTTTGTAGTTAACCATCTTTTATTCATGACAGCAAACCCTCTTTTAAAAAGATAGATGATGTTAATGATGTTTTTATTCTAACTTTCTGACTTTTTTGAAGAAACTATTTATATAAAAAATTTTTCTTGGAAAGTTGAAAAACAGAGAATATTAATCATCAGCAATTTTTTTTCATAAAAATGTACAACTAAACTAAAAATATTTTGACTAAATCCTTTGTAGAATACCAGGTTTTTTTTATTTTTACTGCTACTATCTTACCTCTTTTTATTAACTGTCTTGTGCTTTCTGGAGAATATCCTAAATCCTTTAGTAGTTTGCTTACTGGTTCTATTTTTGCTCCTTTTTCTTCGTATTTTGCGATTATTAGTCTATCCAAGCTTTCTCTTAATGCTTCAAGTATTAAGCTTTTTAAAATATCTGATTTTGCTTCTTTTAGCTTTTTAAAAACTTCCTGTTTATCTGGCAGTATATTTTTATATTTTGTGAATAAATTAGATAATTGACTGTCTATTTCTTCCAATCCTCTGTAATAGATTTGTTTGTTTTTATCTGTGCCTTTTATTATAACCAGTGGATATCCGTTGCTTATTAATATGTAGTTTAAAAGTATCCTACCTGTTCTTCCGTTCCCATCTATAAATGGATGTATTTCTTCAAAAAAAGCGTGTGATACACAAATTTTATTAAAAAAGTTTTCATTTACGTTGTAAACATAATCAATGTAAATTCTTACCCATTCTTCTATATAGCTTTCTGGTGGTTCAAATTCTGCTCCTGCTATTTTGATTTTTTCTTTTCTAAATTCACCACCAAATCCAAGTTCTTTATTTATCTGTCTGATTAATGGGATGCCAAATAAAAACTCATTTGACTTACAGTTCTCATAAGCAAGGCCGTATATAAACTTTGCTGTCTTAAAATATTTAACTGCCTCTTCTTGAGATTTAGAAATAGGCTTCTTTCCTGCTAAAGCTTGCTCTAATTCTTCCTCATCTACAAAGTATCCTTCTATAAGGATTGAATTTCTTGTTTCTTCCTCAAGTAAATAAAGCCATTCTTTGTTTTCTATTACAGGCTCTGGAATTCCACCTAATTTATCTAATAGCCTTTTCCTTTCTATAATTAATTTTTCATTCATTAATCTGTCCCGATAATTTTCACTTGTTTTATACTACTCCTTAAATATATTGTTATATTAACACTATGACAAGTGTCCCGAAAATGCGATTTTTAAAAAACGGGACAGTTTACCATTCTTCAAATAGTTCTATAAACTTTCTAATTTTACCTCTTAATACTTTTTAAACTCATTTAATAAATTTCAGAAAAAATCTTTTAGTTAATTCTATCTTAATCGTTCTATGGATTTTTTTATTTTTTGTATTCATCAAATGAGAGGATGGTAATTTTTATAAAATACATTCTTCTGGTATTTTCGATTTTGGGAATATTCTTCATAAAGGCGGGGGCGGGAATCGAACCCGCGTATAAGGGATTTGCAGTCCCCTGCCTTACCACTTGGCTACCCCGCCATGAGAAGATATATTATAGCACAGTTTTCTATTATTTCCAGATTAGTCTAAAACATGTTTATCGGTAATTACGCAGTAAAATTTTCCTGAAAAAATTATCTGGTCTAACTCGTTTTTTCCTATAACTTCAACTGTTCTTTTTTTGCCCTCTTTTTCTACAACAATTCCTTCAAAAATTATAGTTTCACCTATTTTTACAGGTTTTATAAATTTAACTTCAGCTTTTGCCAGAACAACATTAGGATGATTTACAGAAAGCATGGCACAGTAATCTCCAGATCCAAATATAAAGCCTCCATGTATAAGTCCCTTTTCATCAGCAACCATGCTATTTTCTGTTTTTAGGATTACTGTAGCATGTTTATCTGTTTCAACTGCTGTAGGTTCTCCACATAAATTTTTATTTATTTTTTGATGGGTTTTTAACCGCATAATTCCCTCCGTTTTTATCTGGTCTTTCTTTTATATAAAACATTAGTCTATCTACAAGAGCTTTGAGAACAGGAGAAGATACGGATCCTCCTCCAATCCTTTCCCATTTTTTAATTTTCTGTGGTTCATTTGCAAATATAACAACTGTAAACTTAGGATTTTCTGCGGGAAAGTAACCAGCAAACCATGTGTAAAATTTTTCAGATGAAAGAGCTCTTATCTTAGGATCGTATTTTTGTGCTGTACCAGTTTTTCCTGCTATTGTAAAGTATTTTGATTTCCCCTTTTTTGCTGTTCCTACCTCAACAACATTTATAAGTACTTCTCTTAGTTTTTTTAGACTTTTATCACTGAGTACTTTTCCTAAGATCTCTTTTTTTAATATCTTCTTTTCTCCAGTAATGGGATCTACGATCTCCTTGACGATCCTTGGTTTTATAAGGTATCCACCATTCGCTATGGCTGAGTATGCTGTTGCTATCTGTATTGGTGTTGCTGTCCATGATTGTCCTATTGATGCGTAAGCTATCTGTACGGGTCGGTAGTCTGGTTTTAGTATTCCTGATGCTTCTCCTGGAAAAGTTTTTGTTGATTTACCAAACCCAAGTCTGAACAGTTTTTTATAAAACTTTTTAGGATCAAGTTTTAAAGCTATTTTTATTGCACCTACGTTTGATGAGTGTATTATTATTTCTTCAGGGGTAAGCATTTTGAATTTTTTGTGATCTCGTATTTTCTTGCCGTCAACGATTATTTTTCCTTCTCCGCAGTAATACTTTTTATTAAAATTTACTACCCCTTCGTCTATAGCTTCAGCCAGAACAAAAGGTTTTACAAGTGATCCTGGTTCATAAGCATTGTGGAATGTTATATTTTTGTGATTTTTATACAGCCAATATCTATTAGGATCGTAAGTTGGGTATGTTGCATTTGCGAGAATTTCTCCTGTAAATGGGTTCATTATTATAATTGCTGCTTCTTTAGGTCTCCTTTCTCTTACAAACTGCTTTAAAACTTCTTCTGCTATATACTGTATATTGCTGTCTATTGTGAGGATAAGATTTTTCGTATCTATTTTTTTTACCTGATTTTCTATTGTAAAAGGATTTCCTGATGCATCTTTCATCAAAAGTATTTTTCCTACACCACCTCCTAAGATCTTATTGAATTTATACTCAAGTCCCTCAAGACCTATACCTTCCTTTTTGCTTACAAAACCTATAGTACTTCCTGCCACTGATTTCAGTGGATAGTATCTAATACTACTCTCTATAATGCCTATATTCCATTCCTTAAGTGTCTTTTTAAGATTTTGTATTCGCTTTTTTAAAGATTTATCAACATTTTCTGCAAGAACAACATATCTTTTATGGTTGTAGAGTTTTCTTAAGAGTGTCTGTTCTGGAATTTTTAGTATTTTAGACAGATTTTGTGCAACCTCTTTTTTATTTTCAATATACTTTGGAATGGCATATATACTTATAGTAGGAACACTTATACTTAAAATTTTTCCATTGGAGTCAAAAATTGTTCCCCTTGGAAGAACTATATTTTCCTTTGTGTAATACTGTTTTTTTATGTAGGTGAGAAAATCCTCCCTTTTATATATCTGGAAGTAAGCCAGTCTGATAACAACGAGTAAAAGACCAATTACTATTAGACCAGAAAAGAAGTAAACTCTGGTTTTATTCATATGTGATCTCTTAGTTTAGATCTATAAAATGAACTCTGGAATAGTCAACAACTTTCATTTTTAATCTTTTCTTTGCTATGGATGTAATTCTTTCAGGAGATGAAAGCCTTGTAATTTCTTTTTTTAACTGAAGATTTTTTGCCTCAAGATAGTTTTTTTTACTAATCAGTTGCGTTATATCTCTTTCAGTTTTAAAGTAAAGGCTGTTGTACATAACAAGACCAAAGGTAACTGTTATTATGATAAACCAGTATTTTAAATATTTTTTAACTACAGCTAAGTCTCTTTTCAGTTCTAAACCTAATGCCCTTCCCATTTTATATCCTCTTGGCTACTCGCAGTTTGGCACTGCGGGAAGGAGGATTTTCTCTTAACTCCTCAGTTCCCGGTGTAATAGGTTTTTTCGTCAGAATCTCAATATCCTTTAATTTTTTCCTTTCTCTGTAAATATTTTTTACAATTCTGTCTTCAAGAGAGTGAAAAGATATTACAGCTATAATTCCGTCTTTTTCAAGTATGTCTATCCCTTTGTTGATCCCTTCTTTTATCTCTTGAAGCTCATTATTTACCTCTATTCTTATAGCCTGAAATGTTTTTGTTGCAGGATGTATCCTTCCTCTTCTTAAAGATGGTGGGTAAACGTTATAAATGATCTGTGCAAGTTCTTTTGTGGTTTCAATTTTTTTCTTCTTTCTCGCTTCAACAATCGCTAAAGCGATTTTCTTTGCGAACTTTTCCTCGCCGTATTCTCTGATGATCTTTTCAAGCTCAATTTTTGTGTATCTATTCACAACTTCAAAAGCTGTTTTTTTTTGTGATGTATCCATTCTCATATCGAGGGGTTCATCCCTCTGAAAGGAAAACCCTCTTTCCATTTTCAACTGAAATATTGATACTCCAAGATCAAACAGTATGCCGGATATAGATTTTATACCTAAGGAGTAAACTATTCTGTCTATATTTTTAAAAGATCCTTTTATGAGTTTATATCTTCCTTTAAAAGTTTCTAACTTTTCTTCAGCTTTTTTTAATGCATAATCATCTTTATCAACACCTATGAGGTATGATTCAGGTAGATTTTTTAACAGGAGGAGTGCATGTCCACCTCCTCCTACTGTTGCATCTACTATGTATTTTCCTTTTACATTTTTGAAGAAACTTAGTAATTCCCTGTAAAGAACAGGATAGTGTTCTATCACAGCTAACCTTCAAAGTATGATGATGGAATTCTGTATATATTTTCCATAAGGTCAATTCCACATGGTAGATCTTCTAACCAGTCAAAAAATCTGTTTACTATATCCCTGCCTTTCATGATTGCTCCGTGTTGTGGAGCTATTGTTTCTATATCAAGCTGTCTTATCATTTTTACCCAGGCTCTAAGTATTTTATTTGATGGTATGTATCTTTTGTGAAAACCTTCCATATATTGAACGTGTTCATCAAAATTTTCAACATATACATAGTCTTGACCAAGAGATGCTCCAAGATCTCCAGAATAAAGGGTTTTTGATACAGGATCATACACCTGAAAATTTCCAGGGGCATGCATAAAGTGAGCTGGAATTATATAAAGCTCAGATCTTCCCAGTTTTACTATTGTTCCCTCATCGCCGATACCTTTTATTCTATTAACTACAAGTCTGTCAACACCGAAATGTGGTATAAATCTTATCCATAAAACAGGGGCAATAGCTGTTGCTTTTGTTGTCATAAGCCAGCCATTAATGGCAGCAACAATGTCAGGATCCTGATGTGAAAGAAAAATATACCTGAGATTATCGACACCAATAAGTCCTCCTATTTCTGCGAGAAGATGTTTAAAAACCTTATGTCCACCTGGATCAAGGATCATACCTTCCCCACTATCTACGATGAGGTGGACATTTGCCTGAACCATCTCCCCATGTCCGAAATCTTCAAGGAGAATATTCTGGTGAGAACCGTTATCAAAAACTTTTCTCTCCTCAGGTACCATTTTCACCTCTCTTTCTTTTTAATTGTTTATAAATTTTATCATCAAGTTTATACAGATTCTCAAATATTGTAATTTCAAGATCTGGCTTTTTCCTCTTTTTTTTAAATAGAAAAGGTAGTATCTCAGGATAATCTTTTATCTTTTCGTAACATTCATTTTTTGTATAAATACTGCAAAAACCTTTCATTAAAATAGCTGTTAGCAATAGGTCTATATCTATTTCAGGATAGTTGTCGTATATGCATAAAGCCATTGATAAAACTGAAGCAGTCTTTTCAAGCTCCCCTCCTTTATAATTTCTTCCCTTTTTGTCTCTTTTTTCCTGAAAGTTTTTTTTTACTTTTTGGTCCTTAAAATATTTTTGTAAAAGATCTCTGTATCTTTTTTTTCTTATCTCACTGAATCCTTTTTCAAGCTGATTCCATAAAAAATCGTAAGAATACGGGGTTTCTTCCCTCATCTGAGAATCCGCTCATTTTTAATGATTTCAGCGTCTTTTCTGAGTTTGTCTATATACATCTGTAAAATTGTGTTGTATTTTTCTTTTTTTAGAAGAGGTTTTACAAGCTTTTTAAGTTCCTCAGACTCTTTATCAGTTGGCGGTATTACTTTTTCAATATTATAAACAAGTATGCCCTCTTTTAACGGGATGATTCCATTCTTCTCTCTAATAAACTGTTTCATATAATCAGGAGTAAGACCGTATCTCACTATTATATCTCTTACTGTTTCATCCTTTATATTCTCAAGTACTCCACCGTATTTTTTCATTAAAAGCTGGATATTTTTATCACTCTCTTTTGTGATTTTTTCATAGAGATCCTTTATGCTTCTTTTTTCATACTCCTCTTTAAGTTTTGAGTATATCTTTTCTTTTACTTTTTCATAAGGCAGTGGTTCTTTAACTGCCTTTAAAAATTTTGAAAGGTAATAAGCGTCATCTGTTTTTACAAATATGATACTTTTTTTATCTGATATCTCTTTGAGTTTTTCTTTTAATTCCTTGGGTATATTGGGAATACTTTCTGTATCTTCATATATAATATCTTTGAATATTATTTTTATCTCTTTGGTCTCTTTATCTGTTTCTCCCTTTTTTAATTTTAAAAAAAGATCTTTTGCAAGTTTTTCTGCTTTTTCCTGATCTTTTTTATTTATATCTATTCTGTAAATAATTACTTCCTTTCCTTCCTTTCCTGTGTACTCATTTTTATGTTTCTCATAATATTTTTTTGCTTCGTTTTCTGAAATTTTTAAAGGTTCAGGTTTTATATAAAGAAAACTTCCTGAAATTTTTGATAACTGTTTGTTTATGTATGAATCTACCTCATCTTCTGAGAGATAGAAAGAAAGTTCTAAAAAGGAAAAGATATGCTGTGCAGATATATCCTTTCTAATTATTTCTTCAAAAAGCTGAGGTGATATATTCATACCAGAAAGTAATGCGATATATCTGTCCTTTGAGAATTTTCCATCTTCTTTGAATGCTTCTATATCAAGAATAGCCTTTTTTACTTCTTCCTTTGTTGCTGCTATGCCTTCTTTCTCAGCTTCCTGAAATAAAAGCTCCCTATCTATAACTGATTCAAGAGCCTGGTCGTATATCTCTTTTTTTAGAGGTGCCGTATCTATACCCTGATTTTCAAGTCTGTTCTGGATAATATTTACCTGATAATAAAATTCCTGAAGGGATATTTCCTTACCATTTACCACTGCGGCACCGGATATATTACCCGCAAGTTTGTATATAACAATCGCTACAAATGCGGTTCCAACAAAGGCAAAGGTTGTAATAAAAAGAACAAACTTCATCCATTTTGATTCAGCTATCTTTGCAAACATCTAAAAACCTCTTTTTAGTCAATTATTTTACCATCTTCAATTCTTATAATTCTATTCGCGATATCTGCAACCTTAGGATCATGTGTTACAACAATAATTGTTTTTCCTTCTCTATTGAGATTCTTGAATATCTCCATTATTTCTGATGCTGTTTTACTATCGAGAGCACCGGTAGGCTCATCTGCAAGTATAAGATCAGGGTCATTTATTAGAGCTCTTGCAATAGCTACTCTTTGCTGCTGTCCACCTGAAAGCTGATTTGGTTTGAAAGATAATTTTTCTTCAAGACCTACTTTTTTAAGGAGTTTTTTAGCTTTGGTTTTTGGATCTTTTATATTTTTTTTTGAATATATAGTCGGGACAAGGACATTTTCTAAAACAGTGAGGTAATTTATAAGGTAAAACTGCTGAAAAACAAAGCCTATATACTTATTCCTGATTTCTGAAAGCCTGTCATCATCAAGATCTGAAATATCCATACCCTCAAGGTAATACTTTCCTGATGTTGGAACATCAAGGCATCCTAAAATATTCATAAGAGTTGTTTTTCCAGAGCCGGAAACACCCATTATAGAGACAAATTCTCCTTTTTTAACTATCAGGTCTATACCCTTTAGAACCTTTGTTCTTATTCCAAAGCTTTCATACTCTTTTTCTATTTTTTCAAGTTTTATAAGAATGCTCATCTTTTTTCTGGTAGTTTTTTTGTTTTTAATGGGATTAAAACTTCTGTAGCTACTATATCTCCTTCCTTTAGCCCTTCTATAACTTCAGTGTATCTTTCCGATATCCAGCCTGTTTTTACAAATGTTTTTACCGGTTTTCCATCAATTATTCTGAAGACATACTGTTTCCCCTTTTCAAACTTTAAAGCTCTGTTGGGAACGAGAAGGGCGTTTTCTTTAACACCTGTGATTATTCTTGCGTAAACTGTCATTTCAGGTTTAAGATACTTTGCATACTCTTTTTTAACGTTTACTATGGTCATGTAGTAAACTATATTTTCCCTGACTACAGGTTCTGGATATATCTTTGATATGACACCTTCAAAAATTTTGTCAGGGTATGCATCTGCATAATAAAAAACTTTCTGTCCTTCTTTAACCTTCCCTATATCTGTCTCATCTGTATAAATTCTTACTTCAAGTTTTGAAGGATCAAGGATTGTTATAAGATTGGCAACTTGAAGACCCGCAACAACAGTTTCCCCTTCTCTTGCTGCTATTTTGGACACAATTCCATCTATAGGTGAATATATCTGTGTATAAGTTAGTCTTATTTTATTTTTTTCAAGTTGTTTTTCAACGTATTTTACATCTTTTTCAGCTTTCTCCAATCTGGTTATAAACTCTTTTTTTATCCTTTTAAGTGTGGCTCTTGCAAGCTCAAGTTCTGCCTTTGCCCTATCTAACTCTCTTTTAGCTATCTCAAAGTTTTCTTCTGTTGTAAACTCTTTCTTTAAAAGTTCTTCCTCTCTTTTATATTTCCAGAGAGCATATCTGTACTTTGCTTCTGCTGAGTTAACTTTTTTTTCTGCTTCTTCAATCTTCAAAGGATACGTTTCTTTTATCTCTTTAAGGTTTGCTTTTGATCTTTCAAGATCAGCTTTTGATCTTTCAATATCTTTTAGTATTTCTCTTTGATCTATTATGGCTATAAGTTCTCCTTTTTTAACATGATCGCCAATATCAACATTCATCTTCTGAATACGGCCTGTTGCTCTTGCACCTACCTTAACGTAGGCATTAACCTGTGTTTTTACTATAGCTGTTGCTTCAATAATATCCTCTATCTTTCCCCTGATTACTTTTTCAGTTTTTATTACCCTTATTTTTTCCTCTTTTTTTCCAAACTTCATATAACCAAAAAATGCTAAAGTTACAGAAAAAATTATTAAAGCTGCAAATATAAGTTTTTTCATCTGTTGCCCCACACAGTGTTTATATCTTCCACCCCTAACTCCCTCTCAATAGATATCTTTGTTAAGGCAACCTCAAGTATTGACTGTACATATGTTTCGTGAGCAGATGCTAATGAACTTTCAGCTGTTAAAAGTGCGATTATATCGCTTGTTCCGGCTCTGTACTCTCCAAGAACCTGTTTGTAGTTTATTTCAGCTTGTTCAAGAATAGTTCTTGCAAGTTCAAGCTTAGTGTACGCTGTCTTTAGATCCTCATTTTTTTTAAAAAGATTGAGTTCTATATTTCTTTTTACCTCTTTAAGCGCGTATCTGTTGTACCTTTCTTTTTCTTTTGAAGATAAGTAGTTGTAATATCTTTTTAGTCCTGAGAATATAGTCCAGTTTAGGGTGATACCATAGTAGCTGTATCTATCTTTACCATATAGACCTGAGTAGCTGTTGTTTAGGGAATAAAATATATCTAAGGATGGAGTATATTGGAAAAGATATATTTTACTTGATTCTTCCACGGCTTTAATATTTTCCACAAAACCTTTTATCTTTGGTCTTGTCCTGAACGCTATATTTTTTAGTTTCTCAAAGTCTGGAAATCTGTTTTGGGTGTATTTTTCCAGTATAGACGTATCTATTTCGGTATTATTGTTCAGGGGAAAACCTATCAGACTGTTTAGCTCTGCTATAGATTTTCTGTATTCATTTTCTGCCTGAACGAGATTGTATTTTGCATTCTCAAATCTTACCTTTGCCTGTAAAACATCTGATTTTTTAACAAGCCCAAGCTTTTTTTTATCTATTGCAAGCTCATAGTCTGCTTTAGCTGCCTTAAACTGTATGTTTCTAAACTTTAATCTCTCTTTTGCTGCAGCAGATTTTAAGTACGCATACTTTACCTGAAATACAATATCAAGTACAACCTCGTTTAATGTATATTTTAAAGCTCTGTAGCTGTGGAGTGCTGATCTGTAATTAAAGTATCTGTAACCACTGTTGTATATACTCCATCTTAATGATAAAGACTGATTCCTGCTTGAATAGTTATAAGGATTTTTATCGTTGTATTTTGTATAACTGAATTCATAACTCAATGAAGGAAAAAACTCCGAAATGGATGATCTATAGGTATAAAAGTAAGATCTGAAATCAGATAAACTCTGGTAGTAAAGAGGAAGATATTCTTTAGCTCTTTTTACAGCATCATCAATAGTTATGCCGTATGAAAGATTTATAAAAAGCAAGATAAAAATCGCATATCTTTTCATTTTCAAAATACTTTACTCCCTGATAATTCAAGGACTTTCTTCCATTGAGTTTCTGTTAGCGCGTTCTGTATAGATCTTACCTCTTTAATATTGTAGATTGTAAGCTCTGCTTTCAGCTTTGCTATATCAACAATTAGCTGTTTAATTTTTTTTGCTTCGCCACCCTCAAGAACGAGCCGTTTAAGTTCATCTTCTTTTTCCTTGATCTCATTTGCTTTCTCTACCATAACGTCATAATATTCTTTATAAAACTTCTTTATCTCTTCCATCTGTTCTATAGTTATACCTATCTCTTCAGCTTTCTCCCTTATTATTGGAAGGAAGTTAAACCTTTCCACAAGAAAGTACCTATTCATATAGCTGTCATCTTCTGAAGGCAGTTGGTACTGGGAGCTTGTTTCTGCTTCTTCCTGGTTTTCTGCAACTTCCTGATTTTCTGCAAAGGATATTCCTACAAATAAGAGCAAAGATGATATTATGATTAACTTTTTCACCTTTCCCTCCTTGTTTTTTATTTAAACAAAAATAGTATATCAGATAAGCTCAATTTTATTAGTTGTAGGATTTGGCTTATAATATTTGTTCTGTAGATTTTTTAGTAAACCTTAGGAGGTTTAAATACGTTGGAGTGGAAAGATACACTGAATCTTCCAAAAACAGCTTTTCCTATGAAGGGGAATTTACCTAAGAAAGAGCCTGAGATAATAAAAAAATGGGAAGAGATAGATCTTTATAAAAAATTGAGAGAAGAGAGAAAAGGAAAGGATAAGTATATACTTCATGATGGACCGCCTTATGCAAATGGTAATATTCATCTGG
Source organism: uncultured Aquificales bacterium (assembly GCA_964519345.1). GTDB lineage: Bacteria > Aquificota > Aquificia > Aquificales > Hydrogenothermaceae > Persephonella. The sequence continues at coordinate 11,680 of CAZFKX010000003.1, forward strand.
GACATGCTCTTAATAAAATACTAAAGGATATCCTTGTTAAGTATGAGAGTATGAAAGGTAAAGATGCTCCCTTTGTTCCTGGATGGGACTGTCACGGACTTCCTATTGAACAGCAGGTTGAAAAACTTTTGAAAAAAAAGAAAAAAAGAAAAGAGGATCTTTCCAAATCGGAATTTAGAAAGCTGTGTAGAGAGTACGCTCTTAAGTATGTGAATATTCAGAGAGAAGAGTTTAAAAGATTAGGTATTATCGGCAACTGGAAAAAACCCTACCTTACAATGAGACCATCATACCAGGCACAGGAGATAAGAGAACTGGGTAGGATATTTAGGAAAGGAATAGCATATAGAGGGAAAAAACCTGTATATTGGTGTATATATGATAGAACAGCTGAAGCTGAAGCAGAAGTTGAGTATAAAGAAAAAAAAGATCCATCTATTTACGTAGCTTTTGAACTTGTAGAAAAACCCTTTGGAATAAAAGAAAAAATATATGCTGTTATATGGACAACAACACCATGGACTCTTCCTGCTAATCTTGGAATCATGGTAAATCCCGAATTTGATTATGTATTCCTTAAATCTGATGGGAATGTTTATATTGTTGCACAGGAACTGATTGATAGTTTCTGTGAAAAAACAGATATTCAGGGAGAGGTAATAAGAAAGGTTAAAGGGAGAGAACTTGAGTTTATTGAATACAGACACCCTTTTATAGATAGGATTTCAAAAATATACCTATCTGAGTTTGTAGAACTTGGAACAGGAACAGGTCTTGTGCATATGGCACCAGGACACGGTCAGGAGGATTACGTTATAGGACTCAGATATGGTGTTGAAGTTTTTGCACCTGTTGATGATCAGGGAAGATTTACTGAAGAAGCACCAGATTTTATACAGGGTATGAGAGTTTTTGAGGCTAATGAAAAGATTATTGAGAAACTTAAGGAAAATAACCTTTTACTCCATTATGAAACAGTAAAACATTCATACCCTCACTGTTGGAGGTGTAAAAATCCTGTTATTTTCAGAGCTACTCCCCAGTGGTTTATATCAATGGATAGTATAACTGAGAAAGGAGAGACCCTTAGGGGAGAAGCTCTTAAAGAAATAGAAAGGGTGAAATGGATACCCCACTGGGGTGAGAACAGAATAAAATCTATGGTTGAGAACAGACCGGACTGGTGTATATCAAGGCAGAGAAGCTGGGGTGTTCCAATAGCTGTTTTCTACTGTAAAAAATGCGGGAATATTATAGATGATGAAAGGGTTTTTGAACATGTAGCTTCTCTTGTGGAAAAGGATGAGTATGGAGCTGATATATGGTTTGAAAAAGATGCTGATCAGCTTTTGCCTGAAGGATACAGATGTCCTAAGTGCGATGGAACTGAATTTAAAAAAGAAGAAGACATACTTGATGTCTGGTTTGATTCTGGTGTATCACATGCCTCTGTCCTAAGGTCGGGTTTTTGGGAAGAACTTAAATGGCCTGCTAATATGTATCTTGAGGGTTCAGATCAGCATAGAGGATGGTTTCAATCCTCGCTTCTTGAAGGTGTGGCATCTTATGGAAGATCTCCTTATGACTCAGTTTTAACCCACGGTTTTATTCTTGATGAAACAGGTATAAAGATGTCTAAATCTGAGGGTAATGTTATACCACCTGATAAAATTATAAAGATGTATGGGGCTGATATTCTAAGGCTTTGGGTTGTATCAGAGGATTACACAGAAGATATTAAGATGGGGATGAAGCTGCTTAAAAGTATAGCTGATGATTATAGAAAGATAAGAAATACATTCAGATATTTTCTTGGAAATCTTTATGATTTTAATCCAGATAAAGATAAAGTCTCCTATGAAAGTCTTCTTGAGATAGATAGATGGATGCTCTCAAAACTTCAAAGATTAATAGACAGGTCCCATTCAGCTTACAGCAATTACAGATTTCATAAAATATACCATGAGATAAAGAAATTTATTATTGTTGATCTGTCTGCCGTATATCTTGATATTCTTAAAGACAGGCTTTATGTTTATGCACCAAAAAGCATAGAGAGAAGGTCGGCACAGACTGTTCTTTATGAACTTTTAGATTCTCTTTCAAAACTTCTTGCGCCTATTCTTTCTTTTACAACTGAAGAGATATGGGGATATATAAAAGAGATAAACCCATCTGTGAAAGAAAGTATTCATCTTGAAGAAATGCCCCTTGTCAATCAAGACTATATAAATCCTGAACTTGAAAATGTATATGAAAAACTGATGAAGGTTAGAGATGATATATTAAAAGCTCTTGAAGAAGCTAGAAAGTCTGATATTATAAGGCATCCCTATGAAGCTAAGGTTTTACTCTCATTACCTGAGGATTATAGATCTGTAGTTCAGGATAGAATAGAATGGATAAAGTTCTTTTTTACCGTTAGTCAGGTTGAACTGACTGAAGAGGTTGAAGGTGAGGTTGTTTTAGAAGGAGATAAGGTTGAGGGTGGCAAGGTGGCTGTAAAGAAAGCCTCAGGAGAAAAATGTCCAAGATGCTGGATATACGATATATCCGTTGGTAGAAATGGTCAGTCTGTATGTGATAGATGTTTGGAACAATTGGACAGAATGAGTATAAAAATATCAGATATAGAGGAGGCTAAATGAAAAAGTCAGATCTTTTGAACTATCTTGTTGATAAGTTTCCCTATCTGAAAAAAAAGGATTTACAGACGATACTTAATGGGACTTTTGAAGCTATAGCAGTTGCGTTATCAAAAGGTGATAAGGTTGAGATCAGAGGTCTTGGTTCGTTTAAGGTAAAAGTTAAGAAAAGCAGAAAGGCAAGAAACCCAAAAACAGGTGTTGTTGTTAACGTTCCAGAAAAGAGAGTCGTTTACTTTAAGATGGGAAAAGTCTTGAAAAGAAAGCTGTTTTCAAGACCTGTTTAGAGGGCTGATGCCCTCTTTAGTATAAAATTTTCAACAACGTCAAGTATATTTTCACCTACAAAATCAGCCTGTGTATTATCTACATATTTTATTCCCTGACCTGTCTTAACAAGAGCTGCTTTTATTCCTTCTTTATGGGCAGCTTTAATATCATTTTCCTTATCTCCTATAAGAAATGATCTTGAGGGATCTATATTAAAGTCCTTTATTCCCTGTCTTATCATTCCGCTTTCTGGCTTTCTGCACTCACATACCATCTTAAGTTCCGGTATAACGCCATCAGGATGATGGGGGCAGTAGTAAACTCTACTTATGTATATACCGTTTTTCTTAAAGATATCAAGCATATATTCCGTAAGTTTCAAAAAATCCTCTTCTGTGTAGTATCCTACAGCTATACCAGACTGGTTTGTAACAACTAAGAGCTTAAAACCTGCATTCTGAAGTTTTTTTAAAGCAGGGAAAACCTCAGGATATATTTTGAAATCCGTAATCCTATGAACAAAACCGTAATCCTCGTTTATAACTCCATCTCTGTCTAAGAATACAGCGCGATTTTTCATTTAAAACCCCATTAGGAATGCAATATCTTCAGCTTTTTTTCCTTCAAGTAGGTGGTAAAGAGCCTGAAGACCTTTGTCATCTATTGATATGTACAAAGCTTTGTTAGATGTTTGAAACGGCACAACAAGTATAGGAACTCTCCATGTCTGTATAAATCTTTTCCATTCAGGCTTAAAATCTGCCATAAGAAGCTGTGCTTCTCTTATTTTACCTAATGTATAATTTACAATCGCGAACATATATCTTGCCTCAGGTATATTTGAGGCAGCTTTTGCAAGCTCTCTTCTTGATCCTATAATATCCCCGTCTATATATTTATTAAATCCTTCAATAAAAGCTTTTTCTTCTTCTGGAAGTTCAAGGAAAAACTCAAATGGTATTTCCATATATGTTTCTATATTGTCAAAATCAAAAATAGGAGCCACCTGTGTTTTAAATTTATCAGGATGTCCCTTGTATATAAGTATTGAAGGTTCTTTTTTCATAAATACCTCTTCTATTTTTTGAAAAAAATTATAATACAGTATTATTTATTATCAGTGATTTATATCATCATTTTTGTCTTTGTTGTAGTACTTTCTATCCCTCTCGTCCACTACTGTATTGTTTTTTGACCAATAAATCATTAATCCCACAATTACAGCAACAGCCATGATAAAGATTATCGCTGTTAGCACCAGTTCAGTAGTTTCGTCCATATCCTTCTCCAAATACTGATTTTTCTCATTTTAAAATAGCAGGTATAATATTACCTTATAAGTATAAAAAAATAAATATATCCTTAAAATATGGAGGAAAGAATGAAAGATCTTAAACCTGAAATTATGGAAAAAATGAAAAGATTTGCTGAAAATTTCTCAAAAAAATCAGGAACTGTAGTAAATCCAAATAAAGAAGCAGCAGAGGCTGTTATAAGTGGGCTTGCATCACATGTTGAGGAACTTGGAAAACCACTTTGTCCATGTAATTTTTATCCTGATAAACAGGAAGAGATAAAAAGAAGAAGATGGATATGTGCATGCGATGAGATGCAGATATTAAAATACTGTCACTGTCTTTTGTTTACAAATGAAGAAGGACTGCCTATAACAGAATATCTTCCTGAGTGGCACGAAGGAAGACAGATTTACGGTCTTGTAAAGGATCCGACACCTGATAAGGGAAGAGCACTTGGTAGGGTTGATAAGATAGTAAATCTGCTTAAAGATTATGTTAAAGAACACAATCTTGATGTCTCTGAAGAAGAGATCATTGAATGGGCAGAAAAGGTTGCAAGGAAAAAATGATGAGATTTATTTTAGGATTAATATTTTTAATAATTGGGATTCTGGGGATAATTTTACCTGTTATCCCGGGAGTACCTTTTCTTGTTATTTCAGGATTTCTATTAGGGATAATATCTGACCGAACTGTTGTTAAAACGTTAAAAAGATTAAAGGTAAAAGACGGGAAAAAAAGAATGTGGGACAGGGTGATAAACTATGTTATCATTAAATACGTTCATAGGAAAAGAACATTCAGCTGATCTTTTTACCTTTTATCTTTCCTATTTTTAGAAAGTGTGTTGCACATGAGATGCAAGGATCAAAATTTCTTATAATCATCTCCCCTGTTCTTAATATGTCATTAATATTTTCTTTGCCCATTATCATATTTTTTACGGATATTTCCATAATATCCTGATTCTGTGAGGTAGGAGGAATTATATCAGCTTGTAATACCCTACCCCTTCTGTCAAATCTGTATTTATGCCATAGAATGCCTCGTGGTGCTTCAGATATACCATATCCTATCCCTTCTTTTATAGTGAAGTTTTTATTTTTTATATTTTCACTGCTGTAGTTATTGATTATTTCTATTGATCTTTCAAGTGAATGTATTATTTCTACAATCCTTATAAGTAACGTTTTGAAACTGTTTCTAACAGTGGGGTAAAGTCCTATCTTTTTCGATGATCTGTAGGCAGTATAAGAAAGTTTTTCAAAGCTGTTGTTGAATCTGGATATGGGACCGACTATGTAGGTTTCTTTTCCAAAAAGCTTTGCTCTTTTTGCTGTTGAATTTTTTGTCTGGTACTCTTTTATAATTTTATCAAATTCTTCTTTTGTAAATCTTAAGCCCTTATTTGAAATTATTTCTCCTTTAAGAATGGGGTATTCGTTTTCTTCCAGAGAGAGAAAATGAATATCTGGTATATTATTTTCTAAAAATTTAAGTTCTGATAGCCTGTTTAAAGCATATATTGATAGATCAAGAGCTTTTTCAAGAAGAGGTAAGATAGTTTTTAGCTGTTTTTCATCGGCAAATTTTGTAAAACCTCCAACAGCAATAGATACAGGATGTGAAACCCTTCCTCCTAATGTCTGTATTATACTGCTTCCAGCATTTTTTATTATGTTTCCTATTTTGAGTAGTTCCGGATTTTCCTTTGCCACCTCAATTACTGAACTCTTGTTGAAAAAATCTGGAAGATGGAGGAAAAAAACATGGATGGAATGACTCTGTATCCACTCACCAAAGTAATAAAGTCTTCTGAGATTTTCTATTTCAGAGGGAACTTCTACTTTAAATGCATCTTCTATCGCCTGAACACCACTTATCTGGTATGCGACAGGACATATTCCGCATATACGTGATGTTACATCGATAATTCTAAAGTACTCTTTTCCCTTTAATATACCTTCTATAAATCTTGGTGGTTCAAATATGTTCAGTTTTATATCCTTTAACATATTGTTTTCGTAAAAAAGGGATATTGAACCTTCACCTTCTACCCTTGTTAAAATTTGATCAATCTTTTTCATAACTTTTCCCTTAAATAAGGATGATAAGCATTGAATCCCATCAAGAGACATTCTTTAAACTCTTCCTTATCTAAACCAAGATGCAGGAAAATCTCTTCAACAGCTTCTATCTGTGGATTCTTAACAGGTCCGAAACACCCGTAACAACCTCTGTTGTAAGATGGACATATCGCTTTGCATCCAGCCGAAGTTATACTTCCAAGACAGGGTTTTCCAAAAATAACCACACAGGGATTACCTTTTCTTTTACATTCCATACATACAGGATATTCAGGATTGTATGGTTTTTTACCAAGCATTACAGAGTATATAACTTCGAGGATAGATTCTTTCTCAATTGGACATCCCCTGATCTCAATATCCACATCAATATAATCTGAAACAGGTCTTGACTTTTCGAGTGATTTAATTAATTCAGGTTCGGGATATACTGAGTGAGCTATCTGTTTGTAGTCTAAAAAATTTCTTACAGATTGGATGCCTCCTGATGAAGAGCATGCTCCTATTGTAATAACATATTTTGATATATTCCTTATCTCTTTTACTTTTTCTTCCTCTTCTGGTGTTGATATTGATCCTTCAATAAATGATATATCAAAATCTTCAAATACGTTTTTGTCCTGACCCTCAATGAAGTATCTTATACTTATCTTTTCTTCTAAATTAGAGATTGTTTCATATATATCAAAAAATGAGATTTGACAGCCGTCACAGGAAGTAAACTTAAAAACTCCTATCTTTATCATACCTCTTTCCTTTCAAAAAACTCTTTTATCTGTGAATATCTAAAAATGGGACCATTCTTACAGACGAAAAAAGGACCAAACATACAGTGTCCACATGTTCCAACGGAACATTTCATATGTCTTTCCATAGAAACGTAGATATTATCTAAAGATACACCTTTTTTACACAGTTCAATAACTGAAAATTTAACCATAGGATCAGGACCGCACATAAAAACAACAGCATTTTCCTGAATATCAGAGTCCGCTATTAGCTTTGTTATAAGTCCCACATTTCCTTTCCACCTTTTGTCAGGTTTATCTATTGTTATTCTGAACTCAATTTCAGAAAACCACCTGTCATAATTGTATCTATAAAGTAACGAATCAAAACTTTTTGATCCATAAAGGGAAAGAATACTTTTAAATCTGTATTTTTGTTTAATAGCTTCCTCCATAATCCACCTTATAGCGGCAAGTCCAAGACCTCCAGATATGAGAACAAGTTGTCTTCCTTCAGCCTGATTAAGATCCCAACTGTTTCCGTAAGGTCCTCTTATATACATTCTGTCGCCTGCTTTCATACTAACTATATGTTTTGTAACATCTCCAGCTGATCTCACAGTATGTTCTATAACCCCTTCAGATCTACCTGATATAGTTATAGGAACCTCTCCTATGCCGAAAATGTAGATCATGTTGTACTGACCAGGAGTATAATCCTTGTGGGACTCTACTCTTAAAGTAATTGTATCTTCAGTCTCTTTTATAGTCTCTATAATCTCAACCTCTGTAAGTATATACGGATTATCTATTCTGATCATTTTCTTCACTCAACTGTTTTATCTCATTCCTTATGTCTATACCTGATGGACACCATGTTATACATCTTCCACAGCCTATACAGCCGAAATTTCCGAATTGATCAATCCAGTATGCAAATTTATGCATAAGCCACTGTCTGTATCTTGACCCGACACTTTCTCTAATATTAAATCTGTGAACAGTTGCAAATGAAGGATTGAAGCATGAATCCCATACAGCTATTCTGTGAGATTCCATAGATAAAAGATCGTTACGCTCAACTATATCAAAACAGAAACATGTAGGACAGACCTGTGTACAGGATGTACAGGCGAGGCATGTTTTATTAAATTTTTCCCAAAAATCTGAATCAATTTTTTTATAAAGAATATCAGGTATTTTTTCTATATCTATTTTTTTAATATTTTTTTCTGTTGATCTTAATATCTCTTCTTTCCTTTTTATATCCTCTATACTTGCTTTCCTATGGTTTATATTTTCCATCAGTTTCATGCCTTTTTCAGAACCTACATTAATAAGAAGATAATCCTGAAGTTCAGTTATAGATATATCGAAGCCTTTTTCAGGTTCTGTCTTGTATCCAAATGATGTACAGAAGCATGAATCTACAGGATTGATGCAGGTATATGCAATTATAAATATATTATTTCTGATTTTACTGTAATACACATCAGAGTGATCATTTTTATTAATGAAAACATCATCAAGAATTAATAGAGCATTAAGATCGCAGGGAGGGACACCAAAAAACGCATATTTAATTTCAGGATCTTCATACAAAAACTCCAGTTTTCCATTTTTTTTCTTCACGCTCATTATTTTGAATTCTGGGGGATGTAAAAAATTTTTTAAAGAGTTGACAGGTTTGGAAATAGAGAACATAGAACTTGAGTCATCAATTTTATAATATCTTGAGGCTTGAACGTCCTTTTTCTTAAATGCTATCTCATCAAATTTTTCTACAGCACTGTAAACAACCAAACCGTTCTTAAAAACAGGAGCGATAATCTGGTATGTTTCCTTTAATATCTGAAATATATCCTTTAAACTTTCTTTTTGGATTAACAGGTTTACATCCATCAATTCCCCCTTATATTTAAACATAAGGAGGGTGTATCAAAAAGTCAAACAGCTTGACAATAAATGTTTGAGGTATTATCATCAATTTAATAACGAATGAATATTCATTAAATGAAAACGATTATCGTTATTATAGGAGGTTACGGATATGCAACCTTTCAGCAGGGAGTATTTGAGAGAGATCTTTACAAAACCTACAAACTACATTAACACAAACAGGGGAAAAAAGTACTACGATAACCTCTATAGGAAAATGGAAAGAAGACTTGCAGAGCTGAAAAGACAGAGACCTGTTAAAGAAACTGAGATCAGGTTTGAAGAGCTTTTAGAAAGCTGGGAGCTTACAAGGAGAGATTTCTTAAAGTGGGTTTCTGCTACAACTGCAATGCTTATGCTTCCGCCACAGTTTGAGCCGCTTGTTGCACAGGCAGCGGAAGTTATGAATAGAGTTCCAATTATCTGGATAAATATACAGGATTGTGCGGGAAATACAGAAGCTCTATTAAGAAGTGCTTCTCCTTCTGTTGATGAGCTTATACTTGAGTATCTTTCTGTAGAGTATCACGAAGTGATAATGGCAGCTGCAGGTGATCAGGCCGAACAGAATCTTGAAAAGGCGGTCAGAGATTTTGAAGGCAAGTATATACTGTTTGTTGAAGGAGCCATACCTGTAGGAATGCCTGAGGCTTTTACAATAGGAAGGCATGCTAAAACGGGAGTTGAACATTTAAAGCATCTTGCAGAGCATTCAGCTGCTGTTATTGCTGTAGGTTCATGTGCTGCGTTTGGCGGTGTTCCTGCAGCATATCCAAATCCAACAGGTGCTGTGGGTGTAATGGATATTGTTAAAGGAAAACCTGTTGTTAATATACCTGCATGTCCTGCAAATCCTGCTAATATTACAGGTGTAGTTATACATTACATACTAACAGGCGAACTGCCAGAATTAGATTCGCTTCTTAGACCCAAATTTGCCTTTGGTTTCAGAATACATGATAACTGTGAGAGAAGGGCTCATTTTGATGCAGGTGAGTTTGTTGAAGAATGGGGAGATTATGGAGCAAAAAACAGTTTTTGTCTTTATAAAATGGGCTGTAAAGGTCCTTTTACATTTAATAACTGTTCACTGATAAAGTACAACGAAGGTATAAACTGGCCAGTTGGTGTTGGTAGAGGATGTATAGGTTGTTCAGAACCTGATTTCTGGGATAAATATGCAACAGAAAGACCTGTAGCAAGATCCCCTATACAGCCACCAGCAGGGAGAGGTGTTGAGTCTGGAGTCGATGAGTTTGGACTTGGACTTCTAACAGCAGCTGCAATAGGTATAGGTATACATGCGGTTGCAAGTGCTTTGGCTGGAAAAAGAGATCAAGATAAAGATACTGAATAATAATTTGTGGAGGTTTAAAAAATGGGAAAACATTTGGTTATTGACCCGATCACAAGAATTGAAGGACATCTAAGGATAGAAGCTATACTTGATGAAAATAATACAGTGATAGATGCATACAGTTCCTCTACGATGTGGCGTGGTATAGAGATAATTATGAAAGGAAGAGATCCAAGAGACGTACCACTGCTTGCTATGAGGATATGTGGTGTATGTACGGGAACTCACTATTATACAAGTACGCAGACTGTTGAACATGCTCTTGGGATAATTCCTCCTAAGAATGCAAGATTGGTAAGAAATCTTATACAGGGATCCCTTTATATACATGATCATGTTGTTCATTTTTATCATCTTCATGCTCTCGACTGGGTTGATATAGTATCTGCACTGAAGGCAGATCCAGCAAAAGCTGCTTCAGAGGCAAAAAAATGGGCAAATATGCTTACAGATCCGCTTACAGGTTCAACAGTACAGCCCTGGAATGCTGGAGAAGGTCAGTTTAAAGCAGTCCAGGATAGACTTAAAAAGTTTGTAAAAGCTGGTAGGCTTGGACCTTTTGCAAATGCCTACTGGGGAAATAGATCCTACAAGCTTACACCTGAACAGAATCTTGTGGCTGTTTCCCATTATCTTGACGCTCTTGATATGCAGAGGGAAATGGCTAAACTAATGGCTATTTTTGGTGGTAAGAATCCTCACCCACAATCACTTGTTGTTGGCGGTGTTACCTGTGTTCTTGATATACAGAACCCTGCAAGAATAGGACATTTCAAAGATATACTGATGAGATCAAGGGAGTTCATATACAGAGCTTATCTTCCAGATCTTTTAATGGCTGGTGCTGTTTATGCTGATGAAGCATTAAAAGGTATAGGAAAAGGACTTGGCAACTATATGGCTTACGGTGATTTTAGAATGGATGATAACGACTGGTATAAAGGTGAACTTTTGTTTCCTCAAGGTGTTGTTCTTAATATGGATCTTTCAACAGTTTACGATCTTGATCAGTCAAAAATAACTGAGGATGTAACACACAGCTGGTATGAATACAGCGTTAATCAGCCTTTACATCCTTATGAAGGACAGACAAAACCAAAATATACAGGATTCAGGAAAGATGGGACGGTAGATCCAGATGGTAAATACTCATGGATAAAATCACCTATATATGATGATAAAAGGGTAGAGGTTGGTCCCTTGGCAAGAATGGTAGTTGGTTATGCAAGGGGCAACGAGAGAATAAAACATTATGTTGATTGGCTTTTAACTTCGGGAAATTTACCTGTACAGGTACTTTTCTCAACGGTAGGTAGGACGGCAGCAAGAGCTGTTGAGACAGCTGTGATGGTTGATGTTATGATTGAATGGGTTGATCAGCTTGCAAAAAATGTTGCATCTGGAGATCTCAGTACATGGACTGAGTTTGATTTTGAAGCTTTAACGAAAGGTAAAGAACTTAAAGGTTACGGTCTTACTGAGGCTCCAAGAGGAGCTCTCGGACACTGGATAAAGATAAAAGATGGAAAGGTTGAAAACTATCAGGCTGTAGTTCCATCAACATGGAATGCAGCTCCAAGGGATTATAAAAATAGGATGGGTGCTTATGAGGCATCGCTTATCGGTACTGTTCTCTCAGATCCAGATCAGCCCCTTGAGATACTTAGAACAATACATTCATTTGATCCCTGTATAGCCTGTGCCGTTCATGTTATCGATGTAAAAGGAAAGGAGCTTGGCGTTTACAAACTTGAACCTATTGGAGGGGCTTGCAATGTATAAAAAAGTAAAAAGAATGACAGCATCTATGAGGATATACCACTGGGCTAATGCTATAGCCATTGTTGTTGCTGTTGTAACAGGATTATATATAGCAGATCCGTACTATCAGGCCAAGATAGCAGAACCTGCTGCTTTTAAGTATATTATGGCTTACAATAGAATGCTGCATTTTATATCTGCGATAATTCTTGATGTTCTTTTTATAGTTATCGCGTATTTATATTTTTTCAGTAGATTTGAAAAGCCTTACAAAAAGCTTATTCCAAACTATAAAAATATTAAGGAGTTTATAGAAGTATTTCTGAATCTTTTAACATTAAATAGAAGGAAGAAGTTTGATACTACTTACAGTGATAGCTTTAATGTTGTATGGTTCACGATTTTGCATCTACTACTGCTTCTTATGTTATTTACTGGATTCCAGATGTATGTGGCAGGCCTTGCCCACGGAACATCTTCAATAGGTGCATGGTGGCCCTGGTTACTTCATGTTGCAACTGATTGGACCCTTTATGTTTTTGGAGGTCTTCATGGTGTTAGGATTGTTCATCATTTAATAATGTGGATAATAATAGCATGGGTTATATTTCACATATACTACCAGGTTTGGAGAACAATATTCTGGAGAGAGGGTGATATGGCTATAGTATTTGGAGGTTATAAATTCAAAAGAGTTAAGTAAAAGGAAGGGCTGCCTCCCTTCCTTTTTGATCTGAGCGGTTGCATCTTTTCAATTCCAATCATATTTTTAAATGCATGAACACAGATTTCTACTTAACATTTGAGATATACTCAATCAGTTTTGATTTTATTCAGATAATACTGTTTTTTTTAGGATTATCGGTTTTTATAATCTCATTTTATTTTCTAATTAGACTTGTGAAGCTTCCATCTTTTGAGTTTTTTCCAGAAAAAAGACGGGAAAGGATATCTATAAATACAGAAGATCCAAAGAAAACAGCGTACAATATAACATTTCTCATACATAAATATGATACGCCGTACAATGATCAGCTTTTAAAAAGACTTGAAAGGTTTAAGTACAGGAAAAAAGTAGATAAACTGGATAGAGAAACATTAGAACTTATAGAAAAATTTATAGAGCATATAAAAGAGTATGGGCATAGAGTTTAAGTATCTTTTTGCATCTTTAATAGGAATAATAGTGATAATATGTGTAATTATATGTTCGATATATATAAAAAGTAGAAAAATAGCCCTTTTTCCCCATTTGGATCTTTTTGGTGAACCCAAGAGATTTGTTGTAAGGTATATCCCATTTCTTGTAATATTTCTGACTATACTTACAACAATTCTTGCTATGCATCCTTTTGTGAAGGAACATATCTATTCTGAAAAAAAGGTCTACAACATAGTAGTCGCTATTGATGTTAGTAATTCTATGAAAGAAAAAAATAAATTGCGTATTTCTAAAGAGATACTGAGAGATTTTTTATTAAAAAGGGATGAAGAAGATAGAATAGGAATTCTTGTATTTGACAACCTTCCTTTTAGGCTTATGCCTCTTACTACAGATAGGGGGGCTCTTTTGAGGATTGTATCCGTTATAAGACCGGCTATGGTAGATGTTGGAGGTACAGCAATGTATGACGGTCTTATTGAGGCTCTAAATATGTTCATGAAAGACAGAAGAAACAAAATAATAATTCTTCTTACAGATGGAGGTGATATAAACAGTAAGTACTCGCTTGAGGACGTTCTTAGATTTAACCAGAATATAGGTGCAAAGATATACTCTATAGGTGTAAGCAGCGGTATGAACTTTTATGTTCTTGAAAAGCTTTCTGAATCAACAGGAGGAAAAGCTTTTTTTGTTACAAAAGATTATCAGAATGCCTTAAAATCTGTTTTTAATGAAATAAACAGGCTTGAACCTTCCTATATTCAGGAGTATAAGTTTGATGTTGAAAGACCTGTAGATTTTTATATAAAAGTAGCTGCTGTTTTTATTGTTTTCCTTATATTGTTAAGGATACTTTTAACATCTTTAAGAGAGAAGATAAATGTTTAGATTTCTTATTGCTGCATTTTTATTTTTTGTACTTTATTCATATGGAGATATTCTTGAGTATAGGGATAAAGGAAAAACGTTCTTAAAGCTGTATGTTGTGAAAGAGTATCCTGATAAACAGAGGTTTTATGTTAAGGAGCCTGTACATATCAGATTTAATATAGGTCTTTTAGAAACGAAATACAAAGATATAAAGGATAACATTGATCTCATACTACAAAATATAGATGTCAGGACTTTGATCTCGGAAAGAACAGTCATTTCTGATATACAAAAAAGAATTTACGGAAAAAGTGTTGTTGTTGATTATGTTGTTTACTTTATGAGAGATTATGATACAGATCTTCCATTTCTGATTTCTATTGATACAAAAAGTTTGAAAGGAATAATAGATGAAGAGATACTTAAGAAGTTAAAAGAGAGCTTCATAGTGAAAAGTGAAGATTACTACAGGATAATACCTGTCCCAAAGGATATTATATATGTTGGTTCTTTTGATATAAAAACGGAATTTAAAGATAGGGAAGGGTTTGGAACATTTTATATTATTATTGAAGGGAAAGGTTTTCCTTATTTACCAAAGTATTCCCTTGTTGTAAAAAATGGTTCTGCTAAAAAAACAGGGTATATATTTGATCATAAACTTGAAGAGATAAGATCTATTCAAAAATATAAAGTTGTTTATATGGACGAACTTGAGATAAAACCTGTTAAATTTAGATATTTTGACCCTTTTCAGGAAAAGATAGTAGAGAAAGAAACAGAGGAATTTATCTTAAAGCCAGAAAAGAGAGAGGAAAAGAGCTTTTGGGAGTTACTATCACAAGAGGAGAGGATGAATTACTATCTCTCAAGATTCAAGGATCTTTATCCTGAACAGTTTTATAAAGAAAGTCTGTTGAATAAATTCTTTATATCTCTTTACAGATACAGATACGAGATACTTTTCCCTTTAGTTATACTGCCTGTTGTTTTTATTTTAATAGTTTTAAGGTTCGGAAGGTACGTGTATCCTTCTGATATTAGGGAGATGATTTGTCTAAAAGGAAATAGAATTGAAGATTATAAAAAGATATATAGATATATCTCAAAGGATATATACAGTATGAAAGATCAAATCAAAGAACTTGATGCTGTGCTTTACAGATCCAGATGGGTTGTTAAAGAAAATAAGTTAATAAAAGCTGTTTATGAAGATCTGGAAATATATCCAGATCAGATGAAGAGTATATTTAAAAAGATAATTTTAAAGATACTTGAAGAAAGATCCAAAGACTTCTCAAAAGCAAAAAGATATATAATGAAAGCAGTTTTTGTTATTAGAGATTATATGTATCTGATCACAATTTTTTCATCTCTGCTTTTAATCTGGATAGGAGGCTTTCTGTTGTTTGAGATGTTTAGCAATTATAGGATGCACATAATTCTTATAATAATGTTTTTATCTTTGTTGGTTATAATCTTTTTTTATTTCTTATCTAAACCAAGAATCAGGGTTATGTAATGGCAGATTTTGAGTTTTTGAAGCCTGAATATCTCTTACTAATTTTTCCCGTTTTAGCATTGTACATACTTTACATATTAATAAGAGGAACAGATAAAATAGAGATGACAGTTTTTTCAATAATTGCAGTACTTTTAGTAATAACGTTAGCCAATCCTGTAATAAAAAAAGGATACAAAACAATATATAAAAAGGATACAGAAATAATGATAATGCTTGATCATTCCCTTTCCATGGCTGTTGACGATATAAAACCATATAGATTTGAGGTGGCAAGGAGAAAGATTATAAACCTTTTAAAAAAGATTGAGGATGAAAAAATTGGTCTTTTACTTTTTTCGGATAATGCACATATAGTTTTTATGCCTTACGAGAAAAATGAAAAAATACTGGAATATATGAAAGGGCTTAAAATTCCATTAAAGGGTAGTACAAACCTTCTTGATGCTTTCAGTAGTGCAAACTCAGCTCTTACTGGAAAAAGAAGAATTGCCATACTTGTTTCAGATGGAGGAGATGAAGATATAACAAAGGTAATCCAGCTTGTAAAAGATTCGCAGCTTACAGTTATATATTACGGTATAGGAACTATTAAAGGAGGTAAAATTCCAGGCTTCAATGCGGTATCTAAGCTAAACCTTAGCCTTGAAAAAGTTGTAAATATATCAGATGGAATTATGGTAAAAGTGACAGATGATGATAGAGATATAAGAGAGATAACAGAGTTTATAAAAAAGATATCTGATAAAACAAAAAAAGAGCTTTTAAAAATACCTGATTATGCTGATCTAACACCTTTCATCGCCTTTTTTGTACTTGGACTTATAATGTTTAACGCTGCTTTAAAAAGGTTTCTTTCAGGTTTTATTATATTTATCTTCCTCTCATATCCATCATACAGTGGTGAGTTCAAAGGAACGTTTTATTATATTATCGGAGATTATGAGAAAGCTGCAGTTGAGTTTCTTAAGGATAAGGATCCTTTATCACAGTTTAATGGGGCTGTAAGCTATATAAAGGCTGGTATGTGTAATAAAGCTGTTCCCATACTGAAGAATATAAAAACTGGAGATCTTGAACTTATCAAGAGAATAGATTACAACCTCTCATTCTGTTATATACATGAAGGAAAATTTAAAAAAGGGAGAGATATACTTGAAAGACTTGTTCAGATATATCCAGAGGATAAGAAAATAAAAAAACTTTACCTTTTTTCAAATATGGTTGTAAATTTAAATAAAAAGACAGAAAAGAAGAAAACAGTTGTTGAGATAAAAGAAGATAAACCAAAAAGACATGAAAAATCCCAGATGGAGGTAGGGGATAGAAATCCATGGTAAAAATTGACCTAAGTTAAAGAATATGTTCAAAGCTTTAAATAAATTTAATCTAAAACAGGTGGAGAAAATGGATAGTTTAAAAAAGATAAAAAATGAGCTGAAAAAAGCCATAATCGGTCAGGAAAAAATGATTGACGCCCTTCTGATAGGTCTTATAACAGAAGGGCATATCCTTATTGAAGGTATTCCAGGTGTTGCAAAAACAACCGCTGTGAAAACGCTTGGTAACATACTTAATCTTGATTTTAAAAGAATCCAGTTTACTCCAGATCTTATACCATCAGATATTCTTGGAGGTGAAATTTATATAATAGAGAAGGACGAATTTAGGGTTAAGAAAGGTCCTATTTTTACAAATCTTTTACTTGCAGATGAGATAAATAGAGCACCAGCAAAGGTTCAATCTGCATTGCTTGAAGCCATGCAGGAAAGACAGGTAACCATAGGAGAACACACATTTTATCTTGATAGACCTTTTCTTGTTATGGCTACATTAAATCCTATAGAAGAAGAAGGGGTTTATCATCTTCCTGAGGCACAGCTTGATAGATTTATTATGAAGGTTATAGTAGATTATCCATCGGATGAGGAAGAATATCAGATACTTAAACTTGTTGTTCAAAGGGAGGGATTTGGAAATGAGGAGGGGAAAAAACCTGAAGAACCAAAGCAGGTTGCAACAAAAGAGGATATACTTAGTCTTAGAGAAAGATTAAAATCCATACATATAGATAGAGAGGTAGAACAGTATATTGTAAATCTTACTATGGCAACGAGGAATCCTGAAAAGTATGGAATAAATAGGGAGTATATTAGATTAGGTTTGAGTCCAAGAGCAACAATAAATCTGTATAAAGTATCAAAGGCTGTTGCACTTCTCAATGAAAAGGATTATGTAACACCGTCAGATGTTCTCATGTATGTAAAAGAAGTATTTAGACACAGATTCCTTATTTCTTTTAAAGGAGAAGCGGAAGGGGTTACGACGGATCATATTATTGATATGATAGTTGAGAAGGTTCCAATGCCATGAAAAAAGGCCGTCTTATAACAATAAAAGCAAAACATAGAGCCTTAAGCTTTACTGAAGGTCTTCACAAAACATTTACAATTGGAGAAGAGGACGATCTTAAAAGCATCAGGGAGTACACTTATGGGGATGACATAAGGAAGATAAGCTGGATTATAACAGCTAAAGAAAGAAAGCCTCATGTAGTAGAAAGGGAAGAGCTCAGAAGT
Organism: uncultured Aquificales bacterium; assembly: GCA_964519345.1. Lineage (GTDB taxonomy): Bacteria > Aquificota > Aquificia > Aquificales > Hydrogenothermaceae > Persephonella. The sequence goes on from CAZFKX010000003.1 coordinate 29,900, forward strand.
CAAAATGTCATAATCGTTATGCTCCTTGATCAGGATATGCTTTTTAAAAATAAGATTGAAAAGGTCGCTGAAGTTTACGCGCTTATAGGTTTTTCTGTTCTTTATCAGAAAGATAAGTTAAATACATACATAATAACGGATAAGATTGAGTACTATATGAAACATAAAAACAGTCCTGTTATAGTTGAAAACAGTATTGATAAGATTATGAAGCTGAAACTAAAAAAAACAAGACTTGATCTAACAAAACTTCCTGATACTCTTTTAAAACATAGAAGATCGTATGTAATACTGATAGGAGACTTCTGTTATCCTGTAGATCTTTTACATATATCAAGAAGACATAGGATAGCTATAATAAAGGTTAGAGATCGGGAAGAGGAAAATCCAGATAAATATGAGAAGTACCAGTTAAAAAGTTTTGACGGAAGGAAAAAAATACCTTATCTCAGAAGGGATATGATCAGTACATATAAGAAAAATCTACACAGAATAGATTCCGATCTAAGAGCCTTTATGTTTAATAAAAGAATTCCACATACGACTATATATACGGATGAGGATCCTTTTATAAAGCTGAAGATAATGTTTTCCTGATATTTTTACTGGAAATATTTTGGCTCTTCAATTAAAATGAATAATTATTCATTTATCGGAGAAGATTATGAAAAAACGTCTCAAAATTCATCTTACAGGAGCTGTTCAGGGTGTTGGTTTCAGGCCTTTTGTTTATAATACGGCAGTCAGATACAACCTGAAAGGATATGTGATTAACGATACTCATGGCGTAGTTATTGAAGTAGAGGGAGAAGATCAGAATATAAATAGATTTTTAATCTCATTAAATACCGAGAAACCACCTTTGGCACATATTTTTTCACAGGAGATAGAGGAACTTCCATTTTTCGGTTTTAAAGAGTTCAGCATAAAAAAATCAGAAAATACTGGAAAAAAAGAGGTTTTTATACTTCCAGATATCTCAGTCTGCGAACAATGTATCTCTGAGATGAAAGATAAAAGTGATAGAAGATACAGATATCCGTTTATAAACTGTACAAACTGTGGTCCAAGATTCTCTATAATTGAAAGACTTCCTTATGATAGGCCAAACACAACTATGAAAGAGTTTAAGATGTGTTCAGACTGTGAAAAGGAATATAAAGATCCTTTAGATAGAAGATTTCATGCACAGCCAAATGCTTGTCCTTCATGCGGTCCTTATATCTCTTTATTCAGGTCGGACAGAACATTTATAGCTGATAGGGAGGAAGCTTTAAAAATAACAGTTGAGCTTTTGAAAGAAGGAAAGATACTTGCTGTCAAAGGTATTGGAGGATTTCATCTTGTTTGTGACGCTACAGATAACAGGGCTGTTGACCTCTTAAGGGAAAGAAAGAAAAGAGGTGAGAAACCTTTTGCAGTTATGTTCAAAGATATAGAGCAGATAAAGATGTTTGCTGATATAACGGAGTTTGAACAGGCTGTGATTCTTTCACCTGAAAGACCTATAGTTATAGTAAAATCAAAGGAAAATTCAGGATTAAGCAGAAGTGTGGCTCCTTTCTTAGACAGGATAGGCGTATTTCTTCCCTATTCTCCTTTACATATATTGTTAATGGATGACTATAAAAAACCCCTTGTTATGACATCAGCAAACCTTTCAGATGAACCTATTATAAAAGATAATAATGAAGCTTTTGAAAAACTTTCTGCTTTTACAGATTATATTCTTATTCACAATAGAGATATAAAAAATAGGGTTGATGATAGTGTCGTTAGGGTTATTGATAAAAAAATATCATTTATAAGAAGGTCAAGGGGATATGCACCTTTGCCTATTAGACTGCCATTTAAAATTAAAGATAAGGTTTTAGCTGTTGGAGGGCATCAGAAAAATACCATAGCTATAGGATTTGATGACAAAGCTTTCCTGAGTCAGCATATTGGAGATCTTGAAACTTTTGATGCATGTAGAAACTTTGAGGAAGTGATTTATACTTTTCTTGAGCTGTACTCTTTCGAACCTGACGTTATCGTTTCTGATATGCATCCACGTTATTACTCAACAAGATGGGCAAAAAAATTTGCCTCAGAAAATGGGATAAGACATGTTCAGGTACAGCATCATTTTGCTCATTCTTTGTCCCTTATGGCTGAAAGTGGACTAAAGGAAAATCTATTTTTATCTGTCAGTTGGGATGGTACAGGATATGGATATGACGGCAATATATGGGGAGGTGAGTTTCTTTTGTGTGATTATAAAGATTTTAAAAGGATTTATCATTTTGATTACTTTAAACTTCTGGGGGGTGAAAAAGCGGTTAAAGAACCAAAAAGAGTGGCACTCTCAATCTTATTTGATATGTACGGAAAGGATACGGAAAAGATTTTATATTCAGAAACCGGTATGAGCTATTCAGAAAAGGAGCTGGATCTATTATATTCCGTCTGGAAAAAAGGTATAAACTCTCCTCTCACATCCTCTGCAGGCAGACTTTTTGATGCAGCGGCTTCAGTCCTTGGTATAAGACAAATACTTTCTTATGAAGGACAGTCTGGAATGATTATGGAGAATTTTTATAGATGGGATATAGATGATCACTATCCTTTCCAGTTTAGAAAAGATGTTATAGATTGGAGACCTTTGTTTGATGCGGTAATACACGATAAGTCGGAGCTTGATATTAAGGTTACAAGATTTATCAACACACTTGCATTTATAGTTTTAGATATTTTATGCGATTATAAAGATGTGACATCTGGATTGACAGGGGGAGTATTCCAGAACAGATTTCTTACAGAAAAGATTCTTAGTTTAGCACAGAAGAAAGATCTAAAGATTATTACTCATAAAAAAGTCCCTCCAAATGATGGAGGGATATCGCTTGGACAGTTGTTAAAAGGTGAGACAGGGATGTAATCCTTCTGCTTTACCTTCTAATTTTCTATTTCCTTCCTGAAGGTAGTATCTTATCATTCCTTTTGGTGTACCTTCTATCTTTACGCTGTATCCCCTTCCGTCTTTATATATCTTTTCAGATTTAAGATTAAGTATTATTTCTCCAGCTTTTCTTTCCTCTTTGTCAAACAGTTCTAAAAGGAGGTGGTCTTTTCCAAGCTGATATACCATCACACATCCATCTTTAAAGGATGGATACTCTTTCAGTACAACGTTTCTAACAAAAGCCTGAAGGTTTTCTATCTTTTTCATAACAGCCCTCCCTTTTTGGTTATATGAATAATATAGAAAGATATAAAGAATTTTCTATACGATCAGGCAGCCTTTTTTCTGTATATTTTTGCAAGTATTTTTGCTATTGCCACATATAGGTTTTCTGGAATCATATCTCCTATATCGCAACTTGAGTATAATGATCTTGCTAAAGGTGGATCTTCAACAATTGGTATATCGTACTTTTTTGCTAATTCTTTTATCCTCTGTGCCGTATAATTTTTCCCTTTTGCTATTACCTTTGGAGCAGCCATTTTTCCTTTTTCATACTTAAGGGCTACAGCATAGTGTTCAGGGTTTGTTATAACAACATCCGCTTTTGGAAGTTCAGCCATCATTCTCATCATTGCTATTTCTCTCTGCTTCTTTCTGATAGCAGCCTTAATATGAGGATTTCCTTCATACATTTTTCTCTCTTCTTTAATCTCATGTTTAGACATCTTTATATTCTCTTCATGTTCCCATTTTCTGTATATGAAATCAATTATGGCTATAGGTATAGATATAATGGCAAATGCAAGTATTAACATTACTATATATTTGAAAAGGAAGTATATCTCATGGTTCAGCGGAAGATAGGACATGTTAAAACTCTCAGATATGATCTTTATAAGGAGGAAGTATGAGACTACAGATGCAAATATAAGTTTTAATAAATTTCTAACAAGTTCAAATAGCGTTTTCATTGAGAATATTCTTCCAAGTCCTGAAACAGGGTTAAGTCTGTCTATTTTTGGAACCAATGCCTTACCTGATAGTAAAAAACCAAACTGGACTATATTTGAGAAAACTCCTATCGCAAGCAGTATCAGGAAAAAAGGAAAAACGAGAACAGCAAGTATCTTAACAGATTCATAAATAAAACTTCTGTTTACGTCAGGTATAAGATATAATGGATCTGAAAAAGTATATTGAAAATAATCTGTAAGTATGTTGTACGAAAAGGGAATATATCCAAGCATGATTACTGCAACTATAAGTAGGGAAGAAGCTATAGGAATATCCTGACTTCGCGCAACCTGACCCTCTTCCCTTGCTTTTTGACGTCGCCGAGGAGTGGCTTTTTCTGTCTTTGAAGGGTCTTTAGCCATTTATTTTCCCATTAAAGTTATAGCTTTTATATACTCTTCGGACAACCTTTCTATCACTGAAATTGAGAAGTAAATGATAAGCGATGTTCCGATAGCAAGAGATGCAAGTCCTACAAATATCTGTAACGGAAGGCCAACGATGAATACATTTATCTGAGGTATCAGTCTATTTATAAGTGCAAGTGTAATATTGATAATAAGTAAAATAAGTATGAAGGGAAAAGCTATTTTTAATGCGAGATAAAAAAGAATAGGGAGTTTTTCAAGTAAGTGGGGAAACACGCTCAAATTTATATGAAGAATGCCAACAGGAAAAATTTTGAATGTCATGAAAAGGGAGCCTAATACTATCTGGTATGCTCCGGTTATAAAAAACAAAAGATAGAAAAGAAGAATAAAAAATCTGTCAAGTACTGATATCTGGCCAAATGTAGGATCAAAAAGATTTACTATTGTAAACCCCATAAAGTAGCTTATTATCTCAGCTGCATAAGAAAATGCAGATATAAATAAGTTTACAAGAAGACCAAGGAGAAATCCCATTAAAAGTTCCTTAAGAATAAGTAAGATATACATCAAAACCGTAAAGTTTTCAGGGGATATTCCAGAGTTTATATCAAACATTTTCATAATGTAGAAGGATAAAGATACAATAAGAAGAATTCTTATATTTAGAGGAATAAGTCCTGTATTTAAAAGAGGAAAGCTTAGAAATATACCTATAATTCTTGATAAGACAAGACCAAATGTAACTGCAAGTTCGGGTGTTATTAATGGGTTCATCTTATGATATCAGTATCAGTATATTTTTAAGTATTTCCTGTGTGTACTCAACAAGCTGTCTAAACATCCATGAACCAAAAATAATAAGCGCGACAATTGTAGCCACTATTTTTGGAATGAATGTTAAAGTCATCTCATGTATCTGGGTTGCTGCCTGAAAAATACTTATAAGAAGACCAACAACAAAAGCTATAAGTATAACTGGACCCCCGACCATTAGTGATGTGAAAAGCATTCCCTGCATCAAGTTTATGGCCTGATCAACACTCATAATTGCACCTACTGATAACTCTGTATCAGAGCTTTTGTTAAAAGTTCAAAACCATCTGCTAAAACAAAGAGAATAAGCTTAAATGGTAGAGATATAAGCATTGGCGGAATCATCATCATACCCATGGACATCAGTATGCTCGCAACAAGCATATCTATGATAAGGAAAGGTAAGAATATTATAAAAACTATCTCAAACGCAGTTTTTATCTCACTTATCATAAATGCAGGTATTAGAGATACCATACTAATATCATCAGGAGAGGAAGGTTTTTCACCAGCTATATCAAGAAAAAGTTTAAGATCCTCTTTTCTTGTATTTTTCAGCATAAATTTTTTTACAGGTTCTTTTGCTTTCTCAATAGCCTCCATATCTCCTATCTCTTTTTTCAGGTATGGCTGTATCGCATTGCTGTTTATATCATCAAATACAGGTTTCATAACAAAAAATGTCAGAAAAAGAGACAATGCTATAATTACCTGATTAGGAGGTGATTGGGGAATACCAAGTGCATGTCTTAAGAGAGAAAGAACAATAACAATTCTGACAAACGCTGTAACAGTGATCAGTATCGATGGTGCTAAGCTGAGTATTGTTATGAGAAAAAGTATTTTTAAAGTTATATCAAGATTATTAAGCTGTGATAAAGTATCCTGAACTGCGTTTTGTCCAAAAGATGCATAAGATATAAGGAGAAAACTAAGGATGATCTTTATCATCTTTTTCACTTATTATGTCTCCATAGTTAATACTATCCCACTGCTTTATAACTTTAATCTCTTTATCGTCAAAAGAAACAAGAAAAAACTCTTTGTTTGCTTCTATCACAGCAAATCCTTTTCCTTTGCTTAAATATTTTACATCCAGTATCCTTATAACTCCTTTCTTTCCAGGTATAATCCCCTTACCGTAATTATTCACAAAGTAATATACAGCATACAAAAATACAATAATAATGACAAAAGAAGATAGGAATTTAAGGTAATCTGTATATTCAAGCAAGATCTACAACCCTTATGCCGTATTTATCATTTGCAACTATAAGCTCACCAACAGCAAAAAGCTGATCTTTTACGTAAAGTTCAACATAATCCTCTGTGCTTTTGTCAAGTTTTAGTATATCGCCTTCTTTTAGGGTAATAATCTCAATAAACAGTTTTTTTGTTCTTCCAACTTCTCCCGTTACCTTTACAGTAATATCCTTTAGAAAGGTTATATCATGTTCTTTTGCCATCTTTTTCCCTAAGCTGTCTGTATTACAAAGTCAGTGAAATATACATTCTTTACTCCACCTAAGGGTAGTATAGCATTTACCCTTTTTATTATTTCCTCTTTTAAAAGCTCAATACCCTCAGCAGTTTTTAGATCCTTAGAATTTTTTGTAAAAAGAAGCGTCGTTATAGCATCTTTAATCTGTGGAAGTCTTTTTTCAACTTCCATCTTCACCTGTTCATTTTCAATCTCAAGTATAACAGTTACCTTTAGAAACCTGTCTGCATCTTTGTCTGCTAAGTTTACTATAAACGTGCCGACCTCAAACATAATTCCAAGATTCTCAATATCCTTAATTTCCTCCTGTATCTTTTCTGCCTTATTTTCCTGTTTTTCTTCTTTTTGTTTGTCAATTATAAGAAATTTATAAGCTGCCCCTCCTCCACCGGCAAGAATAATAAGAAGAAGGACAGCTATTATGAGTAATTTTTTCTTTCCTCCCTTTTTCTCTTCCTGTTCTTGTTCCTTGTTTTCTTCAGCCATTTACTACTCCAGATTTATTTTATTACCTCTTTATATTCATAGTTTCTTGAAGAACCTGATCAGATGTTGTTATGGTTCTTGCGTTTGCCTGATATGCTCTTTGTGCGGTTATAAGATTTATAAACTCCCTTGAAATATCCACATTGGAAAGCTCAAGGAAACCACCTCTTATTTTTGATATAACACCTCCTGGAACTATTATTGGCGTGTATGTCTGGCTGTTCGGTAAAAATAGATTGTTTCCTTTTCTTATAAGAATCTCCTTGTCATTAAATGTTGCGATTGCTATTCTTGCCCAGTCTTTAACCTGTCCATTTGAATAAACTCCTCTAACAAGTCCGTCTTCACTTACTGATATAGAGAGAAGATCTCCTTTAGCATAACCATCCTGTTCTGCATAAAATATAAATTCAGACTCAACCTGCTTCATATTCTGTATATCAAGTGTAAACTGGATAGGGTTTCCTCCTGTGTTCAACGTAGCTGAGTTGGAGTTATTTACAGGTATAGGAACTATAGAGATAGTATCTGGCGATATGGTGTTTGTTGATACTGTGGTGTCATAAGTTTTATAGCTTCCAGCTGTTAATGTTTCAGTTGCACCATTTCCGGCAAACTGATTTATAAATACTGCTCCGTCGTCATAACTTATACTTCCAACAACCCTATTGTCGTTATTAAGATCTATAATATTCCCATGACCATCATCTATCCAGTTTACGCTATATGTCGTAACACCGTCGTTGTATTGGGTTATCACAAGAGATCCCGGTAATACAGGCGTGTTATTAAGGGTAAACTGTCCAAGATCTCCTGACTCTGTTTCTGTCCCTGCTCCTGTAATCGTTTGATCTGTATTAATACCGTAACCAAATATTCTGTTAATCTGTCCGACCCCATTAAACTCTACAACTAAAGCATCATACGTATTGGTATCACCAGGAACGTTAAACTGTATTGGTTCATCGTCCATCAACCCGAAAACTCTCCATTGGTTTGGACCTGTATGAACAAAGTACAACTGTGCTTCATGGGATACACCTAAGGAATCGTAAACCGTTATAGCGTTAACATAGCTGTATGTTCTTGCGTCGCTTGTATCAAAAACGCCTGTTACCAGTTCTGATCCTGCATCGAGATTTGTAGGTTCTTTTAAAGAAAGTCTTGTAGTCACATGGGGTGGCATATCATTTGGTATATTTATCGCTCCTATAGCTCCAGCTATGTTTCCAGCGTCATCCAACTGCCATCCTAATAATTTCATGCCGTTAAGATTTATAAGGTCGCCGTTTGCATCTGTTCTGAACTGTCCTGCTCTTGTGTAGTATGTTACATCTTGAGCATCTCTTACCATAAAAAACCCTTCGCCATCGAGCGCAAGATCTGTCGGCGTATTTGTGTTCATCAAAGCCCCTTGTGAGAAATCTTTTGTTGTGCTTCCAACAAAAGATCCTCCTCCAATTTCCATATTCTTGGGTGAGTTGTTGGCGAATGTTGTGAGACTGCTTGAGATTAGATCTTCAAAATTAACCCTTTCTGCTTTAAAGCCGATCGTATTAACATTTGCTATATTGTCTGATATAACAGACAACCAGTTTTTATTTGCATTTAGACCAGCATTTCCTGTGTAAAATGATTGAATCATGACTTTAACCTCCTATCTGGACTATTGAGTTTAGGTTAACATCTATACCGTCAAATAACACTTTTATACCGTTGCTTTCTCTAATAACGCTTTCAACAAGAGCCGTACTTTTTACAGAACTTTTAACAGTACTGCCGTCTTTATACGCCTCTATATAAACCGTATAATATCCATCCGCCAGTTCTGGATTGTCTATCTCAAAGGGATAATCAACACCTCCCTGAAGATTTGAAAAATTCTGTGTATCTACCACGTTCCCATTCTTATCCATAACCGTAATGGTTACAATATCTGCATTATCGTCAAGTCTGAAAGATACCGAGGTTTTCCCATTTTCAAGATAGGTCTGATTTCCTTCATAAACGATCTTTTTTCCGATAAGTCCCGATGCATATAAAAGAGAGTTTGCCTCATTTGTTTCCTTTAAAAGTTCAACAGTTTCCTGAAAGTCGTTAAGCACCTCCATTTCCCTAAGTTTTACTGTATTCTGGATAAAGTCTGTAATATCGTTTGCCTGTAATGGATCCTGCCATTGTAAATCAGCAAGCAGAACTTTGAGGAAATCCTCATTTTCCATTTTTGAGTTATCGTAACCTGCCTCAACTATTTTAACTTCTTGGGTTTTTATATCATATATCCCACCTGATTCCATACTTTTCACCTCCTTCTTTAACAATCAGATCTATAAGATCTTTAAGCTGTTCAAACGACTCACGGATTGTAACCTTCTTATTCATATCCTGCCTTATAAAACCTTCCATTATGCTGTGCATCTGTATTGCAAGATCAACCTTTGGTGTGGTTCCTTTTTTATACAATCCGAGGTTGATCATATCCTCAGCTTCTCTGTAAATACTTTCTATTTCTGTAAATATTCCTTGATATTTTAATATATCGTCAGATACTATCTGAGGCATTAACCTGCTTACGCTTTTTAGAATATCAACTGCTGGAAATATTCTTTTGTTTGCAAGATCCCTTGATAAAACTATATGACCGTCTAAAAATCCCATAGCTGCGTCAGCAACAGGATCCATTGTAATATCGTCTCCTTCCACTAAAACTGTATAGATTCCTGTTATACTGCCTCTACCATAAAAGTTGCCTGCCTGTTCTATAAATTTTGGAAGTAAAGCAAACACAGAAGGTGTGTAACCTTTTGTTGTTGGCGGTTCTCCAACAGCAAGACCTATTTCCCTTTGAGCCATAGCGAGTCTTGTGAGCGAATCAAGAAGAAATAGAACGTTTTTTCCAGAGTTTGAAAAAAATTTTGCAATAGCTATAGCCGAGTAGGCTGCTCTTATTTTAGCAAGTGGTGTTTGATCAGATGTTGCAACTACTACAACAGATTTTTTTAAACCTTCCTCACCGAGATTATCCTCAATGAACTCCCTTACTTCTCTTCCTCTTTCGCCAATCAATGCTATAACGTTAACATCTGCCTCTGTGAATCTTGATATCATACCAAGTAATGTGCTTTTCCCAACACCTGCTCCTGAGAATATTCCTATTCTTTGACCTTTGCCTATAGTTAAAAGTCCATTAATTGATCTTACTCCAACATCCAGAGGTTCTTTTATCCTTTCCCTATCAAGAGGGTTTATGGTTGCGTTTTTTAGGTAGTAATGGTGTGATGGATTAATTTTGCTTTTGTTCAGAGGCTTTCCAAATGGATCTAAAACTGTTCCTAAAAGTTCTTCTCCAACTTCAATACTTACAGGTTCCTGTCTTGCCTCTACCCAGCTTCCCACTCGTATACCTATTGTGTCATCAAAAGCCATTAAAAGCGTTTTTCCATCTTTAAAGCCAACGACTTCAGCCTCAAGTCCATTTTCGAGAATGCATGAATCCCCTATTGATACTTTGGGTAAAACAGCTTCTATAACAGGGCCAACTACACCTGTTATTTTTCCTTTTACCTTATATCTTGGAATGCTTTTTAATCTCTCTTTTAATCTCATCTTTTAAAATCTGGATTTTTTCCTTAAAATTACTTTCAAGCTGTATATCTTCAATATTTATTCTAAAATCTCCTTTTACAAGGGTGTTGTCTATAGAAACGTCTAAGTTTTCTTTTTCAAGCATTTTAGCGACATCTTCCATCTCCGGAGATAATGTTATTTTAAGCTTTGGATAATTTCTAAACTCGTTTATTACAGAGATTATCTGCTGTGAAAGGAATTTCTCATTTTCTGGAGAAATATAAAGATAGTTTAAAAGTTCCTCGAGGGCAGAAAGTATTAGATCGTTTATGTGATCTATATAATCTTGATATGCTTTTTTCAGGGATTCTGTTAATTTACTAATATCTGTTTTTAGCTCATTTATTTCTTTTTCAAACTGTTCAGTTAATTTTTTTCTCTCATCATTGAGTATAATCTCTAATTTTTTATTAAACTCTTTTTCCGCCTCTTCTTTTCCTTTTTTTAATCCTTCATTGAATGACTCTTCTTTTGTCTGTTCTATCTTTTTTTTGAAATCTTCCTCTATCTTCTTTATCTTGTTCTGGTAGAATTTTTCAATCTCTTCTTTTGAAATCTTGTCCAGATCAGGCTTTTTATCCTCATTTCCAAAATCGTCCAGTTCAAGCCTGATCATACTATCTTCCTTCTTCTTTCATCCATTTTGTTATTAGTTCAGCTATAAGTTCAGGATTTTCCTGTGCGAGATCTACAAGTTTTCTGTATATCGGTTCTCTTTCTAGCTGAAACTCTTCCATTTCTCTCTCATGTATAGCATAGGCTGCTGCCGCTTCAGGCGATATTCCAGGTGGAGGTGCTTCTGGTGCTTTTTTCTTCCCCTTTATAATTTTAAGTAGTATCACTGCAGCTACAGCGATAACCGCAAGCCCAAGAATTCCAATAGCTACCAGAAGTATGATATCTTCTGTTTTTTTCCTTTCTGTTATAACAACTTCAGGTTTAGCTTCAAATGGAACACTTACTACTGTAACCTGATCTCCTCTTTTAGGATCATAACCTATAGCTGTTTTAACAAGGGATTCATATACTTTAAGTTCATCTTCTGATCTTGGTATAAATTTGTATGTTTCATTTCCTTCTTTATCCTTTACTTTTTCGTATTTTCCATCTATTAGAACGCCAACACTTATTTTTTTTATGTTAAATATAGGCTTTTGAGTATTTACAAGAGATTTTGTCACATTATAATTTTTTGTTGTATCTTTTCTTTCTTTTTGTTTTACTATACTGCCCTGTCCAGATTCGTCTATAACAGGAGGTACGTTAGTTGGTGTTCCAGGAGGGAGGGCTTCTTGTTGTTTAAACTCTTTTTCTTTTTCTTGGATTTTTCTTTCGCTTACTACTGCCGTTCTGTCAGGATCGTATATTTCGTCCTGCTGTTGAACTTTTCCCGTTTCTATCTCAACAGTTGCTCTCACTACAACTTTACCTTCACCAAGTGCTCTTGACAGCATGCTTTGAACATTTTTTTCTATCTGTCTTTCAAGTTTTCTTTTGATCTCAACATTTTTATCTGATACCGCGTTAACGGAATCCTCCTCTAAAATATCCGAGAGAACTCTACCTCTGTTGTCAACAACAGTTACATTTTCTGGCTTTAATTTTGGAACTGCATGTGAGACGAGAAAAACTACAGCCTTTACCTGTTCTTTAGTAAGATCTTTTCCTGGCCATAATTTAAGTATTATTGATGCTTTTGGTTCATCTTCTTCCCTTACAAATATGCTTTCTTTAGGCAGCGCTATGTTAACTTTTGCATCTCTAACAGGATCAAGCTGTCTTATGGTTCTTGACAGTTCCCCTTCAAGAGCTCTAAGGTAGTTGACATTTTCTTGAAACTGAGTTATCCCCATCTTAGGTTCTTCAAAAATCTCGAAACCAACTGTTTTGCCTGATGGAAGTCCTTTTGCTGCAAGTTTTAATCTTATCTCGTGTACCTTATTCTGTGGAACAAGTATTATACTTCCATCTCCTTCGACCTTGTAAGGTATATTTTCTTCCTGTAGGACGGATAGAATGCTTCCGGCATCATCTGGATTTAAATGTGTGTATAAAACGCCATACTCTTCTTTTGTTACCGTCTTAAAGGCTATAATTCCAAGTAGTGATATAAGAAGTAAGCCTGCAGTAATTAAGGCTATATTTCTCGGATTGAGATTTTTTTTGATATTCTCTGAAGTTTTTTTTAAAAGCTCATTTAGATCCAAGTTTTTTACCCCTATACCTGCATTCTCATTATTTCTTGATAGCTTTCAAGGGCTTTATTTCTTATCTCAGTTATAAGTCTTAACGATATGTCAGATTTTGCGATCTGATACATAAGATTTTCAAGATTTTCAACTTCTCCTGCCGATATTTTCCTTTCAGCTTCCTTTGCCATTTTAAGATCGTAATTTACATCAGCTACAAACTCTTCTAAAACTTCACTGAAAGGCTTTATCTCTTTATCATCTTTTTTCTGACTTAAGATAGATGTAAAATCATTGATCCCTTCAATTCTCATTATATACCCCCCTTATCTTTTTAAACTCTTATCAATTCAAGAGATTTTAAAAGCATATCTTTATGAGTATTGAAAGCTGTTAGGTTTGCTTCATAGGTTCTTATAGCTGACATCATATCAACCATCTCCCTTAATGGATCAACATTTGGATATGCCACATAACCGTTCTGATCAGCATCTGGATGGGAAGGATCAAACTTTAATTTGAAAGGAGATGGATCCTCTATTACTTGAGGAATCTTAACTTTATAGATAGGAGTTTTGCTTTGATCATCAAGAACAGCCTGAAAAACAGGAACTTTTCTTCTGTAAGGCTGTCCATCTTCTGTTCTTGTTGAGTTTACATTTGCCAGATTACTTGATGTTATATCTATTCTTATTCTCTGTGCTGCCATTCCTGTTACAGAAATTTCAAGTCCCTTGAATATCATAATATTCCCTCCGTTGATTACCTGCCTGTTATTGCATATTTAAGTTTTGCCATCTCTTTTTTCATAGATTCTAAGAGTGTTTTGTACATAATTGAACTTTCTGCCAGCTTTGCAAGTTCCTCTTCAATATTAACCTGATTCTGATCGTATCCTGTAAGTTTTCCCTGTTCAACAAGCTTGATTGAAGATCTTTTCTCAGGAAAAGGATCTATATGTTTTGGATCTGTTTTTTTCAGTTTTATCTGCTCTGTCAGAATATTTTCAAAAATAATATCTTTTGGCTTATAAAATGGAGTGTCAGCATTAGCTATATTGCTCTGTATGACCTTTGTTCTTTCTAAGAAGTAAGACGCCTTTTCTTCAAGCTTATCTATATGGGAAAAAAGCTCGCTCATCTTGAGACCTCCTTAACCAGAATACTGTCCTCATATATATTTCTTGCAACCGAAGACCATGATGTGTCGCATCCATCTATCATTTTTAAAAATCTTTCAGCATCATCGGATCCAATCCTTAACATACTTATCAGTATCCAGCTGTTAATGTTGCAGTCATCTAACTTTTCGGATACAGGCAGGAGTATATTTAATACCTCTTTATACCTGTTCTTAGATATAGATGTTGCTATTATCTGGGATATGTACTTTCTGAAAAAGTTATCTTTGTAATAAATTTCAAGTTTATCCTTTACTTTATTAAGAATTTTTAATGAGAGGTTCAAATTTCCAGATTTGTAATAAGATATAGCTTTAAGAAGTAGAGCTTCTGTATCATTTTCGCATTTTTTTAGATATACGAGACTTTTTTCAATATCTTTTCCAAGTTCAATAATATTTTTTATATAAAGTTTTGTATAACTACATCCTTTATTTTTTATTTTTGAGAGTATATCCAAGGATTTTTTGTATTTTTTTCCTTCAAAATATACCTTTGCAAGATAGAGTCTTGATTTATCATCCTTCCATTTTTTTAATATCCATTTTGAAAGTTCTATTCTTTCCTGTTCCATACCGCATACTTTTAAATCTTCAACTATCTTGAAAAGAATCTCCCTATTAAATACATACCTGAAAAATTTTTTATTTGTTCTGTAAAGCTCGCAGGTTTTTTTTGAAGGTAATTTAAGAACGCCATTTGACCACAGTTTTCTTATATATTCTTTATGTTCATAAAGCATTCTCTCTGGATATATTAGAGAGAGTTCTTTAACAAGTTCTGAGAAAAGAGATCTGTTCTCCAGATCAAACACCATCTTACCAAAATTTCCTATAGCAAAATTTCCTATGTATGAGTTTCTGTTTGATACAAGCATTCTGTAAACAAATCTTAAAGGTTTTTTAAAATCGTTGTCTTTCTTTTTTAATAGGTATATTTTCTCCCTTATCTTCTTATCATCTTCCATGCTTAATATTTTAAGTTTTGCCACTTTTGCTTCCTTAGAGTCAGGATACTTTTCTGCTATTGAGTAGTAGTAATTGAAAGCTGTTATCTTGTCACCTTTTATACTAAATATATCTCCAAGCCTAAGGAGAGATCTTCTTATTATTTCTTCGTCTTTTATAAGACTTATTATTCTTCTAAAAAGCTGTTTGGAAAATTCATACTTTTTTATTCTGTATGTATTCTCTGCAAATATGTAGTAGTAATAAGGATTTTCAATAAGATACGGCTCATACTCTTTGTAAACTTTTGATAGATATTCGTAAGCTTTCTTGTAATTTCCTTTTTGAAATTCTAAAAGACCTTTTATAAACTCAAACTCTTTTTTCTCTTCTTCCGAAAGTTCTTCAACATTAACGAGGACTATATACCTCGTTACAAGATCCATTTTATGAGTCCATGCAGCTGTTCTTAGTATTGCTACAACAGTTTTGAACTGCTGTTTTTTTGTCAATGATCTATAAAATGCCAATTTATACAGTGCAAGAGCTCTTTCGTACATGTATAAGTTTTCGTATATATTTCCTTTCGTATAGTAAAAATCCCATGATTGGGAATTTTTGTCCATATAGGAATATTTGTTTATATAATTTAGTGCTTTAAGTATAAGAGTTTTTTTCCCTGTTTTCCTTCCAAGTTCAAGATATATCTTTGCAGTTAGAAAGAGTGCATCAGAGTAAAATATATTATCTCTGTGGGTTACAAGTTTTGTTAAAAGATTCAAAGCTGAGTAGTAGGATTTTCTTTTAAACATCTGAACAGCTTCTTTGTAAATTTTTGAAGCTTCTTTTTCTGTTAGACTTTTAAACGGACTTTCCTGTTTTTTTTCCTGTATTGCAGTTTTTTCTTCTGCATATGATATTAAAGTTACTGTAAGGAAAACGACCAGTATCAGTTTAAACCCTGACATTTATTTCACTTCTAATGTAGTATTTTTCTCCTGTTTTTTTGCTTGATGAATATATCTCTTTCTTTTCCTTTGTTTTCAGTTTAAGGTTAAACTGTTCAAATCCTGATTCTTTGAGTATATCACCTATCTGGTTTTTAAGCTGTTCAATTGATGCTGTTGTTTGATTGTGAAATATTAGCGTCATATTCAGGAGATTTCTATTAAGCTTAATATTCATATTAAGTCCTTCAAGTTTTATATTCATAATGAAATGTCTATTAAAGTTTGATTCTTCATTTTCATTAATATTTTCTTCAATAATACTGTACAGATGATTTTCTTTACTTTCGCCGTTGCTGAAGCTTTGTTCTTTTGGACTATTTTTACTGTCTGCAGGTTCGCTTATATTCACTACATATTCTCTGCTTGAGCTTATTTCATTTTTTTTATTTGATTCAAAATACTTATTGTCTTTGTGATTTATATTTATTTGAATGCTGTCTTCAATTCTGTCGTAGGTGTCATCTTGTTTTTTAAAAATTTCTGGATTTTTTCTATTCTCTTGGTTTTTTTCATTTTTGAAAGTTGCAGATATATTTTTTAAATTTTTTTCATTTAATCTATCGGATCTTCTTTCATTTCTTAGTTCTCTCAAATTATCTTTATCTATCTCTAACTTATATTCAGATTTTTTCTTATTGATTTTGGCAGGATTTTCAGGAGGCGTAGGATTCAGTTCAGTTTTTGTTTTCTTTAAAAAAGGCTCTTGAAAATCTGTTTTTAAAATTTTTGATTTTTCATTTTTTTCAAATATTAGTTCATTTTTTGTCCTTCCTTTTTTTTGGATAAACCTTTCTGAATTTGTTTCTTCTGATTTTGAGAATGGAAAATTTTCTACCTTTCTTTCTAATTTATCAGTTAAGTAATTTTGTCTCTTTTTTAAAGAAAGATTTTGAGAAAATTCTCTATTCATAGGATAAGCTGGAAAATGCATACTGTTGTTATCTGTATGTTTTAGGTTATAAATGTTTTTTTTAATAAACTTACCATTGAGGGGCATAATATTTGAGGTTGTAGAGTTGGAATTATACTGTGGGAATGCAGGAATCTCTGAAGGTGCGGAAGTCAACGCTTCTTTATTAAAATTTACGAAATTTTTAATATACAATGTTTCTTTATTTTCCAAAGGGTCGCTAACTTTTATGGAAAGATTGTGCTTTTTCGTATTATTTTGTTTAGATTTATAGATCTGTGTACTTGTCTCAGGTGAATGCTGCAGTCCTTTTTCTGTTTTTCTGTTATCTTTTATCCTCAGATCGTTGTTTGGATTTACTGTTTGCAGAGGTGTTATTTCCTTAGAATGCTTATTTTTAGAGGACTGAGTTGGAAAATGCTTGATTGTTATTTTCTCTTCAGAATGGGGCGTATTTTTGATCTTATATGGATTTAAAGAGGAATGGGATTGGTGGGAAAGTGAAGCTGTACCTTTTGAAGGAAGGTTATACAATGAAGAATCATATATGTCTGTTAAGTCTGAGAGCGGAGTTCCTTTTTTTTCTTTTATCATTTTTCTGTCATTTTTAATAGTGTTCTCGGTAGCTTTTAAGAGGACAGATATAAAATCGGCAGAAATCCCCTTTTTTTTCTTTTTATTCTGTCTGATGCCCTGTATATCTAATGCGTTGTTAATAGCTATTTTCATATAATGACTCTTTTTGATTTTTATTTAAATCTAAACTCTTTTCGTAAATTTGCAAAAAATGTTAATAACTGAATATGTTTTTTAGCTTTTTTAAAGCTTCTGATTTTATCTGGGAAACCCTTGAGACTGATATATTTAGCTCATTTGCAACAGTCTTAAAATCAAGTTCCTCAAAATAAAGCATTTGAAGAACTCTCTTTTCTTTTTCATTTAACAGATTTACAACTTTTACAAGCCTTTCTCTTAAATCATCTTTAATAATCTCTTCCTCAGGGGTCTCTTTTTTTGAAACAAGGGTGTCTATTAGTTTTAGATTTTCATCTTTTGTTGATAATGCCTTTTCTATACTTACCATTACAGCAGATGTTGAAAGAGGCATTGGTTCGTCTTTACCGGCCTTTTCTTTTTTTATTCTGTCCCTAACGGTTCTTGGAACAATATCAAGACTTCTAAGATAATCAAGTATCTCTCCTCTGATTTTTATATATGCATATGTTGAGAATTTTGCTTTATCTCTGTCGTACCTGTCTATAGCTTTCATAAGACCTATAATGCCTGTATTTACAAGGTCGTCAAACTCAATATCTCCCTTAGGCAGTCTGGAATATATCTTACTTGCCACTTTTTTGACAAGTGAAAGGTTTTCAAGGACTATCTGTTCTTTGTTTTTCTTTTCTATGCTGTCTCCCATCTATCAATCTCTTCTTAAAAGATTTACCACCTTTTCCCAGAATTTTGTTTTTTCAGGGGGTGGTGGTTCACCAAGCTCTGACGAAGCTATAATCTTAAGTTCTTTTACAAAATCATCAGATGGATATATCTCAGCGATAAGCTGTTTATTTTTTACACTCTTTTTCATATTTTTAGTGTTCGGCAGAACACCTAATAGAGATAAATCTATATCTAAAAATTTTTTTGCTGAACTTTTAAGTTTTTCAAAGGTATCAAAACCCTCATTTCTGTTTTTTGCCATATTTATAACTATCTTAAACTCCGAGTATCCAAATATTTTTTTGACCGATTTTATGAGGGCATAAGCATCAATAATAGCTGTTGGTTCTGGAGTTGTTATTATATATGTTTTTGAAGAGGCCTTTATAAATGAGACAATTTTGTTGTCTATTCCTGCTCCTGTATCTATTACTATATAGTCGTAATTAGACGATATATCATCAAGCGATTGAACAAGTCTTAAAACTGAACTTTCTTCAACCTCTTCAAGCATATCTATACCTGAAAATCCCGGGAGTATATCAATTCCCCTCGTTGTAAATATTACTTCTTCTACTGGAATACCAGAAATTATATCCTTTAGAGTTTTTCTTGTATCAACATTTACGAGGATGTGCACATTTGCCATACCCATATCCGCATCAACTAATAGAACTCTCTTATTGTAGATATTGGACAGAATATAAGAGAAATTTACAGCAAAATTTGTCTTTCCTACCCCTCCTTTACCACTTGCTACCGTTATAAACTTTGTGTTGGATATATCTTCTTTTGTCCCTACAAGTTTAATAAGCTCTTTAGCCTGTTCCCCAACTTCCATAATCTACTCCTAATCGCCGAGTATGTAAGAAACAACATTTTCAGGTTTCAGTATTTTTATATCTTCTGGAACCCTCTGACCTGTACTTATGTAGGAAACAGGAATTTTGGTTTCTACCGGCAGATTTAAAAGAAGTCCCGGTTTTGAGGTTTCATCTATTTTTGTAAATAGGAGACTGTCTATATCAAAAAATGAAGAGTATCTGTTTACAACCTCAAAAGCATCTTCATTTTTAAAATTACAGCTAACTGTCAGGACTATATGCATATTCTCACTTAAATCACCGAGAATCTCTTTTATCTCTCCAAGTCTCCAGTAATCGTAATGACTTCTTCCTACTGTATCTATTAGTATAAAATCGTAGTTTTCAAGCTCAGAAACTGTTGATTTCAGTTTTTTTGACTCTGATGCTGAATAGAAAGGAATATTTAGAATGTTTGCATATATTCTTGCCTGTTGGGTTGCGCCTACTTTAAAAGTGTCCGTACTGATAACAGCTACCTTCATTTTCTGATTTATGACAAAATGAGACGCTATTTTGAATAGGTTTGTCGTTTTACCAACTCCTGTTGGACCTACAAATGTAAGTATCTTTAATCCCTCTCCTCTTTCATCAAATGAACCGGTAAACTTTATATATTTTCTTATACCTTTTGTAAGTGCCTCCTTAGATGTTAATGTGTTAAGATCCCATTTATTTGTATCTATATCAAGACCGCATCCTTCTTTCACAAGTTTCTTTGCCACTTCTGTAAGAACATCCTTATTTAAAAGCTGATTTATTAGCTCTAAAGCTTCGCCTGTAAACTCGCTAAACGTCTCTGATATTATCTGTTGTTCGGTTTGTCTGTTTTCAACAGCTTGATGTAATCCTGCCTTTGGGATGGTCTGTTTTATCTTTTTGTCTATCAGATCTTCAATTTTTTCGAAGATATCATCAAACTGGACTACAGGTTCTTCAAGATCTGGCATTTCTACAAACAGCTTGTACTTTTTTTTACTTCCAAATAAAAGCCATTTCCTTTCTTTTATCACCTCATAATGTAGTATCTTAATATCTTCTCCAAGTTCTTCTTTTGCTTTTTTGATAAGCTCTTCAAGACTGTATCCTTCGTAAATTTTAATCTCCATGGACTTCAACCATTCCAAGAACGTTTAGTTTAATTTTCGGATCAATCTCATTATAAGATAAAACGGCAAAGTTTGGTATGTAGGGTTCTATTATCTTTCTTACAAATCTTCTTACTGCAGGGGATGTTAAAAGTATGGGTGTTGCCTGATTTAAAACAAACTGTTCCATATGTTTTGAAAGCTCGCCTATCAGTTTCTGTACGAACGTGGGGTCAAAGGGTGGAAGACTTCCTTCGTTTTCCTTCACTTTGTTGAGTATGTATCTTTCTGTTGAAGGTCCAAGTGTTACAGCGTAAATTTCTCCATTTTTTGCATAAAGTGAAGATATCATTCTTGATAAAGACTGTCTGACAAACTCTGTTAGAATTTCAGGATCGTTTGTTTTTATTATGTTGTCCGAGAGGGTTTCTATTATTGTAAGAAGATCTTTTATAGGTATTCCTTCTCTCAGCAGATTCTGTAAAACCCTGTGAAGTATATTAAGTGGAACCTGTTCAGGAACTATATCTTTAACAATCGGATATTTATTTGAGAGATTATCAACAAGCTCCTTAGTTTCATTTCTCCCAAGGATATCATGAGCGTATTTTTTTAGAATCTCAGAAAGGTGAGTTACTATTACTGTAGGTATATCAACAACTGTATATCCAAGCATCTTTGCTTTATCTTTCTGTTCTTCATCTATCCAGTAAGCATCAAGTCCAAAGGCAGGTTCTTTAGTTTTTACACCCTCTATTTTTCCTTTTGTTGAACCTGTATCAATAGCAAGAAGTTTTTCAGGTATTATCTCACCTTTGGCAACTTCTATATCCCTTATAAGAATTCTGTACTCGCCTGGTTTTAATTCAAGGTTGTCTTTTATATGGATAAGGGGAATTATAAGACCAAGTTCTTTAGACAGTTGTTTTCTTAAAGATCTTATTCTCTTAACAACCTCTCCATCCTGGGATTCATCAACGTAAGGAATAAGTGCATACCCAATCTCAAAAGTTATCGTTTCTGGCTGTGGAATAAGTTCTTCAGGCTTTTCTTCTTTTTCAGGAGCAGATAAGAGCTCCTTTGCTTTTTCTTCTGCCTCTTTTTTCTCCTTTTCCTTAATTAAACTTGAGATCATATAAGCTGTAAGTCCTAATAGAGTTGATAAAAGCATAAATGGAAGGAACGGCATTCCAGGAACGACACCCATAAGAAATATAAATCCTGACGCCATATATAAAGCCTTTGGAAATGTTGTTAGCTGAGTGAAAACCTCCCTCCCAAGATTTTCTTCTGATACGGCTCTTGTTACCATAAGTCCCGCAGCAGTTGATGTTATAAGTGATGGGATCTGACTTACAAGACCGTCACCCACTGTTAGTAAAGTAAAATTTATTAGAGCTGTCTGAACATCCATTCCGTGCTGGAGTATTCCTACAGCTAAACCGCCTAAAATATTGACTAATGTTATGATAATACCTGCTATAGCATCTCCTCTTATAAATTTACTTGCACCATCCATAGCCCCATAGAAATCAGATTCTTTTGCAAGCTCTTGTCTTCTCCTCTGTGCTTCCTTTTCGTCTATAAGGCCTGCATTTAGATCTGCATCTATACTCATCTGTTTTCCGGGAAGTGCGTCAAGTGTAAATCTTGCTGCAACCTCTGATATTCTTTCAGTACCTTTTGTTATAACTATGTAGTTTATAGTTACAAGTATCAGGAATACTATAAAGCCTACAATATAATTCCCACCTACAACAAACTGTCCGAAAGCCTGTATTACGTTACCAGCTGCATCGGGACCTTCGTGTCCATGTAAAAGAATTCTTCTTGTTGTGGCAACATTAAGAGATAATCTGAAAAGAGTTGCTATAAGTAGAAGCGATGGAAACGACGATAATTGGAGTGGACTTTTCACATATAGGGTTGACATTAAGAGCACTATTGAAAATGTTATGCTTCCTGTAAGAAGTATATCAAGAAGAAAAGGGGGTACTGGAAGAACCATGGATGAGAGAATAATTATAATCAGAATAACAACGATAGCATCAGAGTACTGGTTTATTTTATTGAAAAAGGCATTTAAGGTTTCACCCATTTAATCCTCAGTGGAGTATTTTTCATAACTTTTTATAGCCTCAAGTATATATGATTTTATACCAAGCTGATCTGAAGAGGCTATAGCTTCAGATATCTGCATATCAAACATATCAAGATACATTTTTGTGGAGAATGAGGAAAAAAGACCTTCTGGAATGGTTTTTCTAAACTCCTTAAGAAGCATTCTTACAAATATTGCCTCAAACTCTTTTGCTATTTCTTCTTTGCTTTTTATCTGAGATATCTCTTTAATATCCCAGTAAGGTTTGATTTTTATATCTTCCATGTCTAATTCCTACATAATTATTATTTTTGCATGGAGTTTTCCAGCATTTTTTATCGCTTGGATTATAGCTATAAGATCCCTTGGGGATACTCCAAGATCATTTAAAGCCTGAACAAGATCCTTCAGTGATGGATTCTGTATAGAAAATATTCTACCTTCTTCTTCAACAACAGTTGTTTCAATCTTTTCAGTCTTTACAGTTTCACCTTCTGACAGTGGAGGTGGCTGTGATACTACAGGTGTTTTTAAAACAGATACATAAATGTTTCCATGAGAAACGTATATTGGGGTATCTATTTTTATATCTCCGCTCATTATAACAGTTCCGGTTCTCTCATATATAACTACTGTAGGTTCGTTATCTGTTTCTATCTCAAGATTCATTATCTGTGATGTAAACTCAACAGGATCATTTCCCTCTATAAATCTTACTTTTACTGTGGTTGCATCAACAGCTTTTGCTATCTGTTTACCAAAATGATTGTTTATAGCATTCTGTATCTTTGTTGCTTTTGTAAAGTCTGGAACTTTTAAAGTTAGTGTTAAATCTTTCATGCTTTCAAAGCTAAAAGGTAGATCCCTTTCTATTATTCCTCCGTTCAATACAACGCCTGTTGTTGGAAAGTTCTTTGTTACCCTGCCTCCTTTATTAGATTCAGAAAAACCACCTCCAAGTGATACAGGTCCCTGAGCAAATGCATAAATTTTGCCGTCAGGACCTATAAGGGGTGTTCTTATCAAAACGCCGTTCTCAAGACTTTTTGCATCCCCAAGTGAAGAAACTGTAACGTCAAATCTCATCCCATTTTTTGCAAAAGGAGGCATAGAAGCTGTGACTATTACAGCCGCAGCATTTTTTGTCCTTACCTGTCTTGGATCTACATAGATTCCCATCTTTTTCAGCATATTAGCTATGCTTATAAGCGTAAATCTACTTGTAGTTCCGTCTCCTGTTCCTTTAAGGCCTACAACTATACCATAACCTGTTAGATAGTTCTGTCTTACTCCAACAACCTCAACCTCATTTCCAATTTTAACCCTGTTTAATGCTAAAGCTATATCTATTATGAATAAAAATAGAAACAGTGATCTTAACATAATTCACCTCTAAAAAGGCCAGATTTTTACAAGGAATCTTGATAACCATCCCGGTCTTTGATTGTCCGCTATAAAACCTTTTCCATTATACTCAACATACATATCAGATATCCTGTCAGACAGAACCGAGTTGTCCTGTTCAATGTATGTTGGTTTTACGATACCTGATATTTTTAGTATCTGTTCGTCTTCGTTTATTTTGACTACTTTTTTTCCAACTATAAAAAGATTACCATTTGGATAAACCTTAATAACTCTTGCTGATATAGTTGCTATAAGTTTCGCTTTCCTGTCTGTTTTTCCTGTTCCTTTAAAACTGTTTTTTGAACCTGCTTTGATTCCTGCGATTGGTGTTTTGTTTGGTGTCTGTTTTCCCATTATCGTAGGTGATGGGAAATCAAGATCTACACTACTATCTCTACTACCTGAACTGTTTGCAGATCCAGACCCTGATATGTTTTCTACTACTTTAATTGTTATTATGTCTCCCACCTGATAGGCTTTATCATCTGAGAAAAGATTTCCATACCCTGTATAAAGAGATCCTGCAGGTGCTTTTATTTCTTCTTCAACAATCTCAGGGGGCTGTGGATTAAAGGGTTTTAATACTTCTTTTTCCTTTTGTGCGCATGAAAATATAAATATTAGTATTAACGCTGTTGACCACCTGTATATAAAACTGTATCTTTTCCTATAACTTTGCATATTAACACTTTTCCTGAGGATCTATTTTTAACTTTTATAAAATCTCCAAGCTTTCCGTTTTCAAGGGCTATACCTTGTATTTCTATCATTATACTATTTCGGCTGTATATGACTTTTACATAATCCTTCCTTTTTACTTTATAGTCTGGTATTATCATCCTTTCTGTTATGATCTCATTTTCAGAAATGTCTGTTTTTGCCGTTGAACCGACTATACTTCTTTTGTCTGTAAAATGTCTCCTCACATTTTTATCAGTTAGTACAAGCTTTATATCCTCTTCATCAATTATCTTACCTCTTGGTATATATCTTTTTGCAGCTATAGCTTTTTTTAGCTTTCTATACTTTACTGATACCCTTATTTTTTTTATCTCTATCCCATCCTTAAATAATCTATAACTCAAGTATATGTAAGATCCTGTAGTGTTTAGTTCGTTTATCTCTTTTTCTAACTTTCCTTCTATCTCCATCTTAAAACGCGGGATATTTATACTCATAATTTTTATATTCTTGTATCTATTGCTAATAAAATCTTTTATATCTTTTTCCACAGATTTCTGGGATATAGTAAAGATTTTCTTTTTTACGATAGTATATCTTGATCCTGTTATTTTGATATGTAAAAGATCTATATAATTTCTTTTTAATACGTTTTTTATAAACTCTCTTGTTATCTTTTCAGTGCCACCTTTTATATCTTTTACCTTTATACCTGAGAGAAATTTTTCAAAGTTTGGATTGTTTGAGGTAATATCTGCTATATCAGATAAATATACACTACTTTTCTCAATCTCAATCTCTTTTTTTAATCTTATCTCAGTTTTACCAAAAGCTGGTATGTTGATTAATACTATAAGAAGCAGTATGCTAACTTTTAAGCGTTCCAATCGTTCTGAGCATCTCATCAGCTGTTATTATGCCTTTTGAGTTAATCTCGTAAGCTCTCTGTGCAACTATTAGGTTAACCATTTCTTCAACTATATTTACGTTTGAAGCTTCTAAAAATCCCTGTGCAAGTTTTCCAAATCCATCTGTATTTGGATCACCTTCAATAGGTTCACCAGACGCCTCAGTATATTTAAAAAGGTTTTCTCCTATCGCTTTAAGTCCAGCGGGATTTATAAATTTATAAAGCTTAATATCTGTTAGTTCTTCTGTAGTTTGCTGTCCCCCCTCGTTTCTAACAACGTAAACTTTGCCGTTTGGACTTATAGATATGCTTATAAGGGTTTCTGGTGCTGAGATCTGTATGTTGGGAGATAGTCTGTATCCGTTTGGTGTAACTATATAACCTTCATTGTCAATCTGGAAGTTTCCGGCTCTTGTATAAGCTTCACCTCCTCCTGGAAGCTCTATTTTGAAAAAGCCGTCTCCTTGAATTGCAAGGTCAAGAGGTTTATCTGTTTTTATCAGACTTCCCTGGGTGAAAATCTTACTTACGTCTGACAGCTTAACTCCAAGACCTATCTGTATTCCAGAAGGAACTCTTGTCTCATTTGAACTCATCACACCTGGATCTTTTATGTCCTGATAAATAAGATCCTCAAAATTGGCTCTACTTCTTTTAAATCCAACTGTGTTAACATTTGCTATATTGTTTGATATAACATCAAGGTTTGTCTGTTGGGCACCCATACCTGAAGCTGAAGTCCATAAAGCTCTTATCATCTCATCCTCTCCTTTTTAAGCTTTTCCTATCTCGTTACTTTTTTGTTCCATAGCATCAAGACTTCTCATAAGATTTCCATAAATTTCAAACCTTCTCTGTGCATTGATTAGTTCTATCATTGATTCAATACCGTTTGTGTTGGACTGTTCCAGGAATCCCTGTTTTAAAGAAAATTCGGCTGTGATCTCCCGGCCTTCACCCTGATAGTAAGAATGTCCTACATGTCTTATGTTTTCGTAATTGACTATATTTATCTGGGCTATCAGTTTATCTTTCTGAAAGATTTCTCCCTTTTGATTTATTGTTAAATTTGATCTATCTTGAAGTTTTATTCTTTTGTTTTTGCTGTCAAGAAGGTAGTTGCCGTTTGGATCAACAATATAACCTTCCCTATTTAAAAGGAAATGTCCTGATCTTGTTAAAAAAACGCCATTTTCAGTTTCTACTTTAAAAAAACCAGATCCAAATATAGCAACATCAAGAGGATTTCCAGTATTTCTCAAAGCTCCCTGTGTCAGAATAACAGGCGTGTCCTGAAATCTTGGAAATACAAAGAGATGTTTTTTGTTTCCTTTATTTTCTGGTATTGTCTGGCTCATTTCTCTCATTAGAAGTTTTTTGAAACCGGGTGTATTAACGTTTGCAAGATTGTTTGATACTGTATCAAGCTGTTCTACAGCCCTTGCACCGCCTGAAGCAAGAATGTATATAGGCTGAAAATTGACTGCCATTTTAACCGGCCTCTTGTTTTAGATTCTTTTCGGAGTTTGATTCGTTTACTTTATTCCTGTTCTTCCGTTAATAGTTTCATTCTTTCCTGAACCGTGATTATACTTGTTATCTTGATCCCAAAATGATCCTCAACGGTGTATAGTTCGCCTTTTGCTATAAGTTTACCGTTAACTTTAAGATCTACAGGCTGATTTATGAATTTATCAAGTTCAACGATATTGTTTGGATTTAGTTTTAATATCTCTTCAAGAGGTAGATGAGTGCTTCCTATCTCAACGGATACCTCCAGAGGGATATCCATCAGGAGATCTAACTTTTCCTGCTCAATACCTGTAGGTCTTTCAATTTTTTTTATCTTTTCTTCTATTTTTTCGTTACTTTCAGCGGTCTGCTCCCACTCTTCTGCAGAAATTTCCTGATTAAATTCCTCTTTTTTATCCTCTGACTGCTCAGCCATTTTTGCCCATTCTTCAGCCAGCTTTTCCTGATCCACTTCTTCAGATTCTGTTTCTTCTTTTTCTTCAGATTCAGCCATTTTTGCCCATTCCTCTGCAAGAGCTTCCTGATCTATCTCTTCTTCTTTTTCTTCTTGATTCTTCTTTTCCTCTTCACCCATTTTCAGACTCCTTTTCTTCCTCATATACAGGTTCTACTATCATGGCAGCATACTTGTTATTAACCTTTCCAAGTTTTACGTTAAATTTATGTTTATCTTCAACATAAAGTCTGAATATCTCATCCTTTGTTACTCCAAGGTCTATCTCTGATCCTTCTTTCCAGTTCATAATTTCCCTTATTTTAAACTGCAGTTTTGCTATCTCCATCGTTAGCTTGAGATTCAATTTTCTTATTTTTTCGTCTAAATTTTTCTTCCATATAGGATCTTCAGATACTGAAACCTGTGTATATATTATCTCTTTTATTGGTAAAAACATGCTTTGGGGAAAGCAGAAGTAAAAGGGGGCTTCAAATCCGTCTATATCCATTCTGCATTCTACCACCACAACTTTTTCATTTGGAGAAACAATTTTGGCGAGATTTGGATTTAACTCAATGGATCTAAGTTCAATAACAACAGGATAAATGCTGTTCCAAACAGATTCAAAAGATTTTAAAGCTGAGCTTACAAGATCCTCAACTATTTTAGTCTCTAATTTTGTAAATTCTCTTCCCTCTACTTTAAACGGTTTTGCGGGACCCCCAAATAAAACGCTTATTATTGTAAAGACAAGTCTTGAGTCTATTATTAGTAGAGCATTTTCTTTTAATGGTCTTATAGTAAATATATTGTAACTTGATGGTAATGGTATTTTCAGCATAAATGTGTTGAATCTTGTTATATATATATTTTCCCTCCAGACCATATTTATTCGGGGAGTTATCTTACGAACATCGTCCCTATATATCTTTATCCATCTTTCAAATATCATCTCAAGGCCGGGAAGACCGCCCTTTTTTATATGCTCAACCTCGGAAAAATCAAATGGTGCTATCTCTGTTTTTATTTCTTCTTTTTTTTCTTCTTCTCCACCGCCCAATAAAGCGTCTATCTCTTCCTGAGATAGGAATTCTTCTGACAAGATAAAGCCTCCTAAATTAGTTCTTCACCGGCTCCATACTCTATAACTCCTTTCTCTATAAGTCCTTTAATTGTTGCTATTATCTTTTTCCTTGCTTTTTCAACTTCAGATTTCTTTATTGGACCTAAAACTTCCATATCTTCCATAAACATCTGTGCTGCCCTTTTTGACATATTTGTCAGGAATTTGTCCATGATCTCCTGTGGTGCTCCTTTTAAAGCTACGAGAAGATCGTTCTTGTCAATAACTTTTAGAATTTCTATAATGGCTCTATTGTCTAATTTAACTATATCCTCAAACTTAAACATCTTCTCTTCTATTGTTTCGGCAAGTGTTGGATTTTCTTTTCTAATCTCATCTAATATTTCCTGTCCAAGCTCTTTTGGTAAGACATTAACAATCTCGGCAGCAATATCAACTCCACTTAATGTTTCCTCTTTCCCTGCACCTACTGTCAATAGTTCTTCTTCTATAGTGTCTGCAACGACTTTTATCATATCGCTTGATATCTTCTCGATAGCTGCTATTCTTTTTATTACCTCTTCCTGAATATTCGTTACTCCTACTCTTTTTGGAAGATACTGAATAATGTCTGCTGCTTTTACTGGGTTTAACTGTGAAAGAATAAGGGCGATTACCTGAGGATGTTCATTTTGGATAATGCTTGCTACAAACTTTGGATCCATCTTTTCAAGTTCTCTAAATATTGCTTTGCCTTCCTCAACGGTTAAGGTCTCTGCAAGAAGTTTTTCAAGCTTATCGGGAGGAAGAGCTCTCTCAAGTATCTTTTTTAGATTATCAGGAGCTATTTTTAAAGGTGTTGCCTCTCTAAGTAGTTCATATGCTTCTTCAAGAATAGATTTTGCAACTTCTTTTGAAGGGGTTTCTATACTAAGTATCTGTTTGACTATCTTTTCTATCTCGTGTTCCTTGAGATGTTTGAATATATTTACTGTCGCTTCCTCTGGTAAAAGTGATAGTAGGATCGCTGCCTTTTCCGTACCTTTAAGATCTTTTTCCCTTTTTTCCTGCGGCAATTTATTTTCCTTTTAAAATTATTTTTTCTGCAGTTCTAACATATCCATTTATAACAAAATTAATAAGATTAATATTTGTTTTAATAATTTTTGCTCTGATAATATGGTAACCGTATTCCTCTTTTATATCCACAACATTAATATCAAATTTAACGTTTTCTTCTAAACTTTCAACAATGCATCTGTCGTTTTTTTCTAAATTACTGTGAAGTTTTGTAAGTATTTTTAATCCAGATCTGCTGACTTCAATAATACATGCATCTTCTGTAATTGGATTTTCATCTTTCTTTATCCTGTATTTTCCGAGATCTTCACAGCAGAAACTAAATCTATGAAATCTTCTTTTTTCCCTGTATATTGATTTTCTGTCCAGACTCACAGTATATATTCCGTCTGAATTCTCTTTGATATAACCTTTTATAACAAAAATAGATCCGTCTTTTTTTAAGTATATTTTCATTTCTTTTACAAAAGGTAAAATTTCGTTTATCTGGTAGGGATTAAGATTTTTTATAAGTACTGTGTCATTTTCTTCTTTTTCAGCCTCAAAACTGAAAAGAGCTTTAAACTGTACTCTTATATTCCTTTTTTCACAACTTCTCTTTATCTCAAACTCTCCAAGATACCTTTTTCCTGGAATAATTTCATACATTCTTTCCACCTTGAAGATTTTTTTCAAGTTCAGTCAAATCGTCCATAAATTTGGTTATAAGTTCTTTAGTGATTTTCAGATTTTTGTCTATATCTCTTCCTTCAATAACCATTTTTACAGCATGTTCTATCTGCTCAACAGTATTTAGTATGTTATTGTATATTAAAGAGATCTGATCGTTTTCATCTGCTAAATCTTTAAGTTCTTTATTTATCCATTCATAAAACATACTTTCTGTAAATGGATAATACTTTTTTTCTTCAAACATTATAGGTATATGGGATATCCACTCTGATATTAGAAATCTACCCTTTTCTACTACAGCTATATTACCCAGATTGAATCTTGAGATCTCATTTTCAACACTGTTAATAACATTTTTAGTGTTGTATATACTATTTTCAAGCTCCTTAAAAACTGTACTGAAATTTTCAACGCTTCTATTCATCTCTAAAATATGATTTTTGACTGTATTTACAGCTTCTTCCTGTTCGCCTATTAGTGTTGATATTTCCTCAGATAAATCTGCAACTTCCCTTATCTGATTTTTTATTGTATTAATACTTTCACTTGATTGAGACATTGATTTTCTAACCTTTAAAGCCTTATCGGATTTTTCTTCCAAAAGGTAGGCGAGTGATACCATAGATTTTGATATGCTTTTTATTATTCCTTCTATCTCCTCTGTTGACTGCATCGCTCTTATGGCAAGGGATCTAACTTCATCTGCAACAACAGCAAATCCTTTTCCGTGTTCTCCTGCTCTTGCTGCCTCAATAGCAGCGTTTAAGGCGAGTAGATCTATCTGATCGGCAATATATTTTATGCTTTCTACAACCTCCTGTATTTTAGCTGATTGATCTTTTAGAATATTTATACTTTCGCGAAGTGATATAACATCGTCTGCAAGTTTTTGAACTTCTTCAATTGAGGAAACAATAGTATCTGAACCGGCAACAGCTTTTTTTTCAACGTCTTTTACGGTAGTGTAAACATTTTTTACATGATTGCTTACGTTATCTATTGATACAGATAGGATCTCAAGAGACATCCCAAGATCAAGTGATTTTCTGTGTATTTTGTCATTTTTTTCTTTTGTTTCTATTAAATCAGTAATGAGAAATGAGGTGTCTTTAGATATATTGCCTGAGAGTTTCATAATGTCTGTGAAAGTATTTCTTATCCAGCTTATAAATCTGTCAAACTTTTCGCCTAATTTCCCAAGTTCATCTCTGCTGTTTATTGAAAGTTTCTGATTCAGATCTCCGTTCTGTATTTTATCCATGATATGGATCATTCTGTTTATAGGACGAACTACTGCTCTGTAAGTTGTAAACGATCCTATTCCTATTACTATTAAACTGAATAATGGTATTAATACGACTACTGTTGAGGCTGTTGATATTACTCTTTCTTTTTTTCTTTCTAAATCTAATATTTCCCGATTTAGCCTGTCTTCAACATTTTTAAGTATTATCGGGATCTTTTCTATGTCTTCATCCTTTTTAATTTTAGATATTCTGGATAGCACTATATTTTTAATCCTTGTACTATCTAAAGATTTAAGACTTTCATTTAACTGTTTTAAAAATTTTTCTTTATCAATATAAACCCCGTATTCGGCTATCTTTTTGAAAGTTTTTATACTGTTGTAATATTTTTTTGCTACATCAAGTTCGTTCTGTATTTTTCTATACTCACTTATTTTTTTGTGAACATACTCTGTCAGAAAAAATATTATTAAAACTTCAAGAACAAGAGAGACTATAAGCTTTGATTTTATACTCATTTTTAGATCTCGCCACTGTAACTGCTTTCTTTTGTTTTGGAAGAAATTATCCTGTAGATTTTTATGAGAAATCCAACAAGCTCTTTGGAAAGATTTATCATCTGACCTATTTTTAGATAAGCCTCGTCAATCTTGCCTTCATTGAAGAGCTTAACTGCTTCATTTCCGGCTGAATGGAGTTCTATATGAGCTTTTTCCATATTTCTGAAAAGTTCTAACGCTTCCTCGCCGTACTTTGCTATATCTTTAATACCTTCTGAATAGTACCATTTTCCAAGTTCGCACTGGGTGTGATCAACAAAGTTAAATCCTCCTTTACCTTCAATTGCTCTGAAAACATTTTGCATAAACTTTCCGTGATCAATAATTTTTGTCAATAGATCTACAGCATCTCCTTCTTTAAGTTTAGAGAGTAAATTCCATGCCTCTTCACCGTTATGGAATGTTCTCTCAGCAATCTCGTCAATCTCTTCAGATATGGAGACAATCTCATTAACTACATCTAAAAATGCATTTGCATGTTCTGAAACCGTTTTTATAACCTGAGACTGTTCTTCTGTTGCAGCTGTCTGTCTTGCTATCATATCGGTTATTTTCTCTCCCTCTTCCTTAATTTTCTGGAATATAGATGTTATCTCTGTTGAGAACTCAACACCTTCTTTTACAATATTTGTTGCTTTACTTACTTCTCTTTCTGTTTTTTCCATTTCATTCACAATACCTGATATGACGTTCCTTATCTCATTTGCACTTTTTGATGTTTTCTCTGCAAGCTTTCTTACTTCATCAGCAACAACAGCAAATCCTCTTCCAACTTCCCCTGCTCTGGCTGCCTCAATAGCAGCATTTAAAGCTAAAAGATTTGTCTGTTCTGTAATTTCAAGGATAACGTCAAGTATATGCTCTATACCGCTTATTCTCTTTTTAAGTTCCATTGTTGAATCTGACAGTTGATTCATAACCTGAACTGACTGTTTTATGTTTGATACAGATTTTTCTATTGATTGAGAACCTTTTTCAACAAGGCTGTTTATACTTTCCTGTGTGTTTTGAACCTCCATTATTGAACTTGCAAGATCTGAAACAGCCATGCTTATCTGTTCTACAGAATTAACCATATCTTCAAGCTCTTCTTTGAAAGTTTTTATCTTAGATCTAAGTTTAAAAGATCCTCCATTTGTCAATGACGTCTCAAAAATAACCGAAGCTATCTCAGGGGATGCTTCAAAAAACACTCTGTCTATATACCTGTCAGAGGTTACATCTCTCCATGATGAAGCGTAACCAACGATGTTTCCGTCAGAATCTGTTACAACAAATCTGTTTGATTCTATAACGAAATTTCCGATATTGATATCGGCATTTTTCTTAACCTCACCAGGCTTTAGATTTTTAAGAAGCTGTTTTATTCTTTCAGGATTTTTGTGGAATTTATGTATGGATATGCCAAGCGGATTATCCCAGTTTATCTCATAACCAAATGTTTTATTTATCTCGTCCCCTAACTGCTTTAAGATCTCTCTTCCTTTCTTGTTTATGTATATAAGTTCGTTTCCTTCTTTACCCTCTTTAAAATCTGTTGACGCGATAAATATACCTTCTTCCTGAAGCTGGTCAAGTATCTTCCAACCTTCATGAGCTTTATCTTTTAACTGTTTAAGTTGTTGCTGTATATTTGTTATCTCCATTTCCATCTTTTTTGCAATATCATCTTTTTGCTTAATCTCTTCCTGTAGTTTTTCCACCTGGGTGCTTTTATTCTTTAGCTCTTCCTCAAGCTGGTTTACCTCGCTGTTTTTTAACTGAACAGCTTCCTCAAGCTGTGCTATATATTCGTTTTTCTTTTCAAGTTCTTCTTTTAACTGATCAACGATCTTATAAACTTCTTTACAGCCAAATAGACCCATTCCTATAACCTCCTGATCTGTTTAACAGATGTTATTTTTTTAATGCTGAAAATATTTTTTCTATCTTTTCCTTTAAAACTTCTGCTGTAAAAGGTTTTACTATATAGTTGTTAACGCCTGCTTTAATTGCAAGTAATACGTTCTCTTTTTTAGCTTCTGCTGTTACCATAAGGACAGGAAGATGTTTAAGCTGTGGATCTTTTCTTATCTCCTGAACAAGCTCAAGTCCTGTCATATTCGGCATATTCCAGTCTGTTATAACAAAATCGTAACTGCCTGATCTGAGCTTCTGTAGAGCGACTTTGCCATCCTCTGCTTCGTCTATATTTTTAAAACCGAGCTGATCTAAAAGACCTTTTATAATCTTTCTCATTGTGGCCATATCGTCAACAACAAGTATTTTTATATTTCTGTCAGGTAAAGCCATTTAAATCCTCCTATTTTTTTATTGCATATTTATGAACGAGTTTAAGAAGATCTGGTGCGTCAAATTTGACAAGATGCGCGTCGGCGTTTACGTATTTGGCTTTATCTACTGTTGCCTTATCGCTTAAAGACGTATTTATAATTACAGGTATTTTGCTGAACTCAGGATGCTCTTTTATCTTTCTTGTAAATGTAAGTCCGTCCATCCCAGGCATTTCAATGTCCGATACAATTAACTGTACATAATCTGTTATATCTTTTCCCTCTTCTGAGGCTTGTTCTAACAGCTTGTTTAGGATATCAAGACCTTCAAGACCGCTTTTTGCTTCTATAACCTGGTGTCCATCTTTTTCGAGAATTCCTTTTATTATCTTTCTCGCTACAGGGCTGTCGTCAAGAATAAGTATTCTATAATGTCCAGTTCTTTCAACTTCTTCCTCAGATATATGTTCGTCTATTCCAAATATCTTGATCATTCCAAGTTCGTCAAGGATTCCTTCAAAATCGAGTAAAAGCAGAAGGTTTCCATCCTCTATCTCTATAACACCTACAATCTTTCCACCTAATCTCTCCTCAATGCTTGGCGGTGGTTTTCTTATATCAGCCCATTTTATCCTTCTTATCCTTTTTGCTTCGTGAACGATAACGCCGACTATCTCTCTCAAAAATTCCATGACTATAACGTATTTTCCTGCTTTTTCTGGTTCTTTTATTTTCATCCATTTTGCAAGATTAACTATTGGAACAACTTCTCCCCTAATCTTTGCGATTCCTTCAACCTCTGGTGGTGAGCCGGGGGATTTAACTATAGGGCTTGGTTTTCTTATAACCTCCCTTACTTTGGCAACATTAACCCCAAGTATCCATTCGTATATATCGCCATTATCCATCTCTTCAAACATTCTGAAATCGATTATCTCAAGCTCGTTTGCTCCTGTTTCAAGTATTTTTGGTAAGAAATCTTTTTTACTCATATAATTCCTCCAGAAGGATGTTCAGATGTTCTCTTTTCTGAATATTTTTTTAATATTCAAGAGAGTTAAAAGCTCTTTATCTTTTTCTCCGGATATCATGATAACACCATCTATAAACTCTGGATCAATGCCTATAGCGTTCATAGGAGCCGGCTGTATATCGTCAGGATTTATGTTTATCGCTCCCTCAACCTTATCAACAAGAATTCCTATATGTCCAAGCTCAGTTTCAACAACAACTATAGTTTTTTTTCCATTTTTATTTTTTTCTGGTAGATTAAACATCTTTTTCAATGTCACAACAGGGATTATATTTCCTCTCAGATTCATAACTCCCAGAATATACTCTTTTGTTTTAGGTACAGGTGTTATATCAATATCCTTTGTTATTTTAATAACATCTTGTATATTTACGCCTATCAGTTCTTCATTTAATCTAAATGTGATTAATCTCTCCTCATAAGAAGCAGATTTCTCAATTTCTCTTATACCTAATACTTCTAAATCCTTCATTATAAAACTCCCACTAATTGAGATTTTTTGTCGTTAATTAAAGAGTTTGTATCAACAATGAGCACTACTTTTCCGTCTCCAGTTATCGTTGCTCCTGCAATTCCCTGCACATTCTCCAGAAGTTTTCCAAGAGGTTTTATAACAATTTCTTCTTCACCAAAAAGTTCTTCTACTGATATTGCAATATTTTTTTCTCCAACCCTAACTATGACAATGAATTCTTTTTCTTCTCTATCTTCCATGTCAAAAAGCTCATTTAGACTGAAAAGTAAAAACACTTCGTCTCTAAGCATGAAGGATTTAAACTGTCCTATATTTTTTACATTTTCAGGTTCATACTTTACAATTTCTACGACAGAGTAAAGAGGTATTGCAAAGATCCTTTTATTTGCCCCTACCATAAGAGTTCTGATAATGGCGACTGTGAGGGGGAGTTTCATTATAAATTTCGAACCTTTACCTCTTTCGCTCTCTACTTCTATACTGCCTCTTAATGAATGTATTGTGGATGCGACAACATCCATTCCTACTCCTCTTCCTGAAACTTCGCTCACCTGTTCGGCAGTTGAAAAACCAGGCATGAACAGAAGCTCAAAAGCTTCTTTGTCAGACATATTTTTAGCCTGTTCCTGTGTTATTATTCCTTTTTCTACAGCCTTGTTTTTCACTTTTTCAACATCAATTCCCTTCCCATCATCTTCAATTGATATAATTATTCTGTCGCCTTCCTGATAGGCAGAGAGTTTTATCAGACCTGATTCTGGCTTTCCAGCTTTTAATCTTTCCTCAACTGGTTCTATTCCATGATCTATAGCATTTCTTACGAGATGTATAAGGGGATCCTCAAGTTTGTCAAGTATAGATCTGTCTATCTCTGTATCTTCTCCTTCAAGAACAAGATTTACTTTTCTATTAAGTTTTTTCGCAAGATCTCTTACTATCCTTGGAAACTTACTGAATATCTTTCTAACAGGCTGCATTCTGAGTTTCATAACAGCATCCTGTAGATCGCTTACTGTTCTGCTCATTCCTGTTATTGAATCAAGGAGTTCCTCTATCAGATCCGTACTTTCGCAAGAGGTCTCAAGGTTTGATGCGAGCTTTACTATCCTATTTCTGTCTAAAACAAGCTCTCCAACAAGATTCATCAATGTCTCGACCCTTTCAACATCAACCCTTATAACCTCTTCTTTCTTTTCTCCCTTTTTCTTTGTTTGTGAAATCTGCTTTGTCTTTTTCTCTGGTTCAGGTTTTTCTTCATTTTTCGTATGATTTATATCTTTTTTTTCTTGTGATGGCTGTTCTTTTTTCTTTATCAGATCTTTTACATCTTTTCCTTCCATAATTAGTTTTTCAAGTTTTTCAATTGTTTCAAGCGACGGTCTCTCATCAGGTGGAAGAAGGATAAGTTCTTCCAGTATCTGTCCAAGGTCTTTACCTTTGTATTTAAGTATAAGTTCTTTTATGTCGGGATCTAAATCAGGTATAAACTCAAATTCTGATGATTCATTTTTTTCTGAGTCAGAATGCTCAACTTCTGGAATGATCTCTCCCTCTAAAACAGCGTCAAGTTTTTCAAGTAGATGTTTAACATCTTCTTCGTCAGGTATTTCACTGTTTTCTTTTAACATACTGATTGATTCTTTTAGTTTGTCAACACCTTCAAATATTACGTCCATCATTTCTGAATTTAACTTGAGTTCGTCATTTCTTAATTTGTTAAATATGTCTTCTATCTTGTGGGCTATCTCAACTATTGATGACAGGCCTAAAAAACCTGCACCACCTTTAAGAGTGTGCATACTCCGAAATATCTTGTTTAGAAGATCCTTGTCTTCAGGTGAGGATTCAAGCTCGATAAGATCCTGATCAAGGTTAATTAGAATCTCATCAGATTCTATTAAAAACTCCTCAAGAATCTCTTTCATATCATCGC
Source organism: uncultured Aquificales bacterium (assembly GCA_964519345.1). GTDB lineage: Bacteria > Aquificota > Aquificia > Aquificales > Hydrogenothermaceae > Persephonella. The sequence continues at coordinate 67,690 of CAZFKX010000003.1, forward strand.
TAAAATTGAGCTTCATTTTTGATACCTCTTATTTTTTTAAAGACCAAACTGTTTTAAAATATCATCAACATCTTCCTGAGAAACATCTCTTTTCCATTCAAGTTCTTCCAGTTTTTCTTTGAGTTCTTCTTTTTTCTTTTCGGAAGTTTCTCTATTGATTCCAAACAGAATGAGTATCTTTAATATCTCCTTTTCTATATCTGACACGAAACCGGAGATTTTCTGGAGTCTCTGGGACACAATGTCTTGGAATTCCAAAAGGGTAATAGTTTCAGTTAGTTTTTTAACTGCATCTTTTATATTCTTCTCAAGAGATTCTTTTACCTCTTTATCCTTTATTTTTGATAAAATCTCAAGATTTTTGTTCAGTGAGGATGTAACATTTATTATATTATCAAGGATTTTCTGCGTTGCTTCTTCGCTTTCCTGTATAGCAAGTTCTATATGTTTGTTAACGCTTTTAAAACCCTCTTTTTTACTTCCTAACCTTTCTATCTCTTTTTTATACTCCTCTATAATGGATAATACCTTCTTAAGCTCGTCAAACAAACTTTCGTTCATGCTATCCCTCCTATAGATTGTTTAAGAAATCAATGATCTGTTTAGGTTCAAGTATTAAATCTATGCTGCCTGTTTTGATCGCATTTTCCGGCATTGAAGGCAACACACAGCTTTCAGGATTCTGAGCTATATTGAATCCTCCGTGTTTTTTGATTTCTTTTACTCCTATACTTCCGTCGTTTCCCATACCGGATAGTATAATTCCTATACTGTTTTTTTTCGTAACCTCTGCTATTGAGCTTAAAAGCAGATCGGCAGAGGGGATAAATCTACTTTTTTTATTTACAGCTTTCAGTATATTTGTATCATTAAACTTTTCAACAATCATATTCTTTCCCCCTTTTATTATATATGCCACACTCTCTTCTATAGGTTCTCCAGATTCTGCTTCTTTTACAGTGATTTTTGAGCTCTGGTTCAATCTTTTTGCAAATGTTTTTGTAAATCCTTCAGGCATGTGTACAGCAACGGTTATATAGGCTTTAATATTCTTATTTATCCCTGAAAGAATCTCTGTAACGATTTGAGGACCTCCTGTAGATGCCGCTATTCCTATAAATGGTGTGTCATCTATATCAGGTTTTATATCCTCTTTTAATGGATGAATATCTACTTCCATTTCATAATGTGATAGAGATTTTATCTTATTTATAAGTTCTTCTTTTAATCTGAAAAGATCCATAAAGGAAGAGGGTTTAGTTATAAAGTCGTCAGCACCTTTTTTTAAAGCCTCAAATGTTATATCTGCTCCTTCTTCTGTTAGTGAGCTGAGTATAATTATTTTTGTTGATGGGGATATTTTTTTTATTTTCTCAATTGCTTCAAGACCGTTCATTACAGGCATTTCAATATCAAGAGTTATAACGTCAGGTTTTAACTTTTCAACAAGTTCAACAGCCTCAAGACCGTTAGACGCCGTTCCTAAGATTTTTATATCTTTATCTTCTCCAAGAATTTTCTTTAAAGCAGCTTTAACTGTTGAAGAATCATCAACTATTAATACCCTTTTCAATTCGCCCTCCGGTAAAATGTAAATTTTCCTACTTTTTCAGGAACAAATAAATCTGAAAAATCTCTGTCTATTTTTTCTGTTGGAGCAAGAACAAGAATACCTGACTTTGTGAGGGAAGAATGGAAATTTTTTAATGCTTTTCTTAATTTTTCTCTTGTGAAATAGATTATAACATTTCTGCAAAATATAGCCGAGTAATTTTTAAAATTAAAGTATTCGCTGTTTACAATATTACCCTGCTTGAACTCTGTTATTCTTTTCACTTTTTCTTTTATATAAAGCTTATTTTCTTTAACTGTAACAAATTTCCTATATTTTGACGGTATTTGATTTATTCTATCGGCTTCGTATATTCCTTCCCTTGCTACAGATAGAACGGTACTGCTTAGATCAACACCTGTAACCCTTACGTTTTTTTCATCAGGTTTTGTATCAAGTATCATCATAGCTAAAGAATAGACTTCCTTCCCTGTAGAACATCCTGCGCTCATTATTCTGTAGAAAGGATTTTTTACAATATCTTTTAAGTATTTATCCTTAAACTCAAACATCTGTTCTTTATGTCTAAAAAATGATGTCTCATTTACCAATATACTATCTATGAAAAGATCAAGATACTCATTATTCTGTAATATTTCTTCAACAGATATACCGTACTTTTTTAAAAAGCTATCCACCTTTTTTTCAAGAAGTTTCATTCTATGTTTATCGTAGAGATTTCCTGTAAACTGATGTATCTTTTCCCTTAATTTTTCTAAATTCAAATTATTCCTCAACCGAAGATGTATAATATAATCTCATAATTAAAATATCGGTGAAAGATGAAAAAAGTTAATAAACTTTTAGATAGATTAATAGATAAGTTGAAAGAAGAAAAAGAATTGCTGGTAAAAAGTATTAAAGATTCTAAATATATTGAAGAGCTTATGGATACTGTTGAAGAAAAAAGAGAGATCCTATCAGAGCTTTCTAAATATAAAAAAGAGGATTTTAAAGGTTTTGAGGATAAACTTAAAGAGATTGAATCTTTGGGCAGATCAAATCTTACCCTTGCTGCAAACAATATACAGTTTATAGAAGAAATATTCTCAGCACTATTTGAAGAACCGCAAAAGTACGATCAGACAGGAAATGTATCACAGGAGCAGAAAGGATTGTTTAATAAAAAAATATAAAAGTTATCCTATACTCCAAATATATAGTACTTCAGCCATAAAAGTCCAAGTGCCACTATTACCGTAACAATTGTTACAGGTGTTCCCGCTTTTACAAAATCAAAAAACTTGATAGGATAGCCTTCCCTTTCTGCAAGACCTGCGGCAACAACGTTTGCTGAAGCACCTATTATCGTAAGGTTACCTCCCAAACAGGCTCCTAAGGCTAATGCCCACCATAAAGGCTCAACATCAAAGGTTGCCGTTTTTGCAAAATCAACGAGTACATAAGACATGGCCATCGTAAATGGAATATTATCAACGATTCCTGATATTACAGCTGCAAAAGGTCCAAGTATTAATATTCCTACAATGGGATCTTTTATAACTCCGGCTACCATGTGAGCAACATCCTCAAAAACTCCTGAGTGTTCAAGACCTCCAATTACGATAAACAGACCAAGGAAAAACATTAATGTTGTCCATTCAACCCTTTCCAGTATTCTTTCAGGATTTTCTTTCGCCCATAGCATTAAAACAGAAGCCATAAAAAGAGCTATTGTTCCAGCTTCAAGATGAAGCAAATGATGTAAAAAGAAAAGTATGATAGTTATGCCAAATACAATTAATCCTTTTCTCATTAGGACAATATCAAACTCAACTCTTTGTGCTTCTACAATTTTTTTAAGTTCTTCCTCATCTTTTATCTTAGGTTCGAGATCTCCTTTTATTTTCATCATATAAGTAAACACTATCGTTCCCAGTAATAAGGTGACTATTACTATGGGAGCTAAGTTTACAATGAAGTCCATAAATGTAAATCCTCCAATAGAACCTATAATTATATTTGGAGGATCGCCAATAAGTGTTGCTGTTCCGCCTATGTTTGAGGCAAGCACGACCGCTATAACGTATGGTACAGGTTTTAATTTAAGTTTTACTGTTATGGAAATGAGTATTGGCACCATGAAAAGCACTGTTGTTACATTATCGAGGAACGCTGATAAAACTGCCGTTAGAGTAGTAAATGTTAAAAGTATCTTTAAAGGATTCCCTTTAGTAAGCTTTAAAGCTGTTGCTGATAAAATAGAGAAAAATCCTGATTCTATAAGAACAGACACTATTATCATCATACCTATAAGAAGGAACATAGTGTTGTGGTCTATTGATTCCCACGCTGCCTCCGGTGTTACGACTCCAATAAATACTGCCAATAATCCGCCAAATAAAGCTGCAGGGACTCTGTGGAAAAATTTTTCAAGAATAATCATGGCGTATGTTCCGATGAAAAGAACTATTGATACCCAGTAAATAATCTCCTTGCTTCCAAGACCTAACATACTTAGGATTGAGTGATGTTCCACCTTACTACTCCTTTCATTTTGTCTGATCTAAAAATATACCTATTGATGTTTCTGAGTTTTCAATAAATGAGTCTATATCCTCAACTCCTCTATTGAATATAAGTAAATCATAATTGTTCTTTCTTGCATAATAAGGAATTTCCTTTTTTGGATCTCCTTTTATCACAAGAAGTTCGGTTTTTTCTTCACCTACAGCCTTTGCTATTAAAGATCTGACAGTATCAACATGTTCTCTAAACATTTCGGCTATTATCTGTTTTGCTTCCCCTTCAGTATGCGTTTTTATAAGTCTCTTTTCATAAAAATCCTCATAAAAAGAGTATATAAATCTGTAATCTTCAAGAATTCTATCTGCAAAATATTTTGAGCTTTTTATAAAATCAACAGTTGAATTATCCTTGCTTACGTATATAAGTCCGTTTTTTAAAGTTTTTTTATCTTCCTGTAAAGCTAAAATATTTGTGTTTTTAAACTCTACGAGTATTTTCTCGCAGTAAGTATGGTGAAATATATGTTCTAATGGATCTATTCTTTCCTTTGTTAAAACAAGTAGATCAGGTGAATAATTTTTTACAAAATTTATACCTTCATCAAAATCTGATTTTATCTCTATCCTGTAATTGATTCCATGATTTATGAGTTCTTTCTCAATGTCTTCTTTAGGAAACGTATCAATACTGCAGATAAGTATTATAAGTTCTTCATCTAATTTTTTCGCTATTTCCTTAAGAATAAGGAAGTTATTGCTGTTGAATTTTTTATATTGAAAATAGACAATACGCTTAAACAACATAACTTTCTCCTTTTGAATATATAAGAAATATCATTTATACAGAGTATCGGTCTTACTGAAAAGAAACTTTAAAGGAAAAGGCGCTTTAAAGCGCCTTTTGGAATTTATAAGCTTCCCATACGTTTTGCCATTTCATAAAGTCTTCTTATTCTCTCCTCTGTTGGAGGGTGTGTTGAGAATAAAGATGCTATAGAACTTCCCTTTAAAGGGTTTACTATCATCATATGTGCTGTTCCAGGGTTTACCTCCCTTGCTGCAACAGGAGCAAGCTGATGAGCTGCCATCTCTAACTTTTCAAGGGCTTTTGCAAGCGATAAAGGACATCTGCATATTTTTGCTCCTTCTGCATCAGCAGCATACTCCCTTGATCTTGATATAGCCATCTGGATAATCATAGCAGCTATAGGTGCAAGTATAAATAAAAGTAAAGATCCAACAAGTCCGCCAACACCATTATCTTCATCATTTCCACCAAATAGATTTGACCAGAAAGCCATCTCAGCAAGCATAGAAATAGCACCGCCTATTGTTGCTGCTATTGATGAGATAAGTATATCCCTGTTTTTTATATGGGCGATTTCGTGAGCAAGAACACCTCTAAGTTCTTCGGGAGAAAGTACATTTAAAATTCCCGAGGTAACGGCAACTACAGCATTTTTAGGGTTTCTTCCTGTAGCAAATGCGTTTGGTATATCTGTAGGGGCGAGATAAATCCTTGGTTTTGGAATTCCGGCATTTCTTGCAAGTTCAGACACCATATCGTGCAGCCATGGAGCTTCTTCATAAGGTATTTCTTGAGCTCTGTACATCTTTAGAGCCATTTTATCTGAAAACCAGTACGCAAAAAAGTTCATCGCCATCGCGAAGAAAAATGCTATCACCATACCTGTCTGGCCGCCTATAATCTTCCCAGCAAGTAAAAACAGTCCAGTTAAAACACCTAAAAGCAGGACTGTTTTGATAGTATGCATCTTTAAGCTACCTCCTTAAATTTTTCTTTTTAATGATAGTCTAAAAGTGTGAAATTTCAGTGAAGAATATCATATAATAAAAGTTATTCATAAATAATGAATTTTGGGAGGAATAATGGGTAATAGAACAACTGAAGTGGAAAGATTAAAGTCAGAAATAGAAATACTGAAAAAAAAGATAGAGGATGAAAATAGATATAAAACTATCGTTGAGAATGCAGGGGAAGCAATTGTTATCCTTCAGGGGGGGTATATGAAGTATCTTAATCCAAAAGCAGCTTCGCTTGTTGGAATACCTCGGGAGAAGCTTTTAAACTCTACTTTTGAACAGTTTATTCATCCCGAAGATAAACAGATGGTTTTAAACAATTATATAAATAGACTCCAGGGAAAACCTGCTCCCGAAAGTTACACATTCAGAATAAGGGATATAAATCTCCAGACAAAGTGGCTTCAGATAAGACCTGTTAAGATCAGTTACGAGGGAAAGCCAGCCATACTAAATTTTTTCATAGATATAACAAAACAGAAAGAGCTGGAAAAGATACTTGAAAGGACAAACTCTTTGCTTAGATGGACTATAGAATCTCTTTCAGACGGTATTGTTGTTGTAGATCTTAACTTTGATATTATTCTTTATAATCAGAATTTTTTGAAGATATGGAACCTTAAAGAGGAAGATCTTGAGGATACAACAAAATTTTTAGACCTTGCATCAAGAAAAGTTGTATATAGGGACACCTTTTTGAAAAGAATAAAGGAGCTGAAAAATAACATTTATACATCTGAGAAAGGGAGATTGACTCTCGTAGATGGAAGGATATACGAATGGTACTCAATTCCTTTTAAGGTGCAAGATAGCGTTTATGGTAGAATCTGGCATCTTAAGGATATAACTGAAAAGATACAGGCTGAGGCTGCATTAAGGGAGAGAGAAAAAAATTACAGAGAGCTTGTGGAAAATGTGAATAGTATAGTTCTTAGATGGAAGCCAGACGGAACCATAACATTTATAAACAGATTTGGTGAAAAATTTTTTGGTTATAGAAGGAAAGAGCTTATAGGAAAAAATGTTTGTGATACTATCGTTCCACAGCGTGACTCTGAAGGCAGAAATCTGCATAACATGATAAAGAATATAACAAAAAATCCAAACAGATACGTTAACAATGAGAATGAAAATATGACAAAGGATGGGAAAAGGGTATGGATACTTTGGAAAAACAGACCTGTATATGATTCTGATAATAATCTAATTGAGATTTTCTCAATAGGTCATGATATTACAGAGAAAAAAGACTTAGAAAGAAAACTTGAGAAGCTTGCCACAACAGATGGTCTAACAGGTATATACAACAGGGTAAAATTTGAAGAAATTCTTGAGGAAAGACTAAAAGATGGATCAAAATTTTGTCTTTTTCTTTTTGATATAGATAATTTTAAGATGATAAATGACAGTTTTGGCCATCACAGGGGAGACGACGTTTTGAAGGAGGTTGTTAAGCTTGTTAAAACAAGTATAAGAGATAACGATATATTTGCAAGATGGGGAGGAGAAGAGTTTATTATTCTTCTTCCAGAGTTTGGTATAGAAGAATCTTTTTTAATTGTAGATGATTTAAGAAAAAAAATATCCGATCACTACTTTGAAGTAGTTGGAAGGATAACAATAAGTGGAGGTATAACACAGGTTTTAGATGATGATGATTCCATCTCTATAGTGAGAAGAGCAGACCAACTGCTTTACAGGGCAAAAAGAAGTGGAAAGAACATAATAATAAAAGGGTAGCCTCAGAGCTACCCATCAATTTACCTCTGGTTCTATAACATCATCGTCGCCTTTTTTTCCTTCTGACTTTTCTGCTCCAGACTGATAGAGTTTCTGAGCTATTTTGTTTGCAATAGATGTTACTTTTTCTATACTGGACTGTATCTTTCCTCTATCATTTGATGTTATAGCTTCTTTTCCTTCCTTTATAGATTCTTCAGCCTCTTTTATATCATCATCAGAAAGTTTACCTTTGTTTTCGTTAACTGTTTTTTCAAGACTATAAATGAGAGCATCAAGCTGATTTCTCAGCTCTACTGTTTCTTGGAATTTTTTATCTTCTTCCTCATGTTTCTTTGCTTCTTCTATTATTCTGTTAATCTCATCTTCAGTTAATCCCGATGACTGCTGAACCGTAATAGATTGTGACTTTCCTGTCGCTTTATCAGTTGCTGTTACATGAAGAATACCGTCTGCATCTATATCAAAACATACCTCTATCTGTGGGACGCCTCTTGGTGCTGGTGGAATATCTGTCAGGAAAAACTTGCCAAGGGACTTGTTTTCTTTGGCCATTTTTCTTTCACCCTGAAGAACGTGTATTTCAACCTGAGTCTGGTTATCAGCAGCTGTTGTGAATATCTCACACTTCTTTGTAGGTATAGGCGTATTTCTTGGAATCAGTACAGTCATAACACCTCCAAGAGTTTCTATACCAAGTGAAAGAGGTGTTACATCAATCAGGAGAACATCTTTAACCTCACCTGCAAGAACACCGCCCTGTATGGCAGCTCCTATAGCTACAACCTCATCAGGATTAACACCCTTGTGTGGTTCTTTTCCAAAGAACTCCTTTATCTTTTGTTGAACAAGCGGTATTCTTGTTGAACCACCAACAAGAACAACATCATCTATATCTGATGGTGTTAGTTTTGCTTCTTCAAGAGCTCTTTTTACTATATTCATTGTTCTATCAACAAGATCTTTTATCATTTCTTCAAGTCTTGCTCTTGTCAGCTTTTTCTCAAGATGGAGAGGCTGGTTTGTGTTTGGATCTATTGTAATAAAAGGTAAATTAATTTCTGTTTCCATCTTAAATGAGAGTTCCTTTTTTGCCTGTTCTGCAGCCTCTTTTAGTCTTTGGAATGCTGTTTTGTCCTGTTTTAGATCGATTCCATGATCTTTTTTAAATTCTTCAAGAAGCCAGTTTATTATTCTTGCGTCTATATCTGATCCTCCAAGATGGGTATCACCATCTGAAACCTTAACCTCTATTACCCCATCTCCTCCTTCAAGAATAGAAACATCAAAAGTACCTCCACCAAAGTCATAAACGAGTATCTTTACATCAGATTTTTTGTCCAGACCGTAGGCAAGGGCTGCTGCCGTAGGTTCGTTGATTATTCTTTTAACTTCCAGACCTGCTATCTTACCTGCATCTTTTGTAGCCTGTCTCTGCCTTTCGTTAAAATAAGCCGGAACTGTAATAACAGCTTCAGTTATCTTTTCGCCAAGATAATTCTCAGCAGCTTCTTTAAGTTTCTTTAATACCTGTGCTCCAACCTCTTCTGGTCTTACAACCTTTCCTGCATTTGGTACATCAAAAGCAGCGTCTCCTTTCTCATCAGAAACAACCTTGTATGGAACATGTTTTATCTCTTCCTGAACCTCGCTGTACTTCCTTCCTATGAATCTTTTTGATTCATAGATAGTATTTTCAGGATCAAGGACTGCTCTTCTTTTTGCCGGATCTCCTACCAGTATCTCGCCTTCTTTAGTCCATGAAACTATAGATGGAGTTGTTCTAAATCCTTCTTGATTTGCTATTACTACAGGTTCTCCCCCCTGTATTACAGAAACAACTGAGTTTGTAGTTCCAAGATCTATCCCTATAACCTTTCCCATTAAACGGTACCTCCTTTTTTATTATCTCTCTAAAAAATATAATATTTTAGTTAACTATTGTCAATATTTTTTATATCACTACACATATATTTTTTAGATTAATATCTCTGCCGAAAAGATAAAAAAAATTCCAGGGAGAAAAAATGAGATTAGCCTATATAAATTTCCTTATAGAGGATGAAAACTATAGAGCAGGTGTTCTCTTAACTGATGAAACCACAAAACCTGTCGAGTTTAGAATAACCACAAATCTTAATATTGATCAGCTTCAGGAAATACTTTATGGTGAATCTTTAAAAGAAGTACTGTACAAAGAAAGATTTACAGTTCAGCTATTGAATGCTCTTCAGGAGGAGTACGATATTGTTCTTGTTAAAGATAGATCTCTTTTTTCTATAAGGAAAGAGATAGAAAAACCTGTCGTTCATATACAAAAATACGAGTATTTTATGCCTCTTAATAGATTGAGTCATAAGGTGGTTAATCTTCAGGAAAGGTATGAACCTCTGTATATAACGATCTCTCCTCAAGATGAAAAGAAACTCGTCTCTATATCTCATCAACTAAATGATATGTACAGAAACTTTAACATAATGGAACCTTTTGACCGAATAGAAAAAGCGATTAAATACCTCTCGGAAAAGGGTCAATAATGATTGATATAACCAATAATTTGGTAGAAGATCTAAATGTGAAAACTCTTCCTTTTTTTTGCGGTTTTATATGCGAAATATCTGAAAATCTTGTTAGATCTATTCCTGAGGTTAAAAATATAGGAAAGACCTTTATAAAAAAAGATAGGTATATAAATAAAATTCTCAGCGGTTCTCCGGAAAAGATGAAAATTTCAAAGAAAGAATATAAAAATCTTTCTATTTTTGACCTTTTAAAACCTGTGTTGATGCCCTCTATAGATTTTGATATTCCGCAAAATCTTACATTTCCACACAAACTTTTCAATTATCAGATACAGGGAATAAAATTTTTAATAAATAACAGATCAGCCCTGCTTGCTGATCAGATGGGAACAGGAAAAACAGTTATGTCAACGACAGCATTAAGAATTCTTTTTATGAAAGGAGATATAAGAAAGGCTGTTGTTGTTGTTCCTTCGAACCTTATCTCAGTATGGGAAGAGCACCTTAGACTTTGGTCTCCAGAAATACAGTTCATAACTGTCAGCGATAATAAAGAAGGAAGGAGAATTCTGTGGAGTATAGATTCTCATCTTTATCTTGTAAGTTATGACAGTCTCAAAAACGATTATAAATACTATAGAGATTATCTTGAAAAATTCAGACTTACTGTAGATCTTGTTCTTATAGATGAAGCACACAATATTAAAAATCCATCAGCCTTAAAAACAAGAGCTGTAAAGTTTTTATCAAGGCTGTCTAAATTCAAGTGGGCTTTAACTGGAACACCTCTACAGAACAATATTAAAGAACTTCTATCCCTATACGAGTTTCTATTTCCAGATTCTAAAAGAAAAGAGAAAATATCGGAGGATGAAGCAAGGGAACTTATAAAACCTGTTATGCTTAGAAGATTAAAGAAAGACGTTTTAAAAGAACTTCCTGAGAAACTTCCTCCTGAAGTGGAAAGATTTGATCTTTCCCCCTCACAGAAGCTTGAATATGAACTTATACTGGGAAAAGAGATTGAAAAGATAGAAGATATTATTGATAGGTATAGGGAAGACAAAAAGTTTAAATTTATTCTGAAGCAAAATATTATCCATTCTATACAGAAACTCAGACAGATCTGTAATTTTCCTTCAAAAGGTTTCGATAGTCCAAAAATGTCAAGATTGAGAGAGATTGTAATAGAACTGATCAAGAACGATGAAAAGGTTGTTGTGTTTACAAATTTTGTAAAGTATGGAATAGAAAAGATAGTTAACAACCTTTCTTACTATATAAATCCAGATTATATAGTTCAGTACCATGGAGGAATGAAATCTGAAGAAAAAATTAAGGCTGTTAATGATTTTAAGCAGAAAAAAAATAAATATATATTCATTGGAACTATAACATCGGCTGGAGAAGGCCTCACATTAACAGAATCAAGTTATGTGATATTTTTTGATCTTCACTGGAATCCAGCAAAAATATGGCAGGCTGAAGACAGGATTCACAGAATTGGCCAGAAGAATAAGATTAATATATATAACTTTGTTATGAGTAATACTGTGGAGGAAAGAATACTTCAGAAATTAGAAGACAAGAGAGTTATGATACAGAATGTTATTGATGGAATAGAAAAACCTGTTGATGAATTTGTAACAGTTGACGATCTTATGGAGTTTATAGGGATAAATCTGAAATCTGTAACAGCTTAAGGAGGAAAAAATGCTAAAAACTAAGATTGCTCCTAAAAATATTGAGTCAACCTTTTTGCCTGATGAGATGTTTTTTTCTACTACAGATTTAAAGGGACGGATTTTATCTGCAAACAACGTTTTTGTTAGGGTTAGCAAATTTGACAGAAATGAGCTTATTGGAAAACCTCACAACATAGTTAGGCATCCAGATATGCCTAAGATAGTATTTAAGCTTCTATGGGATTACATCCAGTCCGGAAAACCTATAGTAGCTTATGTAAAAAATATGGCAAAAGATGGAAGTTATTACTGGGTATTGGCTACAGTATTACCGATTTATAATAGTAATAGAGAAATTGAAAAATATCTTTCAATCAGAATTAAACCAACATCTAAACTTTTTGAATATGTGCCAAAATTATATTCAGAATTGCTAAATGCTGAAAAAATTGGGGGAATGGAGGAATCCTATAAAAAATTAATGGAGATAATTCAATCTTTAGGGTATAAGAATTACGATGAGTTTATGACGGAGGCTTTAAGTAAAGAAATAATAGATAAGAAAGATTTTCTAAAGGTTGAAGATGTCTCTATGAAAAAAATATTTAAAGATAAATTTTCCGAGAATATAAATTTGGTCTTTAAATACGCTCAAAAAATTGATCAGTTGTATGACAGCATATATGGTAAAATTTCTCACTTTGAGAATCTCGGAAAATTGTTAGAAGAAAGATCAGATAGGATTTTCAGCCTTACTGATGATATACGCCTTATATCGCTTAATTCATCGGTTGAGTCTTTCAAGCTTGGAAGTCAAGGAGCTTCGTTTTCTGTATTGTCTGCGGAAATGAGAAAAAACTCGGAAGTAGGAAACAGAATAATAGATGAAATGAGAAAAATTACGGAAGTAATAATGGAAGATATTAGTAAAGTGGTTTTACTTATAAATATTTCCAAGTTAGAAGTCATTGCAGTCACAAAATTTCTTCATTCTATTTTAGAGGAAAAAGAAGATAGAACAGGTGGCAGTAATAGTAATCTTGAACAAGATATAAAAGATCTGATGAGTTCTTTGCAAGATTCTTCTAAAGAAACACATACTTATTCAGAAAAAATGAGTTCTCATATACAGAGTATATATGAATACCTAAAAAAACTTAAGATACTTATAAAAAGGCTTGAGTTTTTATATTTAAATGGGATGGTGGAATCTGCTCATCAGACTGAAACAAGTTTTTCTATTATATTTACAGAGGTAAATAAGCTTGTTGAAAGTACAAAGAATATACTTAATGACATATCTGTTCCTCTCACTGAAGTAAAGGACGAAAATAAAAACCTAAAATATGAGCTTGAAGAGGTTAGTTATAATATAGGAAAAATAACTGATATAATGTCAAATATATCAAATGTTTAGGGGAGATCAGATGAATATAGATTACATAGTTGTTCTTATTACTGTTCCAGACGGCGATACAGCCCAGAATATAGCAAACAGATTAGTAGAAGAAAAGCTTGCAGCATGTGTAAATATTGTTAAAGATATTAACTCTATATATTACTGGAAAGGGAATATAGAAAATGATGAGGAACATTTACTAATTGTAAAAACAAAAATTGAGTTATTTGATAGATTGACCGATCTTATAAAGTCCATTCATCCATATACGGTTCCTGAGATAATAGCACTACCTATTATATCTGGTTCAGAAAGCTATCTTAGATGGATAGATGAAACTGTTTACAGATAAATGTTTGATACATACAATTTTATGCTGTAATATAATCCCATAATGAGATTATTAAAAGAACTTATAACGGTTTTAATATACCTTGCAATATTTGCTTTAGCAGCAGGAGGTTTTGATCTTTTACCAAAAATACTCAATTTTTTAAAGGGGTTAGGTATGGCACCGTCAATAATTGTTTTATTAGTACTGATAATAATATTTCTTGCAGCTGCTATAAGAATTCTTCCTGAGTATGAAAGAGGTGTTGTTTTCCGTCTTGGAAGGGTTATTGGAGCAAAAGGACCAGGGCTTATTATTCTTATACCATTTATAGATAAGATGGTCAGAGTTTCCTTAAGGGTAGTTACTCTTGATGTTCCAACGCAGGATATTATTACAAAGGATAATGTTTCTGTAAAGGTAGATGCTGTTGTTTACTTCAGGGTGATAGATCCTGTTAAAGCGATAGTGAATGTTGAAGATTATGTTTACGCTATTTCACAGCTGTCTCAGACAACTTTAAGGAGTGTATGTGGACAGGCAGAACTTGATGAGTTATTATCCCAGAGAGATAAATTAAATATAAAACTTCAGGAAATTATAGATCGGGAGACAGATATATGGGGCGTAAAAGTTGTCTCGGTAGAACTGAAAAGAATAGATCTTCCTGAAGAACTTGTTAAGGCAATGGCAAGACAAGCTGAGGCTGAAAGAGAAAGAAGGGCTAAGATAATAGGTGCTGAGGCGGAATATCAGGCTGCACAGAAACTTGTTGAAGCTGCTCAGCTTTTATCAAAACAGCCTATAGCTATGCAACTTAGATATCTTGAAACATTAACAACAATTGGACAGAAAAATGCAAAGACAATAGTATTTCCATTTCCTACAGAGATGCTTGAATTTTTAGAAAGATTTAAGGAAAAAGATCATTAAACTGGTTTTTACATATATTCAGATTCTTCCGTGACATTCTCTCCTCAATGAAAATTAGGAGCTTCCTGCTTTATTGAGGTATAACTCCCTCTCCACCAGCTTCAGCTTGGGTCTGTCCAACCCTACGTTTTTTAAAGTGGTTGTCTCCACTTTTAACAGTCCTATCTTAAGTATGTTTATTGCAGAGTTTAAATCCCTATCTATTAACTGTCCGCATTTCTCACATCTATATATCCTGTCTGATAGTTTTATATTCACTTTCTTGCTTCCACATTGGCTACATATCTTTGTCGTTGCTTCATATTTATCCCAGATATGTTAAGCCAGTAGAAGATAGTTTATTTATAGGGGACAAGATATACGGTAGGGACAATAAATTAGCAAAAAAACTATTGGAGGAGTTAAATTTAATTCCAGTAATTCCTGTAGAGGATACAATAAGGCATAAGGTTAGGAATCCATATAGGAAGAGATTAAAAGAGATTTATGAAAAAAATAAAGAGTTGTACAGGGAAAGATATAGGATAGAGCAGTTTTTTGGGAAGATTAAAAATGCGTATGGAGATAGAGACAACACTAAGATTTATAACTTAGCCTGTATATCTGTTTTAATGATGTTCCTGATTTACAACATTGCTGTTTTAATGGCTCTTTTACTTCTTTTTTGGGATTTTTTAAACACACTTTAAAACGTATTGACTTTTTATTTCCATCGTTATATATTATTAATCCATTTTGGGCTCGTAGCTCAGTTGGCAGAGCAGACGGCTCATAACCGTCCGGTCGGAGGTTCGAGTCCTCCCGGGCCCACCATTTTAGAGTCTTCTATGAGCTTTTTCCCATACAGATACAGCTTCTTTACATTCTTCTATAGTTGGTACAAGAGCTATTCTGAAATAATAAGAGCTGCATTTATTTTCAAGTATCTCAATACCTGAACAAAAATTTACGCCTGGTGAAACAACTATTCCGTAATTTAATAGATATTTTGCATAATCTTCTCCTGTCATTCCGTAAGGAGCTTTTATCCAGAAATAAAATGTTGCTTCTGGATAGAAATAATCAAGACCTATCCTTTCTAAAAAATCAATAAATATATCTCTTTTTCTTTTGAAGATATTCTTCCTTTTCTCAACATGGGATTCATCTGACCATGCAACGGCAGCAGCAGATTGGATAAAATCAGGTGTTGCAACGCCAAAGGATGCTCGTGATTTTTTATATTCTTGGATTATCCTAAAATCTCCTGCCACAAAACCGGATCTATATCCTGTCATTCCGCTTCTTTTTGAAAGGGAATGGAATACAACAACGCCTTCTTTTCCAACCTGTAAAGCAGATGGGGGCTTGCTGTCAAAATATATCTCTGTATAGCATTCATCAGAACAAAGAATAATATCGTATTCCCTGCATATACTGTAAACTTCTTCAAGATAGGAAAGGGATGCTGTTGCCCCTGTAGGATTGTGAGGATAATTTATCCATACTATTTTTGTTTTTTTCAGGATTTCTTTATCAATCTTATCTAATCTTAAAAGAAATCCGTCCTCTTCTTTTAATTTTACAGGATATGGGATACCATTTGCATATAAAGTTCCCCTTTCATAAACTGGGTATCCCGGGGTTCCGAAAATAACTAATTTTTTGTCTTCATCAGGATCTATAAATGTTAAAGGAAAGTGAAATATTGCCTCTTTTGAGCCGTTTGATGGAATTATCTCTTTTTCTGGATCTAATTTTATATTAAATCTTTTTTCAAACCATTTAGAAATAGAATTTCTCAACTCTTTCTTTCCTACAACAGAAGGATACTGGCTTACATCTGTTAGTGCGTTTAAAAGAGCATTTATTATTTTTCTATCAGTAGGTTCCTTCGGATCCCCTGTACCAAAATCATATATCCTTATCTTTTTCCTTATAAGTTCATCTTTTATTCTGTTAAGTTCCTCCATAGGATATGGTCTTAAACTTTTTATTATCCTGTTCATCGCTTACTCCTTATTATAATGTGAGAGATTTATTATATTGAAAAATTTTTAAGAAGTCATAAATTCTCGGCCATGAAGGTTTTAAAGGATTTATTGAAGGCAAACGAAGATAGGAAAATAATAATAATGCCTGTTGGCATATCCGGAAGCGGTAAAACAAAACTTTACATAGATTTAAATAAGGAGTTTGATATACATTATATCTCATTTGATAAGATAAGGATCAATCTTTACAGAAAGGATTTTCCTGATAGGGACAAAATATCCTACCATGATGCATATAGATATGTTTCAGATAAAAAAATGAAGATTCTTCCTATTGCAAAGAAAGAATTCATAAACTCAAAGAGTAAGATAGTTTATATCGACAACACAAATCTTACAAAAAAAGCAAGAAGAAAGTTCCTTTGTATAGCTGACGGTTATTTAAGGATAGCTGTTTATTTTGAACCCAATATTAGAGAGTGTATTAAAAGACAGTTTGGAATAGATAGGGACAAAAGGGTAAAACCTTCTGTTATTTTAGACCAGTTTTCAATAATAGAAAGACCAGATTTTTCAGAATTTGATATTATACTAACAAAAAAAATTGATAGGAATATAAATGAAAAAGGTAGTTCTGATAACAGGCGTATCTAAGGGACTTGGAAAAACAATTGCAGAAAAATTTAGATCTGAAGGGTTTTCTGTCTCAGGGGTATCAAGATCTGAACCAGATTTTGATTTAGACCTTTTCATAAAGGGGGATATTACAGAAGAACCTTTAAGAAAAAGGGTGATAAATGAGACCATTGATAGATATGGGAGGTTGGACATCCTTATAAACAATGCAGGTATAGGTCTTTACGACAGTTGGGAAGATTCTTATATAGCAGATATAAAAAAACTGTTTGAACTTAACTTTTTTTCTGTCGTTGACTTTACAAAAAAGTCTTTGCCGTACCTGAAGGAATCGAAAGGATGTGTAATCAATATTTCTTCTGTTGCAGGAAAACTTTATCTACCCTATATGGGAGCATACTGCTCTTCGAAGTTTGCTCTTAATGCTTTTTCTGATAGCCTTAGAGCTGAGTTAAAACCTTATAAAGTCCATATTTTAAATCTGATAGTAGGAAGGATAAACACTGGTTTTTCAGATAGAGCCCTTGGTAAAAAGAAGCCCCCTGAAACACCTTTTAGCGGATCTGCAAAAGAATTTGCTGAGGTGGTATACAAAGGATATATCAATAGAAAGAAAGAGGTTTGGTATCCCTACTGGTACAGATTTTTTGTTGTTCTGGCAAAGTTATTTCCTGATGTATATGAGAAAATTAGTTTGAAAAAATGGGAATAGCTATGACTCTTCAATATTTTCGAGATAGAAAAGCATTCTCGCGCCTATCAGAATTGCACCAAAACTCATATACAGCCAGGCAAGAAATGCAAAAATTCCGCTTAGTGTTCCGTATATAGGGTTTGTTTTTGATGCTATTATAATATAGTTGTTGAAACCTGTTTTAAGTAAGAAGAGAATGAAAGATATAAAAACGGTTGCCCATAAAATATTTCTTATATTTACTCTGATTAATGGAGTTAGATATCTGTATATAAGGAAAATTATTATGAAAAATGTAATGTAATGGACAACATTTGTTATATTGGTTGCTGTATCCAGCAAGAATTTAAGGTGTACAACGTCAAATATTTCTTCAAGATATTTCCAGAGAGCAAAACTTTTAATAGTCTCAAGTATAGATGATATAACAAGACCTATAATGTATATAATAATCAGTGCTACTGTGAAAACAGGGATACCGAAAATATAAACGAATGCTGTCTTTTTTATACTTACCTCTCTTCCATCAAATACGTACACAAGAGCTTCATGAAGCGATGTAAAAATACCCGTTGCAAAATAGAATACTATTATTGTTCCAATTATCCCAAAAAATGCTCTTTTAGAAGATAGTGTAACAAGGAGATCAAGAAATTCCTGGGTAACTGAGGGAAAAAATCTCTGAAGAACCTCAAGTATGACCTGAATATTTATATCTGCCAGAAAAGATATCAAAACGGTAAGGACAACAAGTAAAGGAAAAAATGACATAAGTGTAAAATATGAGATTGCTGCACTGTGATATCCAAATCCAACTTTAAAATAATCAAGGAAAGCCCTGTAAAAACTGCTGAAAAAATTTTTTAAAAAGGGCTTTCCTTTCCTAATCTTAAAAAATCTGTAAGGGTTTATTTTGTGAAAATATCTCAAGTTTCAGACTTGACTACCTCTTCAAGTTTTTTGATTTTTTCCTCAACCTCGCCTAATGCTTTTCTTTTCTCTTCTTCTGAAAGTTCTTCTTCCCTTTTTACAAGTGTCGTAAGTTTTTCAACCACTTCAGAAAGGAGATTTTTTGCTTTGTCTGTTAGTTCTGCTTCTTTCAACATTGCCTGTATCTCTTCAAGTTTTTGAAGTATCTCTTCTTTTCTTTTAGCCGCAACGTAAGCACCTACAGCTCCAAGTGCGGTTCCAAGAACCATAAGTATAGTACCTTTTTTCATAACTCCCTCCTATTTTATAAGTTTTTCTAATTTTTTTATCTTTTCTTCAACCTTATGGATTATCGCTTCTTTTTCATCTAATGCTGCTTTTTCTGCCTTTTTAGTGAGAAATTTGATACTATCAACAGTATCTTCAATAACATCTCTCACATTACTTTTAATATCTAACCTTTCAACCTTTTTTTCAATATCATTAAGTTTTTTGTATATTTTTTTCTTATTTCTTATAGTAAGGTATGTTCCTATAGATCCCATTATAGTTCCTATTAAAAAGATAATAATATTCTTCCTCATATTGATTCTCCTAAGATTTTTTCTTTCTAAAAAATGATAACAGACCTAAAATAGATGTTGTATATTCAAGATTTTCAACTATTTTGTGAACCTTAGGAGAAAGAGTTTTGTAATCAACGTTAAGTCTAACAAGTATCTGGGATAAAGTCTTAAGTATAGCAAAAAGGACAACAGATACAACCAGCATCCCTATGGTAATAATGACCATACATAAGGCTATAATGCCTAAAAAAAATGTGCTTGCTTCCATCTTACTTACCTCCCTGAGAATTCACATTTTCAAGATATACAGTTTGTATATCAGGTGTTTTAAGCATCGAATTGCTTACAGTACATCCCCTTTTCCCTATGGCAAGAACTCTTTCTATCTGTTCAGGTGTAAGATCTGATTTGAAGGACACTTCTATTGTTATTCTATCGTATCTGTTTTCTTTTTCATGTTTTTTACCCCTTACTGTTATCTTAAGATTATCAATCTTGTATCCTTTATGATTGGTATATGCTTCAACCGTCAGTCCAAAGCAGTATCCTATTGATATAAGCATAAGATCAACGGCTCTCATACCTGTTTCTGTGAGATTTATTCTTTTTTCATTTATCTCTCCTATAAATGTACTGTCTTGCAGTCTTACAACAGCCTTTTTTTCCATCTGTACCTCCTATTTCTTTGTGTTAGGTAGATTTATAATGGGCGTCATCTCCGTATCATAAGGTATAAGTATCACGGTGTTGTTGTCGCCTTCAGCATAAGATTTTATATTTTCTATAAATTTCCACTGGAGGTATTCTTTTGTTAGAGATCCTGCGATTATTTTGTTAGCGTCTGCTATTCCTTTTGCCTCTACTCTTTTCCTTTCAGCTTCAAGTTTTTCCTTTTCTACAAGGAATTTCATTTTTTCGGCTTCTTCATAGGCTCTTCTTTTCTGCTCGATAGCTTCAACAACCCTTTTTGGAAGTTTTATATCTCTGATTAGTATCTCATCAAGTAGAATATATCTTTTTTCAAGTTCTTTGGATACTTTTTCCATAAGTTTTTTCTGGATTAAATCCCTTTCTTGATAAACCTGTGAACTGTCAAGTTTTGCGATAACATCTCTAACCGCTGATCTTATAACAGGTTTTATTATCTTGTCTTCATAATCGAGTCCGTACTCTATGTATATCTCCGCTGCTTTATTAGACATTATCTTATATAGAACTGTCAGTTCTGTATTTATAGTTAAACCGTCTTTTGATAGGGAGTTTATAGAGTTGGCTCCTCTTAGATCGTAAGAATGAGTTCTGACAGACATTTTTACAACTTTCTGAACAATAGGTATAACGATATTAAGACCGGGACTTAACTCTTCCTTATCAGCTTTTCCAAGGGTTAGTTTTACACCTACATAACCACTTGGTATTATTACAAATGGCGAGGCAAGAAGGAAAAGCAGTATCAGGAAGATAAATACTATGGGGAATATTTTTAAAACATTTGAAACTTTTTCTTTTTGCGGCATTTGTGGGATTTTGTCCATGACTGTCTCCTTTATTAAAATTTTAGCATATTTTATTCTTGTAATATCATTGATATACTATATTTATAGAAATATATTTATTGTATAAATCATAGGAGATTTGTGATGGCATGGTATAGCCTCTCTGAGGTTTTGAAAATAAAGCCTCCTACAGATGAAAAGAGTCTTAGGAGATTATGGATGAGACCGAAACCATCTAAAAAAGTTGTTAAACCCAAATCTGCAGAAAAGAAAGCGGAGATATCTTCTGAAATAAAAAGGGGAAGAATAGATATATATGTTTAAGGAAGATTGATTACGATACTTTCTGAAACTGATACAGCCTCAGCAGAACTGCTTATCTCCCCCATAAGAAACATACCCAAAATAACAAGAAATATAAGGAAAAGGAAGAGCATCTCTATTTTTTTTGACTCGTCCGTAATTATATTGAACATCTTTCCGACCTTCCTTTATATTCTGTTATTATAATTATCGGCAGAATATATAAAACTTTAAAATGCTCCTATAAAAGATCGTAGTTTTTCAATCTTGTCTCTAATCTCTGCTGCTTTTTCAAACTCCCATTTTTCAGCATACTCCCACATCTCTTTTTCAAGTTTTTCAATCTGTTTTATAAGGTCTTCTTCTGTTTCAACATCATCAGGAAGGTTTTCATACATCTCATAAATGCCTATTTCCTCAAGGGATATTAGATCTTTTATTTCTTTAAAGACTGTTTCAGGAATTATCCCAAATTTTTCATTGTAATCTTTCTGTATCTTTCTTCTTCTTTCCGTTTCATCTATAGCTTTCTCCATTGCTGGAGTTATTTTGTCTGCGTAGAGTATAGCTTTTCCGTTTACATTTCTTGCAGCTCTTCCTATTATCTGTATTAGAGCTGTTGCCGATCTTAAAAACCCCTGTTTATCAGCGTCAAGAACAGCTACAAGAGATACTTCAGGCATATCAATACCTTCTCTTAATAGATTTACACCTACTATTACGTCGTACTTTCCTTCCCTTAACTCTTTTATTATTTTTACCCTTTCAATAGTATCTATCTCTGAGTGTAGGTATATAGCTTTTATATCCCTTTCCTCAAGATAATCTGAAAGATTTTCAGCCATTTTTTTTGTAAGTGTTATAACTACTGCTCTTTCACCCCTCTTTTTTATTTTCCATATCTCTGATATGAGATCATCTATCTGTCCTTCTGTAGGTTTAACAATAACTTCTGGATCTAATAGTCCTGTAGGTCTTATTATCTGCTCAACTATAATTCCCTTTGATCTTTTTATCTCCCAGTCTGCAGGAGTTGCGGATACGTATATAGCTCTCTGTATTTTTTCAACAAATTCCTCAAATTTTAATGGTCTATTGTCGTAAGCCGATTTTAATCTCCAGCCGTACTTAACAAGGTTTTCTTTTCTTCTCCTGTCGCCATTGTACATAGCCCGAACCTGTGGGATCGTTACATGGGATTCGTCAACTATAAGAAGAAAATCATCTGGGAAATAATCCATTAACGTATAAGGAGGTTCGCCAGGATTTCTTCCATCAAAATATCTTGAGTAATTTTCAATGCCTTTGCAAGTTCCAAGTTCAAGCATCATCTCAATATCGTGATTTGTTCTCTGCCATAATCTGTTTGCTTCAATTTCTTTTCCCTGTTTTCTGAATTCCTCAACCTCTTTTTCAAGATCTGATCTTATCTGTTTTACAGCCTCAATCATATCAGGTCTCGGAATTACATAATGACTTGCAGGAAATATAACTGTAGTATTCAAGTTTCTTTTTGTATCTCTGTTGAATATATCTATTTCTTTAATACTTTCTATCTCATCTCCAAAAAATTCAACTCGGAGTATTATATCTTCAGAATGAGAAGGAAGAATCTCAACGGTATCACCCTTGACTCTGAAGGTTCCTCTTTTAAAAGAATAATCATCCCTTATATACTGCAGTTCAACAAGCCTTTTAAGAAGCTTTTGTCTTTCTAATTCCTGTCCTACGTAAAGATGAAGCCTGAGTTTTTCATAAAATTCAGGTGTACCAAGACCATATATACAGGAAACAGAAGCAACAACAATAGTATCGGGTCTTTCTATAAGACTTTTTGTTGCCGAATGTCTTAGCCGATCAATAGCGTCGTTTATTGAAGAATCTTTTTCTATATATAAATCCTTCTCTGGTACATAAGCTTCAGGCTGATAATAATCGTAGTATGATACAAAATATTCAACAGCATTTTCTGGAAAAAGTTCCTTTAACTCTCTGTAAAGTTGTGCTGCTAAGGTTTTGTTGTGCGTAAGAACAAGAGTTGGTTTACCGTATTTTTCTATCACATTACTTATAGTAAATGTTTTTCCCGTTCCTGTTGCTCCAAGTAGAACCTGTTCTTTTATACCATTTTTTAGATTGTCAAAGAGTTCTTTTATTGCTTTTGGCTGATCTCCGGCAGGTGGAAATGGCATATTTATCTTAAATGGTGTCTTTCCCATCTTTCTCCCTTTTTTTATAGTTTGTAAATAAAATAATATATACAGAAATTTTATATTAAAAAGAGGATACCCATGTCGGATATATTGAATAAAGAGATATTAGATTATCTGTACAAACTTTTCACTATTGAGGATGATATTTTAACTGAAATGGAGATATATGGAAGGAAAAAAGATTTTCCTATTATTGATAAATATTCAGGTAAACTGCTGCATGTTTTAACACAGATAAAAAATCCTGAGCTTATTGTTGAGCTTGGTTCTGGATTTGGGTATTCAGCATACTTTTTTGCAAAAGGGCTTAAAAGAGGAAGAGTTGTTCTTATTGATTATCAAGAAAAAAATATTGAAATGGCCAGATATTTTTTCAGAAAAGGAAATATTCTGGAAAAGGCGGAGTTTAGAGTAGGAGATGCCTTAAAAGTTGCAACTGAATATGAAAATATAGATATCCTATTTCTTGATCTTGAAAAGGTTAGATATCTGGAAGCCATTAGATCTCTTGAAAGAAATCTTTCTGAAGATGCTCTCATTATAGCTGATAATGTTCTATGGCATGGGAATATTCTTTCAAAATCGGACAGAAAGGCAGAAAAGCTAAGGACATTTAACAGATTTATGTCTGAAAAATACGTATCAGTTATAATTCCAGTAGGTGATGGTCTTTTGATCTCAGTGAGGAATTGCTCTATTTAGGACATCTTTGTTCCGTTTAGAACAGTTGTAAAACTTTAGTTTTTGTAATTCGTTCTTAATAAATAATTTTTCTTGATCTAAATCATTGGCATTTTTACTGCTTAGTATAAATATAAATTGTAGATCCTGCTGCTGCTAACCCATCTTATTGGGAGGGGCTACCTCCCTTTTTTTTATTAATCTATCGAGTCTGAATCCTCTTTTTATAATAGATATTAATTTCCTCTCGTCCATAACAATTGATGGTTTCTTGATGAGAGCTTCTAATATGAGCTTCCAGCCGGTTTTTAGATCTCCAAATCTTAGACATGTTTCACCTACTGAGAGTAAAAATAAATGGTAGTATCTTTTAGGGACAAAGGATTTATAGTTTTTAAAGACTTCCAATGTCGATCTCCAGAAGACTGGATTTCTGCTTGTTCTTTCGCTATGTTCTCTCATATATACCTTATTATTATCAATTACCTTTATTTTTAAACCTTTCTTATATGATCTTAAAAATAACTCCCAATCCTCTCTTGGAATATACCCATCTTCATACTTTAAGAATTTTTCTTTTTTAACAGCTGTTGCTGTAGGATATCCTATCATTGAGGAAAAGAGGATCTCTTCAATGGATTCAGGTAATTTTTTTTGGGAAACTCTTATTATCTTACCCTTTTCATCAATAAATGTTCTGGGAAAAGAGTAAACAATATCGTAACTGTCAAAGTATTTCATACTTTCTTCAATATAATTTTTTTCCCAAATGTCATCATAGTCAAGAAAAAATATATATGAACCTTTAGCTTTTGATACTCCAAAATTTCTGCTGTAAGCTCTTTCCATATTTTTTTTGTTCTTGTAGTAATATATCCTTTTATTTAGAAGATATTTAAAATTGTTGAGTACAACTTCTTGTGTTCTATCAGTGGAGGCATCATCAACTACAATTATTTCTATGTCCTTGTAACTTTGATTTATAGCTGAATCTAAGGCTGCCTTTATAAATTTTTCGCCGTTATAAACAGGGATTATTACTGATACTTTTTTTTCCAAATCATTTCTCCCCGATCTTTTTTTCCCACAGAAAGATATACTTCAAAAATGTATAAAAAGTTGTACTAACCGCTACTATAAAACCTCTAATTCCATCAAGAAATCCTTTTTTCAAAAGGAATTCTTTTAAAAATGCCGAGATAGGATTGATTACTAAATTTATAAAATTAAATTTTTTTCCTCTTCTATACATGTCCTCAGCAGAAAGTTTAGAGTAGTTTACTACTTTCATAAAATGATCGTAAATGTCCCTATACGAATAATGTAGGAGATCTCCATTTATTTTTGAGGTTTTACCATTAATGACAAGATACTCATGTACATTTCCCCCTTCCCATCTTGGATTTGAAGATCTTTTTACAAGTC
>CAZFKX010000004.1:0-6025 GCA_964519345.1 uncultured Aquificales bacterium
AAGCCCTAAAGCAATTATATCAAAGCTTTCCTCAATTTTAATCGTTAAAAAAGTTTTAAAAGCCATATAAAATATGGCTACTACTGCTATCAATCCTACCAACCCTTTTTCAATAAATTCCGAGATTATAAATATTGATTCATATTTTGCCCAATTTTTTGGACTGTATTGGTGTGGAAGATATAAACCAGACCTAACCCCATGACCAATTAATAAATTTAGAATATTTCCTTCCTTAATGTCATTTTTTATAACATTTATTCCGTCTAATCCTATTCCAATTCTACCGCTGCTAAATCTGTTAATATTTTCATAATTAATCTCTTTTTTTCCAAATATCATATCATTGAAAACTTCAAAACGGTGATCTGTTTTAGACAGATATATATAGCCTGTAATAAGAGCTACAGAAAGTAAAAGATTTAAACCAATGAATAAAAATTTATGAATGAGTTTATTTTTATACATCAGGAAAAAAGTCAGATAAGAGATAAATAGAAATCCTAATAGTGGAGATCTTTTATGCGAAAGAATTAAAATTATGAAAAATACCAAAGATAGTGAAAATAGAATAAAAGCAAATTTTGCTCTTTTTTGTTTAATAAAATAAATTCCTGAGAAAAATGATATCAGAGTAAACATGCCATAGAACTGACCAACTTCAAACTCTCCTCCCCATATAGGTTTTGTTCTTCCTAAAGTAATGTAGTTATAGACAATTATAGGAATAAGGACTACACCTATAATAAGAAATGAAATAATTATTTTTTTTATTGTTTTTTGATCTTTTTCTATCTTAAAAAAATAAAGGATCTGAAATATCCCCTCTTCTACCGCTTTTGAGATCATCTTGGGAAAATAGATTGCTGTCGATAGGACAGTGGTGGTACTGAAAGCAAAAACAGGAATTTTTAAGCCTCCTTCTAACTTTCTATTTTTTATAAAATCGTAAACAAGCCACAAAATTCCAACAACAACCAATAGCTCAAACAGTGAAATAGATAAAAAAGCGGATATTATTAGGAAGAGAATATAACCTTCTTTCAGTGTTATTCTACCTTCCATATTTTTTCTCCATCAGATTTAAAATGAATATTTCCTTCTTTGTATGTTATATACAGTTTTATACCTTTATTTTTTATCATGTTTACTACTCTCTTACTTGGATACCCTCTGATATTGTTTTCATTAATTGATATCACAGCGTATTCTGGACTTATTTTTTCTAAAAAATCCTCAAGTAAAACGTCTTCTGCTCCATGATGACCTACTTTAAGCAGATCTGCTTTTAGATCTATATTTTCTGATAGCAATTTTTTTTCTGTTTTTTTATTCGCATCTGCCATAAGTAAAATTTTTGTTTTTCCATAGATTACCATTATTACGAGAGAGCTTTCATTCCAGTCTTTAGTCAGCTTTTCTGGCGATAAAACTTTAAATTTTATACTATCTATAAAAAAGCTGTCTCCTTTCTTTAAAGCGGAATATTTTTTATCTCTAAAAATTTCTGAATACCATCTGTACAGATCATCTTTTATATCAATAGACTGTCCGTTATCATGTTTCAGTTTCACCTTAAAATTCCCAAGAACCGTAAAAACTCCTCCTAAATGGTCAAGGTGTGGATGGGTTATTATGAGTCTTTCAATATGGTCAATATTTAAAGATTTTAAGAATTTAACTACATTATTTCCTGTATAAAGATTTCCTGTATCAATAAGTACCGCTTTTTTATTTTGGGTCAGTATAAGTGTGGATTCACCTTCGGAGACATCTAAGAAATATATGTCAATTTCCTTTGCTAAGGAAATCTGGAAAAATATCAGGATGACCAGTAGAGCTTTCCTATACATACTCCAAGAACCCCACCTATAAAATTTAAAGCTACATCTTTAAGATCCCCAACCCTGTTTGGCAAGAACCATTGAATAGTTTCATCAATTGCTCCGACTAATAAGACAGCTGTAGAGGATAAAATCAGTCTATTTATGGAGGATGCTGGACTAAATAACTTAAATATCATTATACCTAATACAGCATACTGTAAGAAATGTACTCTTTCTTCAGGTCTATCTAAGGAAATAAACATTATTGCAACAATAACAATAAAAGGCAGTATTAAAAGCAGTTTTTTCAGTTTATCCCTAAATAGATAAAATAACGTTCCTACCGAGACAACAAGGAGAATATTTATTAAAACACTCAGATTTTCTTTTCCAAAATTAGCGTATAAAAAATTAACAATATACCTGCCTACAGGTAATGTTGCATAAATAATCAGAACGTAAATGAATGTAAAAAGTAAAAGTTTTTTACTCAATATGCTCCTTCCCTTTTGAGAACAACTTTTATGGTTTTAAATAGTATCACTATATCAAGCCATAAAGACCAGTTAAGAACATACCATGTATCAAGTTTGAGTCTGTCTTCGAATTCAAGTTCGTTCCTGCCTGAAACCTGCCACAAACCAGTAATTCCTGGTAGTGTCATAAGTATAACATCTGCATAATCACCCATATCATCTATCTCACGAGGTAAATATGGCCTTGGTCCTACAAGACTCATATCACCTTTGAGAACATTAAATATCTGTGGAAGTTCATCAAGAGAAGTTTTTCTCAGGAATTTTCCGACTCGTGTTACTCTTGGGTCATATCCTTTTAACTTTTTATATTTTTCCCATTCTTTTTTGGCTTCAGGGTTTTTATTTAGGTAATCCTGTAATATTTCATCACTGTTTTCATACATCGATCTAAATTTTATACATTTAAATATTTTTCCGTTTTTCCCCAATCTGTCCTGGATAAAGAATACTTTTCCAGGGGAATCAATCTTTATCAGTAAACTGATTATTCCAATAACAGGTAACAGTACAGGTAGCATAACAATTGATAAAAAAATATCAAAAATTCTTTTAGATATCCTATTTATTTTAGAATCAAGATTATTGTTTATCTTTATTAAAAATAGCTGTTGCATAAATAGATGATAAAGTTCGCTATTAAGTAAGGCTATTCCTTTCAGGTCAGGGACTACAAATATTCTTCTAACATATCTGTGTATATGATTTGTGAGCTGTGATAATTTTTCTTTTTCCATCGATGGCATTGCTACTACAACAGCTCCAATATCTATTTTATCTAAAACTGTTTCAAAATCTTTTATTTTTCCAAGTATAGGAAATTCGTTATTACCTATGCGAACTTTACCTTCTTTATAGTCATCTAAAAATCCTGCTATCTTATATCCTGTGTGTTTATCCTGTAACAATCCTTTTGCCGTGTTTATTCCTGCATTTCCAGCACCAATGATCAAAAGGTTCTTCTGCCATATTCCAAGTCTGTATAATATTTTTTTCCCAAATAATCTGAATATAGGGAAAATAAACATACCGTATAACCAGAGGAATATTATAGTTAGCCTTGAAATTTGTCCTGTCATTTTCCCGACGGAAACGATAGCAAAAGTAACAACGGTTGCCATTGTAATAGCTTTTAAAAGCTCTTTTGTTTCATCCCAGAAGGGGTATTTTTTTGTATAAAGTCTCTCATAGGCAATAAAAGTAATAAAAATAATGGGTATCCACCATAGTTTCAAAAAGTGAGTAAATTTAAAATTAAACGTAATTATTTCTAATGGAAAAAAGTTCAAAATTTTTCTTGTAAAAAAAGCTATAATTAATGATGAGTAAAAGGCGAAAATATCAATTATTAGCAGAGAAATAGCGGCTTTTAGATCTTTTCCCAATTCCTAACCTTTTTGATTTTATTATTAGCAGGGAAAAATTATAACATAAGCGTCTAAAATCTTTTATTTAGCTCCCAGTTCCATGCAGTTTTTATTATATATTCCAGATCATCAAACTGAGGTATCCAGTTTAGCTGTTTTTTTAGATTTGTACTGTCTGCTACCAGTACAGGAGGATCTCCCAGTCTTCTGTCTGCTTCTTCTACATTAAAGTCTATGCCTGTTACTTTTTTTGCTGTATTAACCACTTCTCTTACTGAATAGCCACGTCCGTATCCACAGTTAAAAATTTCGCTTTTACCTCCATTTAACAGATACTCTAATGCGAGAAGGTGTGCATAAGCAAGATCATCTACATGGATATAGTCTCTTATACATGTTCCGTCTGGTGTTGGATAATCTGTCCCAAAAATTTTTATGCTTTCTCTTTCACCTTTTGCTGTTTTTAAAATAAGAGGAATAAGGTGAGTCTCTGGATTATGACTTTCACCTATTTTACCTTCTGGATCTGCACCAGCAGCATTGAAATATCTTAGAGATACATACTTCAAACCATAAGCACTGTCAAAGTCCTGTAAAATTCTTTCAATGAAAACCTTAGATTGTCCGTAAGAGTTTATTGGATTTACAGGATGGTTCTCTGGTATTGGAATTTTTTCCGGATTGCCGTAAACTGCAGCTGTAGAAGAAAAAACAAACTTATTTACATTATTTTTTAACATAACTTCAAGAAGGTTCATTGTATTAACCGTGTTGTTTCTGTAATACTTTAAAGGTTCTCTAACCGATTCAGCAACTTCTATGAACGCAGCAAAGTGCATAACTGCATCTGGTTTAAAATGTTTAAAAATATTTTCTAATACTTTTTTATCTGATAAATCTGCTACAGCAAGATTTCCAAATAGAATTGCTTCCTTATGTCCTTTAGAAAGATTATCTAAAACAAGGATTTCGTATCCTTCTGCTCCTAAAGCTTTAACAACATGACTTCCTATATAACCGGCTCCACCTGTAACCAGAATTTTCAACTTAAACCTCTCGCTACCTATTATAAATATCTTCAAACCTTATAATATCATATTCTTCTACGTATTCACCAACCTGTACTTCTATAATTTCTAAAGGAATTTTCCCTGGATTAATAAGTCTATGTTTGGTTGACTTTGGAACATATATACTTTCATTTTCATGAACAAAATATTCTTTAAGTTCACCGGTTTCATCTTCTAAAATAACTTTAGCTGTTCCTTTTATTACAACCCAGTGTTCACTTCTGTGATAATGCATCTGTAAACTTAAAGCTTCACCAGGTTTTACAGTTATTCTTTTTATTCTGTATCTTTCTCCTTTTTCAAGTTCTGTGTAACTCCCCCATGGTCTGTAAACTGTAGTATGAACCTCTGTAAGAGATTTTGTTTTTTCATTTTCTTTCAGCTTATTTACAATCTCTTTAACTTTTTGTCCTTCTCCCTTTTTTGCTATCAATAAAACATCATCCGTTTCAACGATTATCAGATCCTCAAGCCCGATTGTAGATATTAATCTTTTATTTCCAAAAATTAACGTTCCTTTAGTATTAACGTCTAATACATTGCCGATTTTTACATTTTGATTTTCATCTTTTTCTAACACTTCATAGATACTGTCCCAAGAACCAACATCAGACCATGTTATATTCATAGGCAGAACTACTGCTTTATTTGTTTTTTCCATAACTGCATAATCTATGGATATATCAGGCATGTCATCAAAATTCATTATAACTTCTTCAAAGGTTTTAGTTTCTATCTGGTTGTAGATTTCTGGAATGTGTTTTCTAAATTCTTCCAAAATAGTTTTTATGCTAAAAGCAAACATTCCACTATTCCAGTAAAATCTACCAGAATATATATATTTTTGTGCAGTTTCCAAATCTGGCTTTTCGTGAAACTGCTTAACTTTGTATGCACTATTTATTTTATTATTTGTACTGGCTTCTATATACCCATATCCTGTTTCCGGCTTTGTGGGATTAATTCCAAAAGTTACTATGTATCCTTTTTTAGCAAGCTCTTCAGCTTTTTTTATATATTCCACAAATCTGTCATCAGGTGAGATTATGTGATCAGAAGGAGATATAAATAAAACTTCCTCTTTTGAAACACCAAGTTTATCCAAGGCATACTTTGTAGCTAATGCAATAGCAGGAGCTGTATTTCTACCTATCGGCTCAAGAATTATATGAAGTTTTTTATCTGACTGCTTTAAAATATCGCTAATTTGATTTTTAACATGAAAC
>CAZFKX010000005.1:0-45923 GCA_964519345.1 uncultured Aquificales bacterium
AAAAAATAAGGTTAATTTTATTGTTGCTGTTTCAAAAGAATTAACAGACAGAATCAAAGCAGGTGATATTGTAAGAAAAATTTCACCTATAGTGGGTGGAAAAGGTGGTGGAAGACCTGATATGGCACAGGGAGGAGGAACAGAACCATCAAAACTTAAAGAAGCTTTTGATATCTTCCGAAAAATAATATAAAGCAGATAATAAAACTCAATATTAATAGAGAGTATCTATGAACTATAAAAAGATAGATGATCTGTACCTCCTATGTCTTCAGGAGGGGGAAAGGGTAATAGGATCAATAGAGAGATTCGTTGAAACAGAAGGGATTATATCTGGTTTTTTCTGGGCTGTTGGTGCTATAAGAAATGTTGAATTGGGAATTTTTGATATAGAAGAGAAAGACTATATAAAGGCAATATTTAAAGATTACTATGAGATAGTTTCCTGTCACGGTAATATATCTGTTGATCCAGACAGTAAGAAACCGGTTATACACACACATATATCTATAGCTGATAAAAATTTTAAATTATTTGGAGGTCATCTTTTTGAAGCTGAGGTAACGGTAACATTTGAGATGGTTCTCTTACCTGTTACCGTTCCTATTCACAGGAATATTAATCAAAAATTTAATCTAAAACTATGGAAGGTTATATAATCTTTATTTTTTTTCTTTTCCTTTGTGCATCATATATATAGAAAGAGAAACAAGAAAGATACCCATACTTAAAAACAGCAAACTTTTTATATCTTTATACTGGAAATCTATCGCATACTTAAAAAACGTAACTATAAGAACCATTAGAATAACTTTGGCAAGCTTTTCTTTTAGCTGATCAAGTGTATGTATCTCAAGTATCTTTGATGATTTTTCTTCCTGTTCAATATAATCTATCTTGCTTATAAACAGTTCGTAAAGACCTATACCAAATATAAGAAGAACTGTTGCTATTAGATATATATCTACAGCGGTAACAATATGTTTGATAGCGTATTTATAAAACTCTTCAAATACTTCCTTTTCTGCAAATAATTTAACGGATCCTTTAAGTACGTAAAATATTTCAAATGTTCCTATAAGAACCAAAACAAGAGCTGCAAAAATACTTGCCACAACTGCAAGGAATATCATCAGTCTGCTTTCCCATAAAAGCCTTTCAATTATTTTTTCAATAAAACCCAATAAAAAACCTCCTTATGTATTCTATTTTTGGTTTATAGATTATACTATTAAGAATGTTACTGTGTATAATATTTGTCATGTAATGTAAGAGGAAAACAGGATGCTGAAAATAATACTTGTAGCCTCCCTTATGTCGTACTTTTTATCGTCCCTTGTTTTCTGGATGTACATCTTTACAAAAAAGAAAATAGGTGAAAGGGTTGGTTTTTCCTTTTTTGGACTTGGATTTTTAATGCAGCTTTTATAT
The DNA here is from genome assembly GCA_964519345.1 of uncultured Aquificales bacterium. Classification (GTDB taxonomy): domain Bacteria; phylum Aquificota; class Aquificia; order Aquificales; family Hydrogenothermaceae; genus Persephonella. The sequence goes on from CAZFKX010000005.1 coordinate 1,432, forward strand.
ATAGGTATAAGGGATATTCAGGAGAAAAGTTTTGCAGTTGCTACAGCAAAAGAACTTCCTTTTTTCCTTGCTTTTCTTCTTGCTGTAGTATTCTACGGTCTTTCTTTAAAATATAAAAAACAGCTTAAAGATTTTGGCTCTATATTTGCACCTATCAATGTTTTTCTTATAGCTATGACGCTTCCAAATGTAGGAACAGAACAGCAGATTTATAAAAATTTCTGGTTTTATGCACATGTTATACTTTCAATGACGGCATACGCTTTTATAATTGCTGCTGCTGTTGTCGCACTTGTTTATATACTTACTGAAAGAGATCTTAAGAAAAAAAAGTTAGACTCATTTCTTGTCTCTAAGTTTTCTTCTTCACTTGTCTTACTTCAGGATATAGAATATAAATCAAATGTTCTTGCATTTATAACACTTTCTCTCGCTCTTATCGCTTCTTCTGTCTGGTCAAGTGTATATCTTGGTAAACATTGGATATGGGATCTTAAACAGCTTGCTCTCTCATTTTTATGGATATACTATGGATTTATTATACATATAATGGTTATAAAGCATGAAAAGGGAAAAAAAGCCTCCTATCTCACAGTTGTTGGAGGCTTTTTTGCATTTGTGATTTACTGGTTTGTTAAACATCCTATTTATTAAGAAACTCAGATATTCTAAATACTGGATAAAAATCAAAGCCTTCGTTTCTTATGTTTTGCTCACCACCTTCTTCCCTATCAACGATAGCTATTATACCTAATACCTTCAAACCAAAATCCTGGGCAACTTTTGCAGCTTTTAGAGATGATCCTGCAGTCGTTACGACATCCTCTACGATAAAAACCCTGTCTCCATGTTTTACATTACCTTCTATCTGTTTTCCTGTCCCATAACCTTTTGGCTCTTTTCTGACAACAAAAGGTTTTATTGGCTGATTATTAATATATGAGATCAGAGAAGTTGCGTAAGAGATAGGATCTGCTCCAAGAGTAAGTCCACCTACAGCATCAGGATTTTTATCTTTTATGATCTCAAAAATAAGATTTCCTATGATGTAACCTCCTTCAGGATCGAGAGTTACAGTTCTTAAATCCATGTAGTAACTGCTCATCTTCCCAGACGAGAGTTTAAATATAGGTCTGTCAGATACTTTTAAAGCTCTTTCGTTTATCATCTCCTTAAGTCTTTTTCTATAGTCCAACCTTTTCCTGGTAAACCAAAGTGTAAAAAACTAACTTTTACACTTTGGGCTGGGGTATTTGTATTCCGCCTTAACAGCAACAGGCACTCCCCCGCTGGCGGTATTTCGCCTGTTGCTTTCGTCCCTGTCCCAAGAAACAGGAACTAACCCTTTTACTACCCTGTTCCCATCCCCTTCCGCCAGTATTGGTTTCAAGAGAGATAAGTCCCTTGGTGGAGACTTACCAAGAACAGGAATAGTAAGGGCTGCCTTAGCAACTTGCCACAGTTTATAACTGATATAATACCAGTATCTCGCCTGTTCCTTCCTTTGGCTTCCAGGCTCTTGGGTCTGTGGTTCACTGCTAAGGCTTTGTAATAGTTTTATATCTCTACCCAATTGCTTTATTCTCCTTCTTAGTGGCTTTTGTTTGTATTCGTTTCTTTCTTTTTGCAGTTTATCTTTTGTCTTTTGTTTTTCTTCCTCTAATTTGTTTATTGCATACTCTGTGAAATCTTTATCCTGCAGTATCTTTTTGTAGTTTTTTGGTAGTTCTTCTTTATATCCTAATGCTCTTCTTGCTGCTACATACGCCTCTGATATGTTTTTATCTATGTTATGCTGTGGTGCATATTTTAGCATCGCAAACTTTTCTAATTTCTCTAATAACGGAGATAACAGTCCTTTTTTTTCCCAGTTTATAAGAGTAGTTCTATAAGCCTCTTTTATATTTTTTATAGTTAACAACCTTTGCTCCATAGTATATTATTTTACAGTTTTTTATAATTTATAGCAGTTGCTACTTTCCTCCTATATTTCCATTTTTATTTTCCTTCTGATCCTGTATATATCATTTAGATTGATATCAGCCTCAATAAGTCCTTCATCGCTGTCAATAAAAGAAATGGCTTCACCCCATGGATCATAAATTCCAGAGCTTCCTGCGTACTCTATATCACCTATTTTTCCTGTTGTATTGCTTACTATAACAAAAGCCTGATCTTCTATAGCTCTTGCCCTTGAAAGTATTTCAAGATGTTCTTTTCTTGGTTTACCCCACTGTGAAGGAACAAGAATAATCTCAACCCCCTTTTTCCTTAATGTATAAGATATATTTGGAAATCTGAGCTCAAAGCATATCATAATTCCAAGATTTCCATTTGAGCTTTCAGTTACATCAAAATTTCTACCAGCCTTGTAGTATTTATGTTCGCCAGTTGGTCTAAAAAGTTTTACCTTTGCCTGTTTATATACAATCTCTCCATTGTCTATAACGAATGCTTTGTTGTATATACCGCTTCTTGATTTTTCAGGCAACGTTCCTGACATTACAAGATGTTTTTCTTTTGATATTTTTTTTAGCTGTCTGTATATACTGGGCGTTTCCTTTACATGTTTATCTAAGTTTTCATTATCAAACCCACAGCTGAACATCTCTGGGAGTAAGATCAGTGATCCTTTTTCTACATTTTTAATATAAGAAAATATCTTATCAAGGTTTTTTTCCGTATTCCCAAGCTCAAGATTTAGCTGTAAGGCATAAACGAGCATTTAACACTCTCCAGATTTTATATGGTTAGCTAAAGAATTTTATCATAAAGTGGAATAACTGATTTTTTCAGGATTAAATCCTGATAAAATATTATTTGATTAATTTTTAAGGAGTAATGGATGGAAGAAAAAGTACTTTCAGTACATGGACTAACTTTTGATGAGTATAAAAGAATAGTTCAGCTTATAGGGAGGGAACCTAATGAGGTTGAACTCGGTATATTTGGTGCTTTATGGAGTGAGCACTGTTCATACAAATCTTCAAAACCTTTTTTAAAAGTTTTCCCAACAGACGCTCCCTGGGTTTTGCAGGGACCAGGTGAAAATGCAGGTGTTGTTGAGATAGATGACAGATATGCCGTTGCCTTTAAAATAGAATCTCATAACCACCCATCATATATAGAACCTTTTCATGGTGCGGCGACAGGAGTTGGAGGAATTATAAGGGATATTCTTTCTATGGGAGCAAGACCTATCTGTGCATTTAACAGTCTTAGATTTGGAGATCCAAGAAATGATGGCAAAAGAGACAGTATAAAAGATGCAAAACCAATAGTTCAGGGTGTTGTAAAAGGTATAGGTTTTTATGGAAACTGTATAGGAGTTCCTACAGTTGGTGGAGAGGTAGTATTTGATGAAATTTATTCAGGCAACCCTCTTGTAAATGCTTTCTGTCTTGGTATCCTTGAAAAAGATAAGATCTTTAGAGCCAGAGCAACCAAAATCGGTCAGAAAATGGTGATGGTTGGTTCTTCTACAGGAAGGGATGGAATACATGGAGCAACAATGGCTTCAGCGGAGTTTTCTGAAGAATCTGAATCAAAAAGACCTAACGTTCAGATAGGAGATCCTTTCTTTGGCAAGAGACTTATTGAATGTACTCTTGAGGTTATGCAGAAAGGTCTTATTGTTGGATGTCAGGATTTTGGAGCAGCTGGATTTGCAGGTTCAACATCAGAGTTTGCTTCAAAATCAGGAATGGGGGTTAGGGTATATCTTGAAAATGTTCCTTTAAGGGAAGAGGGAATGACACCTTATGAGATACTCTTATCAGAATCTCAGGAAAGAATGCTTTATGCTGTTGATGAGGAAAATGTTGATAAGGTTCTTAATATAGCTAAATCCTACGGGCTTGAAGCTGCTGTTATAGGAGAGACAACGGATACAAAAAGAATGGAAGTTTTTTATATGGGAAAAAAAGTAGCTGATCTTCCAATATCAGCTATTGTTGATGATGCACCTGTTTACAACAGACAGAGAAAAGAACCTGAATATCTTAAAGAAACAAGGGCTTTTGATCAGAAAAAACTACCTGAAGTTGATATTAAAGAGGCTATAAGAGCTGTAATATCGTCTCCTACAATCGCTAAAAAAGAATGGATTTACAGACAGTATGATCATGAAGTTGGCATAAACACCATTGTAAAACCTGGAAGTGATGCAGCTGTTATAAGGGTAAGATGGTCTGTTAAACCTGAAATAAATTCAGATAAAGCTGTTGCTGTATCATCTGATGGGAATGGAAGATGGGTATATTTAGATCCTTATGAAGGAGGCAAAAGGGTTGTTGTTGAAGCTGTAAGGAATATTTATGTATCTGGAGCTAAACCTCTTGCTGTTACAGACTGTCTTAACTGGGGAAATCCTGAGAATCCTGAGATAATGTGGCAGTTTGAGCAAGCTACAAAAGGTATGGCAGATGCCTGCAGTGAACTTAATCTTCCTGTAATAAGCGGAAATGTTTCTCTTTATAATGAAACGGTTCTGCCTGACAGAAGAATCAATATATATCCTACGCCGACTGTTGTTGCAGTTGGGGTTCTTGAAAAACCAGAATCTGCTATACCAAGTTTTTATCAGAAGGAAGGAGATCTTATTATACTAATAGGAGAGATTGAAAAAGAACCTGTAATAAATGGCAGTGAGTATCTTAAAGAAGTTCATAAGATAGTAGCAGGAGCTATCCCTCCTGTTAATCTTGATATAGAGAAGAAACTCGCTAAATTTATAGCTGAAAACAGAGAAAGGATAAGATCAGCCCATGATGTTTCTGATGGAGGTCTTATTACTGCTGTTTTAGAATCTGCTTTTTGTGAGGAAAAAACGTTTGGCCTCAGTCTTGAGATAAAAACAAAATATAGACCTGATTTTGAGCTTTTTGATGAGATGAGAAGTATAGTTGTTATCTCTGCTTTGGAAGAAGATGTTCCTTATCTTGAGGCAAAAGCAAAAGAGCTTTCAATTGGTTTTAAAATTATAGGTGCTGTAAATGACAGCCTATCTATGGATCTTAAGATAGGAGATATCAGCATTTCTGAAAGTATTGAAGATATACGTAAGCTGTGGGAAAACAGACTGAAAGAAATTCTTGAATAAACTTATTTCTGTCATTTTGATATAGGTCAATTTTTTGTAATTTACATTATTTCATTAGTATTAGGTTTTCTCTTTTATAAAAAAAAGCTTAAAGATCACAGAAAATTTCATAAAAATTTCAAAAAATTAGAAAAAGAGACGAAACTTCTTATAGAAAAAGGCAAAAAGTTAGGCTGTATTGATAAGATCTATTTAGATTAATTTTCACAGATCATCAAAAAATGTAATATCATTATATCAATTAAAAGCGTGAGGTTTTGCTTTGGAGATCAGAAAAGATTTTAAACCTGTTGAGAACGAGATAAAAAAACTATTAGAGATAGGAGAAGAACTTAAGGATATCGATCTAAATCTATGGCCGCATCTAAAAAACATGGAAGATTTTGAGAAAATATACTACATGACAATTAATGAGGATATAAAAAGATCTTTTGAAAGACTTTATGAAGACGGCAGACTTATAGCTGGACAACTCTGGCATACTATACTTTCTGTGAATATGGATAAGAACTATCCTGATCTATACACTTTTGTTAGATATCTTGAGACTGGTTGGATAAATGAGGAAAATATGAAATTCCTGGATTTAGAACTTAAAAAATATAAGGATAACTATAAATGGCTCCTTGAAAACTACGGATATGGGGTTAAAGCAGTAAATGATATGATCCAGCTTTATGAGAGACAGTTGAACATTATTCAAGAAATAAAAAGTATTGTTGATAATCTTAAAAACTCGCCCCTTTATGGGAAGAAAAAAGAAAAAAAATCTGGAATTTTTAGTTTTTTCAAAAAGATATGGAAAAGATAAATTATATAGCCTCAGCAGGTACCGGTAAGACATACAGTCTTGTAGAAAATATAGTTGATAATTACATTATAAAAAAAGGTGTGGATATAGATCAGATATTTGTTGCTACATTTACGGAAAAGGCAGCTTCAGAACTTAAAGATAGAATTTACAGAAAAATAAAAGATAGAATATACCAGAACAGAAATAATCCTCAACTGATAAAAAAGCTTTTACATAACTTTCGTAATGTACAGCACAGCTATATAGGAACTATTCATTCGCTTCTCCTAAGAATACTTAAGGCAAATCCAGACAGGTCCGGAATAACTGAAGAAACCAGAGTTATTGATGATATTCAGCAAGAAGCCCTATTTTTTGAAAGCTTTGAGTTATTTCTTGAAGAAAATAAAGAAAGGGCTGAGATTCTTGCTAAATATTTTGACAGTAAAAATCAGATATATGCAGTTTTTAAAAACATATACTTAAATGTATGGAAGATAGAAGATTATAAAAATGAAAACTTAGAAGATGTAAAAGCAACTATTGAAAAACATAAAAAAAAGGCTGTTGGACTATTAGATATTTTTATAACGGATTATTACAGAGATTTTGTAGAAGCTCGGGAATATTTAAAGACTGATTTAAAAGATATTTATAAAAAGATAGTCCAGGAAAATTACACGCAGATAAAAATAGATAAAAACAAAAACTTTCCGAAACTGCTTAAACAAAGAAGCATAAAAAACCACGAACATTTTAAAAAATTAGATAAAAAGAATATCTCAAAACTGGAAGATGAGCTTATAAATACTCTTGAGAATCTAAAAAGTTATGCCTTGTATTTTAATTTTCTTACGATAATTGATAATTTTGAAAAATTTTTTCATATATTTGAGGAAAGAAAAAAAAATATCTATTCTGTAACATACAGCGATATAATACTTAGATCTGTGGATATATTTAGAAAATATCCTGATATACTTGAAAGTTACAGAAGAAGATTTAAAGCATTTTTTATAGATGAGTTTCAGGATACTGATCAGTTGCAAACAGAAATAATAAGATTACTGTCCGAAAGATCTGATCTTATTATTTTTGGAGATCCAAAACAGTGTATATACGAATGGAGATCAGCTGATCTTTCTAACTATTTAAAATTTACACGAGACTTCGAAGAGAAGACTCTAAAAACCTGTTATAGAAGCAGTATATCTTTAATAGGTTTTTTCAATCTTTTTTTCAAAGAAAAGGATTTTTTAAATACAGACTATTCCAAAGATAAAGTCTGCTCCCTTAACCATTTAGCTGAAAAATACATACCTGAGCTCAGCAGTCCTGAAGATCTAAATCTTGATTCTGTAAAGTCTGTAGAGTTAGTAAAAACAGAAAAAGATTTAGAACCTGAGGCAGTCGCAGAAAAAATTAAGCAGCTTTTAAATTCAGGATATAAACCGGAGGATATACTTGTTCTTTTTAGATCAAAGAGTAAAACAGAGAGATATATAGACGAGTTTAGGAAATCTAATATACCTTTTATCTCGTATCTTAGCTCAAACTTTTATAACAGTATTGAGGTTGTTACAGTCCTAAATATATTAAAGCTTATCCTGCATCCTTATGATCAACTAAGTCTGATAAAAGTTTTGAAATCGCCTGTATTTAGCTTTTCTGATAAAGAGCTTTATGATATTAAAGATAGGCTTTGTATTGAAAAAATACCCCAGCTAAAAAGTATAAAAAGATTAGAAGAGATCAGAGATCGTCTTAATATATCTCAGATTATGGATTATATATATAACGAAATACCGGTTTTAGAGATTTTTTCCATATATCCAGATGGAAGACAGAAAGTGGCAAATCTTGAAAAACTCAGATTTGTAGCGGATAGACTTGAGAGTGAAAATCTTCAACTTAGAGATTTTGTTCAGTTTTTGGAAAAAAGCAGATTTTCACAAGAGGAGGATGCTGTAACAACAACAGATGAAAGCTTTGTTAAAGTAATGACAATGCATAAATCTAAAGGTCTTGAGGCAAAGGTGGTCATAATACCTGGGTTGTCGGAGAGAATGAACAGAAATACAAATGGTTTTTTTAGTATAGAAGGTCAGACGATGGTAAGAATAAGGGATAATCAAAATAGAGAGATCGCAAGAACGTTGAATTTTGATGAGGAAAAGGTTAAGGAAAAAGTTTATCTTGAAGAAAAAAGACTCCTATATGTTGCCTTTACAAGGGCAAAAGAAAAACTTATTCTTTTTCATTCAGGAAATGAAGGTTATATGAAAGAAATAGAGAGGGTTATGGAAGATATAAATGATAAAAAAGTTAAAGTTTATAAAAAAGATGGAACACATGTAAACTTTGTTTTTAAAATAAAAACTTCTGAGTTTTCAGGATCGTCAAGGAAAAACAATTACTGGGTAAGTATAAAAAATGGATCTGGAAAAGGGGTATTTCCTTTGTTAGAGAGATTAGAAAAGGAAGAGAAAAAGAGGAAAAAAGAGTTTGAAAGGGCTGTTTCATTAAAAAGATTTACAACAGTTTCAGCCTTGGTTGATGAGAAAAATCCCAAATCCATTATTGAAGAATTTCAAATATCAGAAGATGAAAATCTTAAAGAAAAGGATATTTATGTAGAAACAGGGATAATGGTACATAAGATTCTTGAAAACTTCAGTTTTTCTTCAGATTTAGATAAAGCTGAAAAAGAGATTGATGAACTTTTTGAAAAGTTTTCACAGCTATTAAGCGAAGAAAACAGAAGGGTTGTTAGAAAGTTATCCTGTGAGAAACTAAAAAGATTTATTAATTCCGAAGATTACAGAGAGATATCCTCATCAAAAATTATTTTTAAAGAGATGCCTTTTACATTAAAGGAAAAAGAGAGTTATATTGAGGGAAAGATAGATCTTGTATATGAAAAAAATGGAACAATTTATGTTGTAGATTACAAAACAGGGAATATTAAAAATGAATCAAAGTATGAACCTCAAAAGAGATATTACACCAAGATCATTAAAAAAATATTTCCAGATAAAAGGGTAATATTTAAGTTTGTCTATCTTATATAAAATATAAACATCTTTACAAATAAAATATAAAAGAGATATAAGGATGAAATTATATAAACAGCTGATGCAAAAGCAGGAAGCATTAAAAATTCAAGTATTATCATAATTAAAGTTCCTACCATCATTATGTAAAAAGATAGATTGGCTTTTCTGTAGTCTATAAGCTGAAAAACATTTGGTATTTCTTTTCCTTCCCTTGCTTTTCTTATATGAACCATATTCCAGACTATTCTTGGCATTAGATGAAGCATACCACCAAAAATAGTAAGACCTGCAAACCCATACATCATAGCGTCCATATGAACAGGGATAAACTGAACCATCTTACTCGCTGATATATGAACCGCCATAAGAAGCCCTATAACTAAGAAAAGATGTCCTCCTAAGAAATACTTGATCGGAGGTTGAACCTTCATAAGCGATTTTGAGGGCTTTATCGCTGAAAGTATTACATAAAAGAATACAAATATAACAGCTGTTTCAATCAATCCTGAAAAAAGGATGTACTTGTAATCAAAGAAGTAAAAAGATGCTATTAGCAATACTGTTGCGATCTGGTGAAGGTAGAATATTATATTTCCTAATCTTATGTTAAGAGAGTGCATAAGCATCATAGGTATCCATGCGAGTTCAACACCGATTACAGCATTAAGAAGAACGCCCACAGTAACGGTGTGAATAACGGCCTGAGGAATTATTTCGCCTGTAATCTGTGAAAGGAGAAAAAGTACAGATGCTATATTAGTATAAATAACGCTTGACACAATGAATCTTACAGTAATTGGCTGTATATTGTGAACAATAGTGGAAACATGAACTGTAAATATGATAACAGTAATCAGATTAAAAATTGATGCATAAAAGTACTGACCTGTCAGAAGGAAGATTGAAGATATAACTGAAAAAAGGAAAACAACAGCCTGAATATGTTTATATTTTATCTGTCTCTGTTGCGAGTTTGGTATTATCTGATAACCTGCGCCTATAAGAGTATATATCACAAAACCAAATGCTGTTATAAGGGCTGTATCTACATGATCAACTCCTTTTATTCTCAACAAAAGTGATCCTATTAGATTTATAAAAGCTATAAAGAAAAATAGTGGGCTGTATTTAGATATAAAAAACATAAAAACCCCCAGATATTTTTTGAGTGGGAAATTTTAACAGCATTGGAAAACAAATATAATGATTTATATCAAGTAGTCTTATATAATTTGAAAAAATAGGATTGCTCAACTATGAATCTTGCAAAGAGATTTTTATATTTAGCGTTTAGTGTAAAAACAGGTATTGTTATAGCTATTATTCTTTCATTCTCTATGGCTGTAGGCACTTTTATTGAGAATGATTTTGGCATTGAGACAGCTCTCTCCATTGTATATAAGTCTAAATGGTTTGAGATTTTATGGGTTCTTTTTATACTGAATCTGACAGGAGGGATACTGTACTATAGATTGTGGAAAAAACCTTATATCTTATTAATCCATGCTTCTTTTATTATCATATTTATAGGTGCTGTATTAACAAGGTACGCTGGATATGAAGGTACTATTCACTTAAGGGAAGGAGAGGTAAAGGATTACATTCTTTCTTATGATCCCTATCTGCAGTTTAAGATAAAAGCTGAAGGAGAAGTTGTAAACTATCAAAAAAAGATATTCATATCAGCGTTAGGGGGAAATTATTTCTCTAAAAGTTTCAACATTAAAGGAGAAAGACTTGATATAAAGCTTGTTGATTTTATACCTGTGGTTGATATTGATTTAGTTGAAAAAACCGGGGGAATGTCTATTGTTTTGTTAAAGATCAAAAAAAAGGGAGAGGATTTTAAAAGGTATATTTTAAAAGATCAGGGTAGTTTAAAACTGGGAAAAATCAGATTATACTTCAATGAAAAACCTTCGGAAAAGGATCCTTACATTCATATATACAGCAAAGACGGTAATTTTTACATAGGATCAAAATATCCTTTTCTGGTTTCTGATAAAAAAGAAGGTACAAAAAAGATGACAGGATATTTAATATTTGAAAAAGAAAAGCTGTATGCCGTAGGAGGAGTTTTAATATCCTTAGAAAATATGATTTTATCCGGGGATTTGATTGTAAAACCTGTTTTTAAGTCTATAAGGGGTGACGATGATCTTTCTTCCCTTGTTTTTAAAATAAATTACAGAGGAGATGAAAGATATATGTATCTTTTAGGAAGGGGGTTATCCTACAAAGGTATTACAGAAAAGATAAAAATAGATAATGTGGAGATAGAAGGTGTATGGGGTTCAAAAGAAATAAAATTACCTTTTTACCTATATTTAAAGGATTTTGTTTTGAAAAGATATCCAGGATCAGATAAAGCATCATCTTACGAGAGTCATGTCGTTCTTATTGATGAAAAGGAAGGTGTCGAAGTACCGTATGTCATATATATGAACAATCCATTAAAATATAAAGGTTATAGGATTTTCCAGACATCTTATGATAAAGATGAAAAAGGATCGGTACTTTCAGTAAACTACGATCCTGGCACGATGCCAACTTATACAGGTTACGCAGTTTTATTCTTAGGGCTTGTACTGAATCTGTTAAAAAGAAGGATATGATCTAAAGGAGTTTTCTTAACTCTTCCCTGTTAATCTTATATTTTCCCCCATCTTTCTGTAGAATACCCCTTGTTTTGAACTTTTTTAGTATTCTTGACAGTGTTTCTGGAGTCATATTAAGAATTGAAGCTATCTTATTATGTTTTAATGTTACAAACAGATCCTCATGCTCGTATATAAATTTTGCTGTTCTTGTTACAGCATCCATCATCAGATTTTGAACAATAACGTCATCAAGTATTTTAATCTTATATAAAAGCGATTTTACGATATTGAAACACAGGTTTGAATCTTTTAAAAGCTCTTTTTCAAATGTTTTAAAATTGATTACAAGAACCTTGCCGTTTGTTTCAAATTCGGCGTTTGCAGGATAGGGTATATTTTCAAAATTAGCTCTCTCAGCTATAAGCGATACAGGGTGAAAATGATGCAGTGTTATCTCATGTCCTTTTATATCTGTTTTATAAACCCTTAAAATTCCTTCAATAAGTATGTAAAGGTTTTCAGGTTCCTCACCTTCATAAAAAAGCAGATCTCCCCTTTCATATTCCCTTTCAAAGGAGATTTTCTGTATCTTTTGTAGATGTTCATCTGAAAGATTTTCAAAGATATAAATATCCTTTAGATTCATAATTAATTACCTGCTGCTTATTTATTTTTTTCATCTCAAAATAATCTCTTTAACATATTTTTTCAATGTTTTTTTTAACCTGTTTCTCTCCTTTTCAGAGAAACCTGTCTTACCTTTAAGTCTTTTATCTATCAGATTTTCTGATGGAACAAAATTCTGCAATGCGTACCTTTTAGCTCCTTTTATCATCTGACCTATTTTAATTATATCATTATACGTTAGTAAGTCCTTAATAAGAGTAGTTCTAAATTCATATTCTATATCTGATTGTAATAAAATTTCAACACTTTTTTTTATTTTATCCATATTTACGGAAGAACCTGTTAAATATTCGTACTTTACGCCAGATCCTTTAATATCCATTGCTACATAATCAACCAGTTTTTCCTCTATAAGATTTTTTAAAACCTCAGGATTTGTTCCGTTAGTGTCTAATTTCACAAGATAGCCAAGATCTTTTATTTTTTTAATAAATTCCGGTATATTCTTGTATATTGTAGGTTCTCCACCAGATATGACAATCCCTTCAATCATCTTTTTCCTGCTTTCAAGAAATCTAAAAACTTCATCAATCCCAATTGTATATCCGAAATATTCAGGTAAAACAAGATGTCTATTGTGACAGTATGGACATCTAAGGTTGCATCCCTGAATAAATAAGACAGCTGATATTCTTGATGGAAAATCAATAAGCGAAAATTTATGTATTCCACCGATCTTAAGCATGATATATCTCCTTGAAACTAATATAAAAAGGCCTCCCGGGGAGGGAGGAGCGGGGAGAGGGGGGAGAAAACAGGAGGAGATTACCTGAGGGTAACCCGTATTTTATAACTCTTTCTTTTAACAAACTCTTCTTTTTTTCCATCGTTCCAGTACTTCACAGGTCTGAAATAACCAACAATTCTTGAGTAAACTTCTGTCTCTGTATCACATTCAGGACAAAATTTATGCTCTCCTGATATATATCCGTGATTTGGACAAACACTAAACGTTGGTGTAAGTGTAAAGTATGGTAAATGGTAGTTTTCGCACACAGTTTTTATAAACTTTTTAACACTATTCTTTTCAGAAATCTTTTCTCCTAAGAAGAAATGAATGACAGTTCCTCCTGTATATTTTGTTTGAAGGCTGTCCTGATGTTCTAAAACAAAAACAGGATCGTCAGAATAATCGACGGGAAGATGTGTAGAGTTTGTATAGAAAGGTTGCGCGCCTCTCTGGAAATCTTCTTCATTTGCCACAATTATGTCAGGATATCTGCTTTTATCTATTCTTGCAAGCCTATAAGATGTTCCTTCTGCTGGTGTTGCTTCAAGATTATAATTATTTCCGGTTTCTTCCTGATACCTGAAAAGTTTTTCCCTTATAAACTCAAGAACTTTTTCTGAAAATGCTTTTCCTCTTTCTGATGCGATACTTTCACCAAAGAGATTCAAACAAGCTTCGTTCATACCTATTACGCCGATTGTTGAGAAATGGTTTTTCCAAAAACTTCCAGTTCTTTCTTTTATACTTCTTAAATAGAACTTAGAGTATGGATAAAGACCTTTTTCAGTAAGCTCCTCTAAGAACACCCTTTTTGTCTCAAGACTTTCCTTAGCTAAATCAAGCAGGTACTCAAGTCTTATAAAAAACTCACTTTCATTGTTTGAGAGATATCCGAGTCTTGGTAAATTTATTGTTACGACACCTATTGAACCTGTTAAAGGGTTTGCACCAAACAGACCACCGCCTCTTTTTTTAAGTTCCCTTATATCCAGTCTTAACCTACAGCACATGCTCCTTGCATCATTTGGATCCATATCTGAGTTGACAAAATTTGCAAAATAAGGAATACCGTATTTACCTGTCATATACCAGAGACCATCATATATAGGATTTTCCCAATCAAAGTCTTTTGTTATGTTGTAAGTAGGTATAGGAAATGTGAATATCCTTCCTGAAGCATCTCCTTCAGACATTACCTCAAAAAAGGCTTTATTGATCATGTCCATTTCTTTTTGGAACTCTCTGTATTTTTCATTTTTCACCTTTCCGCCTATGATCACATACTGATCCGCATAGGCTGATGCTGAAGCTTTAAGGTCAAATGTGAGATTTGTAAAAGGTGTTTGAAAACCAACTCTTGTCGGAACATTAAGATTGAAAACAAACTCCTGTATTGCCTGTTTAACTTCTCTGTACGACAGGCCGTCATATCTTATAAATGGTGCTAAAAGAGTATCAAAATTTGAAAATGCCTGAGCACCTGCTGCCTCACCTTGAAGAGTATAAAAGAAGTTAACTATCTGCCCTAAAGCAGACGTAAAATGTTTTGGAGGTTTACTTTCAGCCTTTCCATAAGCGCCTTTAAATCCATTAATAAGTAGATCGTAAAGATCCCAACCTACACAGTAAACACTGAGATTCTGGAGGTCATGAATATGAAAATCACCATTTCTATGAGCTTCCGCTATATCCCTTGTATATATCTTTGTCAACCAGTAATGTTTTGTAACCTCAGAAGAAATATAAAAGTTCAGACCCTGAAGGGAGTAAGTTGTGTTACTATTTTCTGTTACCCTCCAATCTAACTTTTTTAGATAACTGTCTATCAGATTTCTTTCCACCTTGACCCTCCTCAATATTTAGTGGTCTAAAAAATTTATCCACTATATATAGTATGGATTTTTTTTCAAAAAATAATTGATTCATGTCAATGATTGTTTTTTGATAACTACTTACATTCAATATACGAACTGAATAAAGGTTAATATGTAGTATTCCGCAATTTTTATCCTTATTTTTATAAAAGGATAGACAAAATTACCGCCTGCTGGGTTGTGTCTATCCTTTAAAACGGCGGAATATAAGTAGCCCAGCCCTGAGCAGAAGGAGCTCAGGACAGGAGCAGGAAATGGAGGTCAAAGAAAGGGAAAAACGTGAAACGGGATTCGAGCTGTCCCGTAGAGATTTCCTTAAAACAGCAGCAGCGGTCTCAGCAGCTGCAGCGGTAGGAATGAAAGTTCCTGAAGAAGCAATGGCTGCAGCAAGAGAAGCAGAGGCTGGCTGGAGATGGGATAAAGCGGTCTGTAGATTCTGTGGAACAGGCTGTGGAATTATGATCGCCGTTAAAGATGGCCGTATTGTTGCTGTTAAAGGGGATCCAAAAGCGCCTGTCAACAGGGGGCTTAACTGTATCAAGGGTTACTTTACTGCAAAAATCATGTACGGTGCTGACAGACTGACAAAACCTCTTCTCAGAATGAATGAAAGAGGAGAGTTTGACAAAAATGGTAAGTTCAGACCTGTCAGTTGGCAGAGAGCCTTCGAAGAAATGGCAAAACAGTTCAAAAAGGCTTACAACGAGTTAGGTCCAGAGGGGGTAGCGGTTTTCAGTTCAGGACAGTACACAATTATGGAAGGTTATGCTTCTGTTAAACTCACAAAAGCCGGTTGGAGAACTAACAACATTGACCCTAACGCAAGACACTGTATGGCATCAGCTGTTGCCGCTTTCATCCAGACTTTCGGTATTGACGAACCATCAGGTTGTTACGATGATATCGAGCTTACAGATACGATCCTTGTCTGGGGATCAAACATGGCTGAGATGCATCCTATCCTGTGGGCAAGGGTAACTGACAGAAAGCTTTCAGATCCAGATAACGTAAGACTTGTAGTTCTTTCTACATTCAGACACAGAACAATGGATCTTGCCGACATTGATATTGTTTTTAGACCAAATACTGATCTTGCAATCTGGAACTATATTGCAAGAGAGATCGTTTACAATCATCCAGAGGCTATTGACTGGGATTTTGTAAACAAATACACAGTATTTACGACAGGTTATATAGACATCGGATACGGAATGAGAACTCCTGATCATCCAAGCTTTAGCGATAAGGAAAGAGAAACTGTAAGAAAACAGGTGGCAAAACCTGTATCAAACCTTGAAGCTAAAGCTCTCAGCATTTATGGATACAAAGAAGGTGATATTATCCAGATGAAGCATGCAAAACAGGCTGGTAAGCACTGGATAATTACTTTTGAAGACTTTAAGAAAGGACTTGAGCCTTACACACTTGATTACGTAGCGAGAATATCAAAAGGAGATCCTGATGAAGATTTAGAAACATTCAAGAGAAAACTGAAAGCTCTTGCAGATCTCTACATAGATAAAAACAGAAAGGCTCTTACATTCTGGACAATGGGAATGAACCAGCACACAAGGGGAACATGGGACAACGAGCTTGCTTATATGGTTCATCTGTTGCTTGGAAAACAGGCAAAACCTGGAAGCGGTGCATTCTCTATCACTGGACAGCCTTCTGCTTGTGGTACAGCAAGAGAAGTAGGAACGTTTGCACACAGACTACCGGCCGATATGGTTGTATTCAATCCAAAACACAGAAAGATAGCTGAAAAGATATGGAGAGTTCCCGAAGGAACTGTAAATCCGAAGGTTGGATCACACATAGTTAAGATAATGAGAGATCTTGAGGATGGTAAGATAAAATGGGCATGGGTAATGGTATGTAACCCATGGCAAGACACGGCAAATGCGAACCACTGGATCAAAGCCGCAAGGAAAATGGACAACTTTATAGTTGTTTCAGATGGTTATCCAGGTATATCTGCTAAGGTTGCCGATCTAATACTACCAGCTGCAATGATCTATGAAAAATGGGGAGCTTACGGTAATGCGGAAAGAAGAACGCAGCACTGGAGACAGCAGGTTATAGCTCCAGGCGAGGCAATGCCTGATATATGGCATATTGTTGAGTTCTCTAAATACTTCAAACTCAAAGAAGTATGGAAAGAATGGAGGCTGTCAGACGGAACAGTTCTTCCAAATGTATTAGATAAAGCTAAAGAGATGGGTTATGATCCAGAAATGACACTTTATGAAGTTCTGTTTGCAAATGATTACTTCAAATCATTTAAGTGGCCTGATCCTATAGCTAAGAACCCTAACACAGGGGAAATGCATCCAAACACAGAGGCTGAAGGTGATTACAGAAATGTTCGCGGTATAGACGGGAAACCATGGAAAGGATACGGATTCTTTATCCAGAAAGCACTCTGGGAAGAATATAGAAAGTTCACTGTTGGTAAAGCTCACGACCTTGCTGATTTTGATACATATCACAGGGTAAGAGGTCTTAGATGGCCTGTCGTTGACGGAAAAGAAACTCTCTGGAGATTCAATGCCAAGTATGATCCTTACGTTAGAAAGCTTGCTCCAGGCGAAGATTTTGCATTCTACGGACCAGCGCTCAAAGCACTGCCTAAGGGTGATCTGTTTGGTCCAAAAACAAAACAAAAGTTCAGTCTTAAGAACAAAGCCAAAATATTCTTCAGACCATATATGGATCCACCAGAACCTCCAGACAGCGAGTATCCATTCTGGCTTGCAACAGGTAGGGTTCTTGAACACTGGCACTCAGGTACTATGACAATGAGAGTTCCCGAACTCTACAGAGCTGTTCCTGAAGCTCTCTGTTATATGCATCCAGCAGACGCTAAAAAACTTGGCGTTAAAGATGGTGAGCTTGTATGGGTTGAGTCAAGACGTGGTAAAGTTAAAGCAAGAGTTAAAACAAGAGGTAGAAACAGACCTCCAAGAGGACTCGTGTTTGTTCCATGGTTTGATGAAAGGGTTTATATCAATAAAGTTTGCCTTGATGCAACATGTCCTATATCAAAACAGACAGATTACAAAAAATGTGCCGTTAAGATATACAAAGCTTAAGCAGGAAATATTATGAGTGATAAGGTTAAAACTGACAGCAATGTAAATAAGGATAGAAGGAAGTTCTTTATAAAAACCCTCCAGGGGATAGGGCTGTCTATCCTCGGAGGGACTGTTTGGGGTGCTTATGTTAGCGAGGCAAAAACTGATCCTCTTGTTCTTAGGCCTCCAGGTGCTTTGAAAGAAGAAGATTTTTTAAAGAAGTGTATAAAATGCGGTTTATGTGTTGAGGCCTGTAAAAATAGAGACTCAAATCCTGATAGAACCAAAAGTACAGCTACACTAAAGCTGGCAGCTCCAGGTGATCATAAACCTATAGGCACCCCATACTTTATTCCAAGAGAGATACCATGTTATATGTGCGAGGATATACCCTGTGTTCCTGTTTGTCCTTCAGGTGCTCTGGACGTTGATTCTGTTTCCAGTATAAAAGACGGCGAGAAGGTTCTTGATATCAATAAAGCCCGTATGGGCGTTGCTGTTGTGGATGAGGAACACTGTATTGCATTCTGGGGAATTCAGTGTGATGCCTGTTACAGAGCCTGTCCATTAATTGACGAAGCTATAAAGCTTGAATACAGAAGAAACCCGAGAACAGGGAAACATGCCTTTCTTTTACCTGTTGTTTACAGCGATGTATGTACAGGTTGCGGACTATGTGAAAAAGCATGTGTTACTGAAAAGGCTGCGATCTATGTACTCCCGAGGGATATAGCGCTTGGAAGAGTAGGGAAGCACTATATAAAAGGATGGGAAAAAGAAGATGAAGAAAGATTGAAAGGAGCCAAGGGAATTGAAACTACTGTAACAGAAAAAAGTAAGCTTTCACCTGAAGAATATCTGAACATAGAGGATTTATTAGATGAAGAGTAAAGAAGATAAAAGAGAGGCAGGATTTTTGTATAAATATAGATACCTAATAGCAAGAAGGGTGGTACAGTTGAGTATTATTTCCCTTTACATAGCGGGAAATGTATATGGTTGGAAGATACTCCAGGGAAACCTGAGTGCTTCAAAGATTTTTGATATTATACCTATGGCAGATCCGTATGCCACCCTTCAGATGTTTGCTGCAGGAATTATTGTTGGTACAGACGTGCTTATTGGAGCGGCTATTGTTGTTGCTTTTTATGGTCTCATAGGTGGAAGAGCTTTTTGCAGTTGGGTATGTCCTATTAATATGGTAACCGATCTTGCAAACTGGATAAGAGTGAAAACAGGACTTCACAAAGAAGAATGGCAGCTTAGAATCAGTAGAAAACTCAGATATTGGGTACTTGGAATAAGTCTCGTACTTTCTGCTTTAATAGCTGTACCCGCTTTTGAGTTTGTCAGCCCTGTATCTATGCTTCATAGAGGTTTGATATTCGGTATGGGCATGGGATGGGCTGCTGTTTTAGCTGTTTTTCTTTTTGATCTTTTTGTAACAAAAAATGGATGGTGTGGACATATATGCCCCTTAGGAGGTTTTTATTCACTTATAACAAAGCCAAGTGCTGTTAGGGTAAAGCATGATGCAGACAAGTGTACGTTATGTCTAAACTGTAAAAATGTATGTCCTGAAAAACAAGTTCTTCATATGATTGGAAAAGAGAGTGTTTTTGTTACATCTGGTGAGTGTATAAACTGTGCCAGATGTATAGAGGTATGTAATGATGATGCTCTAAATTTTGGTTTTAGATACAAACCACAAGGTAAAAAGGAGGAAGGAAAAAATGATTAAGAAAAAATTAGGGATGCTAATGTTAGTTCCTGTTGCAGGAATTTCTATATTTGCATGTGCAACGGCAAGTGAGAAAGCGATATCATCGGAAGAGTTAAGTTATAGAAATGTTCCACTTACAGTTAATACAGCTCCTCCACCTGTTGAGTTTCCAAAAGAACCTCCAGGTGAAGCAAAAAGATTTACAAGAGCTTATGAAAATGCACCACCTATGATACCTCACAGTGTTGAAGGACTGCTTCCTATAACAAAAGATAACAATGCATGTCTTGGATGTCATATGCCTGATGTTGCGAAAGACACAGGAGCTACACCTATATCGCCTACACACTTTATAGATTTCTTCAGACTTCCTGAAGGAAAGATTGTAAAACTACAGGATCTTGATCCTGCGAGATTTAACTGCTCCCAATGCCATGCTCCCCAAGCTAAAACTAAGCCGCTTGTAAAGAATATATTCAAACCAGATTATAGAGATCCTTCAACAAAAGAGAAGACAAAACTTTACAAAAACCTACTTGAGGGTGTGAAATAATAATTATGGAAAAAAAGGTTGACAGGAGGGGTTTTTTAAGAACCCTTCCTTTTTTCCCAGCAGCTATTGTTGAAGAGATTGTAGAAGGGACAGATTCTGAAGAGGATTATAAAAAAGATTACAGGCCAGTATATGTAAAACCTCCTTATTTTGTTGAAGATGCGGACGTATCTGTATGTTCTAATTGTGAAGGCTATTGTATAACATCATGTGAAGAAAAAGTTCTACATAGATCAGAAGAAGGTTTTCCCCATATTATTTTCAGTAATACTGGCTGTACTTTTTGTGAGAAATGTGCTGAAAACTGTCCTGAAGAAGTCCTTTCTATTGAAAAAGGGATAAAGAAGATACAGGTTAATATAAGTATAGATATAGAAAAATGTGTTGCGTGGAAAAAAACTATGTGTTTTTCCTGTAAAGAACCTTGCTTAGAAAATGCTATAAAATTTGAAGGATTATTTAATCCACAGATAATACCTGATTTATGTACAGGCTGTGGTTTTTGTATATCTGTCTGTCCAACATCTGCTGTGATTGTTGATCTTCCTTCGGGAGAGGGTGATGCTTAGATTTATTATTCTTTTCTTCGTCTTTATTGGGATTGCACATGGGAAGGTTTTTAAAAAGACGGATATAATCGACCTTAAAAGTGCTATTACTGAGATAAGGTTAAAGGATGGTAAACTGTATGCGTCTGTAGAACTGGGAAAGATATTTGTACTTAATCTGGAAAACAAAAAAATTGAAAAAGTTATTAAGTTTCCCGATATTGAAAACTATTTTGGTGAAAAGCTGCAGCCCAAAGTTTTCTCTATTGATATCTGCGATAATGGAAATATTACTGCGATAGTTGAAGGCTCAGATGGAACAAGAGAGCTTAAGTTTGTTACAGTAAATAATGGAGAAATTCATACAATAATTCCTGGAAAAAGCAGAATATCTATGACAAAAGTAAGATTTGTTGATAAAAATCATGTTATAGCTGCCACTACGGGAGATGAAATTCTTCTAATATCCTTAAAAGATAAAAATATCCTTTATAGAAAATCGGTAGGTATGTCCACATTCTCTGATATGGAAATAAATGAAGACAAAACAGTTGTTGCTGTTGGAGACGAATCTGGAGATGTTCATATTGCAGATGTAAAAACAGGAGATCTTATAAAAGATCTTACTGGAATAAATGTTGATAGACTTTTTAATGTTGATTTCAGAAATGGGAAAGTTGCTTCAGGCGGAAGAGATAGAAGGGTTGCCGTTTATGACCTTAAAACTGGAAAAGGTAAAAGGTTTGATGGAGAGTTCCTTGTCTTTGGACTTGGTCTCAGCCCATCAGCAAGATATGTTGCATATCTATATAATGATAAAAATGATGTTGCGGTAGTGAATGTTGATACAGGAAGCAGGGTAGATATGCTGACAGGACATGACTATACTGTAAGCGTAATTCTTTTTTTAGATGAGGACAGTATTGTTGTTGGTTGTGATGATGGAAAAATATTTTTCTGGAGGAGGTAGCTATGAATATATCAAGTATAGTTGTAATGACACGTCCCGAACACATTCAGGATGTTTTAAAAAGCTTAGAGGAAAGTGGACTGTGCGATATACATTTTTACGACGAAAAAGGAAGGATTATTGTAACAATTGAAGGTGAGGATGTTTATGAAGAGACGTTTAAGCTTAGAGCAATACAGGATATACCTCATGTAGTTTCTGCTGAGATGTCTTTTGCATACAGTGAGGAAGAGCTGCAAAAAGCTATAAATGAATTTGAAAAAGTCCAGAAGGAGCAGGAAGTACCTGAGATACTTGAAAGAGACGATGTAAAAGCGGAAGCTATAGTATATAAGGGACATATAAAAGCTTATATAGGCTAAAAGAGACTAAAAGATTAAAAGTTTATTTTGCCAGCAGGAAATGGAGGGGGCATTGATTCTTTGTGTAAAACTATATAATTTTCAAAAAAAACCACAAGTTATTCTTAAATTGATACAAATCAATGACTATTTTTCATCAAAAGTGAATCTTAAAAAGAGATATTTTGTGATTTTTGAAAATTCAATGGAGGTAGGGTTATGAGTAAGAGAAAGCTAAAACTTGCCCTTGCGTCGCTAATTATGATGGAAGGTTTTATATTGGGGCAGGGGGCTGTTTCAGACGTTTCAGCACAAAGTGCATTTATTGATGATGTAAAACCATATCTTGAGTTCAGACCAAGATATGAGTATGTAGATGTAAGTGGGAGCGCAAATGACGCTGCAAGTGCCTTAACATTAAGAACAAAAATTGGTGTAAAAATTGGTTCTGTTCTTGGGGTTTCTGGACTAAAAGCCCAGATTGAAGCTATTGATGTTGGTGCTTTTATTGATGATTATTCTCCACAAAAAGCAGGTTATGAAACAGTAGCAGATCCAGCAAATACGAGAATTACCCAGGCATATATCTCTTATACTACTGGAAAAACTACGTTTATAGCAGGTAGAAAGTATGTGATTATTGATGATCACAGATTTATAGGAACTGTAAACTGGAGACAGATGCCCCAATCTTTCGGTGTTTTGGCTGTTGCTGACAACACCATACCAAACCTTAATGTACTTATTGCGGGAATTTATGAGAGAAAAGGAATTCTTGAGAAGTTCAATATGGACTGGAAATTAGATAAGATGCCTCTGATATTTGATATTAACTATACCGTTATGCCTCAGTTAAGATTGAAAGGTTTTGCATATCTTATAACGGACGTTCACAATACTTATGGGGTGAAAGCTTCAGGAAAAGTCGATCTTGGAGCTGCGAAAGTTTCGTATCTTGCAGAATATGCTCAGCAAAAAGATCCTTATACAACGGACAACGTAGCTACTAAACCAAAAATAGACACTGATTACTACAGATTAAAAGTGGGTGCATCTTCTGGTGGTTTCTTCGGCGGTCTGATGTACACATATTTCGGAGATGCAGGTGGAAAGGCAAAAGGTTTCTCTGTACCACTCGCAACCAACCATAAATGGGATGGATGGTCTGATGTTCTTTTAGCAGGAGCGGCTGGTGGTTTTGATGGAGGTTTAAATGAAATCTGTATATCTGCAGGATACAAAAATAAAACTATAGGAAAAATAATGATTGCCTATCTAACGTTTGATTCAGATAAAAGCGTTGGCGGTATAGGTAAAAGTGTCGGTACAGAGATAGATGCCCTTTATGCTAAAAAGTTAACAAAAAGGTTATCTTTCCTTGCAAAAGCTGCATTCTACAATGCTGACAACGGATATTATACAGGGGGATCATTAAAAGGAACAAGCGATGTTACCAAATACTGGTTAATGCTTGATTACAAGTACTAACGTAAAAAAGGCGGGTATATCTCTCTTGCCCGCCTTTTTTATCAAGTAAGTAAATTTTTACTTATACGTCTGATAAATCAATATCAATGGAGGGAACATCATGAAAGTGTCAAGGAGTCTAACAACCTTTCTGTCTGCTGCAACAGTGGCTTCATTCCTTACAGTCGCTGTAACAGCAGCGGATGCAGGACCACCGTTAAGTAAAAAGGAAATGAAAAAAGCATCACAGCTCTACTTTGACCGTTGTGCAGGATGTCACGGTATGCTCAGAAAAGGTGCTACAGGACCGGCATTGACCCCTGAAGCATTGAAGAAAAAAGGATATAATACTGAAGTTTTAGAAGCGTTTATCTACAACGGTACTCCAGGTGGTATGCCTGACTGGGGTAAACAGGGAGTTCTTTCTAAAAGCGAAATTAATCTTATTGCAAGATTTTTACAGCATGAACCACCGTCACCTCCTGAGATGTCAATGGCTGATATGAAAAGATCATGGAAGGTATTTATTCCACCCGAAGAAAGACCAAATAGACCTCAGCACAATCTTAACTGGAAAAACTTCTTTGGCGTTATATTAAGGGATGTGGGTAAAGTTGCTATTATTGATGGTGACACCAAAAAACTTGTAAATATAGTTGATACAGGATTTGCTGTTCATATTTTAAGATCTTCCGCTTCAGGAAGATATATGTACTCTATTGGAAGAGACGGAAAAGCTACGGTTATAGATCTCTGGCTTAAGAAACCAGATAAAGTTGCAGAGGTTAAAACATGTTACGATGCAAGATCTATAGATACAAGCAAATATCATGGTTATGAGGATAAGTATGCAGTTATTGGATGCTACTGGCCTCCTTCATTTGTGGTAGTAGATGGTGAAACGCTTGAACCTAAGAAGATAGTATCAACAAGTTCATATTTCTATGATACTCAAGAGTTTGTTAGAGAAGCTCGTGTTGCTTCAATAGTTTCCTCACATTACGACCCAATCTGGGTTCTTAACATAAAAGAAACTGGTCAGGTATGGCTTGTTGATTACTCAAAGGTGGATAAAGGAACAATAAAGATAGATATGATAGATTCTGAAAGATATCTGCATGACGGTGGTTGGGATCTCTCAAAAAGATATTTCCTTGTTGCAGCTAATATGAGAAATACTATTGTTGTTATTGATACAAAGGATAAAGAATTAGAAGCCCTAATAAAAGTTGGAACAAAACCTCACCCTGGAAGAGGTGCAAATATTGATCATCCTAAATATGGACCTATCTGGTGTACAGGCCATATAGGTGAAACAAGAGTTGCATGTATAGGAACAGATCCTGATGGACATCCAGAGTATGCCTGGAAAGTAGTGAAATGGTTTAAGTTGCCAGGTGAAGGTGGTGGAAACCTATTTATAAAGACACATCCAAACTCAAAATACATTATTGCTGACAAACCTTTAAATCCAGATCCTAAATTAAAGAGAAGTATGTTTGTATTTGATAAAATCTCATTCAAACATGTAAAGACGCTGGAAGTTCCTAAAAAATATAAAAACGTAAGAGCTGTTCATCAGGAATTTAATGAAGACGGTTCGGAAATATGGATATCTGTGTGGGGTAAAAAAGATCAGCCAACTGCTATTCTCGTTTACGATGCTAAGACATTAAAACTGAAAAAAGAAATTACTGGAGACTGGGTAAGAACACCTACCGGTAAGTTTAACGTGACAAATACAATGAAGGATATCTACTAATAATGAGAAGATGGTTGCTGCTGCTGCTGTTTGGTTTATCAGTCGTAGCTACCTCCTACCCTCAGGAAGTAGGAGAAGGGCAACTACTTTACCAGACTCACTGTGCCTCTTGCCATGGGGAAGACAGGGCTGGTAAAGTAGCCCCTCCTCTTTTTTCTTTATTTTTAAAGCGTTATTCAGAAAAAAAACTATTCAATATTATTAAAAATGGTCTTCCTGCTTCACAAATGCCAGCATTCCCTAATCTATCTGAAATAGAGATAAAACAGATTATAACATACATAAAAAAACCGGCAAATATAAACTGGGATTTAAAGAGGATTAAAAACAGTATTAAGTTAAATTCTAAAAAGTCAGGAAAAGAGCTAAATGTGAAGGATATTAAAAATGTTGTTGCTGTTGTTGAGAGAGGAAAAAATAAAGTATGGATTATGGAAGGTCTTCAGATACTTGATAAATTTGATTTTAAAAATGTCCATGGTGGGCTGAAATTTTCCCCGTCAGGTTGGTCGGTTTATATCCCATCGAGAGACGGATGGATCGGTAGATATGATATAGACAGAGGAAGGTTTTTTGGAAAGGTTAGAGCATGTATTTATCTGAGAAATATATCTCTTGATAGAACAGGAAAATATATTCTTGTATCATGCTGGCTTCCTGAAAGCATAGTTATACTTGACGGAGAAACTTTCAGTCCAGTTAAGTTTATTAAAGAGAAGGGGCTTATATCCGCAATATACGAACTATATTCTAAAGATGAAGCTGTTTTCTGTTTTAAAAACAGACCTGTTATAGGATTCCTTGATATTAAAAGTCATAAGATCAGATATACAAAAATTAAAGAACCTTACGAGGATTTTTTTATAGATCCTTTTGAAAAGTTTGTAATAGGAACTTCAAGAAAAGGAACTGTTCTTTCTGTTTATGACCTTGAAAAGAAAAAAGAAGTTTTTAACTATCCTATAGAAGGTATGCCCCATCTTGCTTCGGCGACATACTGGTACCGGAATGGAAAATTTTATTTTGCAACACCTCATATGAGAATGCCCTATGTTACTATATGGGAAATGTATAACTGGAAATTTATTAAGAAAGTAAGTACGGAAGGAAATGGTTTTTTTGTTAGAACACATCCAGCCACACCGTATTTATGGACTGATAACGGAAAAGATAAGATCATTTTAATTGATAAAAATGATTATACTGTCAAAGGTTTGGAAACGTTTAAGGGCAAAAGGGTTATACATACGGAGTTTTCAGGCGACGGGAAGTATGCATATGTGAGCCTTTACAATAGAGATGGAAATTTGCTTATATACGATAGTATTACATTAGAACTTATAAAAAACATACCTGCGAGCATTCCTATCGGCAAATATAACATCATAAACAAATCAAGGAAATATGCTCCTGTACTTTTAGGAAAAGAGGTTTTTCTTAAAAAATGTTGGGGATGTCATCATGAAACCCAGGAAGCATTTGCTCCCTCATTCAGATGGATAGTAAATAGACGTGACAGATCAACTATAATTGCACATATTTTAAATCCGGAAGGTATGTATAAATCATTGGGATACAGCAGAAATGCTATGCCTAAACTGAATTTGTCAGAATGGGAACTTGAGGCTGTTATTAGTTATATGATGGAGTTTAAAAATGCTCAGAATAACTGAATACATAAGGAAGAGTTTAGATGGAAAAAAAGTAAGACCCTTTAATGGCCTCATACTGATCTGGAATCTTACGAATGCCTGCAACCTTTTTTGTCAGCACTGCTACTCAGCGTCAAACCAGAGTAGAGCTGGTGAGATTCCTATTGATGATATAAGATCACAGATACCCTATCTTAAAGAGGCAGGTGTAAAAGTTCTGATACTTTCAGGAGGAGAGCCTTTAATTCGTGAAGATATATTTGATATAGCATATTTATTTAAAGAAAATGGTTTTAATGTTACACTTTCTACAAACGGGCTTTTAATCAATAACAACAATATTAAAAGTATAAAAGAATGTTTTTCATATGTTGGAATAAGTATAGATGGTGATGAAAAGACGCATGACTTTTTTAGAGGTATGAAAGGTGCCTTCAGAAGATCTTTAGACTCGGTAAGGCTTGTAAGAGATGCAGGAATAAAGGTAGGCATAAGGTTTACAATAACGTCGGACACTTACAGATCAATACCTTTCATGTTTGATCTTGTTGAAAATGAAAGAATACCAAAGTTATATTTTTCACATCTTGTATATTCAGGAAGGGGTCGAAACCTTACTCAGGCAGAAAAGGAGGAATATAGGAAGATTGTAGAGTATATAATTGAAAGATCGTTTGAGTTTGTTGAATTTGGTAAAGAAATTGATATTGTTACAGGAAATAATGAGTCCGATGCTGTTGTCCTTTACGAGAAGTTTAGGGAGAAGTATCCGGATAGGGCAGATATACTTTACGAAAATCTTAAGGTTTGGGGTGGAAATCAAGCGGGTGTAAGGATTGCTGATATAGATTATAGAGGGTTTGTAAAACCTGATACATACTTTCCTTTAAAGCTTGGAAATATAAAGGAAGATAATTTCTACAAAATATGGAATTCAAATGGGATACTTAATAAACTCAGACAGCGTCCAAGACCAGTTGAAGGTAGGTGTAAAGAGTGTAAGTATCTTGAGATATGTAACGGAAACTCAAGATCAAGAGCATACGCCGTTTATGGAAATTATTTTGCGGAGGATCCAGAATGCTATATCTGATTATTTCTTTCCTTATATTTTTTACGAATGTCTTTGGTGAGAAGCTGTATGTAGTTGAAAGGGAAAGAGGAGGTATATCTGTAATTGAAAATTTAGAACGATCAGGAGAGATAAGAGATCTGGGGAATTTAAATCATGCCATTGTCAA
This sequence comes from uncultured Aquificales bacterium, assembly GCA_964519345.1. GTDB lineage: Bacteria > Aquificota > Aquificia > Aquificales > Hydrogenothermaceae > Persephonella. Next base: position 29,607 of record CAZFKX010000005.1, read on the forward strand.
GACAGATGGAAATTACAGTTATGTAATAAGTAGAAATGGATATTTTTCAAAAGTTGATAATAGATATGACAGACTTGTAAAGAAGATAAAACCAGGAAATAGTGGAATAGGATTTACATTTATTGGAGATTATATAGCGATAGCCCATTATGATCCCAAAAAAGTTACGATCTTAACAAAGGATCTTGATAAGTATATAGTTGTAGAGACAGGATCAAGAAATGTAGGCATAAAGGTTTTCTATCCCTATCTTGTTTTCTCTCTAATGGATAAAGATCAGATATGGGTGCTGAATGCTGAAAAGGGATTTGAGCTTGAAACAGTTATTGATAATGTAGGAAAACTACCTTTTGATGCTTTAATAGATGAAGATAAGTATATAGTTGGATTTTTTAAAGAAAAAGGGGTTGGAATTCTTGATCTATCAAATTTTAAATACAAAAAGGTAAAGTTTAGATCAAAAAATGATCAGGAAGTTGTTTTTAAAATACCCCATTTCGGTATGTGGGGAATTGTTGGCAACAGAGCTGTTATACCATCTGTTGGAGAAAGAAAAGCATATGTTGTAAATATAAAAAGTATGAAAGTTGAAAAAACCATAGAACTAATCGGCCTTCCAGTGTTTATATCTGTTTCTCCAGATAAAAAATATGCTGTTGTTAACTACAGTGGTGATAAAGAGGATTATATAACAGTAATTGATCTAAAAAATTTTAAACCTATTAAGAATATAAAGGCTGGTAAAAGAGTTATGCACTTTAGATTCTCAAAAGATGGAAAAAGACTTTATGTATCATCTTATTTTGAAAATAAGCTTAAAGTATTTGATACAGACAGTTTTAAGTTAATAAAAGAGATAACAGTTCCTACACCTTCGGGCATTTTTATTGTCCGATAAAGGGGGTTTTATCATGAATGGAAAGGTTTATATTGTCGGGGCAGGACCAGGAGATCCTGAACTTCTTACAGTCAAGGCATTTAAGCTCATACAGAAAGCTGATGTTATCCTATACGACAGACTTATAAATCCAGAGATACTTTTAATGGCAAAACCTGAATGTGAACTTGTTTATGTAGGTAAGGAGGATGGGAAGCATATAATGGAACAGGATAAAATAAATTTTTTACTCCAGGATTTTGCCAAGAAATATAAGATTGTTCTCAGACTTAAAGGCGGTGATCCTTTTGTTTTTGGAAGAGGTGGAGAAGAAGCGCTTTTTCTTGAAGAACAGGGAATAGATTATGAGATTGTACCTGGAATTACATCAGCTATAGCAGTTCCAGCTTATGCAGGTGTTCCTGTAACACACAGAGGGATTTCCTCATCATTTGCTGTTATTACGGGACATGGACATAAGGGAAAATTTCCAGATATTAACTGGGATTCTCTTGCAGGTATAGGAACTCTGATATTTCTTATGGGAGTTTCAAATAGGGAAAAAATAGCCGAGAATCTGATAAAAGCCGGAAGGAATCCGGATGAACCTGTAATTTTTATTGAGAAAGGAACAACTAAGGAACAGAAATCTGTAGAATCAACACTTAGAGAAGTTGCAGAGGGAAAAGTTGTAGTTTATCCACCTGCTATATTTTTGATAGGAGACGTAGTTTCCCTTAGAAAAAAAATACACTGGTTTGAGAACCAGTTAGAGGAGATCCGACTATGACAGAATTTGAGAAAAATCTTTTAATTTTGCTTCAGGAAGGAATACCTCTTGTTGAAAATCCTTTTAATAATATAGCTAAAAAATTGAATGTATCTGAAGATAGGGTATTAGCCTCTGTGGAAAAGTTAAAGAAGGATAAAATTATAAGGCAGATATCTCCTATATACGATACCAAAACACTTGGCTATACCAGTTCCCTTGTTGCGTTTAAAGTTAAGGATATAGACAAGGCAGTTTCAGTTATAAACTCACATCCGGGAGTAAGCCATAACTATGAAAGGACTGATGATTTTAACATCTGGTTTACCATTGCTGTTCCCCCTGACAGCAGTATCGGGCTTGATGAGACGGTTGAGATAATGGCTGATCTTTCTGAAGCTGAAGATTATGTAATATTGAGAACAGTTAAGACTTATAAGATTGGTGTAAAACTTACATTTAATAGACTTGACGAAAGATCAGAAGATGTATATCAAAATTATAGTAAAGGTGATGTAAACCTGTACGAGATAGAGAAAAAGATTATAAAAGTTACACAGGAAGACATACCGCTGGAACCTAAACCTTTTAACATTTTTGCTGACAGACTGGGTATTTCTGTTTATACGTTACTTCACAAGCTTAATCAGTTTAAAGAAAATGGAGTAATGAGAAGATTTGCCGCAATACTTTACCATAGAAAAGCTGGCTTCAAAGCCAATGGAATGACCGTCTGGAAGGTTCCTGAAGATATTGTTGACGATGTAGGTAAGTTTTTTGCCTCTTTTAAATCAGTATCCCATTGTTATTTAAGATCTATTAATGGAAATTGGGATTATAATCTCTTTAGTATGATTCACGGCAAAACTAAAGAAGAAGTAAAAGAATTTGTAAAGATGCTGAGCTATAAGACTGGTATTGCAGATTACAGGATTCTTTATTCAACTAAGGAGTTTAAAAAGAAAAGGATTAGATATTTTTCAGAAGAGTTTAAACAATGGGAGGAGGCTGTTATAAATGGAGAACGTACTGGAGCAAATATCTAAGGTAAAAAGAAATGAACTTGGGACGGAAATACCGATAGTAATTTTCAGGGCTCTAAGGCATTTTACCAGTATATATGCTTCTGATCTATTGGGGGAAAAAGGTGCAAATATACTTTTTGTAAATGCAGGGAGAACACTGGGTAAAGAACTTGGAAAAGTTCTTTACGATAAGGATATAGACAGATATCTATCAAATGTTTCGGATTTTGTTAGAAAAGAGAAAATAGGGATAATCAAGATTGCAGAATTTTCGGATGAAAAGCTTGTTATACAGCTTGATGAGTGTATAACATGTGCAGGTATGGAGAATATAGGGAAGAGAATCTGTTTTTTTGAAGTTGGTCTTGTTCTTGGTATTGTTGAGTATTATCTTGGAAAAAAACTGTCAGCCTTTGAAAGCAGATGCAATGCAAATGGGGAAGGTGTCTGTGAAGTTACAGTTGTTCTAAAATAGAAGAATCATCTTTTTAAAACTATAGACAGTCAAATTATGACTCCTTAATTTATAATCAAATACTTTATTTTATCTGAACTAAAGAGGCTTACCCATTATGGAGTTAAATGTAATAGTACTTCTTCTAAACTTATTTATTTTCTGGATACTTGGCGAATCTGCTGAAGCTTTCTTTAAAAAAGAGATTGAAAGATCCTTAAGATTTTTGTTTGTTATACTATTTATAATCTATTCTGTGGATATGATTATGCTTCTCTTTATTAATTATCTATTTAACTGGTACAGATCTCCAATTCTACTTTTAAAGGAGCAGACAGCATTCTATTTAATTCTTTCTTCACTGGTTTTCTTTTCTTACTTTTTGAAAGGAAAAATAAAAGGTTTTTCATAAAAAAAAAGAGCCCCTAAGAAGGGGCCCGCTACATTACGCAGCTGCAGTGGCAGGTTTTTCTTTAGCAGATAAATACAGTTTGTAAATAATATCGACAAGTATAAGTACAGCACCGGCTAAGATTAATGCGTCAGGGATTATTCTTACCCACATCCAGAATCCAAGACCTTCAAGAACTTCCCTTGTTCTTGCTGCCCAGTATCCGTATTCATATGCCCACTCCATCTGTTTCTCGCCTATAACAAGTGTAGGGAAAGCGTATAGGAATATTCCAGCAGTCATCATCCAGAATGCAAGATTGGATATTTTTTCATCCCAATGTAGTCCTTTAGCAAGAGCATTAGCCCTAACTATGAAATACAGGAACGCTATCGAGATATATCCAAAAGCACCAAGTAATGCAACGTGACCGTGAGCCATTCCAAAGTATGTTCCGTGCTCATAGTAGTTTATTATTGGAAGGTTTATCAGCATTCCGTAGAATCCTGCACCAAGCCAGTTGAGAAATGCTGAACCGACAAGCCATATAAATGCCATTCTAAATGGGAATGCCTGACCAAGTTTTTTAATATGCAGGTACTCTTTTGTAGCCTCTATCATTAATATAACGAGAGGTAATGGTTCAAGTGATGATAAAACACCACCAACAGCGATCCAGTACTCGCTTTCACCCATCCAGAAGTAGTGGTGTCCAGTTCCAAGTGTCCCTGCTGCCACAATCAGGAAAGCTTCAAAGAACATCATAATCGTTGCAAACCTAACACTTACGAGACCAAGTGAGACAGTAAGGAATGCAAGAGTACCGGCTGCAAAGAGCTCAAATGTATTTTCAACCCAGAGGTGAACAACCCACCATCTGAAGTAATCGTCTATAGTAAAGTTTGGCATTATTTTATGTAATGGAGCCATTCCCGCCATATATAAAACAGCTATAGCGAAAGCTGACCAGATTATCATCTGGAGAGGAGGTGTAAGCTTTTCAGCCTGCCTAACTGTAAAGAACACAATTGTAAACCATAAAACAAGACCAACAACAAGACCTATATCCCATACCCTTGCAAGCTCTATATATTCTCTACCCTCGTTTCCAAGCCAGAACCAAAGCTCATCAGGCAGTTTTCCAAGAGCACCAAGCCATAATCCTATGAGTCCTCCTAATCCTACTATTACGAGAGCAACCCAGAGTATATCAACCGCTATTGGGAATTTAAAATCTTTTCCTTTTGTCGCTAAAGGCGCTATGAACAGTCCGCCTGCAAGCCATCCTATAGCTATCCAGAGAACTGCGAGATTAAGATGGAAAGATCTGGCAACGTTAAAAGGAAGCAAAGATTGAGGAACAATCCAGCTGTGCGCAGGATCTGCGTATAGGTGAGCGAGATAACCGCCTAAAGCCACCTGTAGAACGAAAAATACAGGAACAAGAGGGACAAATTTTAACACTTTTTCCTGCATAGGTGTTAAAGATTTGATTTCCAGTGAAGGCGCTGGTTTTTCAGCGTCAAACTTAAGGAAATAATCATAAAAAGCCCACATTACCACTATTGTTAAAGCCCAGCATGCCATGAATGCTATCAAAGACCAGAAAAGAGCCGAGTAAGGAGGAGTCAATCCTACAGCTGGTTCTGGAGGCCAGTTGTTAGTATAAGTAACGTTTGTACCAGGTCTCGTTGTAACAGCAACAAGTGTTGACCAGTCGACAAAAGCAACTATATTTTCAGCCTCTTCTGGTTTTATAAGGCCACCTATCCATGCATAAGATGGATTTCCTTTTACAAGGAACTCTTTTAGGTATTCCTTTGCCTGAAGGTAAGCCTGTTCATGTTCGGGAGTTATTGTCGTAATATCCTCTTTTAAGGTGGAAATCTCTCTTACGTCTTTCTTTACGAGAATGTCAACATATCCCTTTTCTTCTTCTGTAAGATCAGCATAATTTTTTCCAAATTTCTTCTGGGCATAGATATCCTGCAGATTTTTTATCTTTTTATGTAAGAATAAAGAGGTATAGTCCGGTCCGATATAAGCCCCATTTCCCAAGAGGGTTCCGTGATTCATAAGAACGTATTTTTGAAAGTATGCCTTACCCTGAACAACATCGTCGTAAGTGTAGAGTGTAGATGTACCTCTTACTTCCTTAGGAATAGGAGGAACATCTTTGATCTGTTTTATTGTAAGGCCTAAGAAAATAACAGCAGCACCAACTAAACTGAGAACAAAGACTAAAAACCATGTTTTCTGGGAATTATCTCCAGCCATCTCCTGAAACCTCCTAAGTAGTTAAGTAAGTTCTTGATAAATATGCAAAAAGATAACTTATAAGCATAATGGAAAACATCTTCTTGTATATCTTTGCTTCTCCACCTTTATAAATAACAACCAATGTAAAGATAAAAAGAACCAGCGTATAGCTGATTATCATTACAAGTACGGACTGCCCTATTGGGTTGTTTGTAAGATCGTCCATACCGCTCATACTGAGTATAGATAAAAGGAGAATTCCTGTTAAACCGGTAAAAGTTACAAAGATAGAAGAAAGCTTAATATAAGCTTTTAAGTTTTTACCTGTACAAATAGCGTCGCAGGCAATTACGGCAAGAAGAGTTGATCCGAAGAAAGCCGCATTTGAGACAACATGCAACATATAAGATATCTTCCATAAAAGACCGCCTATCTCCATATACACCCTCTCAGATCTGGTATCCCAACATAATTTTTATTATGGCTATAATGCACTGTGCCAGCAGCGTTACAAATAAAAACATTAAGAACAAAGCTGTCAGGAAGATGATAAACCATTGTTTCTTATTAAATCTTTTAAACATTCAATAATTCTCATAATCTTATTTTAGAATTCATACTCTTTTGTCTTAAAAGTAATCAACAACATATCCCATTTCATTGATTCATATCAATTTTGATTACAGCTGAAGCTTTTTTTCAGGGATAGGAGTGATTACAGCCTGAACTATCATATCCTCAACAGCCTCAAATCCGTGAGGTTCATCAGGTTCATAAAAGAAACTTTCACCTTTAGAAAGGCTGTTTGAGTTTTCGTAAGAGCCTGCAAAAAAGTTGCCCTTACCTTTCAGAACAGTTACAACAACCTCTGAAGAAGTTGTATGAAGAGGGATCTTCTGTCCTGCTTTAAGATGAAAATAAACCATCTTAAAGTTTTTCCCTGTTTTTGCAGGTTGGATGTGGGGTTTTTCTTCGTTGAAAACCCCTTCAGGTTTTAAAGTCTGACCCATTGTATAACCTCCTAAATTATTTTGAGTTCTTCTTATCAAAGGATAAACATAAGTTTTGCAAGTATTATGACTGTAAAAACGGCTATAAATGCAAACTGGTGGATATAATCAAAAAGCTTGTTTTCAGACTTTCCAAGTTTAAACATAGTTATTGCTGTAATAACTCCAATTATTACAGCAAAAGCTATGGATACTTTCAGTGTCAGTACCTTTCCAAAAATTGTTGACAAATCAAGATTTTTTATATGGTAATGAAACATAAATAAACCTGATAAGTAAAGACTTAAAACAAAGATAGGAACTATCTTTATGCCTCTTTTTCTTATTATTGTAATCTCTACCTTTTTAAAAAAGTCTTCGCCAAATTCCTTTTTCAATACTGGTAGCATAACAACCTCAACGAATAGAACGCCACCAAAGACAACAGCACTTACAAGATGTATTATTTTTGCTATTTCATACATAGTTAGATCTTTATGTTGCTGAATTTATGTATATCTTCTACAGCTTCGGAAAGTGTAGTACCAAAGAACATCTCATATATCTCATTTCTTTTTTCTGCCCACTTGTGATGTATAACGCATGGATTTTCGTCTGAACATGTATCAAAGCCAAGTATGCATTTGTTAAAGAAGTCTGTTCCGTCTATGGCAGCAATTATATCAAGCAGTTTTATCTCATTAGGAGGTTTTGCTAGTCTAACACCGCCGTTTGGTCCTCTATAAGATTCTAATAGACCTATTTTTACAAGTTTTTGGAGGTTCTTAGAGAGAAAGTAAAATGATAGATCAAGATCTTCAGCTATTTTATGTATAGATAAATAACTGTTCCTGTCTCCATATTTTGCAATGTATATCATTGCTCTTATAGAGTCTTTACATGCTACAGAAAGCATTATTCGAATCTCTCCAGATCAAGTTTTAATATATCAGGAAAGAGGAAATGTTCTTCTTCAATAAAATGATCTTTTATTAAAGTAAAAACCCTGTCAGCATATTTAACAACTTCTTTCTGAGATGTTTTTCCTTTTTTGTATTCTTCTACTGCAGTTTTAAGATCTTCTATAGCATCCACAAGGGTCTGATGTCCGAATATAAGTGCTCCACTGTCAAATGTAGCATCCGCCTCTTCTATGGCATCAACAAGGTCTTCTTCTTCTTTTCTTGCGTGTTCTTCAAGCTCATTGTCTATAAACTGTAAAATATCATCAAGCAGTTTATCCGAAAAATCGTTTTCAAGTCTTTCCTGAAAACCTTTAATCTTTTTTAAAAGGTCTGTGTGTTCAACAGTTAGTTCTTTAAGGATCCTTTCTATCTTTCCCATATCTTCCTCTTATTTAAGATTTCATACTATTTTATCTTAAATATAGGAAAATAATTTTCTATGATTTAGATCAACTATCCACCATATCTTAACTTTGCAGCAAGAAATATTATAGATATTCCCAGAATAAGATTTAAAACGCCAATAATCCTTGCTGATATTCTAAACTTTTTGTTTATATGAGATCTGGGACCTATATAAAAATCATGTATTGCAGCAAGTAGGACGGTAAGTAAAAATAAATGTATCTTATGATGAAGGGTAGAAGCATAATCATTTGAAAAGTTAAAAAGATCATGGAAAGAGACGCCCATTACGTGCATATTGTAAAGACCTGTCAAAAACAATATTGGAAGTCCAAGTACAGTTCCCCACAGACTGTATCTCTTTCCAACCTCTTGATAGGATCTGACGCTTAGATCTTCAGGGAGCTTTCTAACATAAGGAGACAATGCAAGAACCATAAAAAGCATACCTCCTATCCAAAAGGAAGCTACAAGAATATGGATCGTGAGGACAATGATGTCTAACATTTTTATACCTGATAAGTATTTATACTAAATCTAATCTTAAAACCAAACCACCTTCAAAGTCAAACTTGGCTTTGCATTGATCTTTTTTTTCATATAAGCTTTTTATAAAAAAGGGGTGAATGATTTGGATTTGGGAAAGTATCCTTTAATAGCTCTTCCTTTAGATGACAGGGATATTGACAGTAGATTATCTATAGCGAGAGATAAAGGAATTGATATAATTGAGTTAAGAATTGATATGTTCAGTAATACGCAACCGGAGTATGTGAAGAATATATCAAAAAAGGTTAAAAATTCAGGATTTAGTATTATAGCAACTGTAAGATCCGTTAACGAGGGAGGATCAAAAAGATTAACGGATCATGAAAGACTTAATCTTTTTAGAACCGTCTCTGATTATGCTGATATAATTGATATAGAACTTAGATCTATAAATCTACATAATGATCTATTAAAACTGTGTAAGGATAAAGGTAAATTTCTTCTCGTTTCTTATCATGATTTTGAAAAAACTCCTTCAGAAGAAGAGATACAGAGAATAATAGATCTTTCTTCCTTTGGAGATATAATAAAATTTGCTTTTATGGTCAACTCTACCGAGGACGTTGGAAAGATAATGTCATTAACACATAAAAATAGGGATAAAAGGATCGTATCAATAGGTATGGGAGATCTTGGAAAGATCACAAGGGTTGCTGGATTTTTCTTCGGATCACTTATAACTTATACATATATAGGAGAATCTGTCGCCCCGGGACAGATAGAGGTGGAAGAGCTGTTAAAGGAGCTTAAATTTTATGGATTGAGGAGATAGAGATGGAACATCTAACAAAAGACCAGGTTGAAGAACTTAAAAATATGCTTTTACACTGGAAAGAACAGCTTTTACAGGAAAGTCATGACTCAATAGGCGAGCCTCTTTCTTATGAAGGTGGAGATGAGATAGATAGAGCAGATACTGAGGCTGGAAGACTTGTTATGTTAAGAAATCTTGATAGAGATAGAAAGGTACTGAAAAGAATAGAGATGACTCTCCAGAAGATTGATTATGGAACTTATGGAATATGCGAGATGTGTGGAGAGCCAATTCCGTACAAGAGATTAAAAGCCCGTCCTATAGCAAAGCTGTGCATAAAATGTAAAGAGTTAGAGGAAGAGAACGAGTGATAGGAGGGTGACATGAAAATAAATATAACTGATTTAGATGCCCTTATTATTGTTGATATGCAAAATGATTTTATGCCTGGAGGTGCATTACCTGTTCCAGATGGAGATAAGATTATTAATACCCTAAATAGATATATCCATTTATTTTCACAAAAAGGGAATCCTGTTTTTTTCACAAGGGACTGGCATCCTGAGGATCATATTTCTTTTAAAGGATACGGTGGCATATGGCCACAGCATTGTATTCAGAATACAAAGGGTGCACAGTTTCATCCTGATTTAAAAATTCCAGCTGACAACAAGTTTATAATCTCCAAAGGTGTTTCAAGAGATTTTGATGCTTATTCTGGTTTTCAGGGAACAGTTCTTGACAGTCTTTTAAGGGAAAGGGGGATAAAAAGAGTTTTTGTTGGAGGTGTAGCTACAGATTATTGCGTTAAAAATACAGTGCTGGGAGGTCTTAACCTCGGTTATCAAGTTTTTGTTATTGAAGATGGGATAAAAGGTGTTGATATAAATAAGGGAGATAGTGAAAAAGCTTTAGAGTTTATGAAGGATAAGGGAGCGATTATAATAAGATTTGAGGATTTAGTATGATTTTCTCAACAACAGATTTTATTGAAGGAAAAAAGATTAAAGAATATAAAGGAATTGTATCAAAGGAAGCGGTTATAGGAGTAAATATAATCAGGGATGTTTTTGCAAAGGTCAGGGATATTGTAGGCGGAAGATCTTCTGCTTACGAAAAAGAACTTTCTAATGCAAGGAGTCAGATTCTTAATGAACTTAAAATTGAAGCAGAAAATCTTGGAGCAAACGCTATTGTTGGTATAAATTTCAGTTATGAGATGTATCAATCTATGCTCCTTGTTTCTGTATGGGGAACAGCTGTAGTTGTGGAGTAATATGGAGTTTGAGTATATAAAGGATATAAATAAGGCTGTAAAATCTTTAGATATTTTTAAGAAAGACAGGTATCTGTTTGTAGATACAGAGGTTGCTGTTAGATCTTTTGATGATATAGATTTTTTTTCAGACAGAGTACGTCTAATCCAGGTAGGAAATTACAAAAAGATATTTATTTACGATATGTTTTATATTCCTGAATTCCATACTTACCTAAAGAAACTGTTTGAGAACAAAGGTATTGTAGGCCACAATCTAAAGTTTGATATTAAATTCTTAAAAACAAACTTTAATATATATCCTCAAATTGTTTTTGACACTATGATAGCTTCTCAGTTGCTTTCGGAGGATTCACGGGAAAAACATTCGCTTTCTGCCCTGTCCCACAGATTGACAGATATTTATCTTGATAAATCACAGCAAAAGTCACCCTGGGGTATAAAAGATCTAACGGGAGAACAGATAAGTTATGCAGCTAAAGATGTTCAGGTTCTTTCGGAGATATTTCCCGTTTTAAGAGATAGGCTCAACAGTATAAAAACCTCCCATAAGGCTACAGGGAAAATTCATGAAACGTTTGGTCTTGATAATGGTGTTGCTGTAGTTGAGATGGCTTTTGTTCCTCAGCTTGCTGAAATAGAACTTAGAGGTATGCCTGTTGATGAAAAGATGCTTAAAGGCATGCTTCAAAAGACCTCTACAGAATACCAAAAAAAGTATATCAATTTTGTTAGAAATTACGGCGTTGACCCATTTTCTCCACAAAAAGTAACAAACTGGCTGAGTACAAAGTTAGGACTAAAGCTTCCAACAACACAGAAAGGATCTCTATCTTCGCAGGATTCAGCACTGAAAAAGTATCTGGACAAAGAGGAAGTGAGAAACCTTTTATACATAAGATCTGAAAAAAAGATACTTGATAAACTTAAAGAATTGAAGTCTCATCTCAGGAAAGGCAGAATTTATACACAGTTTAGACAGATAGGTGCACCAACAGGAAGAATGGCTTCTCTCAGGCCTAATCTCCAGAATATAACAAGAGATCTTAGAGTTCTGTTTAAAGCACCAGAGGGAAAAAAACTTATTGTTGCAGATTATTCTCAGATCGAACTAAGGATAGCTGCTGAATATGTGAATGATGAAACTATGATAAAAGCTTTTTCTGAAGGAAAAGATCTTCATAGATTTACGGCGTCATTAATCCTTGGAAAAGATTATGATCTGATAACAAAGGAAGAAAGACAAATGGCTAAAGCTATAAACTTTGGCCTTATTTATGGTATATCGCCACGATCTCTTATGGAGTATGCAAGGAACAGTTATGGTGTTGATATATCTCTAAAAGATGCACAGCAGTTTCATTTTAAGTTTTTTGAGATTTATAAAGGCTTTAAAAATTGGCATGAAAAGGTGAAAGATTATCTAAAAAATAACAGTAAGATAATTGTTTATACACTTTTAGGAAGGAAAATGACAGTAAAAAGATTTACAGAAGCTGTAAATTTTCCAATACAGGGAACAGGTAGCGATCTCCTTAAAATGGCCGTAGTTTTTTTTGGAAAGCTAAAAGAAAATAGAGATGCTGGTATAGTTAATCTTGTTCATGATGAGATAATTGTTGAGACAGATCAAAGTATATCTGAAGAGGTAAAGACTTTACTATCGGAGAGTATGCTAAAGGCTGGGAAAATACTGCTTAAAAAGGTTCCTGTTGAGTTTGAGGTTGAAGTTGTTGAAAGCTGGGCTGAGAAATAATCGTTGGATATACTTTCACCTATAAGATTTTAACAGTTTCAAAATCTCTTTTTTCCTTTTTATTTCTGCAAGACTATATGGAGAAATGCCGTTTTTGTCTTTTATGTAAGGATCAGCACCATGCATCAGTAAAATTTTTACGACCTCCTTATGTCCGTAATATACTGCCCAGTGAAGAGCTGTTCCTCCTTTATCATCTGCTGCGTTGATGTATGCACCCTTTGCTAACGCAAATCTGAGAAGTTGTACATCTCCTTTCTTAGCTGCTGATATAAGCATACTATCTGGATCTGAAAAATCTGTTCTACCACAGCTTGAGATTAAAACTGAAAGAAATAAGATAGAAAGAAATTTTACAAAGTTTTTTAAAGCCATATAAATATAATAAACTAACATTTGTTTGAAAGTACAGTACTGTTGTATATATTTGATTCTGGAAGGTGTGACTGAATGGAGAATATATTTAAAGATGAGGCTATAGTTTTAAGAAGATCCTGTGTTGGAGAGTATGATTTTTCAGTTACAGTGTATTTCCGGAAACATGGAAAGGAAAATATTTATATACCAAAAGGTCAGATAGTTAGATCTCCATTTATCACATCAACTGAACAGTTTAACTGGTTTAAGGGAGTTTTTTTATACAGAAAAGACAATGTTTATGTTAAGGAGATAGATGATTTCAGAAATCTTTCCCTTAAGATCGCTTCCAGTATAGATATTTTTGAAACGGCTTTTTATTTTTCAAATCTTTTTAACAGATATGTTATATTTCCTGATGAGAGGCTTTTTATTTTTCTTAAGAAGAGTTTCTACTATCTTACAAAAGCAAAAAAGGTCAAAAATCATAGGATAAACTTTATATCAAAGCTGATATTTCTCTCGGGTATATTTCCACAGCTTTATAACTGCTCAATATGTGGCGAGGAGATAAATAAAAAAAATTTTAAAGGGATATCTTTAAAAAATGGAGGATCTGTATGTGTAAACTGTAGTTCAACGGATATAAATCCTTATATAAATTATTATGATATAAAATTTATTGATATATTCAGCAAGATATCTTTTGATAAGATTGAAAGTATCAGTATTAAGAAACCTGACAGAATAGAACTCTTCTTAAACGAGTATATTAAGGAGAAGGCGTGATAGGGTAGATACCCTATCACACACCTTTCATCTGTAGATATTCTTTTATCTCATGAAGTAGCTGTGCAGGATTTTTAACTGGATAAGCTATACTTTCAACTACCTCGCTGCTGTCCAGACCCTTTATAGTTATATTTGAAAGTTTTTCTTTTAAAGGCTGAGGACTTTCAACAGGGTACTTAAGACCTTTTATATTCTTAAGAACAAGATACGCCCATGGTGCTTCGCATACCTGAACAGCTTTTGCTGAAAGCTCTCTGCAGAATTCAAGTATGGTTTGAGATTCCTGACCCTCTTTTACCAGTTTGTATGCAAGTTTTGCTATTCCTCCTGCTGTATGAACTCTAAGTTCCCTTTTTTCTTCTTTTGTAAGTTCTTCCATATGTTCTATCTTAAAAATGGCAGCATTTGGATCAGCTCTGAGTATATTTCTTACAGTATTTTTAGTAAGTCCTACTATCTCGGCTATTTCTTCCTCAGTCTTGAGATACTCTTCCCTTAGTACTACAGCAAACGAAGCCCTTGCTAAGGATGGAAGCCATGTTAAAGTTTTATACTCAGCAAGTTTATGAAGTCCACCAAGCAGATCAATAGCTTTGAAAAAAACTCTACCTACAAGATGTTCAAGATCGTACTCGCTTACAGGTGGTGCTGTCAGTTGTATAACCATCTTCATCCCTCCTTCTTTATTTTCCTGAAACAGGTTCTAAAACTCTTACAAGACCTGTTTCAGTAATTTCCATAAAATGAGTTTTTGTATCATGTCCGGACATCCTGCATCCGTCAATTCTAAAAAGTCTAACTATGTCTCCCACTTCTCTTTTATAGAGTCTTGCTTTAAAAGAGGAATCTATAAGCTCTTTGGCTAAGACCATAGTTCCATCAACTATATGGCCAACAGCATAACCACCTGCGGCCTCTGCTGTTAGTTCCTCATGTCCACTTCTTTTCTGGGATACAAATAAAGCTGTCTGATACCATTTCTTCATAAAGTTAAAAAGCCTTCTAACAATTCCTCTTGCCATCATCTCTTTATTTTCAAAAAGACCTGTTACAGAGTCTATAACCGTGTATTTTATGTGGTAAGTTTTGATCGCATATGCAAGTGTTGCGAGGAGGTCAGGTATATTTTCCCTTAATGTACTGTGAGATGCAGCATCAATAAGAACTATATTATCTTCAAAATCATCAAAATTATATCCCATTGCAGCAGCCCTGAGTTTTATTGATGCTATAACAAAATTTGCAGGGGATTCTACGGTTATAAAAGCTACTTTATGTCCTTTCCTTGCCTGTTCAACTGTGAACTGCTCAACCATCAGTGATTTTCCAGTGTCTGAGACTCCTGTTATATTAAAAACAGAGTATGCTGGTATTCCTCCAAGGCTTTTTTTTATTACCTTTCCTTCCTCTACCTCTACTATGAAGAACAGATCATCAAGACCTTCTATCCCTGTAGGTACACCGTAAACCTTAGGAGCTTTTTCAAGAGCTTTGCTTCCTGTGAAAATGCTTTCTTTGACAACTTTTGGTTCTCTATGTTCCGTAACATACTCCTTTTCTTGATATTTTGGATCGTCGCTCATTTACCATCCCCCTTTATTTGTCCTCACTAAATAAGATATTTTGTTATAACTTGCTGTCAACCTTAATCTTCAAAATATTCAGCCCCCCCTTCTTTCGTTTCCCATACTACAACTTTCTGGACAGTTGGATATCTCTCTTTTATCTTTTCATATATCCATTTTGCTAAATTTTCTGCACTGGGTGAAAAATCAAATATTTCATTTAAACATTTGTAGTCAGGTACTATCTCATCTAATAATGATTGTATTTCTAAAAAGTCATATCCCATACCTCCCTTATCAAGTTTTTCAGCTTTTATGAATATTTCTACAAGCCATGTATGACCGTGTAAAGGTTCAGGTTTCCCATGGTAGTCAGTGAGAAAATGAGCTGCCTGAAATTCCCTTTTAACTCTAATTATAAAAGGCATAACCACCTCAGTTAAGTTTTTCTTTTTTCTTTTTTATCTCCCAATAAATGCTGTCAAAAATATCAGATAGCTGGTTTGAAAAGTTTTCAGCTATATCATCTATATAACTGTCAGGTGAGATTATATCCCAGATATAAGGGTTGTTCCCGACGATTCCAGTTCCATTCCTAAGGTCATAGATAACTACTGTTACAACAGAGAGAGGAGTAAATTTAGGGGATAAAGAGGCTGTCTTTTCAAGTATATTATCGTTTACAAGCTGGATTATGTAATATTTTTCTTCTTTTTTAATTCCGATTATTTTAAGCTCATTCTTTTCGGCTTTAGCTATCAACTCGTTTATGTATTCTTCAGGTTTTGTATTGGGATATGCTTTCTCAAGTAAAATAGTTGATCTGACAGTGTTAACAGCCATCCCGTAAACAAAAAAATACAGAAATATTAGTGTGGCAGATATACCAAATCCTGTAATTATTATAAAAGGCCAGTTCTTTTTCATTACTGTTGTTTTTCTTCCTTTTTTTGTTTTTCCTCATTATAGCTTGCTTTTATGGCAAGTCCCCATATAAGTGCCACGGTGATCACCATAAAGGAAAAAAATATTATTCCTGCTAACTCCCACCATGAATTTTCCATTTTTATCCTCCATATTCTGATCTAAATTTATATTATAAGCTTTTTAAAATATTTTAAAAGTATAGT
Source organism: uncultured Aquificales bacterium (assembly GCA_964519345.1). Lineage (GTDB taxonomy): Bacteria > Aquificota > Aquificia > Aquificales > Hydrogenothermaceae > Persephonella. Next base: position 45,920 of record CAZFKX010000005.1, read on the forward strand.
TAGT
>CAZFKX010000006.1:0-14232 GCA_964519345.1 uncultured Aquificales bacterium
GTAAAAAAATCGTGAGTTTATCTTTTTAGCTTTATAACAGTTAAAAAATCTTTTTTTGCCCTTATTATCAATTCTCCTCCGTATTTTGATAATAAAAACTCAGATATTTTTAATCCGATGCCTGATCCTTTCTGTATTTCCTGTATATCATTTCTTATAAATACATAACATACTTTTCTATCTGAGCATATCTTTATATGTATTTTACTGTTTGAGTATTTTATGCAGTTTTCAATGATTGTGTGAATTATATTTTCTATATCTATAGGATCTACTTTCATGTAAAAATCTTTTAGATTCAGAATAACTTTTCTGTTTGATAGATGATCGGAGAAGAGATCAAGGGTGCCGAGTATTATATCTTTAATATTTATTATTTTTAAACTTTTTTTCCTTGCTGAAATATTTTTAAGTATTTTAAGACTGTTTTTAAAATCTGTCTCTATAAGCTGGTAAGCCTTTTCAAGCCTTCTTACAGGTTTTATATCGCATTTTGATTTTATAAGCTCTATATTTAGTTTTTGGGATGATAGAAAATTGCCAAGTTTATGTGTTATTGTAAGTAGAAATATCTCTAAAAGCTTCCTGTTTTCTTCCTTTTCCTGAATATGTCTTATTATTGTCAGGTACATAACAAAAAGCAGGGTTATGGTTAAAACACCTTCCCATATAAGAAGATTTATACCGAACGTTTTTATCTTTTCTATTTTGTAATTTTTGTCCAGAAGTATGTAACTGCTCCCTAAAAATGCTAAAATCTCATATCTTTCAGGATCATATTTATTATCTAATGAAAAATACTTTGGTAGTTTTAAAAAAGGTTTTTCAGTCAGGATTGTTTTATAAAGATGGGCTTCCTTATAAAGCTGATATTCAAGATTTTTTTTGAAGAAAATAATACTGATACCGTTTATTACAGAAAATCCAGCGGTTAATATTATACTAAAAACGATAAGTATTTTTTTTTCGAAAGATATCAATTTAATTTATAACCTCTTCCTTTGTAAGTAACGATAGCATCCTTGGGTAATATTTTCCTTAACTCCTTTATATACGTTCTCACTATCTCATCTCCAACTGGTTTATCTCCCCATACATAAGCTAATATCCTTTCTGTTGGAACTATAGAGCCTCTGTTTTTTACTAAAAGATAAAGCAGTTCCCATGCCGTTTTTGAAAGCTTGACCTCTTCCCCTTTTTTATATACCATCTGATTGTCTATGTCTATTGTAATGTCTCCTATCTTTATACAGTATTCTTTATGCTTTCTTTTTGATAGAGCTTTTAACCTGAGCAGAAGTTCTTTTGGTTCAAAAGGTTTTGTTATATAATCGTCGGCCCCCAGATTAAAGCAGATCTCTTTATCTCTGATATCTGATTTAGCAGTAAGTATAAGAATAGGGATATCTATTCCTTTATTTCTTAGGTCTCTCAGGATTTCTTCGCCTTTTCTGTACTTTAGCATAAGATCAAGAACTATAACGTCAAACTGGTTTAGATCAAAAATTTCGTCTAACTCTCTATCGTCCTGAATCCATTTTACTGATATATTGTTTTCTTCCAGGTATTCCTCTATTGTTTCTCCCAATAATGGATCGTCTTCAACTAAAAGTACATGCATACTATTTACCTTATCTGGTATTTTTCTTTATCATATATTCGGATCTTTTTTATTTTAGTTCAGGAGTTTAGAATGAAAGTGACAGCTGTTTTGTTGGCTGCAGGGAAAGGAAGAAGATTGGGAGAAAAGAAACAGTTTATAAAACTTAAAGGCGAACCTTTATTTCAATACTCACTTAATACGATAAATAAGATTGATCTCATTTCGGAGATAATTCTTGTTTTACCTGAGGAAGATCTGGATAGGATTAAAGTATTTTCATTTAAAAATGTTATAAAGGTGTCAGGGGGAAAAGAAAGGCAGGAGTCTGTTTACAACGCATTAAAGTATATAGATGGTTCTGATATTGTTGTTATTCACGATTCTGCAAGACCTTTTGCTGTAGAAAAAATGTTTATAGAAGGAATAAATAATGTTAAATCTGGATGGGACGGGAGCATAACAGCTATCAAAGCAAGGGATACGATAAAAAGAGTTAAAGAAGGAAAAGTTATCCAGACTTTGAACAGGGAAGAACTGTACATTATTCAGACACCCCAGACATTTCTTTTTAATAAATTACTTTATGTACATGAAAAAGCTGTTAAGGATAATATTGTAGGCACAGATGACGCATTTCTTATGGAAAAATACGGCTATAATATTACTGTCAATGAAGGATCGGTTCTTAATTTTAAAATAACAACAAAAGAAGATATGATACTTGCAAACTGTATTGCAAAAGGAAGATCTCCTTTTTAGATAGGGACTGTTTTTAATCTTTCGTCTATCTCAAGATGTTTTGAATAGTTTAGTAATTTTATATCTGTTTTCTCTCCATCTGTTTCTACAACAGATATTCCTGTGTTTGTATGTTTTAAAGACCATAGATTTTCAAGGCCTAAATCTGCAAGAATGCATATTATTCCCTGTATGGATCCTCCATGGGCGACTATGAGTATTCGCTCTTCTGGAAGTTTTAGTATATCTTCAAGAAATGATTCAAGTCTGTGTCTGAAATTCTCAATATCTTCCTGATATGGAAGGGGACATGCAACAGGATTTTTAAGCCAGCCTTGAAATGTTTCATAATCTGTTTCAAATATGTGGTCGTATGTTCTTCCTTCCCATTCACCAAAACTCATTTCCCGTATTCTTTTATCTTTTAAAACTTCCATGTTAAATACGTCAGCAATTATTTGGGCTGTCCTGAAAGCTCTTTTGAGATCGGAACTGTATATTTTCTGAATACTGAAATTTTTAAGCTCTTCTGCTGCAAGTCTTGCCTGAACAATACCTGCAGGAGTTAGGTCTGTATCTATATGACCCTGAATTATCCTTTTTGCATTAAACTCACTCTCGCCATGTCTGCACAGGATAAGTCTTTTCAAATTTATTCCTCTAAATTAAGTAATACCGGAACTTCGCTGCACTCATTAAACTTTACACAGTGAATACACTCAGTCCATACTTTTTGCGGAAATTCAGATTTTTCAACAGTTTTAAATCCAAGCTTTTCAAAAAACTGGGGAACGTATGTTAATGCGAAAACCCTTTTTACGCCAAGAGATTTAGCATCTTCTATACATTTTTTTACAAGTTTTTTTCCTATTCCCTTGTTCTGATATTCTGGTAAAACGGCAAGAGATTTTATTTCGGCAAGGTCTTCCCAAAAAATATGAAGTGAGCATACACCTGCTATCTTTCCTTCAATCTCATAAACAAAAAAATCCCTTATATTTTCATATATACTGTTTAGACTTCTTGGGAGCAGGATGCCCTTTATAGCATAACTCTGGAGAATCTTGAATATCTGATGGGCATCCTTTACGTTAGCTTTTCTTATACCTGTCAATTTTTGCTGTTACCCTTATCTATATTCCTGATCTTTTTATCAAAATCCTTTATAGCAATTTTAAAAACCTGATCTATATGTTCAACAAACAGAAGGTTTATATTTTTTCTTGCAAATGGAGGAAGATCTTCCATTACTTCGTCCTTGTTGTCCTCTGGAAGCACAACGTTTTTTATTTCAGCCCTTTTAGCAGCAAGTATTTTTTCTTTTAACCCTCCAACAGGAAGTACTTTTCCTCTTAATGTAATCTCTCCTGTCATTGCAACATCAGCCCTTACAGGAAGATTTATAAAAAGTGAACATATCGCTGTTGCTATTGATATACCGGCAGAAGGTCCGTCTTTTGGTATTGCTCCTGCAGGTACATGCACATGTGTATCGTATTTCTGGAAATCTTCAGGATTGATTCCATATTCTTCTGATTTTGATTTTACATAGGAAAGGGCTGTCATCGCTGATTCTTTCATAACGTCGCCAAGTGACCCAGTAAGTATTAATTGACCTTTTCCTGGCATTCTCGTTGCCTCAATTTTAAGTATCTCGCCTCCAACTTCCGTCCATGCCAAACCTGTAACAACGCCTATTTCATCAGATTTTTCCTTTTCGGGCATGTATAGAGGAGCACCAAGAAACTTTTTAACGAGAGATTTTGTAACTCTGTATTTTTTCTTTTTACCTTTTAGAGCGATCTCTTTTGCAATCTTTCTCAATACTGCATTTATCTGTCTTTCTAAGCTTCTAACGCCGGCTTCTCTTGTGTAATGTCTTATAAGAAATTTAAGCCCGGAATCTGTAAACTCAACATATTTAGGACTTAAGCCATTTTCTTTAAGCTGTCTTGGTATAAGATAGTTTTTTGCAATATAGAGTTTTTCTTCTTCTGAATAGCCCGGTATTCTGATAACTTCCATTCTATCAAGTAGAGGTCTTGGGATAGTATCTATCCTGTTTGCTGTGCATATGAACATTACTTCAGAAAGATCAAAAGGAACGCCAAGGTAGTGATCCGTAAATTCTCTGTTTTGTTCTGGATCTAAAACCTCAAGTAAAGCTGAAGCCGGATCTCCTCTAAAATCTGATGCAAGTTTGTCAACTTCATCAAGCATTATTACAGGGTTTTTTGTTCCAGCCTGTTTTATAGCCTGTATAATTCTTCCAGGTAGAGCTCCAACATAGGTTCTTCTATGACCTCTTATCTCCGCTTCATCTCTTACTCCGCCAAGGGACTGTCTCACGAACTTCCTGCCGAGCGATCTGGCTATAGATTTACCAAGCGACGTTTTCCCTACGCCTGGAGGTCCAACAAAACAGAGTATAGGACCTTTCATTGATTTTTCTTTTTTAAGTTTTTGAACAGCTAAATACTCAAGTATTCTTTCTTTAACTTTCTCAAGATCGTAATGATCCTCGTCCAGTATTCTTTTTGCCCTTTTTAGATCCAGTTTGTCTTTTGTCCTTTTATTCCAGGGAAGCTCAACAAGCCAGTCAAGGTATGTTCTTATTACGCCTGCTTCCGCAGAGTCAGGATGCATCTTCTCAAGTCTTTTTAGTTGTTTTTCAGCTTCTTCTTTTACATCGTTGGGCATTCCTGCTTCTTCTATTTTTCTCCTGTACTGTTCAACCTCTTCCTGTCTTTCATCTTTCTCTCCCAATTCTTCCTGAATCGCTTTTATCTGCTGTCTCAGGAAGTACTCTCTCTGATCCTTTTCCATAGATTCTCTTGCTGCTGTTCTTATTTTATGCTGTATCTCAAGCAGTCCTACTTCTTTTATAAAAAGGTCATGAACATATCTTAATCTTTCTACAGGATCTACTATCTCAAGTATTTTCTGCGCGTCAGGAGATTTAAGATCAAGTATTGAAGCTACAAGGTCAGATAGTTTTCCAGGTTCTTCAAGAGATCTGATGATCTCAACAAGATCTGGAAGAACCTGTTTGCCGAGTGCAATAGATTTATCTAAAAGATCCTTAATAGAGTGTATGAGAGCTTCAACTTCAATATTTTCTTCAGGAGGTTTTGGTTCTTCTAAAATTTCAAGCTTTACTTTATATAGATCTCCCTCTTTTATAAAATCTTTTATTCTTCCTCTTGCAACACCCTGTACAAGTATTTTTATCCTATCGTCTTCTAACTTCATCATACGCAGGATAGTTGCAACAGTTCCAACCTCATAAAGGTCGTCTTTTGTAGGTTCTTCTATATCTTTGTCTTTCTGTAGCGAAAGGAATATGTACCTATCGTATTTCTCTATAGCTTCTTCTATAGCTTTTATAGAAAAAGGCCTTCCAACGAATATAGGGAAGACCATATAGGGAAAGATAACGAGATCTCTTATAGGAAGAAGGGGAAGTTCTTCAGGTATTGGGGTTTCCATGTTAGTTTCTTCATCAAATAGAGATAGAGCCATTCTTACCTCCTGATCATTATCTTGATTTTCGTATTGATGATGAGTTTATCCATAGCTTTAGGAATTTTTATTATTAAAATGCCGTTTTCCATTTTCGCATAAGCATTTTCAATATTTATATGATCCTTAAAAACTATTTTTCTTTTAAATCTACCTGTGGATCTTTCCATAATTACATACTTCCCTGCTATTAATGGTCTCTTGATTCCCTGAATAGTTATACTGTTTTCGTCACCTTTTATCTCTACATCTTCAGGTAAAACGCCGGGAAGATCCATAATTATGATAAAATTGTTATTCTCTTCAACAATATCTACAGGTGGTTTTTCCATGGAAACCATCTGGACACCTCATTTATTTGTAAATGAATTATACCTTATATCTCCCTAAAAAATCTTCAAAGGTTAGGTTGTTTTTTATAGCTTCAATCATCTTAATATCTATTTCTGAAAGATGAGCCTTCTCCAAAAGTTCTGGTTTTCTCAACAGGGTTTTTTCTATCTGCTTCCACCTTCTCCATAATTTTATCATTTTATGATTTCCAGACCTTAGAATTTCAGGAACTTTCATCCCTCTGTATTCTGCAGGTCTTGTATAATTCGGATATCCTAAAAGGCCGTCATTGCTGAAAGAATCAGCATTTAAACTATCGCTATCTCCTACAACACCAGGAAGAAGTCTTATAACAGCATCCATTATAATGAGAGCTGCAGGTTCCCCCCCAGAAAGTATAAAATCACCTACGGAAACCTCTTCATCGACTATATTTTTAACTCTCTCATCAACACCTTCATACCTTCCGCATATTATCATTATCTGATTTTTCTTTGATAGTTCCTCAGCAAATTTTTGATCAAACTTTCTTCCCCACGGCTCAGTTATAAGAACATAAGGTTTGTTCCCTTCTTTTAGTATTTTTTCGTAGGCTTTAAATACAGGCTCAGGTTTTATAAGCATACCTGGGCCTCCCCCATAAACTACGTCATCCACGGTTCTGTGTCTATCCTCAGTAAAATCTCTAAGGTCTATGCTTTTTATATCGACCAATCCTTTTTTTATAGCTCTTGATACAATACCCGTATTTATAAAGCCATCAAAGAACTCTGGAAATATTGTCAGTATATAGAATTTCATCTTTACCAAATTAAAAAATTTTTTTACCGGTGGCTTCCAGTAAGCCGGATTCTGTTGAAGCAGCCATTTATCTCAGCTCCCTACCCGGGAACGTAGCCTATAAGGGCTTCGGGCGGGCCACCCTCAACGTTCCCCTATTTGGGATTGCTCCGGAAGGGGGTTGCCGAGCCTGCCAGCTCACGCTGACAGCTGGTGGGCTCTTACCCCACCGTTTCACCCTTACCTGTCCGGATAAACTTTTCGGTCTTAAACCTACTTTACAGTTTATCGGGACAGGCGGTTTCCTTTCTGTTGCCCTTTCCGCAGGGTTACCCCTGCCTGCCTTTCGGCAGCTTCCCGCCCTGTGGAGTCCGGACTTTCCTCTCCTGCCAATGCAGGAGCGGCTGCACCGGAAACCACCGGCAGAGATATTATAATAAGATTATAAGATTTTTCAAGAAAACTACATAGAGAAATGTAGTATAATTGAGAAAAATTTTAAAATGGAGGAGTTATGTTTAAAAAGTTTTTTCCAATCATTTTATTTTTAGTCTTTTTTGGCTTTTCTTCAGCAGAGGATGGCATAGTGTATATTGACATTCAAAAGGTTGTTTCCCAGTCATCTGCAGGAAAAGATGCACAGTCGGTTCTTGAAAAAGAAGCCCAGAAATTTCAAGAAGAAATACAGAAAAAACAGCAGGCAGGAGAAAGCCAGTCTCAACTTCAGGCTTACGCTGCTGAAAAGCAGCAGGAACTTATGAAAAAAAGACAAGAGCTTGCTGAAAAATTTATGAGATTGCTCCAGGAAAATATTCAGAAATTTTCAAAAGAGAAAGGATACTCTCTTGTTGTAGATAAACAATCCCTGTTATATGCAAATCCAAAATATGATAGAACTGATGAGTTTTTAAAGTATTTTGACCAGAATTATAAAAAAGGAAGCCTAAATAATTAATGAGCATTATAGCCCTTTTAACAGACTTCGGAACTGAAGATGGTTTCGTCGGTGCTGTTAAGGGGGTTATATACGGAATAAATCCATCTGTTAGTATAGTTGATATTACACATAATATAGATTCTTTTGATATTTTCGAGGGTGCTTTTACTTTACTATCAACGTACAGATACTTTCCTGAAAGCACTATATTTGTTTCCGTTGTTGATCCAGGAGTTGGGACTGAAAGAAAGTCTGTTATTGTGAAAACAGAAAAGTATTTCTTCGTTGCACCTGACAATGGCATCGTGTCCCTTGCTGTCAAGGATCAGAAAGTAGAAAAAATAATAGAAATAAAAAATAAAAACTTTATGTTAAAAAGAGATACAGAGACTTTTCATGGTAGAGATATATTTGCTCCTGTTTCCGCTTATATATCAAGAGGTGTTCCTATAGATATGTTTGGGAAAGAGCTTAAAAGTATTAAAGAAATACGGTTTCCTGAACCGGAGATTAAGGGCGGTTTTATCATTGGTCAGATAATAAAGTTTGATAAGTTTGGCAACTGTATTACAAATATTAAAGAGATTCCGGATTTTTACGAAATTATGGTTAATAGTATTCCTGTTAAAAAAGTTGTTAAAAATTTTCTTGAGGGAGATAAAACAGGCTTAAATCTGATCAAAGGTAGTTCTGGTTTTTATGAACTTTTTGTACCTAAAAAAAGCTGTAAGGATCTGTTTGGTCTGAAAAAGGGAGACAAAATAATAATAAGAATAGAAAGGTGAGAGCATGTTGATAATCAAATGTTCAAACTGTGGTTTTGAAATAACAGACTGGAAAAAAGCTCAGCTTTACGGCGGATCTGAAAAAGTTATGGCTATAGTTGTGGGTTCTGGTTCATCTGTAGAGAAAAGAAGAAAGCTTGCCGCGCTTTTTAATCAGCAGGGAACAGCATGTCCAAAATGCAGGGAAACAGATATCTGGACATGGATTTAGATTTTGTCCAAGATTTTTTTATAGCTTTCTTCTAATATCTGATCTTCTGTTTTATTTTCGGGATATACAGGCTCTAAAAATGAGATAGATACTTTGCCAGGTTTTGGAAATTTAGATCCAATAGGAAAAACATTATACGCTCCTTTTATAGCAACAGGAACAACAGGTATATTCAACTCTTTACTTAAGATAGCAAAACTTTTTTTAAATGGAAGAAGTTTCCCATCTCTTGTTCTTGCTCCTTCAGGAAATATAACAACATTCTTTCCTTTTTTTAGTAATGTTGCAGTTTTTTGTAATGAAAGTTTAAGATCTTTGTTTATATTTACCGTGAGAATGTGAAAATGTCTTGCTATAAATTTTCTTAAAGGAGATCTGAAATATACCTCCTCGGATAAAAAGTATGTATCCAGTAAAACATTATCAGGAAGGGATGCTATAAGGAAAAAGCCATCAAGTAAAGATTGATGGTTGGGAGCTATTATAAAGTTTCCCTCAGGAAGGTTTTTTAAACCCTTAATATCTAATGAGAAATATATTTTAAATACAGGTTTTGTGATTTTTTTCAGTATCAGAATTGGAAATTTTGTTTCTTTTATATCAGTTTTAACTCTTTTTTCAAATAACTTTTTCCAGTTGATCTCCTCAAATTCTATCTTTCTTTTCTTTTCTGATATAAATCTGGAGAGAGCTTCAACAGTTTGAAACTGAGATAACTGTTGATCAGTTATCTCAACTCCAAAAGTTTTTTCAATAAAAGCCTGTAGTTCAACCTTTTCAAGTGAATCAAGTCCAAGATCAAGCTCAATATGACTGTCAGGATAGATCTCTTTTTTGCTTACTTTACTTAGATAATCTTTTATTATTCTGTATTCTTCAAGATCAGGTTCTTTTACAGTTCTTATTGATGCTTTTTCCTCTTCAAGGAATTTATCTAAAAGGAATCTTCTTATCTTACCAAGCCTTGTTTTTGGAAGTTCTCTTTTAACTATTTTAAATCTGTAGATCCTTTTATAGTCTGGAACTGAAAGATTATATTTATCTATAACATTCCATTTTATAGTTTCCTCAATATTTAGAATACCCAGCTGTGATATTTTTTGGAAATCTGGATATACAACAGCAAATAGCTGTCCATCTTTAATCGTAACAGCAACTTCTTTAATCAGATCAGATATTTTCAGTAGTTTTAACTCAATCTCTTCAGGATTTATATTTTTTCCTGTTGGAAGAACAATAATATCTTTTTTCCTTCCTGTAACAAAAAGATATCCTTCACTGTCAATATAACCTAAATCTCCTGTGTAAAGCCATCCGTTTTTTATAACTTCTGCCGTTTTTTCAGGTTTTTTGTAATAACCTTTCATAACGTTGTCGCCTTTAACAAGTATCTCACCGTCCTGAATTTTTACCTGAACACCTTTTATAGGTTTACCAACAGATCCGAGTTTTATCCTTTCAGGAGGATTAAAAGAAACAATTGGAGATGTTTCAGTAAGACCGTATCCTTCAACGATCTTAAATCCGAGAGCCCACAGATCTTTTGCTGTATCCTCATCAAGCTTTGCTCCACCACTAACAAAATATTTAATATTTCCACCAAATGTATTATGAACTTTACCGAATATGATTCTGCTGAAGCTCTGATTATTTAAAAGTTTTGCTGTCCTAAAAAGGAATTTTGCTAATGGATTAGCGTTGATCTTCTCAAATATTTTCCTGTGAAAGAGAGAGTACAGTCGAGGAACACCAATCAATATTGTAATTTTATGTTTTTTCATAAGATTTAGTATCTCTTCTGAGGACAATTTTTCAAGGAATACTATATCAGCTCCAAGGGTTAAAGGAACAAGCATAGATACCATAAGTGGATATGAATGGTGAAAAGGCAGTATAGCTATTGTCTTATCTGAACTGTCAGCTATATTCGTCTCATGGATACTGTTTATATTTGAAAGAAGATTTTTGTAAGAAAGCATAACCCCCTTAGGAGGTCCTGTTGTTCCTGATGTATATAGTATTACAGCTGTGTCTTCTTCAGATACAGGCTGTTGTTTTATTTTTTCTTTACTGTTTTCAGACTCCAGATCCTCAAAAACAAGAACAGGAATATCTTTTTTTGTATTGTTTAATGCTTTCTGGATAGTATCATACTTATCTTTTGAACAGAATATGTAGGATGGTTCGCTATCTTCTATTATGTAGGCCACCTCATCTTCTACAGACATGAAATCTATTGGAACAGGGATTCCCCCTTTTTTCCATATGCTGAAAAAGCTGTATATCCACTCAGGCCTATTTTCAGAAAATATACAAACCCTCTCATCTTTAAATATCTTTAATTTAGAAGAATAGGCATCTATTTTGCTGTTTATCTTAGACCAATCTATAACCTCATCACCTTTTATAAGCTGTGATTTTTTATGAATATATATCATAGATATGAATTTAATATATTGTGATAATCTTGACAATTTTTATAATTTAAATTAAATTATTTAGTCCTTGCTGAATACGTTGAGCCGCTAGCTCAGTTGGTAGAGCACCGGTCTTTTAAACCGGTGGTCCTGGGTTCGACCCCCAGGCGGCTCACTTTTGTGATATAATCTTACCAATTGCCCCCGTCGTCTAGCCAGGCCTAGGACACCGGCCTTTCACGCCGGCGACACGGGTTCGAATCCCGTCGGGGGCATTTTTAATTTGTGGTCGGTTAGCTCAGATGGCTAGAGCGCCTGCCCGACACGCAGGAGGTCGGAGGTTCGAATCCTCCACCGACCATTCTCACTCATTTTTCTCCCTTTGCGTCACTTCAACAATATATTAGCCAAATATAAAAAAATCTATAAATTAAATATTATAGAAGTAAACTAAGGAGGTTGTGATGAAAGTATTTATAAGGGAAAAGGATGGGAGGTATCAACTTGTAAATCCTTTTACTCAGGAAGTTATATCAGAATTTTCTGATATGTCAGATGCGGTTAAAGAAGCTATTGACAATGATCTTCAACTTCCTCTTAGAGCTGTTGATGGAGAGTTTGTTATTGATAAAGCAGGAAATCCTGTTTATATAAATGAGAAAGGAATATTGGAACTTGCAGATGGAACTTTACTTGAAGGGTGTAGAATATGTCCAAAATGCGGTTGGATAGCTTACTGGGAGGAAATATTAGACGAGGATAAAGAACCAAGAGAGTGTTATGTCTGTCCACACTGCGGCAATGTTTTTGGATGTACTCCAGAACCTGAGGATATAGGTGAAGGAGATTAAATAAAGGGGGCTTTAAGCCCCTATTTTATGCTGTAGATTTTTCCTTTTCTTTTACTTCTACTTTTTCTTCCTTTGTTACTTCAGCTTCTATTTCTTTAGTAGGGATAACCTTTTCTTCTTTCTTTTCTGTTTCTCCACTTAATGAATCTTTAAAACTTCTAATGCCTTCACCTAAGCCTTTACCTATTTCTGGTAGTTTCTTTGCCCCAAATAGAAGGACAAGAATACCAAATATTATTAAAAGTTCCCAGATACCAATACCACCAATCATAAAAATCCTCCTATATTCCGCGAAGTTTTTTCACAGTCTTAATTATATCATCAATATTATCTTCAATTACCTTGGGCTCCCATACCTGAACTATTCTTCCCTGAGGATCAAGAAGGAATACGGTACTTACTATTTTTTCCCTTTCTATTCCATTTATATCTACTTTTTCATAAACGCCGTATCCTTTTATGGCTTTCATATCTGGATCGCTTAACATAAGGAATTTTATATCGTGATCATGCTTAAACCTTTTATGTTCTTCTACAGGATCTGGATCAATAACAACAACTGTAACACCTAAGTCCATAACTTTCTCAAGGTTTTCCTTTATTGGACATTCAGATCTGTCACACCTTCTTTTTTCTTCCGTCTGGGAGAAATATATAAGAACATGCCTGTTTTCACTTAAAAGGTCTCTTAGACAGATCTCATTTCCTTCGGCTTCAATCAGGCAAAACTCTGGAGCTACTTCTCCTACTTTCCTTCTCTTATCTTTTGCCATTTTCTCCCTCCATATTCAGTATTGTTCTTAGATGATCTATTAGTTCAGGCATATGTTTAAAACTGTGATCACCTCCTGGAAATATCTTTACATTGAAATCTTTAAAATATTCAGCTGTTTTCCTACTGTCTAATACCTCATCATTTTCATCAAGATAAACATATATCCTGTCTTTCATATTTTCCAGTTTTTCTACAGGGATATAAAATTTTTCTAATGATCTCACATTTTCTTCGGTAAACTCGTACTCTTCATCGGTTTTATAATTTTTTTGATGTCCTATTTCCGATCTTAAAATAATATGTGCATCTACTGCAGGATTTATAAGAACGGATATATTTCCGTACTTATAGGAGAGATAAACAGCATAAAATCCTCCTAATGAACTTCCTACAAGAATTAAAGGTTCTTCTTTTAAGTTCTTTACAAGATACTCAAGTAATTTAACCGCTTTTTCAGGATTGTATGGAAGGTTTACAGCTATAACATTTTCATCTCCAAAAGCCTTTCTCAGGTAATTTACCTTTTCTCCATAACCAGCAGAGTTAAAGCCGTGAATATATAGAAATCTCATTATTAAACCCCTTGAAATTTGAAATCACTATATTATATTAGTGAAATTGTAAAATTCAAACAATGATTGTTGACAATAGTTAACTTTTGTGCTTAAATATTTAGCCTCGTAGGAATAGGTAAGCTGGCGTAGCTCAGTCGGCAGAGCAGGTGATTTGTAATCACCAGGCCGTGGGTTCGAGTCCCACCGCCAGCTTTTTATGGAGGAGTCGCCTAGCCTGGCCAATGGCGGGAGACTGTAAATCTCCTGGCGAAAGCCTGCGCAGGTTCGAATCCTGCCTCCTCCACCATTTTGATATGCGGGAGTAGCTCAGCTGGTAGAGCATCTGCCTTCCAAGCAGATGGTCGCGGGTTCGAGTCCCGTCTCCCGCTCCATAAAAATTTTCATAGGATCGGATCAAAAGTATAATCTTTACAAAATTTTCTTACATCTGTTATAATATTTTTTTGCTTGAATAAAATACCTGTATTATGCCCACGTAGCTCAGTCGGCAGAGCACACCCTTGGTAAGGGTGAGGTCGGCGGTTCAAGTCCGCTCGTGGGCTTAGGCAGGACATTAAAGATTACAGGAGGTAAATTAAAGAATGGCGAGAGAGAAGTTTGAGAGGAAGAAAGAGCACGTAAACGTGGGAACGATAGGGCACGTTGACCACGGGAAGACGACATTAACAGCTGCGATAACATACGTACTATCAAAGAAAGGGTTAG
>CAZFKX010000007.1:0-9240 GCA_964519345.1 uncultured Aquificales bacterium
TTTCCTTTTGCTGTAACCTTAAATCTCTTAGCAGCTGTTTTGTTGGTTTTCATCTTAACTTTAGCCATAATAATTTAAACCTCCTTTATTTCTAAATTTAGAAAACGGAAAAGATAGACTTAATAGTATAAAAAGTTTTTGGAAAATAATCAAATTGATATCTAAATGTAATATACATAGTTTTAAAAGAAAAGGATATAGGAGGTTAGCTATGGGCAGGATCTTTTTTTTATTACTGATATTTGTATTTGCAGCCTATGGGGGTAATATAAGACTGAAAGAACCACCGAAGGAGATAGGTAAATTTTATCCTCCTAAATCGGAAGGGTATGTTTTTGTTGATCTTATGCATGCTCTATCTCTTTCTGTTACTGGAACTGTTGTGTCTGTTCGGGAAGAAGACTGGAAGAATGCAGAGAAATGGTCTTTAAAGCTTAAAGAAAACTATCTGAAAGTTGGGAGAATGGTGAAAAAATGGGATAAGATTTTGAGAAAAGAGGCGGTAAATGAGCTCGTTGATGGGATAAAGGAAAAGAATTTAGAAAAAATCCAGCAAAATCTAAAAATTATTGGGAAAAGCTGTATCCAATGCCATAAAAACTATAAGGTTTCAACAAGGGTTATTTACAGATTTCCTTCTTTTCATGCAGTATATGTAGAAGATCCTGTCTCAGGTTTTGAGATCGGTTTTCATGAATATATGAAAAAAATGACGGATGATATGAAAAAGCTTAAAGTTTATCTTTTAGATGGTAAAAAAAGAAAAGCTGTGAAATCAGGTGTAAGATTTATTAAAAGATTTGAGGTTTTAAAGCAGTCCTGTAGTGATTGTCATTCCAGTAAAGATTCTGAAGATATTTATTTCGGAAGAAAGGTTAGAAAGGGTGTTGTAATGATAAGAAATGGTCTAAAAAATTGGGAGATAAGGAAAATAATGAGAGGTCTTAAAAATATAGGAATTCATAACTGTACAAAATGTCACAATACCCACATTATACAGGCTGAACTACAGGAAAGATTTAAAAAGAGATGATATGGATAGTTTTATTTTTATCTTTTTTATTCGCTGGATGTGATACAGTTAAGGATGTATTTGTGGAAAAGGATCTTTTAGAAAGACCGGAAAGTAAAAGATGTGGAGAATGTCACAGACTGATATACAATCAGTGGATGAGATCAAGGCACAGCAAAAGCTGGACAAGTGAGGATTACAGAAAAAAGACAGAAAGTTACAGGAAGGTTAAGTGTTTTAACTGTCATATTCCATATCAGGTTGATACATTAAAAGAACCGGATTTTAGGAAGGAAAAAAGGGAAGATGGCATCGGCTGTGTTTCATGTCATTTTAAGGACGAGACAGGATCAATACATGGGGGATACAATGTTTTTTCTCCTCCTCATCCCTCCAGAAAAGATCCTGATTATAAAAAGTCAGATTTCTGTGGAGGCTGTCACAAAAAGAGCTATCAGCAGTGGAAGATCTCAGGATCTAAAAAAAGCTGCCAGGAATGCCATATGCCACCAAAAAAAGAATATCTAATACAAAAATTTCCTTTTAAATATTTTCATCTTAAAAAAGATCTTCACGATCATTCATTTCTTGTTCCTGTTCCGGATGAGAAATATTTTGAGTTGAAGCTGAATATAGGGAAGGATACAGTTACTTTATATATAAAAAATATTAGAATACCCCATTCTGTGCCAACAGCTGATAATGGAAAACCTAAGTACTATATCAGAGGGGAATTTTTTAAAAACGGAAGGCATATTCATTCGGAAAATTACCTAATTACTTCAAAGGATCCTATAGATTATATGAAAACAAGATCAGTTGATTTTTATATTTTTGAAGATTTCTCTCATTTTAAAGTGACAATTGAGAGAAAATTATCCTGGAAAAAGAAAAAGGAAAAAATATTAGAGCTTATTTTTAGGAAAGAAGATATTTTATTTTCTCAATAAGTTTCCTTACAGCTTTTCCCCTATGGGATATTCTGTTTTTTTCCTCTAAGTCAAGCTGTGCCATCGTTTTTTTGTAACCTTCAGGAATAAAAACAGGATCGTATCCAAAGCCTTTGTTTCCCTCTGGCTTTTTTGATATCTTTCCGTAACAGTAACCTTCCGTCCAGATACCAAAGTCTTCCGGAATGTAAAAAACAACAACACTTACAAATCTTGCCTTTCTGTTCTTTTTATTTTTTAAAAGATCAAGAAGTTTCTGAATGTTGGTTTTGTCTATACTTTCCCTTATACTGTAAACTCCTCCAAAATCTATACTGTAGAATCTTGCAGAGTAAACGCCTGGAAAATTATTAAGCGCTTCAACCTCAAGACCTGCATCTTCGGCAATTACGGGAATTTTATAAAAATCAGCATACTCTTTAGCCTTTTTTAAGGCATTCTCAAGAAATGATTCCCTATCCTCTACCACTTCTATTTTCTTTTCCATATCATCAAGAGAAACTATACTTATCCCTAAATTTACGAATAACTTTTTGAATTCCTCAAGTTTACCTTTATTTGTTGTTGCAACAAGAATTTTATCTATCTTCATATTCAACCTTTAAGTTTCTTGATAAACAGTGACAAAATCCTACAGCTATTGCGTCAGCCTCGTCACTTGTTTCAGGTTTTACCCTGAAAAGCCTCTGAACCATAATATAGACATCTTCTTTCTTTGCCCATCCATATCCTGTAACGGCATTTTTTACCTGTTGAGGAGTATATTCATAAACAGGAATATTATAAAATGCAGACAATAAAAGTATAACTCCTCTTATCTCACCAAGTTTTATAATTGTTTGCGGATTATTTCCGTAAAAAGAAGACTCAAGAGCTATCTCGTCAGGTAAGTACTCATTTATTGTTTTTTCAAGAGATTCATAGATTATTTTGAAATTTTCAGGCTTTTTCCTTGAAGTTTTAATTGTTCCAGAACTTATAAGCCTATGTTTTTTTCCTGTTATTTTGAATATAGAAAACCCGGTTCTGTAATTTCCCGGGTCTATGCCAAGAATAGTTCTTTCCATTATGTTATTTTTTCCATTAATTGGTTTGAGATCTCAAAATTTGAGTAAACCTTCTGAACATCATCGTTATCCTCAAGAGCATCAAGCAGTTTCATAAGTTTTACAGCTGTATCCTCATTTTTTATCTCTACTGATGTAGTTGGAATCCTTGTCAGCTCTGCCTTTTCAACCTCTATCCCTTCTTTCTCAAGGTTTTCTTTTACTGTGTACAGCTCTTTTGGTTCTGTTCTTATCTCATAATACTCTTCATCATCTGTTATAACATCTTCAGCTCCAGATTCTATAGCTTTTTCAAATACATCCTCCTCATCATATCTCTCCTTAGGCACAAGTATTACTCCTTTTTCTTCAAACAGGAATGATACACATCCTGAAGCCCCAAGGTTTCCTCCATGTTTTGTAAATATGTGTCTTACTTCACTTGTGGTTCTATTTCTATTGTCTGTTAAACATTCGACAATAACGGCTACACCTTCAGGTCCGTATCCTTCATATACGACCTCTTCATAGCTGATACCTTCAAGTTCTCCTGTCCCTCTTTTTATAGCTCTCTCTATATTTTCAACAGGCATATTCGCTTTTTTTGCTTTTTCTATGGCTATTCTCAGTCTTGGGTTAAACTCAGGGTCTCCGCCTCCCTGTCTTGCGGCGACAGTAATCTCTCTTATAATTTTTGTAAACATCTGTCCTCTTTTTGCATCCATCTTTGCCTTTTTATGCCTTATATTATGCCATTTACTATGTCCAGCCATTGTACAACCTCCTTTGTTCCGATTTCAGTATGAAAATTATACTTAATTGTCATAAAATCAATATATTATAAAATATCTTGAGAAAAAGCGGTAATACGGTTGGAAGGAGAAAAGTTTTTATCTATATATAAAAGACTTCTGAAATTTTTTGGCTTTCAAAATTGGTGGCCTGTACATACGGAAAATCATTTAGTCGAGATATCGTTTGGGGCTATTCTCACACAGAACACATCATGGAAAAATGTAGAAAAAGCATTAAAAAATCTTATAGACAATGATCTTATGGATTTTGAAAAAGTAAGCTTTACTGACAAGAAAAGACTTCAGGAAATAATAAGACCTGCTGGTTTTTATAAAAGAAAATCGGAAACATTAATACAGTTCTCAAAAAAGGTAAAAAATATTGAAAAAAATAGTATAACAAGAGATTTTCTTTTATCTATTAAAGGTATAGGAAAGGAAACGGCAGACAGCATTCTTCTTTATGCTCTTGATAAGCCTTACTTTGTTATTGATGCATACACAAAGAGGATATTTTCAAGATTAGGATTGATTGATAAAAATATGGATTATGATCAGATTCAGAGAATTTTCCATAAAAATCTTCCTGATGATATCCAGATTTTTAAAGAATACCATGCTTTAATAGTAAAGCTTGGAAAAAATTTCTGTAAAAAAAAACCTGAATGCAGAAACTGTCCGTTATTTGCTAACTGCAGATTCAGGATATATAATGTATGAAAAATTTTAAGGTTATGTAGTTGGACAGTTACTCAAAAAAAGGCTACAGGCTTTTTTTCAGGATAAGACCCTTCTTTAAAAATTTACTGAGAATCTATGTCGAAGGGTTGGAGAACATTCCTGAAAAAGGAGGCTGTATTATAGCCTCAAACCATAGAAGCCATCTTGACCCGCTTGTTCTTAATACCATATCTCCAAGACCAATATTGTTTATGGCAAAAAAAGAGCTGTTTAACATTCCTGTGCTTGGATGGATTATAAGAAAAGCAGGTGCAATACCTGTAAATAGAAATAAAAGAGATATAAATGCTTTAAAAAAATCTATAGAGCTTTTAAAGTCGGGAGAGTGTATCGGAATATTTCCAGAAGGAACAAGAGCAAAACCAAAGAGTTTCAGAAAGCCACAAAGTGGTGTTGGACTTCTGGTGTCAAGAACTGATGTTCCTGTAATTCCTGTTAGGATAGAAGGAACAGACGACATATTCCCGGTTGGTTCAAAAATTCCAAAGCTTTTCAGATCTGAAATATACATAAAAATAGGGAAACCATTACAATTTGAAGAAAAGAATGATTACAGAAGTATATCTGAGAAGATAATGGAGTCTATAAAATCCCTTTAAGGAGGTAAATATGGCTAATATAAAAGTGGCAGAAAGCGCTGGGTTTTGTTTTGGTGTCAAAATAGCTGTTGATTCAGCTGTTGATGCTGGAAAGAAGTTTGGAAAAGCATATACAAATGGACCCATTATACATAATAAACAGGTCGTTCAGTTCCTTGAGGGGCTTAATGTGAAAGAGTTAAGATCTTATGATCAATTAAAGAGAGGAGATACTATCCTTATTAGATCTCATGGAGTTCCTCCAAAAACAGAAAGAATGCTTCATCAACTTGGTGTTAATGTTATAGATGCGACATGCCCTTTTGTCAAAAAGGTTCATGAGAAAGTTAAGCAGCTTGTAGAGGAAGGGTATTATGTTGTTATTATTGGAGAAGAAGGTCATCCTGAGGTTATTGGTATATTAGGTCATTTAGAAGAAGCTGGAGGTAAAGGTATTGTAGTTGAGAATATGGAAGATCTGATAAGGAAATTTCCCAGAAGAAATAAGGTAGGAGTTGTTGCACAGACAACACAGAATGAGGAATTTTTTGAGGAGGCTGTAGGTTATATTGCATCAAATGTTGAAGAATTAAAGGTTTTCAATACTATATGCGATGCGACTTCAGTAAGGCAGGAAGAGGTAAAAAGGCTTGCAAAAGAAGTTGATCTGATGATAATAATTGGAGGTAAACACAGCGGAAATACAAGAAGACTCGCCCAGATATCAAAAGCTCTGAACCCAAATACTTATCACGTTGAGAAGGCGGATGAACTTGATTCAGATTGGTTTAAAAATGCCGAAAATATAGGAGTAAGTGCAGGTGCTTCAACGCCAGATTGGATCATAAAAGAGGTGGTAAAAAGAATAAAAGAAATAACAGGATAAGGAGATAAAGATGTGGATGAAAGAGTAAATATTCTGGTGGAAGCCTGGAGGCAGGCTGTTGAACAGGGAGCTAACTACAAGGCTCTTCTTATAATATTCACTGTTTTTATCGCTGTTGTTGTTTTTTTTATGTTCTATATGAAGGTCAAAGACCTTATAAGCCTCAAGTATCTAAAAAAAGCCTTTATGGAAGAAGCTTCTCTTTATGATTTAACACCTGAAGAAGCAGAGATACTATGGAAATATGCAAGAAAGCTTAAGAGAGATCCTTTTCTAACACTTGAAATAAAAGCAACATTTGAGAAGGTTATACAGCAGTTTACTAACGAAAACCCTGATTTTGACGATAATATGATAAGAAATATGAGAAAAAAACTGGGTTTTGATACATTACCTGAATATGTTCCTCTCGTTACAACAAAAGATATAGATATATTTCAGACAGGGAAGATGTTTACAGAAACAGGAAAAAGTTATTCCGTTGCCCTGTATGACAAGGATGAGAGATTTATGTACTGGCTTTTGATAGATGTTCGACAACCATTTGACTTTAAAGAGGGAGATAAAGTTAAGGTGAAGTTTTTAAGAAGAAACGATGGAATATATACTTTTGAGTCTGTAGTGGATGATATATTAAAGGAGGATGATAAATATATTGTTAAACTCCCGCATGTCTTTAAAATGGATAGAGTTCAGAGAAGAAAAGAGTTTAGGGTTCATGTACAATTTCCAGTCAGTCTTACATTTAGCGTAGATGGTGAGGAAATAAAGATTGAAGCTGAAGCTGTTGACATCAGTTCTGAGGGTATAAGGGTATGTATTCCAGAAGATATCCACCAGAAATACAGATTTAATATCGGGAAAGAGATATATGTTGAGTTCAAACTTAACAATAGAACATTTAGTTTTGATTCTTCCATAAGAAATATTTATAGGGAAGAAAAGAGGGTATGTTACGGACTTCATTTTATGAGGATGGAAGAAAGGGATAAAGAGTCTATAACAAGTTTCATAATAAGAGCTGAACAGGAACTTTTAAAACAATACAAAAAGATGTTTGGAAGATCAAAAATGAAAAGGGTGTAAATAAAAATGGATATATCTACGGTTATAGGCATAGTTGCTGCATTTTTACTTATAGTTATATCAATTGCTATAGGTGGTAGTCCATTAGCTTTTGTAAATATCCCTTCTATACTTATTACCGTTGGTGGTGGACTATCTGCAACACTAACGTCATTTCCAATGAAAGATCTTTTTTCTGGATTAAAGGCTATAACAAAAGCTATGAATCCGGGACTGCCTGATCCTATGGAGCTTACTGATTTTCTTGTTGATGTTGCAAACAGAGCAAGAAAAGATGGAATTTTAGCACTTGAATCAAATATAGATGAATTTTATGGAAGAGATCCCTTTTTTGGTGAGATAATGAGGATGCTCATAGATGGTCAAGATATTGAAGAAATCAGAAGTAATGCAGACAGTTCTTTAATGAAAATAGAACAGGAGCTTTCAACAGAAGTGGCAGTCTGGGAAACTCTTGGAGAACTTTTTCCAGCATTTGGGATGATAGGTACATTAATAGGTCTAATCCAGATGCTTCAAAACCTTAATGATCCCTCGGCTTTAGGTCCTGGTATGGCTGTAGCTATGATAACTACGCTATACGGAGCTATACTTGCTAATGCTTTCTGCGTTCCTGTTTCAAAGAAACTAAAGTTATATAAAGATCTCTCCCTTCTCTATAAAGAATCTTATATGTTCACAGTTGAAGCTATAAACAATGGAACAAATCCAAATGTCTTAAGAAGCAAACTTATGTCTCTCTTTGGGATAAAAGGTGGAGAAGAATAAAAAATGCCCCGTAAAAAGAAACAGGAATGTAAGGGTATTCCTGGATGGCTTGTTAGTTTTGGAGATCTGATGTCTCTTCTTTTAACGTTTTTTATACTTCTTTTTTCTATGGGAACTATCTCCCTTGAAAAATTCCATATGGTTATAAAAGGTATAACAGAATCTCTTGGTGGAAGAAAAATTATTTATGAGGAAAAAATACTGAATACCTCAAATATAGAGGTAGAATTTCCTCAAATGTATATGAAGTTAAAAAAAAAGAGAAACAAACTTCAAAAGGATCTGAACAGACTTGAAGAAATTCTTGAGAAAGCCGGTATAGAAGCTGAAGTTGAAAAGCACGGGAGCATTATAAGGTTTAGACTAAATACAGACAGGATGTTTCCGTCAGGAAGTGCATCCCCTTACAGGGAGGTGGTTCCCCTTATACTTGAAATATGTAAAAACTTGAAAGAGACGCAGTTTCCTATAACAATAGAAGGTCATACAGACAACACACCTATAAGATTTAAATCAAATTTAGAACTGTCTGCAGAAAGAGCACTTTCTGTACTCAAACTATTTCAAGGATGTGGTTATCCTGACAGACTTCTGTCTGCAAGAGGTTACGGAGAATATAGGCCTGTAGTTCCAAACGACACTCCTGAAAATAGGGCAAAGAATAGAAGAATAGAGTTTGTCATTGATACATCAGGATAAGAGGTTTTAATTTTGGCACGTAAAAAGAAGGAAGAATGTCCAGGTGTTCCAGCATGGATAATAAGTTTCAGCGATCTTATGTCGCTTCTTCTGACTTTTTTCATATTGCTTTATTCTATGTCTGTTCTTGATATAAAAAAACTGATGAAATTTTTGTGGTACTTTCAAGGTGAGGAGGCGTTTATAGCAACAAAAACAGTGACTGTTATTCCTCCCATCAGTTTACTTCAGAAAGATATTGCTTTGGAGATAAAAAACAGAATAAAAAGACTTCTTCCTATGCATGCATACCAGATTGAAGCTATAGAAAACTATATAGTTGTAAGGCTTTTTAACGATATTGTTTTTAAACCTGATTCGGCCGAACTTACAGAAAAGTCTAAGAGGGCATTAAAAGGGGTTGCAAACGCTCTTAAAGCTCTTGATAAAGCTTATTCAGAAATTCTTATAAATGGACATGCTTATACAGTTACAAAAGGGGTAGATCCATGGAAGCTGTCAATAAAAAGAGCTGTAGTGGTAGCACAGTATCTTATAAAACATGGAGTTAACCCTAAAAAAATAGCGGTTACCGGTTATGGCAATACAAAACCTGTTTATACGTGGAATCATCCCCTCTTAAAGAGAAGAAACGACAGAGTGGAAATATTTATAAAATTGAGAGATTTTAGAGAAGATCT
>CAZFKX010000008.1:0-119306 GCA_964519345.1 uncultured Aquificales bacterium
CTCAAAGCAAAAACAATAGCTAAAGCATATCTCAAAGAGTTTATATTTTTTGTATATCCCTTAGTTTTTCTTTTTAACCTGTTCAACCTGTCTCTTAGTATAGAATGTAAACTTTCATTTTTGTTTGTTTCTTTGAATTTAATTATCTTATGTTGTTTCATGTTTGGCCTGTATCTTTATACATGATTCTGTATGATATACTTTAAGCAATAGATTTTAAAAAGGTTCCCTTGTCTCTATCTCCAACCTCATACACATAGTATTTATCCCCCTTTTTTTTATACGTGCTGTCCATATCCACACTGAGTGTTTTTCGTTATTTTTCATTTATATATAGAAACTTTGTTTACATCGCATTTCCCGCCAACTTCTTCCATTTCTTCGATAGATAGGTATCTATATATTTTCCCGCTTCATAAGTTCATCTTGCAACTATTATATATGTAAGTTTAATACTTTGGCTATTAATGATTTGCTCATGTATAAGTTCAGAAAAAAAGTGGACACCTACCGAAAAAATAAAAAAAAGGAGGTAGGTGTCATGAAAGGAATAATAGATACCAGTACATATATGATTTCGTTGTTTCCGAAAAAATTCTTAAACAAAGTAAAAGACACTAAACTGCCAAGAGAAGTAAAAGTAAGACTCAAATGGATACAGCATTACAAGAAAACACAAAACATCTCTAAAACATGCAGATACTTTGGAATATCCAGAACTACATTTTACAAGTGGTACGAAAGATACAAAAAAGAGGGATTAGAAGGACTTTACGATAAACCCAAAACTCCTAAAAACAAAAGAAAACCATTTATAAGGAACAAATACCAGCAAATAATCATCAAAATCAGAAAAAAATATCCAACATGGAGTAAAGAAAAAATAGCCAGATACTTAGAAACAGAGAAAGGGATAAAAATATCTTCCTCTACAGTTTATAGGGTTCTAAAACAAACTAACCTAATCAAAAAGATAAAGAATATAAGGTTTGAAAGGAAAAGAAAGAGAAATATCAATAGAAAAAGAATCAGGAAAGGTCTGAAGGCAACCTTTCCTGGAGAAGTAGTCCAAATAGACGTAAAGCATTTGCCATTTAAAGGGACAACATACTACCAATTCACAGCTATAGACAAATCTGTGATTTGAGCCGTAAGGCATAAGTATAGCAGATTATCATTTGCAAGAGTATATAAAACAAAGAGTTCAAAGAATGCAAAAGAGTTTTTTAAGAAAGTCAGAGAATTTTTTGAGTTTGATATAAAGAAGGTTCAGACTGATAATGGAAGTGAGTTTTTAGGAGAATTTGAAGAATATTTAAAACAGGAAGGGATAGAACATTACTTTAGCTATCCAAATAGTCCAAAAACAAACTCAAACGTAGAAAGGTTAATAAGAACTATAGAAGAGGAGTTATGGCTAATAGAAGAGCTTGATTGTTTTATAGAGAATTTAAACAAGAAACTAAGAAAGTACCTAAGAATTTACAACTTTATAAGACCTCATTATGCATTAGGATTTAAAACTCCTGCTGAGGTTGCTTATGGAAGGTGTTAAAATTTTTACTGGTAGGTGTTCACCATGTACTGAACCGATACACCATCTTGACAAAATAAAAAAAAGTTTATATTATATTTGTCCTAATTGGGCGGTTAGCTCAGCTGGCCAGAGCACCTCCCTTACAAGGAGGGGGTCATAGGTTCGAATCCTATACCGCCCACTTAAGCGGAGCCGTAGTTCAGCTTGGCCCAGAACGCCGGCCTGTCACGCCGGAGGTCGCGGGTTCGAATCCCGTCGGCTCCGCCATTATAATACAAAAGAGCATCCCATGTATAGAAAAAGAGAAAAAACAGAGTATATTGTTCATAATGTAGATCTCGCTTTTGATATTCTCTTTTTTTTAGCAAAATATCCAGAAAGCAAGCTTCAAGAGATAGAAAGCAGGATAGAAGGATCCCACTACCAGATAGAAAAGATTGTTGAGGTTCTGATAAATAGAGGTTATATAGACTTTAATAAAAAGAAAAAAACCTACTCACTTGGAATAAAGAATTTTGAAGTAGGATACTCATACATATCACATGTAGAAATAAGAAAACTTGCAAAACCTTACCTTCAGTATCTTGGTGAAAGGTTTCAGGAAAATGTTTATCTCGCTTTAAGAAGTGGATTTGAGATTGTGTATATAGATTCTTATGAAGTAAACAGATCTGTTCTTGTAAGATCAAGGGTCGGCAGACTACTTCCTATGTATGCCTCAGCATCTGGAAAGATTCACCTTGCGGAGATGGATCAGGACGAACTTGAAGAGTTTTTTAAGGAGGTCAAGCTTATTCCATATACAAACAAGACAATCACAGAAAAAAACCTTCTTATTGAACATATAAGGCAAGTAAAACAACAAGGATATGCTATAGATGATGAAGAATGGGAAGAGGAGGTAAAATGTCTTTCAGTACCTGTAAGAAATCATACAGGTAAAGTAGCAGCAGCATTGACCCTCTCAGCTCCTTCTTACAGAGTTCCAAAAGAAAAGCTGATAACAGAAGTTAAAGATGAATTTATAAAAAAAGCTTCAGAACTTTCTGAAAAACTCGGATACTCAAAAGAATGAGAGAAAAACTGAAGAACTATCTTATTGATCTCATCAATATTCCCTCTGTTACAGGAAAAGAAAAAGAGATAGCAGACTATGTAGAGAAATTTTTAAAGAGATTCTTTTACAAAAAAAACATAATCAGGTACAGCAATTCCCTTATAGCTTACGACAGTATAGATCAGGATAGAAGAACTATCGCGTTTGTAGGACATCTCGATACTGTTCCCGGAGAAAACAGCTATACAGGAAAGGTAATAGAAAACAGACTTTACGGTCTTGGTGCTTCTGATATGAAAGGAGGCCTTGCTGTTATGATGGGTCTGATAGATTACTTTTCAAATAGAAAAAAAAGGTTTAACTGCGTATATGTATTTTATGAGAAGGAAGAGGGCCCATATAATGAAAACGGCCTTGAACCTCTTTTAAAAAATTTCAACATAATACAGAAAGCAGATCTTGCTTTAGTTCTTGAACCTACCAATAATATTATTCAGGCTGGATGTCTTGGAACTATGCATGCATCTGTAATATTTAAAGGAAAAAGAGCACATTCAGCAAGACCATGGCAGGGGGAAAATGCTATACATAAATCTGCAGATTTTCTTAAAAGATTGTCTGATATTAAATGGAAAGAATACTCATTCAACGGTCTCAAATTCATAGAGGTTATAAATGCTACAATGGTTGATTTCTCAGGTGGTAGAAATATAATTCCTGATAGATTTGTTATAAATGTTAATTACAGATTTGCTCCCGGAAAAAGTATAGAGGAGGCAAAAAAAGATATACTGAAACTTGTAAATGGAGAAGCAGAAGTTAAGTTTACCGATATATGTCCTTCAGGTAAAGTGTCTCTTGATAATCCTGTCCTAAAGGAACTTATAAAAAGATATGATATGAAAGTTGAAGCAAAACAAGCATGGACGGATGTTGCAAGACTTTCACTCTATGGAATAGATGCTGTAAACTTTGGACCTGGAGACCCAGCACAGGCGCATCAAAAGGATGAATTTATACAATTACAAAATCTGTATATAAATTTTGATATACTTAAGGACTTTTTAGAAGCTTAATTTTATTTTTCAGCAAGTTCAACAGCTTTCATCATAGCCTTTGCTTTGTTGACAGTCTCTTCATACTCCCTTTCAGGAACTGAATCAGCCACAATACCAGCTCCCGCCTGTACATAAATATCATCCTTTCGAACAACAGCTGTTCTTATGGCTATAGCAGTATCTAAATTTCCATTAAAAGATATATATCCAACTGCTCCTGCATAAGGTCCCCTTTTTTCAGGTTCTATCTCCTCTATAATTTGCATGGCTCTTACCTTTGGCGCACCGCTAACAGTACCGACAGGAAAGACAGATTTTAGGACATCTAAAGGATGAAGATCATCCCTCAACTCCCCAGAAACATCAGAAACTATATGCATAACATGCGAGTAATACTCTATATACATAAATCTATCAACCTTAACTGTTCCGGATTTTGAAACCTTCCCAACGTCATTTCTTGCAAGATCCACAAGCATAAGATGTTCCGCTTTTTCTTTCTCATCATTAATAAGTTCTTCGGACAGCTTTTTATCTTCCTCAGCAGTTTTCCCCCTTGGTCTTGTGCCTGCTATAGGTTTGGTAAGTATCTTTCCATCTTTTACAGAAACAAGTATCTCAGGTGAAGAACCTATCAGTTTTATATCTCTGAAATCAAGGTAAAAAAGATAGGGGGATGGATTTATAGCTCTGACAGCTCTATAAACATTAATCGGATCTGTTTTCAGTTTTTTATGAAATCTCTGGGATATCACTACCTGTATTATATCCCCTTCCTTTATATACTGTTTACATTTTTCAACAGCTTTTAAAAAATCCTCCTTTTTAAAGTTTGATCTCCATCTTTTTATATCAATATCTTTTTTTTCTTTCAGGGATATTCTTCCTATTTTTATTTCTGAAGAAAGCCTTTTCTCTATATCTTCAATCTTTCTGATACTCTCTTCATATACATCCTTTAAAGATCTTTCTCTATCAATAATAGCGGACACTATAATTTTTATGCTATTGTTAACATTATCAAAGGCAACTATCTCATCACTTAAAAAGAAAAAAAGATCCGGTAATTTTAAAATATCGGGCTTTTCGTCAGGAACAGGCTCATAAAAATGAACCAGATCATAGGAAAGATAACCAACAAGCCCACCCCAAAAAGGCGGCAGATTGGAAAAATCTGCCGGTTTAAACTTACTTAGAAATTTCTTAAGTTCATCGATAGGATCATTTGTTTTTACATAGCTTATTCTTCCATTATCATAATATTCTACATAATTTCCCTTCGTTCTTATGTAAACAGGTAATGACGAACCTATAAACGAATATCTACCTACATTTTCTCCTTTCTCAACACTTTCAAGTAAGAAGTTGAACCTATCATTAGACTTTAACTTTACAAAAACAGATAAAGGCGTATCAAGATCGAAAAGTATCTCTTTATAAATTGGGATAACATTATATTTTTTTGATAAACTTTCAAATTCAGAAAATGTGAGCATAGACATTACATTACCTGCCTTTTTCGAATTATTATAACAGATCAGGAAGGTATAATAGCCATTACCTCTTCATGTTGAACGGATACTATAACAAGACTGTCCCTCTCTTTTCTTGGTATTACAGATATCTGTATCCTTTTATCTGCTATACCGCCACTGACTCTATCGTTTATCTCTTCTAAAACATACTCCCAGTCAACAAATAGATCCTCGTTTATTTTTGAAAGGATAGATGAGGCTAACCTTATACCCTCTCTACTCCCCACTTCAATAACTATAGAAGACTCTGTTTCATCATAGGAATATATTTTCAACATAAAACAATTTTAATACAGTTTAAAAAAAAGAAAAAGGGAGAAAAACCCCCTTATTTCACCTCTATTTTTACTTCTTTTTCCGTTGTTGCTTTAGGAATCTCTAACTTCAATATACCATCTTCTACTGTAGCTTTAGCATCTTCAGCCTTTATTTCAACTGGAAGCGGTATAACCCTCTCAAACTTTCCATAAAATCTCTCACTTCTATAGTAGTTTTCCTCTTTTTTCTCTTCTTCTTTTTTAACTTCCCCCCTTATAATTACACTGTTGTCTTTGATCTTAACCTCTATATCTTCCTTTTTAGCTCCTGGAATTTCAGCTTCAATCACAAGCTTATCCTCTTTTTCATAGATATCAACCCTTGGATTCCACGTTCTAACTTCCACAACTTCACCTTTCATTGTTGACGGAACAAGCTCGTTAAATATTTTGTTAAGCTCATGCTCTATTCTTGCCAGTTCCCTGAATGGATTCCATGTAAATGTTGCAGGGATATTTCTTTTTTCCATCATCCTCACCTCCATTTTATAATTTCATTTATATATAATATAATAATATCTTACTCAAATTTTTTCAAGAGGAAGAGCTGTTCCATAAATGTGACGACAGAATTTTACATACTGACATCAGATATTCCCTCTACACATTCTTTTATGATAATTTCTGCATTCAGATTAGCTTCGTAAAGCGATTCCGACAGACAACCGAGACGGCATGCTTTGTTTAACATATCTGATTTGAAGATTTCAACTTTACAGCTTTTGAGATCTCCCTTTTCTCTTTTATGATAACATTCAATAACTACACTGCCCGCCCTTTTGCATACTTCATCTGCAGACAGTAATACTGAAGAAAAAAATAGGAGGATAAATACAAATCTCACATCTAACTCCTTTAGGAACAGTCCTACAGATTTAAATATAGTTGAAGATATACATTCAGGCATTACTTTTAAAAAAAATCATAGCTTTCTTTCAGATTTTGGTATATATCTGTACTGTGGAATAATAACCTCTATCCCTTCTATATCTTTGATAGAGTAAACTCCGGTATGTATGGATAAAGATGTAAACGCTGCTACAACAGCATTAACTTCTGATCTTAATTTTTCAATATCTGATGAAAATAGATTTTCTTTGATAACTATACCAGATTTAGGAAGTGTATAAATTCTCTGTTCAACCCCTTCCCTTGTTTCTATAGGAAGTAGTTGTTTCCTCACAGCCTGTTCAAAAAAAAGATCTGAGTCTGTTATACTTACTAATCTTTTATCTTTAACACAGCCTTTGATCTCAAGCTGTTCAAACTCAAAATTCTCAAGTAAAACATTCATAAGCTCTGTAAGATATCTAAATTTAATACCAGAGTTTTTTTCTTTAAAGTTTATATTTAAAGTAGCTGTCTTAATCTTAGAATGTTCCAAAAACCAGTAAAGACCTTCTTTCCAGAAATGATTTATAAGATAAACTTCCCTGTCTAAACCTATCAATGCAGCAGTAAACAGATTTTTTTCATATAGATTTATACCAAGATACATAACTCTCCTCAAAAAAGATTTAAAATATGATACAGCAGGGAAATATCTATTTTTATGATATAGATAAGACTATATATACTTTATAACATTCACCTTCTCAAGGGTTATAAGTCCTTTTGTTATAAACTTCTCTATAACAGGAATTACTCTTTTAATCTTTTCTTCTTTATCTACAGCCTCAATAACAACTGGCAGGTCTCCAGAAAGGGTTAAAATGGATGCTGTATGTATCCTACTTGAAGCCCCATAACCCATAATCCCTCTTATAACAGTTGCTCCTGCTACATCGTTTTCCTTTAAAATCTCAACTATTTTCCTATACAAAAGCTTACCCTCAACCCTATCACTTTCGCCTACAAATATTCTTAAAAGTAGAGCTTCTCCTTCTATTTTCATTAATCTCTCCTAAGTTACAGCCCTTGCAATCATAAGTCCGGATACCCCTGCGGTTAATGATACTACATTATTCAGTATAATATTTAGTAAAGCTTTTGCATACTCTCCATCCTGAAAAAGAATAATAGTTTCGTATGAAAATGTAGAAAATGTTGTAAATGCTCCAAGAAAGCCAACCGCAAAAAAAAGTCTCCAAACTGGATCAATACTCAATTTTTCAATACTAAGTATAAGAAAAAAAACAAGAATGAAAGAACCTACAGAATTAACAAAAAGTGTTCCAGAGGGAAAATCAAAAGGAAAAGACCTATTTATGTAATTTGATAAAAAATACCTTGAAACAGCTCCTAAACCACCACCTATCATAATGAGAATATACTCCATAACAATACCCTTTCGTAAAAGTAAAAATACAGTTTAAACTTTTATTCCTAATATACCGAATTATATATTTATACAATCATTATATATGATAGAGGTATAACTTGTTAGCCTTAAGGTTTTACAATCAGAGAGATATTAGATTAGAAAATCTAAAAAAGCCAAAACCTAAAAAAGATGAGGTGCTTATAAAGGTAACACAGGCAGGAATAAGTCAAACCCAGATAAATGAATTTATAGAAGGACCATTTTTTATAAATAAAGATCCCCATCCCCTTACAGGAAAAGCTATACCTCTAATACCCTGTCAGGAGTATGGAGGAGTTATTGAGGATGTAGGTAAGGATGTTGACAGATCTCTCATAGGTAAACAGGTGGCTGTTCTTCCCCTTATCAGCTGTGGGAAGTGTGAGTACTGCCTTAAAGGAAAAGAAAATCTATGTAAAAGTATGGCATATCACGGTCTTTTAGGTCTTGATGGAGGATTTGCAGAATATTCTGTTGTAAAAGTTGAAAATATTTTTCCAGTTGAAAAAGAAGAACTTCTAACATTTATAGAACCTATACTCGTAGGAATGAATACATTTGATATATACAGACACTACAACGGAAAAGAGGATTTTAAAAGCAAAAAGATACTTATACTTGGAGCTGGACCTGTAGGCATCTCCGTAGGAGGGGTTTGGAGAGATTACGCTAAAGCTGACGTTGTTATTAACGATATCCTTTCTTACAGAATGAAAAAAGCAGCTGAAGTTGGTTTCAGAACAGTTGAGAAAAAAGAACTTAACAAAGACAGTTTTGATGTTGTAATTGATGCTGCCGGTATGGATCCTTTATCCACAGAATCTGCAATAGTTGAGGGAATTGGATATATAAAAAAAGGTGGTTTTCTAATAAGTGTTGGAAGTTATTTTCATCCTGTTGAGTTTATACCGTCAGAATTAACATTTAATGAAAAGAATATAATATCTTCCATGGCTTACTCGTTAAAACTTATAAATGAACTTCCTGAAGTTTTAAAAAGCCTTAAGATTAATTTTAAAACATTAATACAGGAAATACCCCTTGAAAAAATCATAGAAGAAGGATACTACAGGGCAGAGGTTGAAAAAGAAAGTTTTGTGAGGATAGTTGTAAGATGTTAAAAGCCATATCAGAATGTATAAAAGAAGGTTTTGAGCTTGAAGATGTGAGATTTCTTTCCAAAGGAAATAAAGAGATCTTGAGCAAATATTCTGGATATAAAAAAATACCTGTATTAAATCAATATTTTTTGCTTATAAAGGGTGATATCTCCTATAAAAAACGACATCTGATAAAAAAATCACTTGAAGATATTCTGAGATCACTTCATAAGGCATCACTTAAAGTTAAAAAACTGGGCATTTTAGAGAAAGAACTTGAAACTATACTGAGAGCAAATGAGATATTTTTCTCAGGAAAAGGAAGTTTAGAAGACTTTTTCCTTTTTTTAAAAAACAAAAAGTATGCGGTTGTAGAAAACAATAAGGTTATACTTAATACAGGGATTGACAGATTTAGTATAACAACTTCTCTTGGGAAACTGAAAAAAGTTGATGAGTTCAGTACATCATTCGGTAAAGGCGAAACATATGCCCTTAAAACAGGCATGTATCAGATAATTGTACAGAGTGAGAAAGGTTCCCTTGATCCTTTTCTAAAAAAGGTTTTGAAAAGCAGGCTTTTATGGCTTAATAAGATATACTACGAAAAATACCAGTATTCTGTTGACGAACTTACCGGTCTTTTTACCAGAAAAAAATTTTTAAACGATCTACCTAATTTTAAAAACAGATCGTGCCTTTTAATAAATCTTAAAAATTTTAGATTTATAAATGAGATATACAGCCCACAAGTAGGAGACAAAGTCCTTCAGGAATTCGCTATTCTGCTTAAGAAAAAATCCCTCTCTGAAAATGTTTATAGGATTTTTGGAGATAAATTTGCTATTGTTTTCAATAATGAAGAACATTCTATAAATTTTTACAGAAATATTGTCAAGTTTCTACAGTCAGGGATTAAAGTGTTTCATGACGTTCTAAACGAGTATGTAACAGTTAATATACAGACAAAATTCATAATAATAAAAAAAATAGATTCAAACTTTCTTGAAAGAGCAATGATAGCCTTTAAGAAAACAGCATATCAGGACAAAGATCTTATCATATATGAAGATACAATAATGCCACAGATGGAAAAAGAGCTTAAAAGTATTGAAATAATACAGAAGGCAATTGAAAATGACAAAGTCATACCTGCATTTCAGAAAGTAATTAATCTTAATAATGAATCTGAGTATTATGAAGCCTTGATGAGAATAAAATCTGGAAGGAAGGTTTATCTTCCTGGAGATTTTCTTACTCCAGCAAAGGAGACAGGTCTTTATCCAAAACTTTCAAATATAATGTTCGATAAGGTCGTAGAGACTATAAAAAACACAGGTTACAAAATATCAATAAATATAGAGATAACGGATATACTAAGAAAAAATTTTATAGATTATACCATACAGAAAATAAAAAGATCTGGTATATCTCCTGATAAGATAATACTTGAATTAACAGAAACAGAAGATATGAACAGAATGATAAGATATGCACAGGATATACTCCAAACCTTAAAAAAAGAAGGTTTCTTTATATCTATTGATGATTTTGGTTCTGGATACTCGAACTTTTCATATCTGACAAAACTTCCAGTAGATATAATAAAAATAGACGGCAGTCTGATAAAGAATTTAGAAAAGAGCAGGAAAAATCTTTTAATTGTTAAATCTATAATAAGCATGTCTAAGCTTCTTGGAATAAAAACTGTAGCAGAATTTGTAAACTCAAAAGAGATATACAGTATTGTTGAAAATCTTGGCGTAGATTATGTTCAGGGCTTTTATATTGAAAAGCCAAAATTTAAGATATAAAATCTATAAGCTGATCTATCTCTTTCTTACTTCCTATAAAAACAGGAACTCTCTGGTGTATATTTTCAGGTTTAACTTCCAATATATCCATTTTACCTGTGGTTGACCTTCCCCCAGCCTGTCTTATTATGTAAGCCATAGGTGCAGCTTCATACAGAAGTCTCAATTTTCCTGAACTGTTTTTTCTATCAGCTGGATAACCGAACATACCACCTTTAATAAGCGTCCTGTGAACATCAGCCACCATAGATCCTATATATCTTGATGTGTAACCTTCCTCTTTTAACTGATCTATGTATTTTATTAAGGACTGATCAGTCCACTTATAGGCGTTTGCCTCATTTATGGAGTATATTTTACCTTTCTCAGGTATTTTTATATCTGGATGGGAAAGGAGGAACATACCAACAGCAGGATCATAGGTAAATCCGTTAACACCATTCCCTGTTGTAAGTACAAACATAACTGAAGATCCGTATATTATATAACCTGCAGCAACCTGCTTGTATCCTTCCTGAAGAAAGTTTTCAATACCATCGCCTATTCTTCTATGAATTGAGAATATAGTCCCTATACTAACATTAACGTCTATGTTTGATGATCCATCTAATGGATCAAAAGCTATAACATATTTTGCATCTTTCCCTTTATGCGAGTACACAGGTTCGTTTAGTTCTTCAGAAGCAAGAGCATAAAATTGTCCGCTGTCTAAGAGATGTTGAAGCATAACTGTGTTTGAAAGTTCGTCAAGCTTTTGAACCTCCTCTCCCTGAACATTAACCTTTCCTGCCTGTCCAAGAACATCTGCAAGTCCAGCCATTCTAACGTGAGAAGCTATAATCTTGGCTGCAGACTCTATAGCCATAAGTGCAAGCGATAAAGATCCTGAAGCTGAAGGATGCTTTCTTTCTTCCTCCAGGATAAATCTATTTAGATCCATACCTTTGTCAGCCATTACTGCCTCCATCAGTTGAGCTCTCTCCTAAACTCTTTGAACTTAATAACAGCTTTTTTATTTCGTAAATGCTGAAATATATAATGAAAATCTATAGACTTTCCATAAGATCTTATCAGAAGTTTTATAAGGTCGCAAACGGTGTCATCACCGGCAATACATTCATTCATCATATCTATAAGCAGATCCTCAACTGAGATAACGTTTATTATCTCTCCATCAACCTCTATCCTATTAAACGTTCCAAAAGGGATTATCTCAAATTTCTTACTTATCTCGACAGCTATATCTTTTCTAATCCAGAAATCTCCCATATTCCTGTAGCCAAGCCCTTTTAATACATTTTTAATAAGATTTAGGTCTGGGAATAGAAGTGATATATTTCCTGAAGGATACAGCCCCTGTGTGTAAACTGTGAGAGCAAATTTGCCTATTATAATAGGCTGTATCCTTGATCCAGCTTTTTCTATCTCTCTGTATATCTCTTTTAAAGCATATATCTGATTGTTAAGCTGTGACATATTTTCTATCCTTTGACTGTTCCATAACTTAATCTGACCTGTTTTACATACTTTCCTATAACTTCCTTTGTATTAAAAACATTAAGCTTACCAAAGAGAAACTCAAACTTTTTGTAAAGTTCATTAAGTATTCTCTCTTTATACTCTTTTTCTAAAGTCCACCACTGGTATTTGAAAGGACCAAACCCCTTTTTCCTTGTTTTATAAATAAACTGCTGTTCAGTCTGACCTTCTTTCCACTCATTTTTAAAATTTTCTTTAATGTATCCGTATATTTCATTTCTAAAATCTTCAGGAATCAGGTCGTACATTATATTCTGAAATCCTGTTGCAAGATGGATCTCGCAACAGTTATTTTCAGGAAATTTATCAAAAAGCTCATCTGGAAGTGTTGAAGCACCATGCTGAACAGTCCCTCCAAGACCATATTTTTCCCTTGCTACTTTTCCAATATCCCTTAAAACATTAAAGTCAAGCTTCACCTCTGCAACAGTTCCATCTGGTAACGGAACTCCGCCATGTTCCGTTCCAGTCTGAACAGACATCTTAGATATACCAGCAGTCCTTTCAGGTATCTCACTGAGATATCCTTCCATAAATGCTTCAAATTCTTCAACAGTTGAGTTTTTTCCACCAATATGCCCTATCTCAGCACCTATTGATACTGTTATTCCATCTGGCTCTATATCTCTTATAAAACGGGTCATCTTTGCTGTGTTTATATAATTATGAAACTGCTGTTCCTTAAGCGAAGGCTTTGAGTAATCAACAAGTGTTGACGGATCAATATCAATATTGTAAAAACCTGCTTTTATAGCTTCTTCAGTAAGATCCTTTATATTCTGTAGCTCTTTTTCAGGATCTTCAAAATATTTCTTTGCATTAAACTGGAAATGATCTCCCTGAATAAATACTGGTCCTTTATAACCTTCTTTAACTGCAGCAGCCAATACACAGGATGCATACTCTGAAGGTCTCTGGAAAGTATATCCTATCTCTGATTTGGCTATCTCAAAAATAAATGCACCAACATTATGCTTATTAGCAACCTTAAACATCTGTCTCGCAACATCGTAAGTCATTCCTCTAATATTAACCGCTGGTGTAGTGAGCTTATCAATCTCTCCTCTACCGATAGCCATATAAAAGTCATGTATTGATGAGGTTACGGCTCCAAATTGATTAGCAACCTCCCTTATTATCCTTTTTGCTTCATCCCTTACAGACTCATCTTTAGAAAAAACAGCCGTATATATAAGATCATCTATACATTTTTCCCTCAGTTTATTTTCATCTCTTATGCTTACAGTTTCCCCTTCTACCAATACGCTTTCTGAAACAGTATTTATCAGTTCTTCTCTTGAGTTTGCTATAACCGGCATTAATCAACCCTCCTGTTTTTATTTATACAAAATTATATCAGATAGAATTAAGGCTTCTGTAAAAACCTGTATTCTTTTTTACCTTCATCTCCCTTATTATTCTGTAGGATTCTGGGATGTATCTTATCAAATCTGTTGCTCTTAAGCTCTCCACACCGGTTTCTCTTACAGCAAGATCTCCAGAAAAACCATGTAAATAAACAGCAGTTTTAACTCCCTCTTCAACTCCAAGTCTGTAAACAAGAGTACCTATTATTCCTGAAAGGATATCTCCTGTTCCAGCTGTTGCCATCCCCTCGTTGCCTTTAATTGAATAGTAAACTCTACCTTCTGGCGTTGTTATTACAGTTCTTGATCCTTTTAAAACAATATAACTATCTGTTTCTATACTTAATGATACAGCTGTATCTTCCATATTTTCCAAAATATCTTTTGTTTTTAATCCAGTAAGTCTTGACATCTCTCCTATGTGTGGTGTCAGAACTGTTGGATAATTTCTCCTTTTTAATTTTTCCTTAAAATTATCTATTAGAACAAGATTATTTATCCCATCAGCATCTATTACAAGAGGCATCTTTATTTTTAATAACTGCTCTACCACAGCCATACAGTTTTCACCTGTGGACATACCCATTCCAACAACAACCGATGTAAACTTGCCGTTTTTAATTATATCTTTTATCTGAACAGGAGCCTTTTTGCCAAAAAAACCGTCTTTATCATCAACAGGTATTGTCATCTCTTCTATTAATCTATTCTCAAATACAGGATTTAAAGATTCAGGCACAACAGCTGTAACAAGTCCTGATCCTGATGCTGATGCTGATCTGGATGCCATCATTACAGCCCCTGTTTTCCCAACAGAACCTCCAACAACAAGCAGATGACCGTAAACATACTTATGACTGTTCTTTTTTCTTTCAGGAAGTTTTATGATCTCAGGTGTCAGAAGATACCTATGAATTTCTTTTATGTAACTCTCATCAATAGAGATATCAATAACAACAACCTCTCCACATAGTTCACAGGCTGGATAAAGTATGTGTGCCGGTTTTGGATACGCAAATGTTACTGTTATATCAGCTTTCGTATGAACGCCCTCTATCTTTCCGGTATCAGTTGAAAGACCTGAAGGAATATCAACAGCAACTATATTTTTTCCATACCTGTTTATAATTTGTATAACCTTTTCCCTGAAACCTTTTACAGGAGGTTTAAACCCAGTTCCAAAAATCGCATCAACAACAACATCAGCTTCTTTTAGCGGATTTCTTATCTTACCTATATTTTTCTTATTTATAAATAAGACCTCCCCGCCAAAAGATTCAAATATTTCAAGATTTCTGAGATTATCCTCTGAAAGTTTTTCTCTACTATCAGAAAGTACAAAAACTTTCACATTTTTTCCATACCTTAAAAGATACCTTGCTATTACAAGACCGTCGCCTCCATTATTCCCGGATCCTGCAACAACAACAAAATTCTGTGTATCAAAGTACCTTTCCAAGATTATTTCAGATGCTGTTCTTCCCGCATTCTCCATAAGAACAAGGGAAGGAATACCTGTTAATTTTATTGTATTTTCATCTGCATAAGCCATTTCTGAGGCTTTAAGAATTTTCATAGGCTCTCTATCTCTTTCTCAACAAACTCCTTCAGATTTTCAACGGCATCAAGAATGTCTCCATACATATCAGGATCGTAACATATAGATACTGAACAGTCATCAGGACCCATTATCTCTTCAAGATCTATTATCGGCTGGATATACTCTGGAAATTTAACTGTTGTTTTTCTCTCAATAAGAGAAACAAGATCTGATATATTTTCCAGACCTTCATAATCAAGGTTGTACTCCTCAGCAAGAGCTTTTAGAAGATATAAAACTCCATTTTTTAAATGGTGAAACACAAGACCGTCATCACAGAAAGACTCGTTTAAAAGGGTTGCCACTTCATTCAGTTCCCTTTCTGCAAGTGTGATAAGATCCTCCCTCATGCCTCAAACCTCAGGTTTAATAAGTTTTTAAGTTTTTTTTCTTCAGGATAGAAACCCAAAATTCTTAAAACCATCTCATATATCTGCTGTTCTTCAAAAGGTTCTTTATCTCTCTCTAAAAACTCGCCCTTATTATACACCTCAACTAATATTCTATATTCGTTATCGGAGGGTAAACTGTCAAGGCTTCCAGAAAAGAGATTGTATAAAAAGTGGGACTCTTTTAATGGTATAAGTATTAACCAGTTTTTATAATCTTCCTTTGAAAGTTTGTTTGTTAAATATCTTGCTGTAAGTTGTTTTAACTGAACAACTGGATCTCTATCTTTTATTTTCTCTACTGTTTCCAGAAATCGATCATATCTTCTCGTATAGTAGTAATAATCTGCCATAAAACTTATATCATCCTCAAAAAGTATTTTCATTGCTTTATCAATAGTTTTCTGGTTCATATAACCTTTTGAGATGTACGGATACTGGAATAGCTTTTTGAGAAAAGCCTTTATAGAGCTTTTAAATCTTTTTGTTAAGAAGCCTTCATCCTGCGCCTGTCTCAGTAATTCTAAAACGTAATAGACAATATCATCGGTATCAAAATATCTTACAAGAAGTGTTAAATTTAAATTATTAAGTCCTATTAGCCAGACGATGCTTTCTATTCTGTCGTTTGTTGTGGCATCTTCTCTTTTTAAGGACTCCTCAAATACATTTTTTTGATTACTGTAGTCTAAAACCGTTAAAAGTCTCCCTTCTGTACTTTCTTCATCTGCATCTGCTGTAAAAAGCATATATTCAAGCTCATTCTGATCTTTAAGCTGATCTATCACATAATTTTTTACTTTAACAAATATCTTAGAATGATTTTTGTTCAAAACCCCTGTTTTTAATATCTCTTTTTCTCCTAAAAAGTTCTCTATTATGCCGGAGAAGACTGACTCAATACCCAGTTTTAACAGATCAAGATTGGGCTTCAGTTCTTTACCTTTTTGTAAAACAACAGAATCAAAAGGTATAACCTCTTCATAAATCGCCTTTTCTAAAAGATTAAGTATTAAAAAATTTATATCTGACACATGTTTTGATATCCCTTTTAAAACGAGTACATCCTGAGAATAGATTTTGAAAACAGTCTGATGTTTTTTGACTGAATTAAGTTTCTCAATACTTTCCATAAGAAAGGGCATAAGATCAAAGTCTATAGCTATGGAATGTCTTTTCACAAGTATATTTCCTTCATATTCAAAAATTAAAGGAGAAGGGGTTGGAGATCTTTCAGAGACAGCATCTGTAAAAAAAAGAAAAACAAGCTTATCAAGATTCTGTTGATCTATTTTAAAATCAAGCTTGCTAAAAATCTGTGATACAGCCTCCCTTATTTCCCATTTGTTAAGATCCTTAAATTCTTTTTTTATAAATTCTACACAGTTTCTCCTTAAAATAAGAAAATTACCATTATCTTTTAAAAACTCATCAAGACTTTTGAAGCTATCTATCTCTTCTTTTATAAAATTTACGGAATTCTTTACTACAGATTCTAACTTTGAATAATCCTTTATATGCTTTTTAATAACTTCCATCATCCATTACTCATAAGATATTTTAATCCAGCTATAAGAACTTTATAAACAAAAAACGTAACTACAATAAAAAAACTTACATTCAGGGATATGAGAAATAGTGCTATGTTTGATCTTCTCTTTTCAGGAGGCTTTCTGTCATTTATTCTAAGAAGTATAAAGTATGTTATAAAACCTGCTCCAATTATCAGAATAATAAGGAGCAGTATATCGGAGGCATGCATATTCCCTACTTCAGCTAAAATATCGCTGGGTGTATTCACAGTTTCCCTCCTACTTTATCCATATATATTCAGATCTTTCAGGTCCCGTTGAAAGCATAACAACGGGAGTTTCTGTTTCTTTTTCAACAAATTTTATAAATTCCCACGCCTCATCAGGCAGTCTATTTTTATCCTTTAGCCCCTTAGTACTTGTATTCCAGCCCTTTAATGTTTTATAAACAGGTTTACATTTTTCAAGAATTTTTAAAGATGCAGGAAAATCTCTTATCTCTTTATCCTCATACTTATAAGCAACAGCAACTTTTATCTCTTCAAAATGATCAAGAACATCAAGTTTTGTGATTATTATACCGTCCATGCCGTTTATTCTTGCAGCAAATCTTAATGCTACAAGATC
Organism: uncultured Aquificales bacterium; assembly: GCA_964519345.1. GTDB lineage: Bacteria > Aquificota > Aquificia > Aquificales > Hydrogenothermaceae > Persephonella. Next base: position 17,775 of record CAZFKX010000008.1, read on the forward strand.
CAGCCATCCGCATCTCCTTGGTCTTCCTGTTGTCGTCCCATATTCATGACCTTCGTCTCTTAATTTTTGACCAAAACCGTCATTTAGTTCTGTAGGGAAAGGTCCGGCTCCAACTCTTGTTACATACGCTTTACTTACACCGTAAACTTTCGCCTGCCCTATAAGCTTGGGCGATACCCCTGTTCCGTTGCTCAGACCTAAAGCAGAAGAGTTTGAGGATGTTACATAGGGATATGTTCCCATATCTATATCAAGCATCGTTCCCTGTGCACCTTCAAAAAGAACTCTTTTACCTTCTTTCAATGCCCTGTCAAGCATAAGTGCAGTATCTGCAACAAGATACTCTATTTTTTCAAACATCTTTAATGTCTCAAAATATATTTTGTTTATACTCAGTTCGAATGAAACACCGTATATCTTTTCTGCTATTTCTTTTGCTTCTCCCATAGAACTTTCAAGTCTGTGCCTAAAGTAAACAGGATCATAAAGATCGGCTATCCTAATTCCTGTTCTTGCATACTTTGACATATAAGCGGGACCTATCCCTTTAAGCGTAGTTCCAACTTTATCCTTTCCTTTTGATCTCTCAGCAAGACCGTCAAGAATTTTATGATGTGGGAAAACAATATGCGCTCTATCGCTTATATAAAGCTTTCCCTCAAAATTTCCGGCAACCTCTTTAACTTTATCCATCTCATTTATAAGTTCTTCAAGAGCTATAACAACCCCATTTGTTATAAGATTCTTTTTTCCTTCATGTAATATTCCCGACGGTATAAGATGAAGAGCATATTTCTGGTTTCCTACTATAACTGTATGTCCGGCGTTACTTCCTCCCTGATATCTGACAACGTAGTCATAATCAGGTGCTAAAAGATCAACTATTTTCCCTTTTCCCTCATCACCCCACTGTGAACCAAGTATAACAAGGCTTCTATCCATTAATTACCTCCTGTGTCTGTATAACTAAACTCCTTTATTCCAACTCTTTTCCAATGTCCTATTGAAGGCATACCTTCTACAAACTTCTTCTGTATATGAATAAGTTTATTTATACCAAGCTTCCCATATTCAAGCATCTTATCAAACTCCTGCTGGGTAAATGAGTATTCTTCTCCAGTAGCCTGAACTTCTACAAAACTTCCGCTTCCTGTCATAACAAGATTCATATCAACTTTCGCAGACGAGTCTTCCTTGAAATTAAGATCAAGAACAACCTCATTTCCAACTATACCCGTACTTATTGCAGCAACATAATCTTTAAGTGGATTCTGTCTTACCTTTCCCGTTTCTGTAAGTTTTATCATGGCGTCAGCAACAGCTATAAAAGCTCCTGTTATTGATGCAACCCTTGTTCCTCCATCAGCCTGTATAACGTCACAATCAACCCATAATGTTCTTTCTCCAAGTTTTTTTAAGTCAACCACACCCCTTAAAGATCTTCCGATAAGTCTCTGTATCTCCTGAGTTCTTCCTGAAGGTGCACCTCTAACAACCTCTCTTATACTTCTACTTTCTGTTGATCTTGGAAGCATGGAATACTCTGCCGTTATCCATCCCTGACCTGTACCTCTCAAAAATGGAGGAACTTTTTCTTCAATAGAAGCTGTAATAATTACCTTTGTATTTCCCATCTCAATGAGAACGGAACCTTCTGCATATATATTAAAATCTCTGACTATCTTAATTGGTCTGAGCTGTGTTGGTTTTCTTCCATCTTGACGCAACATACTCCTCCAAAAAGATTTTCACAAACATTTAATTTTAGCATAAAATTCTATATAGTTTATTAGTCTGAAACCTTTTTAGAACTTTCTTCTATAAACTTAATCATTCTTGTAATAGTTTCATTAACTGGAACTCTAATATCTTTTTCCTCTGCAAGTTTTACAACTGCACCATTTAAAGCATCTATCTCTGTTCTCTTTCCCGAAATCAGATCGTAGTACATAGAAGGATAATGGTCTTTTGTAGGTGGAATAAGATCATTGTAAAAGTGTTTAATATACTCTTCAGGACTTTCATAGTTAAGTTCTATTTTTTGAGATCGTGCAACTGTAAATATCTCCATTATGATACTGTTCATGATTCTTTTAGTTTCTGGATTTTTTGCCAGATCTCCGTAACTGGATTTTAAAATCGCTCCAAGCGGGTTTAAAGCACAATTGTATAAGATTTTATCCCAAAGAGTTTTGTAAACTTCAGGATCATACGATGTAGGTATCCCGGCATTTCTCATTATACAGGCTATCTTTATTATATCCTCTTCAGAAATTGTTTTTGATGGATCCCCAATTCTTACGTCATCAGCATTAACTGTAACTTCTGCAAAACCTGTTTTAATTGTCCTTGAACCAAATATAACCCTTGCAAGAAGCGTATGTTCTTTTCCTACGGCTTTTGATACTATCTCATAATTACCGTAACCATTCTGTGCGACTATAACCTTAGTATTATCAGATATTAAATCCTTAAAGGATCTAACAGCTTTTTCAGTATCGTACGATTTAACTGAAAGTATTATTAGATCTATTTTTTTATCCTTTAATGGAGAAATTGAACTGAACACACCGTCAAGTTTTACCCTATGATCTCCCCATATACCTTTAACTTTAAGTTCAAAAGATTTCAGATCATTTAGATATTTATCCTTTGTTATGGCGTAAACCGTATAACCTGCCTTTTTTAAAAATGTTGCAAAAACAGTCCCTACAGCTCCAAGACCAAAAATTACTATATTCATAGCCCTAAATATTTTGCTATCTCATTAATGTCTGGAGGCATTTCAACTGGCTTATCGCTTGCTTTTATAACAGTATCCGGATCTTTCAAACCATTCCCAGTAAGTGTGCAAACAATTACTTCACTACCTTTGAAGATTCCTTTCCTGTACGCCTTTATAACCCCCGCAACAGATGCTGCAGAAGCAGGTTCACAGAAAACTCCCTCAGTTGATGCCACAAGTCTATAAGCCTCAAGTATTTCTTCATCAGAAACGGCATCGATAAAGCCGTTGCTTTCCTGTGCCGCCTGAAGTGCAGGCTGCCAGCTGTATGGATTTCCTATCTTTATTGCCGTTGCTATAGTCTGAGGATTCTTTATAGGAAACCCTTTCACAATAGGTGCTGCACCTTCAGCCTGCCATCCTATCATTTTTGGAAGCTTTGTTGATCTACCTGAATCTTTATACTCCTTATAACCTTTCCAGTAAGCTGTTATATTACCAGCATTTCCCACAGGTATAAAATGGTAGTCGGGAGCATCTCCAAGTGAGTCTATAATCTCAAAGCTTGCTGTTTTCTGCCCTTCAATTCTGTAAGGATTAACAGAGTTAACAACTTCAACAGGATACTTCTCTCCGATCTCTCTGACTATACTCAATGCATCATCAAAATTTCCCATAAGCGCAATAATTTTGGCACCATAAACCATTGCCTGAGACAGTTTCCCAAGAGCAACAGCTCCTTTCGGAAGAATAACATATGCGTCCATTCCAGCTCTTGCAGCGTAAGCGGCAGCAGATGCAGACGTATTTCCTGTTGATGCACATATTACTGCTGTTTTACCTGATTCTTTAGCTTTTGATATTGCCATAGTCATCCCGCGGTCTTTAAATGAACCTGTGGGATTGAGTCCTTCATACTTCAGGTATATTTTAAGATCTTTATCAGGAGCTATGCTTTTTGAAAGGTTTGGAGCATCTATAAGAGGTGTATTTCCTTCATAAAGAGTTACAATAGGTGTTTTTTCCGTTACAGGCAAAAATTCTCTGTATGCGTTGATTATCCCTCTCCATTTACAGTTATCCAAAAGAAAATTCCTCCTGTATTGTTTGACAGAATATTATATCATCCTCGTTAATATGGATCAGAATCTATTTTAAGATTTTGAGATTTTTAACTCTTTAAATAGCTCTTCTGTTATAGGACCTTCAGCCTTCCTGTTTATGAACTGCTGAACAACAGGATCAGGATGATTTTTTATATCTTTAGGCGTACCTATCGCATATATTACCCCTTTATGTATCATCGCAATTCTATCCGCTATGCTAAAAGCACTGTCAAGATCGTGTGTAACAACAATTGATGTTACACCTATTTTATCTCTTAGATGTACAATAAGTTTGTCTATCATTGCACTTGTTACAGGATCCAGACCTGATGTAGGTTCGTCATAAAGTATTATCTCTGGGTCTGTTGATATTGCCCTTGCAAGAGATACCCTTTTTCTCATACCACCTGAGAGCTGAGAAGGATAAAGATCTTCTATATCTTTCAGACCAACAAGAGATAGTTTTTCAACGGCAATCTTTTTAATCTCTCTCACAGGCTTTTTAGTATTCTCAAGAAAATAAAAACCAACATTTTCCCATACGGTCAAACTATCAAATAAAGCACCTTCTTGAAAAAGATAACCCATCCTTTTCCTAAACTCTATAAGTTCTCTATCTGATAGAGAAGTTATATCAGTATTATCAACAAATATTTTTCCTGATGTTGGTTTTAAGAGACCTATAATATGTTTTATTGTTGTACTTTTTCCGCTTCCACTACCTCCCATTAATACAAATATCTCCCCCTCTTTAACATCAAAGGATATATTCTTTAGAACTTCTCTATTTCCAAATCTTTTTGTTAAATTCTGAACAACAATTTTTCTCTTCATAAGATCATATTTTACAGGAGATCAAGAAATTCTTCTAACTCTAATGGCTGGTTGAAGTAAAATCCCTGACCATAATCAATATTAAATATACTGCATTTTTCAAGTTTTTGACGGTTATCAATGAATTCTGCAACAGTTTTCATATCAAGTTCCTTTGAAAGTATTGAGATTGCCTTGACTATAGCTTGATGTTTTTTATCGGTTATACACTCATCTATAATAGATCTGTCTATCTTAATTATATCAATGGGAACCTTAGAAACATAACCAAAAGAAGCAAATCCTGCGCCGAAATCATCTATAGCAAAGAGAATATCTCTCTTTTTGGCATAATGAACGATATCTTTCAGATAGGAGAAATTTTCAACAAACGAGTTCTCTGTAATTTCTATAACAAAATTAATGCCAGATATCTCCTTTTTATGGTATGAAAGTTCATCTATCAGAGATTTTATATTTTTTAGCTGTCCTGTCTTTATATGTCTGTTTATAAATATATACTTACCTTCCAGCCTTTTTACTTTTCCGGATGTTAGGAATTTATCAAGCTGTATTTTCTCAAGCTTTGGAAGTAAACCAAAAAATATTGATGATTCTATAAACTGGACAGCAGGTATTACTTTACCTTTATACTCAATTCTAAGTAAAAGTTCCCCACCTATTATATCTTTTTTTCTTAAAGAGACTATAGGTTGAATGTAAACCTTTATAGCATCCTTATTGTTAATAGCATACATAACTATATTCTTCTTTTCTTCAAGATCCTTCAATTTTTCCTGAATATCTTCAGACGAAAAAGTTGCTATATTCTTACCTTTTGTTTTTGACTGGTATATACCAACCTCAGCCTTGTTAAGAACAGAAAGTATATCTTTGTCAGAATGAGGAGAAAAGATAGAAACACCTACTGAGACTGTTGTGCTTAGAAAACTATCTCCAACCTTAAACTTAAAATTTTCAATTCTGCTCTTTATTCTTTCTACCTCAAAAAGTATCTCGTTAAATCTTATACCGTATATAGCAATTCCAAACTCATCTCCTCCTATCCTTGCAACTGTCCAGTTTGATCTACTTATGTTTTTTAAAAGCTTACCTACATCTTTTAAAAAGAGATCTCCTATCTCATAACCATATGATGTGTTTATTATTTTGAAGTTATCAAGATCTAATGTTATCAAGGCTATACTTTTATCTTCAATTAAAGAAAGCTTTGAGAGTTCCAAAAGATTTTTTTTGAAACCATCTCTATTTAGAAGAGAGGTTAAATAATCTGTTAATAATTTCTCTTCAGATTGGGTGTCTTTAGCTTTATACTCATTTATCATATAGTCGTACTTTTTCGTTATCTCAATCAACAGATTTTTTAGTATTCTTTCCTTTATTTTATAGTTCATCTCTCAATCAACCCTAAAAGTATGGACGTCTCATTATAAAACTTTCCAGCTTTTCCCATTCTATCAGGACCAATCTCACCAAATGTAAGGAAACCTATAAAAGGTATCCCTCTTATTTTTTCGTAATATATTTCCTGTTCTTTACTTTCAAGATTATCTCCAAGAAGAATATAATTTCTTGCTGTACAGGTTATATTGAGAACAAGCTCAGGTATGCAACCTCTTTCCTCTAAAATATTATTAAACTCTTCTGAACGTATCTTAACGTCTATAAGTATATCTTCACTATCTCCTGTTGAAAGCTTTATCTTACTACCCGTCAGAACTTCCCCATAAAATAAAAAAGATTCATCTTCCTTATCAAAACACATAGGCACAAGAAGATGACTGATATAACCTGAATTCTCAATAAAGAGAAAGGGAAATTCCCATAGAATCTCAGAGGTTTTTACAGGATCAAGATCATAAGGTGTTATACCTGTATTTCTCAGTATATTATTTAAAAAATATACAATAGGCATATCATCAAGCGTATATACTCTGTTGTCTTTAGCCTTTGTTATCGTATATGTTGTTCCTACCGGAATAAATCCAAGAGAGATCGTATTAAAAGACTCAACATTTTCAAGATTGATTAGAACAAAACCATCACTTAAAAGATCTCCATTAACAGATATATAGGTTCTGAAGTCAGGTGCATCTGAAGAGGCTATACCACCGTACAACCTGATATTTTCTTTTTTATTTTTAAAAGTTTTGTTCAGAACTTTATTTACATAAAGATTAGATGAAGTTGAAAATAAAAGATTAGTTCCTTTTTCTTCTGAAATAAGAATTTTATCTAAAAAATCTACAGACACATCAATATCTTCAGATATACCATCTATCTTTTTAAGATCACATCTTCCTGATTTTTCAAAACTTATAAAAATTCCACCGTAAGCGTTGTACTCTATACAGTTATCCTTTACAACAGCTACAGTTGATATTCCAATACAGTCCGTTTTTTTGGGAAGATCAAAGTTATCGCCCTGTTCAAAAAAAGTATAGGGGGCAAAAAATATGAAAAGGTCAGGATTCATATTTTGTGTAATTTCAATTACCTTTTTCTTTGCCCCATTTATATCTTTTTCTATAAATGTTACGACTTTCAAAACTTTTTCCTTATATTTAGTAGTTCGTGAATTATTCGGAAAAAATATTATCTTATTTAATATTAATGTATTAACTACATTTTGTCATAGTTGTAATACAAACTTAATTTACATATAATATTTATCCTCAGGTTTTTTCATTTTGCGAGAGTGGCGGAACTGGCAGACGCGAGGGACTTAAAATCCCTTGGCCGAAAGGCCGTGCGGGTTCGATTCCCGCCTCTCGCACCACTTTTATAAGAATTTTCAGGAAAGCTTTCTCAAGCAAAGCTCAAAAATTTATCCAAAGAAAAAAATAGTCTATAAACTAATACAGCAGCCGCAAAATAGGAAAATAATATAAATGTGAATAGTGGTAAGTTAGAGAAAAATTTTTATATATGTTATAATATAATGTTCAAAATTATTTAAATTTAGGAGGTTAATTAATGTCAATCACTCCAGAGAAGAAGGCAGAAATTATAAAAAAATTTGCAAGGCATGAAGGAGATACAGGATCTCCTGAGGTTCAGATAGCAATTCTTACAGAGAGAATCAGAAATCTGACTGAACACATTAAAAAGAACAAAAAAGATCTCCACTCAAGGAGAGGTCTTATAGGAATGGTAAATAAAAGAAGAAAGCATTTAAACTACCTGAGAAAAACCGATTCAGAGAGATATCAGAGGATAATTCAGGAGTTAAATATAAGAGAAGCTACTGGGAGTAGATAATGGAAGGAATAGGTGACATTTCCGTTGAAAAAGTAGAAACAAAAATTCAGGATATACCTATTTCTATAGAAACAGGTTATTTTGCCAAACAATCAAATGGTGCTGTAATCGTTAGACAGGGTGAAACAGCTGTGTTTGTTGCAGCTGTTATTTCAGAAGAAGCACAGGCTGACATAGATTTCCTTCCGCTTACTGTTGATTACAGAGAAAAAACATACGCTTATGGAAAAATTCCAGGTGGATTCGTTAAAAGGGAAGGAAAACCTACTGTAAGAGAAATCCTTGTATCAAGGCTTATAGACAGACCTATAAGACCTATGTTTCCAAAAGGATTTTTCAATGATGTTATTATTACAGCTATGACGCTGTCAGCTGATGACAAATACGATCCTGATGTTCTTGCAATAGTTGGAGCATCGGCCGCACTACATATAACAGAAGCTCCATTTGAAGGACCAGTTGCCGGTGTTAGAGTATGCAGACTTAACGAAAAGTTTGTTGTCAATCCAACATACGAACAGAGAAACCATTCCGATATAGATATAGTTGTGGCAGGGACAAAAGATGCAATAGTTATGGTTGAAGGTGGCTCTGAAGAAGTATCCGAGGAGATAATTCTTGACGCTATTTTATTTGCCCACGAAGAAATAAAAAAGCTTTGCGATCTTCAGGATGAATTAAGATTAAAAGCGGGAAAAGAAAAGATTACTGTGGAGATAGACAAAGAGGATGAAAGAATAAAAGCTGAACTTGAAAGTATAGTAAGTGAAAGTGTCAGAGAGGCTTTTAATATACTTGATAAGAAAGAGAGAAATAAAAAGATAAAAGAGATCTATCAAGAAGCCTCTCAAAAGATTAACATACCAGAAGACAAAGAGAAAAAGGCAGAAGTTATATACAAAGAGATAGTTTCCAATATAATGAGGGAAAAAGTTCTTAAAGAGAAGATTCGTATAGACGGAAGAAAACCTGATGAAATAAGACCAATCTGGATTAAAACTGGTTTATTCCCAAGAATCCACGGTTCAGCTATATTTACAAGAGGTCAAACACAGGCTTTTGTTGCAACAACATTAGGTGCACCAGGAGAAGAACAGATAGAGGAGAGTATTGAAGAAGGAGAAGAGAAAAAAAGATTTATGCTCCACTACAACTTTCCGCCTTTCTCAACCGGTGAAGCAAGACCGCCCAGAGCTCCATCAAGAAGAGAAATCGGTCATGGAAATCTTGCTGAAAGAGCTGTTGAGCCTTTAATACCGGATGAAGAAGAATTCCCTTATGTTATAAGAGTTGTATCAGAGATATTAGAGTCTAATGGCTCAACATCTATGGCAACAGTTTGTGGTGCATCTCTTTCCCTATTTGATGCCGGCGTTCCAATGAAAAAACATGTTGCTGGAATAGCGATGGGACTTCTTAAAGAAGGGGACGAGTATGTTATCCTGACAGATATATTAGGAGATGAAGACCATCTTGGAGATATGGATTTTAAAGTGGCAGGTACGAGAGACGGTGTAACGTCTATACAGATGGATATAAAAATTAAAGGACTCTCTAAAGAAATCCTTCAGGAAGCACTGGAGCAGGCAAGGAAGGCAAGATTACACATTCTCGACCTCATGTATAAAGCCATTCCAGAACCAAGATCAGAACTTTCTCCACATGCACCTAAGGTGATAACTATGAGGGTTCTTCCTGAAAAGATCCCTGTAATTATAGGTCCTTCTGGAAAAAATATTAAGAAAATCATTGATGAAACAGGTGTAAAAATAGATCTGGATCAAGAAGGTCTTGTCAGAATATATGCTGTAGATGGTGAGAGTGCAGACAGGGCAAAAGAGATGATAGAAAGATTGATTATGGATATAGAACTTGGTGAAGTTTATATGGGTAAGGTAACAAGGGTTGAAGATTACGGCGCTTTCGTTGAATTAATGCCAGGAAAGTTATCATTACTCCATGTATCCCAGATATCCCCTGAAAGAATAAGATCAGCAAAAGATAAGATAAAAGTCGGTGATATACTTACCGTAAAAGTTATAGATATAGATGAGATGGGAAGAGCAAAGGTTTCGCTTAAAGAAGTAAGGGAAGGAGAGGAGCCTAAGAACCGATTTCTCTTTGAATAGATGAAAAAATCAAAAATTGGGCTTTGGGAGGCAGTTTCTTTAGCTGTAGGCACCATGATAGGTGCCGGGATATTTTCAATTCTTGGCGTTGGTGCCCAGATCTGTAAAAGCAATCTTCCACTGGCATTTCTTCTTGCAGCTGTGATATCTTTCTCAGTTGCATACTCATACTCTTTTTTAGGATCAAAATTTATCTCAAATGCCGGACCCATAGAGTTTATTATAAGAGGCATAGGAGATAATCTTTTAACAGGCACACTGAGCATACTGATGTGGTTTAGCTATGTAATATCCATATCTCTCTTTTCAAAAGCATTCTCAGGATACTTTCTTGCACTCTTTCATATTACTGAAAAACCTCTATACACAGCTCTCATACAGGGAGGAATAATACTTTTTTTTACATCCCTTAATTTCTTTGGATCAAAAGCGGTTGGAAAAGCGGAATTCTGGATTGTAATGATAAAAATCTCTGTCCTTTTATCATTTGTTACTCTGGGGGTATGGAGTATAAATCCAGAACTTATAAAACCTAACTTCAGCAGTAAAAGTATTGAGAGCATATTTTTTGCTTCTTCCGTTCTTTTCCTTACATATATGGGTTTTGGTCTTATTACAAATGCGTCTGAAAATATTAAAGATCCAGAAAAAAATGTCCCAAGAGCCATATACATAAGTATATTTATTGTAGCCTTCGTATATATATCCGTCTCAATAGTAGCCCTCGGAAATCTTGGTGTTGAAGGTCTTATCAGATCAAAGGAGTATGCCTTAGCAGAAGCTGCAAAGCCTTTCTTAGGAGATATCGGATTTACACTTGTTGCATTGGGTGCTCTTTTCTCCACTTCATCTGCTATCAATGCAACATTATATGGAGGAGCAAATATAGCCTATGTTCTATCAAAAAAAGGACATCTTCCAAAGGTTTTTGAAAGAAAGGTATGGTTTAATGAACCTGAAGGACTTTTTATAACAGCTTTTCTCAGTTATACATTTGCTCTATTTTTTGATCTCAACGGCATATCAGCACTAATAAGCTTTGTTTTTCTAATAATATACATTTTTGTTATCGTTTCCCACTACAGACTTTCAGAGAAAGCTGGTGGGAAAAAACCTCTTATTATGATAAACCTGAGTATTATTCTTTCTGTATTTATCATTCTTTTAATATACCAGTGGAATAATCAGAAAGACAGTTTTATAACGGGAATGTTTATTGTTTCTTTTGCTTTTGCGTTTGAGACATTATACAGACAGATCACAGGAAGAATGTTTATCAAAAGAAAATTAAATCAATCTGATATAAATACCATTTTCTGAGGATACAGCACCTTTGATTTCAAGGTCAAAAAGTAAAATCATAAGCTTTGAAACAGGTATGCCTGTTTTTTCTGAGATTATATCTATATGCATTGGGGAAGATAAAAAAGAGATTACTTTTTTCTCAATATCAGAAAGCTGTATATCCACTTTTTTAGATCTCCCTAAATAGGGAATTTCTTCTTTAATACACTCTATATCAATAAGAGGCAGTGCTCCATCTTTTATAAGGGCATTAGTTCCCTTTGCATATGGATTATTAATATTAGATGGGACTGAAAAAACCATTCTCCCATAATCATTTGCCAGTTTTGCCGTTATAAGAGCACCTGATCTATCAGAAGCTTCAGTTACTATAGTAGCATAAGATATACCTGCAACAATCCTGTTTCTGTATGGAAAATTGTATCTATTAGGAGGAGTTCCTAATGGAAATTCAGATATAACAGCACCATTTTCTATAATCATCTCATACAGTTTTTTATTCTCAGGAGGATAAACAATATCTATACCAGATCCAAGAACTGCCGTTGTAGTCCCTCCTTTTTCTATAGCTGTGTTATGAGCTATAGAATCTATGCCTACAGCCATACCTGAGACTATATTTATATTCTGAGCGGAAAGATATGATACTATCTGTTTTGTAACTGTCTTTCCATAAGAGGAAAACCTCCTGCTTCCAACAACGGAGATAGAATCTGAAAATCCAAAATTCCCCTTACAGTATATATACAAAGGCGGATCAGGTATCTCTTTAAGAAGTTCGGGATATGATGGATGATTGAAATATACGATCTCTATTCCTTTCTTTTCAGCTTTAAGAAATTCTTTTTCTGCAATTTTCTTCAGCTTTTTATCTCTTTTCAAAATAAGTTCTGCAACAGACCTGCCGGCAACTGAAGAGATCTCATCAAAAGAAAGCTGAAAAATATTTTGTGGACTGCCGAAAGTATTTATTAAAAGCTTTAATGTTTTGTTTCCTATGCCCTTTATATAGGAAAGTTGTATATAATCTATAGCTAACATTATTTGCCCCTTTAGGAATTATATAGCAAAAGGAGAAAAAATGGAAAAGGGTTTTTTAAGGGAGATACTCAACTGGATGAAAGATCAGGAAAACATTGAAGTTGCAGTTTTTTTTAATGAAGTTCCTGTTAAAGCAAAACTGAAAGTTCTTGATATTGATTATGAAAGGAAACAGATAATATGGAGTTTTAATGAGAAATTAAGAATACCTCTCTTAGACAATAGGGTTGTTTATTTTAAGTACAGAACTGATATATTTATTGCTACAGTAATAATACATGACGACAAAGAAATGGTTACATCTTTTCCATCTCTTGCACTTGAACCAAAGTTAAACAGGAAGTATGTAAGGGTTACAACCTCACCAGAAAATCCTGCATTTTTAATATTAGGTAACAAAAAGTATCCTGTTGAAGATATAAGTGAAGCAGGGATAGGCATAATACTTCCTTCGGATATAGGTCTGCAAGAAGGAGAAGAACTTAATATGAAACTTGAGCTTAAAAATAATGTTTTTGATATTAAGGGAAAGATTGTATATATGAAAGATCAGGGAAATAACCTTGTTAGGGCTGGAATAAAACTTTTAGATATTCCAAATAGAGTAAGAAATCAGATAGCAAAATATGTATTTGAAAGGCAGAGAGACATAGCCAAAAAGATAACTATGTTTTAATAAAAGTATCTCAAATAGGAAAAGAATAATCCCAAAATAGGCTTAACGAAACAGATACAAAAATGGGAGATTAAACTCCCTTTTAATCTGTCCTTTCCTGAACTATTTCGTATGCTTCCACCTGGTCTCCTGGTTTGATATCGTTGAAATCTTTGAGCATAAGCCCACATTCATAACCTCTTGCCACTTCTTTAACATCTTCTTTAAATCTCTTTAAGGATGTTATCTCCCCATCATATATAACAACACCATCTCTAACAAGTCTTGCTTTTGCATTTCTTTTTATAACCCCTTCTGTTACCATGCAGCCGGCAACCGTTCCAACACCTTTTATTCTAAATATCTGCTTCACTTCACATATGCCAAGTAAAACTTCCCTTTCCTTAGGTGTGAGCATACCCTTAAGAGCTTTTTCAAGATCATCAATAAGATCATAAATTATTCCGTATATTTTAATATCAACATCTTCTTCTTCTGCTGCCCTTCTTGCCGAAGCATCAGGTCTTACATTAAATCCAATTATTAGAGCGTTTGATGCAGCAGCAAGCATAACGTCACTCTCTGTTATAGCACCTATTCCGCTGTGGATAATATTTATAGTTACATCCTCAAATTTTTCTGAAAGTTCCTCTATAGATTTTGTTATAGCCTCAAGGGATCCTTGAACATCGGCTTTTAATATTATATTTATCTCTTTAACATCCTTAAGATTTTCAAGATGTATTCTTGTTCTTTTTGCCTGAAGTTCTTCTTCATACTTCTGTTTTCTCTGTTCCGCAAGCAGTCTTGCTTCTCTTTCTGTCGCTTTCACAACAAATTTATCTCCTGCCTGTGGAACTTCGCTAAATCCGAGTACTTCTACAGGAGTTCCAGGCGGTGCTTCCTTAACCTGCTTTCCTCTCTCATCAAACATTGCTCTAACTTTACCCCATGTAAACCCGGCAACAAAGTAATCTCCCTGATGTAATGTACCATTCTCTATAAGAACCGTTGCAACAGGTCCTCTTTTTGGATCAAGCTTTGATTCAATTATAGTTCCAACAGCAGGTCTATCAGGATTCGCTTTGAGTTCGAGTATTTCTGAAACAAGAAGAATATTTTCAAGAAGTTCTTCAACATTCTGACCTGTTTTGGCAGAGACAGGAACCATTATAGTATCTCCACCCCATTCTTCAGGAATAAGTTCATACTGGGAAAGTTCTCTTTTAACCCTTTCTGGATCGGCACCTGGTTTGTCTATTTTGTTTATAGCCACTATAATAGGAACGCCTGCACTTTTTGCATGATTTATAGCCTCTACAGTTTGTGGTTTTACGCCATCGTCTGCAGCAACGACAAGAACAGCTATATCAGCAACCTTTGAACCTCTTGCTCTTAATGTTGTAAAAGCCTCATGTCCAGGTGTATCAAGAAATGTTATCTCTTTACCACTGCTGAGCTTTATTTTATAAGCACCTATATGCTGTGTTATCCCTCCCTTCTCTTTAGCGGCAACATCTGTTTTTCTGATGGTATCAAGGAGTGTTGTTTTACCATGATCAACATGACCCATAACTGTAACAACAGGAGGTCTTTCAACAAGATTTTCCTCTTCTCCTAAAAGTTTTTTCTTCTCCTCCTGTGGTAATTCTTCTACGATCTTTACTTCCTCTCCTTCCTTCTGGATCTCAGCTAAATAACCATGCTCTTCAGCTATCTGGAGAGCTATTTCAGGATCAATAGTCTGGTTTACCGTTGCAAGAATTCCTCTCTTAAGCAGTTCTGCCATAATCTCATTTACAGGTAGATCAAGTATGTCTGAAAGCTCTCTTACTGTAACAACTTCTGGAATTATGGCTATCTTAAGTTCTTCCTCTTTTTCTTTTGTTTCAACAGGTGCTTTTTCTTCTTCTTTTCTTTTCTTTTTTTTCTTTTTCTTCTTAGGCTGTGGTCCCATTAATTTCTTTAATGCTTCAAGTTCGGCTTTTTCTTCTTTTGTCTCTTTTCTTATCTCCGCTTCAGGTATCTTTATTTTTGTCTCCTCTTTTTCTTCAACAGTCTCAACCTTCGGTTTTTCAGCTTTTTTGACCTCTTTTGTCTCTTTTTTCTTAGGTTTTTCCTCAACCGTTTTTTTCTTTTCAATCTTTTCTTCTTTCAAAGCTGTTTTTTCTTTTCTTTTTAATTCTTTTCTTTCAGTTTTTTTCTCTGCCTTTTCCTCTTTTTTCTCAATTTTCACTTCTCTCTTTTCTTCCTTTTTAACTTCTACAGGTTTTTCTTCAGTCTTTTTCTCTACTTTAATTTTCTTTTCTTCTTTCTTTTTCTCTTTTTCTTTCTTTTTCTTTTCTTTTATATAATCTTTTAACTTTTTTATAGTTTCTTCATCAAGAATAGTGAAGTTATCAATGCTTTTTGCATATCCTATAGCTTTCAGATCCTCAACAAGTTCCTCAAAAGGTATATTCAGGTCGTGGGAAAGCTCAAAAACTCTATAGCCTTCCTCCTTTTCTGCTTTTTTCTCAGATACTTCCTCGCCTTCTTCAACAGGCTGTAAGACATCTCTAAGAAGGGAAACTATTTCCTCATCAATTTTTGTAGAAGGAGACTTCACACTTTTACCTGTAAGCTCCTCTATCTCTCCTGCAAGCTCTTTCCACGTCATTCCGAACTCTTTTGCAAGATCGGAAATTTTTATTTTTGACAATTAACATTACCTCCTTCAAGGTCTAAAAATTGCTTAATCAAACTTTTTAATTTTAAACCAAATTTAGTTTCAGGGACAAATATTATCCCAACATTTTTCTTGCCTATTAAATTTCCAAGTTCTTCCTTAGTAAATATCACAAAATAATCACCATTAAACAGCCTTAAAATATTCCTTTTTGTCCTTTCTGCCACATCCGATGCAAAAATAATAAAACCTTTTTTTCCTTTCTTTATCTCTTTTTCAGTTTGATCATAACCTATCTTTAAGATCCTTCCTCTCCATCCTATCTGTATATGACTTATTAGCTGCCTTTTTATCTGATCTTTCAATTTTTCCGGTTCTACCTTTATAAATTTTTTATGTTTTCCCTTAAGTTTTAAAATACACTCTGGACAGACATAAAAACCTCTTCCACCTTTTCTTTTAAGGATATCAACCTCGCCTGTTTTTTTAACAAATCTTATAAGCTTCTCTTTGGGTCTTTTTTTTTACAAAAAATACAGGTTCTTAGAGGCTTATCCTGTTGTTTTCCTTGGTAACTGTTGTATTCTCTCAAAATCTTCCTCGCTGAGTATATCTATATGCCATCCTGTAAGTTTATGTGCAAGCTTTGCATTTATTCCACCTTTTCCTATGGCAAGTGAAAGCTCGTTCTTGGGAACTGCAACCTCTATTCTTTTTTCGTCCTCAAGAAGTCTCCATTTTTTCGGATGAGATGGTGAAAGTGCTCTAAGTATAAACTGTGCAGGATCTGGATCCCACTCTATAACATCTATTTTTTCCCCTGAGAGTTCTGCAGATACGTTTTGAATTCTGCTTCCCTTAAGTCCAACAACGACACCTACAGGATCTATATTTTTATCCTCAGTCCATACAGCAACCTTAGCTCTTTCACCTGGCTCTCTTGCTATAGCTTTTATCTCTATCTCACCCTCCTGTATTTCAGGAACTTCAATCTCTATCAGTTTTTTCAAAAAGTTTGGATGTGTTCTGGAAAGAATAACAAGTGGCTTATCCCTGTCTATTGGTTTTATCATTCTCTTTACTTTGCCTCTTTCATATACAGGATATGAACCATCCTTTATAACTTTCAGGATGAGAGCTCTTATCCTGTCTCCAACCTTATACTTTTCTTTTTTTATTTGTTCTTCTTCTGGCAAAACAGCTTCTATTCTGCCTAAATCAACAATAATATCCCCGTTCTCAAATCTTCTCACAGTTCCTGTTACTATCTTTCCTTCAAGCTCTTTGAACTCTTTAAAAAGTATATTTTTTTCAACTCTCGCAACCTTATATGTTATCACCTCTTTAGCAGCATTTAATGCTATTCTTCCAAGCTCTTCAAGGTTAAGGGGAACATATATATAACTTCCCACCTCAACTTTGGGATCTATTCTTTTCGCCTCTTCAACAGATATATCTCTTTTTGGATTTTCAACAAACGGCGTTACTCTTTTCTTTAAAAGAACCTTTAGCTCATCTGCTTCTTTATCAAATATAACTTTAACGTTATCTTTGTATCCGTATTCTTTCTTAACGGCAGCTGTTATACCCTCTATAAGAGCCTTCTCTATTATCTCCTCAGGAACATTTTTTTCTTTTGCTACCGACTCTATCACATTTTTCAGTTTAACTGCCATTACTAAATCCCCTTTAATGTTTAAATTCTAAATTTGCTCTTGATATATTTTCTACAGGTATCTTAACCTCTTTTCCTTTTTCTTCTATAACTATAATATTATCTTCTCTACCTTTTAGAACACCTTTTATTACATTTCTACCATCTGAAGGTTCTTTCAAAACAATCTTTATATCTCTTCCTTTAAAAATATCATACTCTTCAATATTTTTTAACCTTCTTTCAAGTCCAGGCGAAGAAACCTCTAATGTATAAGAAAAAGGTATAAGATCTTCTATATCAAGTAATGCACCAATTCTTCTGCTTATCCACTCACAATCTTCAATACTCGTTCCCTCAGGATTGTAAATGTATATTCTCAATACTGGCTTACCTTCTGTTATATACTCTATATCTACAAGTTTTAACCCTCTTTCCTCCAAAAGAGGCTGAAGCATCTGTTTGACCTTTTCTACTATCTCCTGTTTCAACTTTACAATACCCCACTCAAATTTTACTATGGATTAATATAAGGATTTTTCAAAGATTGTCAAAATGTTAGATTGAGAGGATCTCTTCCTCCTTGGTAGTAGCTAAGTCATTGATCTGTTTTATGTATTTATCCGTAATTTTCTGTAACTGATCAAGGGCTTTTTTAACCTCATCTTCTGAAAAACCTTCTTTTTTCAGATCTTCTATTCTCTCTTTATCATCTCTTCTGATATTTCTTATAGCTATTCTGGCTTCTTCAGCCATCTTACCTAACATCTTTACAATCTCTTTTCTTCTCTCCTCAGTCATAGGTGGAAGTATTAACCTTATCAGATTACCTTCAGTTTGTGGATTTGCTCCAAGATTTGCTTCTTGGAGTGCCTTTTCTATAGCAGGAACCGCATTTTGATCCCACGCCTGTATAAGTATTTGACTGGGTTCCGGTGTAGTTATAGATGCTATTTGTTTAAGAGGCATCTCCGCCCCGTAATAATCAACTTTTATATTTTCAACAAGACCAACTGATGCTCTTCCTGTTCTTATACTTGCAAGTTCGTCTTTAAACTTCTCTACAGCTTTTTTCATTCTTTTTTCCGCATCTTTCAGGTATTCCTGTATCATCCCGACCTCCTTTGTCCACTGTGATAAAGGCTAATATTATATTATATCACGAGAACAACATTATCTCTTCATTTTCAATGGGATATAGCTTACATGAATCTTATAGTGATTCTCTACAGATTTGGGATGATTTGTTCTCTTTTTCTTCTAACTGGCAGATCTTTCCACTGAAAAGTATTTATCTAACAATAGATCCGACAGGTTCTCCGAGCAGAATTTTCATAATATTACCTTTTTTCTTAATATTAAAAACAACTATAGGAAGTTTATTTTCCATGCATAGTGTTAATGCTGTATGATCCATAACTTTTAAGTCTTTATTTATTGCCTCAAGATAGGTTATCTCTTTGAGAAGTTTGGCATCAGAATATTTAACAGGATCCTTATCATATATACCGTCAACTTTTGTAGCTTTAAGAAGAACATCAGCTTTGATTTCAGCAGCCCTTAATGCTCCTGTAGTATCTGTTGTAAAAAATGGTGATCCTGTTCCTGCTGCAAATATAACTATTCTTCCTTTCTCAAGATGTCTAATCGCTCTTCTTCTAATATAAGGCTCCGCTATCTGTCTCATTTCTATTGCGGACATAACTCTTGTTGGGACTTCTTTTTTCTCAAGGATATCTTGAAGTGCAAGAGCATTCATAACAGTTGCCAGCATACCCATATAGTCTGCAGTTGCTCTATCCATACCTATAGAAGATCCTTTAACACCTCTAAATATATTTCCTCCTCCTATGACAATCGCTATTTCAGCTCCTATCTCATATACTGATTTTATCTCTTCCGCAAGTTCGTCAATAAAAAAGGGATCGATACCGTACTCTCGATCCCCCATTAAAGCTTCTCCAGATAGTTTTAAAAGGACTCTTCTGTACTTTAAGCCCAAATTATTCCCCTATTTCATATCTACAGAATCTTGATACTTTTATATTTTCTCCAAGCTTTGCTATATACTCTTTTATAAGATCTTCAACAGTTTTCTTATCATCTTTTATATAGGGCTGTTCTAAAAGGCAGACTTCTTTGAAAAACTTTTCAAGCTTCCCTTCAGCTATCTTCTCTGCAATATGCTCTGGTTTACCTTCAGCTATAGCAGCCTCTCTCGCAATTTCTCCTTCTTTCTCAATAACCTCTCTTGGTATATCGTCTCTGCTGACATATTGGGGTTTCATAGCGGCAATCTGTAATGCTATCTCATTTGCAAGTTCTTTGAAAACCTCGTTTCTAGCAACAAAGTCTGTCTCACAGTTAAGTTCAAGTAAAACACCAACCCTTCCACCAGCATGTATATAAGAATGGATTATACCTTCTTTTGTTTCCCTTCCAGCCTTTTTAGCTGCCTTCGCTATACCTCTTTTTCTTAGAAGCTCAACAGCCTCTTCAAGGTCTCCTCCAGTTTCTTCAAGGGCTTTTTTACACTCTAATATTCCTGCCCCTGTCATTTCTCTTAATGTTTTAACAAGTTTTGCATCTGTAGCCATTACTTCAACTCCTCCTTTGCTTCTTCAATTTCTTCTGGAAGGTGCTCCTTAACTTCCTTATCTACAGCTTCTTCTATAGCCTCTTCTTTCTCAGGAGCATTTGCTCCATGGATGCCTGACTCAACAATTCCTATTTCTGCTACGCCTTCTTCTTCCGCCTTTTTCATAAGCTCAGCTTCTATGCTCTCTGTTTCAACAGCTTCACCAACGCTCTCTCTTAAAGATCTGCCTTCTATAACAGCATCGGCTACCTTTGTTGTTATAAGATTTATAGCTTTTATAGCATCATCATTTCCGGGTATTGGATAATCTATCATATCTGGATCACAGTTCGTATCTGCTATTGCAACAACAGGAATACCAAGTTTTTTAGCCTCTTTTACTGCAAGTTCTTCCCTGACAGTATCTACTATAAATATGATATCAGGTATCTTTTCCATTTCTTTAATACCTTTGAGATACTTTTCAAGTTTTTCCTTCTTTTTCTTTAATTTAACAACTTCTTTTTTAGGAAGTATCTCAAAAGCCCCCTCAGCTTCCATAGTTTCAAGCTTTCTAAGTTTTGCAACACTTTTTCTAACGGTTGAAAAGTTTGTTAACAGACCGCCTAACCATCTCTCGTTTATATAGTAAGCTCCGCATCTTAATGCCTGCTCTTCAATAATCTGTTGTGCCTGTTTTTTAGTACCTACGAATAGAATGTCCGATCCCTTTGCAACTTCATCTCTAACAAATTCCCATGCCACTTTAAAAAGAGGAATTGTTTTTGCAAGATCAATAATATGAATACCGTTTCTTTTAGTAAAGATGTAAGGTGCCATTTTGGGGTTCCATCTTCTTGTCTGATGACCAAAATGAACCCCTGCTTCGAGAAGTTCTCTCATCGTGATTTCAAAAGCCATAAAAACATACCTCCTTAAGGGTTTATTCTTCCGCTTCCCAACGACCACAAAGGGCAACCCTTTTGCAGCGGGAAGCGTGCTTTGTTCAAGTGAATAATTAACCAAAATAATATATCATATTTAACTACATTTATCAAAAATAAAGGTTTTAAATGAAAATATTAGACAGATATTTATATAAAAAACTGACAGTTTACCTTTTTGTTGTCTTGCCCTCTTTCTCGTTTGTTGCTGTTCTTGCCGAACTTATAGAAGTTTTAAGAAAGGCCAAACAGCTTGATATATACTATTTATCACTTTATATAGCATACCAGCTTCCAGAAAAGATATACTACATTCTACCAATATCTACAGTTATAGCTTTTATACTTCTTGCAAAAGATCTTATAGGGAGTAAAGAGATATATCCTATTCTTCTTAACGGCATTTCCCTAAGATCTTTATCTTTTAAACTTTTTATATTTCCATTATTTTTATCTTTTGTACAGATAATAAACCTTGAACTTATTATGCCCAATGCAAAAAAGGAAGTTGAAAAGATTTACTCAATACTAAAGAAAAAACCCCCTGAAGAAGAAAAGTATCTTTTTGCTTACAATAGATGGATAACACTTGATAGTAAAAGCTATATATACTTTCAATTTCTTGACTTTAGCAAAAAGGAGGGAAAAAAAATTATATTTTTGAAGTTTGATGAAAATTACAATCCTGTATTTAGGATTGAAGGAGATAGATTCAGAATAAAAAAATCAAGTATCCTCATTGAAAACGGAAAAATAATAGACCTAACAGATATTTTTAAATTTAACTATGAAAAATTTAAGAGTTTTGAATTTCCTGTATCTGTAGATATAAAAAATCTCAAAAAACTTGTAAAGATTAAAAAACCTGTATCTATATTACAGCTTTACAGATCCGCTGTTATAGCTGAAAAGTTTGGATATCCTGCCGGTTATTACTGGAGTAAGTTTTACTCAAAACTTGCAACAGTCTTCTCTCCTCTTATACTTTCTGTTCTTGTTTTTCCATTTTTATGGAGTAGAAAAAAAGATAAACTTGTAATAGCCTTTATTTCAATAATTATCTACTGGTATGGAACTGCTTTTATATCTTCTATGTCTGAGAGCGGTGCAGTTCCTCATATTATGATACTTTCTGTGGATCTATTTTATATTGTAATAGGTCTTTTTTTCCTAAGCAGGCTTAGATTCAGTGAGCTTTAGGGTAGGAACCTAATATCTTGAAAAATGGAGATATTCTTTCAAGCTCCTCTAAAGCATTCTTAACCTTCTCATCCTGTATATGACCCTCAATATCTGTAAAGAAAATATAGTCCCATGCTTCTTTCTTGGACGGTCTTGATTCAATCTTGGTCATATTTATTCCGTGTCTGTATAAAGGTTCAAGTGTTTTATAAAGAGCACCAACCTCATTTTTGACCGAAAATATAAATGTTGTTTTGTCATTACCTGTTCTGTTTGGTATCTGCTTCCCTATAACAAGAAACCTTGTAAAGTTATGAATATGTCTGTCAATCTTTCTCTCAATTATGTGAAGCCCATATATATCAGCGGCAGCTTCACTCGCAACAGCAGCGGATTCATAATCATCTTTTGCCATCTCAGCAGCCTTTGCTGTGCTTTCCACCTCTATAAGCTGGGTATCTGGTAGATTCTCTCTCAACCAGTCCCTACATTCAGCAAAAGCATGCCTATGGGAATATACCCTGATTATATCCTTTATATCCGGATTCATACCCATAAGATGAAGCGATATCTCAAGTATAACCTCTCCTGTTATTTTTAAAGGATAATCAACAAGAAGATCAAGCGTGTAATTAACTATACCTTCTATAGTATTTTCAACAGGAACAACTCCAAAATCTGCCTTTTCTTTCACTATCTCCTCAAAAACATCTTTTATAGTTGAAACGGGAATATGTTCAACAGCCTGACCAAAATGTTTTATAGCTGCTTGATGTGTAAACGTTGCCCGTGGTCCAAGATATGCAACTTTTATACTTTCTTCCGTCGATCTACAGGCTGAAATAATCTCTCTGAAAACCGGCTTTACAGCATCTGTAGGAAAAATTTCTCCAAGTTGAATATTGAGTCTCTCAAGTCTTTCAAATATAGCCTTTTCCCTGCTTGGAACGTAAATAGGAAGATTATGTTCCTTTTTTATATGTCCAACCTCTTGAGCCAGCTTAGCTCGCTCGTTAAGCAGTTTCAAGATTTCCTCATCAATATGATCTATCTTATTTCTAAGCCTATTTAACTTTTCTTTATAATCCATTATACAAGCGTTTTTCTAACTATTTTATAAAGTTCTTTATGTATATGAGGACTTCCAGCTATAACATTTCCATCTAATTTTTCTTCTCCATCAAAATTTGTAAAAACTCCGCCAGACTCCTTTATAAGTAAAATCCCCGCAGCAATATCCCAAACTGATAATTTCATCTCAAAAAAACCATCAAAAACACCTTCAGCCGTCAAAGCAAGATCTACAGCGGCTGCACCGGGTCTCCTTATTGCTGAGAAGGTTATCATAGCTTCTCTAAATGCTTTTAAATAACTGTCAAGTTCTTCTATATATCTAAAAGGGAAACCTGTAGAAACAAGCGCCATCTCGACAGGTCTATTTGATATCTTTATTCTTTCCCCATTAAGATATGCACCTTCTCCTTTTCCGGCCCAATAAAGTTTATCAAGCATAGGAACATAGATCGCACCTGCTATTATCTCATCCTCTTTCTGAAGGGCTACAGACACTGCAAATATCTCGAAACCATTTATATAATTTTTAGTTCCATCTAAAGGGTCAACAATCCAAAGATAATCGCTTTTCTTATTGCCAACTACTCCTTCCTCCTCACCTAAAAAGGCATGATCTGGATGAACGGATAATATAAAATTCCTTATCCTTTCCTCTGAAAGTTTATCAACATAAGTGACAAAATCCTTAACAGCTTTACTTTCAATATCTTCTTTCTTAACTTTTTTAAAATACTCTTTCAGTATATGACCGCCTAAAACAGCAGCCTCTTTAGCAGTTTTTATATATCCTTCCACTTCCAACAGATACCTCTTATTCTTTTTTCGTTATAGCCTCAAGACATGGGAGAACTTTACCTTCAAGAAGTTTAAGGAATGCTCCTCCACCTGTTGATATATAGCTAATATCATCTATAACACCTGCTTTATGAATAGCGTAATCTGTGTCCCCTCCACCTGCTATTGATAGAGCTGGGGACTCGGCTATTGCATGTGCAAGTCCAAAAGTCCCACCTTTAAATTTATCTATCTCAAAAACACCCATAGGACCGTTCCATATAATAGTTTGTGCATCTTTAAGTATTTCTTTTATTAATGTTACCGATGCATGCCCTATATCAAGTCCCATCCACCCTTTAGGTATTTCCTGCCATGCGACCTCAATAACAGGTGTCTGTTCCGAGATAGCCTGTCCACACATAAAATCTACAGGAAGGTAGAACTTCACTCCTCTATTTTTTGCTTCATCTATAACATAAAGAGCTTCATCAAACATATCTTCTTCTACAAGGGAACTACCTACATCGTAACCCATAGCCTTAATAAACGTAAAGGCCATTGCTCCTCCTATAAATATCTTGTCAGCTTTGTCCAGTAAATGCTTAATGACACCAAGCTTTGATGAAACTTTCGATCCTCCTATAAAAGCAACAACAGGTCTCTGAGGGTTAACAAGGGCTTTCTCAAAGTATTTCAGCTCTCTTTCAAGCAGAAATCCCATAACAACAGGCTGAACAAAGTCCTTTATTCCATACATTGATGCATGCTTTCTATGGCATGTTCCAAAAGCATCTATAACATAAATCTGTGAAAGTTTGGCAAGAGATTTTGAAAATTCAGGATCATTATTCTCTTCCCCTGGATGAAATCTAAGATTCTCAAGGAGAACAACATCACCATCTTTCATACCAAAAACCAGTTCTTCAACCTCATTTCCAACACAATCAGGAGCAAACTTAACCTCTTTATTCAAAAGCCTCTCAAGTCTTCGGGCAACAGGAAAAAGAGAGTATTTAGGGTTTCTTTCCCCTTTTGGCCTTCCAAGATGCGATGCAAGTATAACTTTAGCATTTTTATCTAAAAGGTAGTTTATAGTCGGTATAGTTTCTCTTATCCTTGTATCATCAACTATATGACCATGCTCATCAAGAGGAACATTATAATCAACCCTCACAAAGACTCTTTTTCCAGTTACGTCAACATCTTCAAGAGTCATATAGCTGTTGAACATAAACGCCTCCTACTTATTATTTAAAAAGGCAGATCATCTTCACCTTCATTTTCACCCTCAATTCCATCAAATATATCCCAGTTTGAGACCTCAATTCCTCTTATCTTAAGTGCAGTCTGTCTTAAAAGTTCAAGGTATGCGGCTATCTCTTTATAGGCTTCAAGCATAGATGAAAGTTTTAAGATCTGAGACTCATCAAGCGATCCTTTATGATTTCTTAAAGCCTTTTTTATAGCTGCTTTAGTAACAATAATCTCTCCAGTCTTTTCCTGCCACTCACTCCAGAACTCATTAGTCCCAAGGGGATTTTTTATTATAAATCTCTCAAGATTTGTAAGTTCCTGTGCAAGCAGCATATCAAACTGTGAAAATGATTTCTTTTCCATAATTTACCTCTTTAAAATTCTTAATCTTCTTTTCTACCCATATATTTTTTAGCCTCTTTAATAAGAAAAGCTATAATAATTATTGATACAATAGTAAAACCTGCAGCTGCTATATATGCAGTTATTGGATGCTCCATATCATGTCCCCCCTTTTTAATCTATCCAGTAGTTTGGAGCTTCCTGCGTAATATAAACATCATGAGCATGACTTTCTCTAAGGCCTGCATTTGTTATCTTTATAAATCTTCCATTTTTTTGAAGATCATGAACCGTTCTGCTTCCAGTATAACCCATGCCTGATCTAAGTCCACCAACAAGCTGATAAACCACATCTGATAAAGGACCCTTAAACGGGATTCTCCCTTCAATACCTTCAGGGACAAATTTTTCAACATTCTCCTGAGAGTATCTATCTGAAGAAAATCTTGCTTTCATGGCTCCAAGAGATCCCATTCCTCTATAAACTTTATATGCTCTCCCCTGATAAAATATTCTTTCACCGGGTGATTCTTCAGTTCCTGCAAAAAGACTTCCAAGCATCACTGTATCTGCTCCAGCGGCTATAGCCTTTACTATATCGCCTGAATATCTGATACCTCCATCAGCTATAACTTTTTTGCCGTATTTATGGGCTATCTCTGCACATTTTGCTATAGCTGTTATCTGCGGAACACCTATACCTGCAACAACCCTCGTTGTACATATTGACCCTGGACCGACACCTACCTTTACCGCATCAACGCCTGCTTTAATAAGATCTTCTGCTGCTTCTCCAGTTGCTATATTTCCTCCTACAAGCTCAAGATCCGGAAACTCAGCTTTTACTTTTTCAACAGTCTCAAGAACTCTTATAGAATGACCATGTGCTGTATCAACGATAACAACATCAACACCAGCTTCTACAAGTGCCGTAACTCTATCAATAGTATCTGGACCTGTTCCAACAGCCGCACCAACTCTTAATCTCCCAAGATCGTCTTTGCATGCATTTGGATACTGTTTTCTTTTAACAATATCTTTTATAGTGATAAGACCTTTTAAATGTCCCTCATCATCAACAACAGGAAGCTTTTCAACCTTATGTTTCTGTAATATGTCCATAGCCTCCTCAAGAGAGGTTCCCTCCTTTGCAGTTATAAGAGGAGCCTTTGTCATAAACTGGAAAACAGGCTTTCTATAATCCTTCTTATGGAGAAATCTTAGATCTCTATTTGTAAGTATTCCGATAAGTTTATTTTCAGAATCAACAACAGGCACACCAGATATCTTATATGTTGCCATGATCTCCAACGCTTCCTTTACTGTCTGATCAGGTCCTATAGTCACAGGTTCTGTTATCATTCCACTTTCAGCCTTTTTGACCTTTTCAACTTCTTTCATCTGATCTTGTATAGACATGTTCCTGTGTATTATTCCTATACCACCTTCTCTTGCAAGAGCTATTGCAAGTCTGTGTTCTGTAACCGTATCCATAGCCGCAGAAACAATTGGTATATTTAACTTTATATTTGGCGTTAGATAAGAACTTACATCAGCCTCATGCGGTAAAACATCTGATTTCTGAGGTAAAAGCAAAACATCATCAAATGTAAGAGCTTCTTCTATAATAAACTCATTATACATTAAAGCTTTAGACCTCCTGTCTAAAAGGATTTGTGTATTGGCTTAGATTTTATTCATTTTATCATTATTTTCCATACCTGTAAATTTTATATTATAATAATTAGTCCTTATCTATCTATGTCGGAGGTTTATGAATAAATGCCAAAAGTTAAAGCTTTAAAATGTAAAGAATGTGGAAAAGAATATCCTGTAGAACCTATACATGTATGTGAGTTCTGTTTCGGTCCACTTGAGATAGAGTATGATTACAATGAGATAAAAAAAATTATCTCAAAGGAAAAAATAGAAAATGGTCCTAAGAGTTTATGGAGGTATATTGATCTCCTTCCTGTTGAAAATCCAAAAGTAGGACTTTCAGCAGGTTTCACACCTCTTATAAAAGCCGAAAAATTAGGAAGAGAACTCGGTCTTAAAAACCTTTATATAAAAGATGATTCTGTAAACCATCCTACACTTTCATTTAAAGACAGGGTTGTTGCCGTAGCACTTTCAAAGGCTAAAGAATTTGGTTTTAATACGGCTGCATGTGCATCAACAGGAAATCTTGCAAATTCCGTTGCAGCAAATGCCGCAGCGTCAGGGATGAACTGTTACGTTTTTATACCTTCAAATCTTGAGACAAATAAGATCATAGGATCTCTTGTTTTTAATCCAACTGTCGTTGCCGTTGACGGAAATTATGACGATGTTAACAGGCTCTCGTCAGAAATTGCAAATGAGTTTGGATGGGCTTTTGTAAACATCAATGTAAGACCTTTTTATTCTGAAGGTTCAAAAACTCTTGCTTTTGAAGTTGCAGAACAGCTTGGCTGGAAATCTCCCGACGCTGTTGTCGCACCTCTCGCATCAGGTTCTCTATATACTAAAATATGGAAAGGTTTTAATGAGCTTAAGGAAGTAGGACTCATAACAGATAATCCACCAAGAATGTATGGAGCTCAAGCCGAAGGATGCAGCCCAATATACAAGGCATTTAAAGAAAATAGAGACTGGATCGTACCTGAAAAACCAGATACCATAGCAAAATCAATAGCTATTGGAAATCCTGCAGATGGACCATATGCTGTTAAAGTAGGAAAAGAAAGTAATGGAGATATGGAGACAGCAACAGATCAGGAGATTATCGAAGGAATAAAGCTTCTTGCGAGAACTGAAGGAATATTCACCGAAACAGCAGGTGGAACAACAGTGGCTGTCTTGAAAAAACTTGCTGAAAAAGGTGTTTTCAATTCAGAAGAAACAGTCGTTGTTTATATTACAGGTAACGGTTATAAAACTATGGAAGTTCTTGAAGGACAACTAAAAAAACCTGTTCATATAAAGCCTTCACTTACAGAATTTAAAGAGAAAGTAATAGGTCAGACAGTAAAAGCTGAAGAAAAATAAGGAGGTAAAGATGGCAGTAACAGTTAGAATACCAACAGCATTAAGAAGAGTAACACAGGGTCAGGGCGAAGTTCAGGTAGAAGCTTCAACAATAGAAGAACTTATTGATAAGCTTGAGGCCGAGTTTCCCGGTATAAAGGAAAGACTCGTTGAGCCGAATGGTGAGATAAGAAAGTTTGTAAATTTCTTTGTTAACGATGAGGATATAAGATTTT
The DNA here is from genome assembly GCA_964519345.1 of uncultured Aquificales bacterium. Taxonomy (GTDB): domain Bacteria; phylum Aquificota; class Aquificia; order Aquificales; family Hydrogenothermaceae; genus Persephonella. The sequence continues at coordinate 46,549 of CAZFKX010000008.1, forward strand.
TAAAAGGAAAAGAAACAGAACTTAAAGATGGGGATATAGTTGCTATAATACCTGCAATTGCTGGGGGTATGGAGGCTTAAATTATGGAGTCTATAAAGCTTAAACTAATATACCCTGAAGAGAAGATAAAAGAACCTATACTAAGCAGGGTATGTAAAAACTTTGATGTTGAGATAAATATACGAAAAGCAAATGTTCAAGAAAATATAGGTTGGCTTGAGCTGGAACTAACAGGAAAAGAAGAACAGATAGAAGAGGCTATAAAATATCTGGTAAGTCAGGGGATTGATGTTTCTCCTTTAGAAGGACAGGTTTTTATGGAGTAGAAGCTTGAGCTATAAAGTAGCTGTAATTGATATAGGTACCTACTCCACAAGACTTTTAATAGCTGGTATCCATGAAAAAGGATCTATTGAAGAAACTCTACGTAGTGTTGATGATATTTTATCAGTTGGCAGAATTACATCCTTAGGAAGAAACCTTAAAGAAACAGGTTATCTCCAGAGAGAGGCTATAGATGAGACCCTTGCAACTCTAAGAGAGTATGTTCTTATAGCAAGGGAGTATAAAGTAGAGAGAATAATTGGGTATGCTACAGCAGCCTGCAGAGATGCAGAGAACGGAAATGAGTTTCTTGAAAAAGCAAAACAACTTGGGATAGAGATAAATCTTATTACTGGTGATCAGGAAGCATATCTGTCTTTTCTTGCCTCAGCTTACGGACTGTTCCCTGAAGAAAGTTTTGTTGTTATTGACCAGGGAGGAGGCAGTACCGAGTTTGCATATGGTATAAGGGAAAATGGAAATTACAGACTTAAAACATCTCTTTCATTTTCATTTGGGATAGTAAACCTTACAGAGAGATTTTTAAAATCAGATCCACCTGATAAATATGAATTAAAAGAGATGAAAGATTTTATAGCTCCGTATATAAAGGAAGCTTTTCAAAAGATGGGAAACTGTAAGGAGATAATAGGACTTGGAGGAACAATTACAACACTTGCAGCTCTTGAGTACCATATATTCCCTTATTCCTCATATAAAGTACATGGGAAAATATTAAATAAGTTGGCTATAAAAAAATGGCTTGAAAAACTGTCATCAATGCCTCTTACTGAAAGGAAAAAGATACCCCAGATTGAAGATAAAAGGGCTGAAGCTATAATATCAGGAATAGTGATATTTGATACAGCCTTAGATCTATTTAAGAAAGATTCTATAAGGGTTAGTGATTGGGGGTTAAGGCACGGTGCCGTTATTAAGTATATATTAGATAAATTTAGCTCAAAAGGATCTTAAATATATAGGCTCTAAGAAAAGAGGATCTTCTCTCAGATTGTACTTTAATGCATAAAAAAAACCATCAACAGATAGATCATCTATATCCTTAACAACGTTTTTTCCGTAAGTATCAAGATTTTTCTCAATAATGAGATAATCTCTATAAATCTCAATATTTTCTCTTAATCTGCTGATCTTTTCTATTTTATAATCTGTCACAGCATTTATTTTCTTTCCATCTGATTGATACTCTTTTAAAAATGCCTCCTTCTGTCCACCATTTACAGCAATAAGAATTTTACCCTTATAAAGCCTGTATCTATAAGCTAAAACATCAAGACTTTCATAAGCATAAAGTGGTATAGAAAGGGAAAAAGATATAGTTTTTGCTACTGAAATACCAACCCTTAAACCTGTATAACTTCCAGGCCCCTTATTTACCACAACTCCAGATAATAGTTCAATGGATAAACCAAGATCATTGAAAATTTCATCCAATTTCCCGACAATTAATTCTGAAAAAGGTTTTGTTTTATAAAGTGAAAGTCTCGCAGTTATGTTATGTCCATTTAATAAGGAAATTCCCATATTTTCAGAATATGTATCTATTGAAAGAAACATAACTCCTCCTTTTTTAAAGTGACAAAAGGATTATACCGAAAAATGAATAACTGAGGAAAGGGCATTGGATGAAAAAAAACTTCGTAAGCTTTTAGAGCAAAAATTATCTGAGGAAGATTTGGAAAAGTTAGAAGCATATTTAACGGAGGAAAAACTGTTGCGAATGGAGAAGATAAAAAAGATAAAAGAACTGATAGAAAGAGGAGAATACGATATACCGGCGGATGAAGTGGCAGAAAAAATTATAGAGTTTTTCAAAAAAAATCAGTAAAAAGGTAAAAGTCTCTCAAAAATATCCTTAATTTTTCTTATAAGTATATCAATCTCTTCCTCAGTGTTATCAATACCAAAAGAGAATCTTACCGCTCTCAATGCCTTTTCCTCAGAATAACCATAAGATAGAAGAACACGAGATGGTTCAGGTGTGCCTGAAGAACAAGCTGAACCTGAAGATACAGCAATACCTTCAGTACTGAGAGCCATTATTAATGTCTGTGCATCAATCTTGGGAAATATCACTGTAACTATATTTGGAGTTCTCTTTACATTTTCACTAACAATTTCAATATCAGAGAAAGTATTTTTAAGCTTTTCCAGAAATTTACTGCTTAATCTGTAAAGTTTGTCCATATAAAGATTTCTTCTTTTTATCCATATATTTACCGTTTCAGAAAGAGCTTTTATAAAAACCACATTCTCTGTTCCAGATCTAAGACCAAATTCCTGTCCTCCTCCAAAAAGAAGAGGCGTTAGATTTATATCCTTTCTTCTCCTGAAAAAACCGATTCCTTTCGGAGCATTTATCTTATGTCCTGAAACAGAGTAAAAATCAATAAGATTAGAAGGTATATCTATCTTACAGAATGACTGAACAGTATCTGAAAACAAGAGAATATCTCTTTCTTTACATATCTTCCCAATCTCTCTAATATCCTGAATAACTCCTGTTTCATTGTTTACATGAATGACAGAAACAAATAATGTTTTTGAAGATAGTTTTTTTTTCAGATCGTCCAGATCTACAATACCCTGTTTATCAACTTTTAGAAATTTTATCTTAAAGCCTTTTTTTACTAAATATTTTACCGGATTGAGAACAGATTTATGTTCAATAGGCGATATAACAATCTCATTTTTTTCAGGATATTCATCTGCAAGTCCTCTTATTATAGTGTTGTTGCTCTCTGTTGCACATGAAGTAAATATGATCTCATCATCACCAACCCCAAGTGTTGAGGCTATATATCTGCGTGATTCATCTATTACCATCCTGGATTTTTGTCCATCTGAATGAACAGAGTTTGGATTTGCATAAAACTCTTCTGACCAGAGCTTTATATTATCTAAAATTTCTGGAAAAACTTTTGTTGTGGCAGCATTATCAAAATAGATCATAATCTTCTCCTCTATTAAAATCTTTGACAATCTGTAAGATCTCCTTTATTTCTCTAACAGCGTGTATGTTCCTTTCCTTATAGGCTCTTTTCAAAACAACAGTCAAGGATGACTCAACTATATGAAGAATGTTTATATACTCTTCAGGTCTCATACATTCCTGAAGACCTTTCATCATATTAAAATACTCAGAAAAAATATCACCATATCCAGAACATCCAGTATTATCTAAACAGCTCTTTATCGTATCTACTAACTTATCCAGCTCTCCTCTAAAAAGAACCTTTTCTATCTCCCTCATCCTCAAAGAAAAATCTGTGTTATATAGAGTATGACTGGAACTGTTATAAAACTAATTATAATACCTATTCCAACAGAAGAAACAGCAAGATCCCTATCAAGACCTGCCCCTATTACAAGTATAGATGCTAAAACCATTGGAGGCATTGATATCTCAACGATAAAAGAAAGCCATTGGGTTTCTGGTTTTACGGAAAAAAGATAAAGAACAACCAGAGCAAAAAGAGGAACAAAGATCATCTTTATAAAAATCACTACAGATATATCCTTGATTCTTTCTCTTACCTTAGAAAATCTCAGATTTATTCCAATAGAAAAAAGTGCGAGAGGTATAACTGTCAGTCCAAGCATTTTCAAACCGTTAAGAACAAACTCTGGAATATAAATACCTTTTATCATAAAGGCCGACAAAAGAGCTATAAATGGAGGAAAAGTTATTACTTTTTTTATATCAATACCTATATTTCCTGAAGACTGTCCGTAAGAAAGTATAAATGGAGATATTAATGATACAGGGAGAAATGATGCAAGTTGATCAAATACAACAGCATATCTCAATCCTTCTTCGCCAATTAAAGCAAGCTGAAAAGGAAACCCTAAAAAAGATGTATTCCCAAATGATGCCATCATTATAAATGAGGAAAGTTTGACACGGTCAAATTCCATATATCTCCCAATAACTAAAGATAAAAATATAGAAAAGAGTATTACCAGCCAGCCACTGATAATGACAAAAAAGAAAGATCTTTTTAGATCAAGATAATAAACATTGTATATAACGAGTGATGGGAACGCAAAAAATATAATAAATCTGATTAGGGTATCAGCGGATTTTTCATCAAATATATTAAACTTCCTTGAAAGATAACCTAAAATAAAAAAAAGCAAAACGGAAAATAAGCTTTCAAACATTTATTTTATAAACCTACTGATTATTTTTGCACCAATTAGATCACCCCAGACATTTGTGGCTGTTCTCAGCATATCAAGGAATCTATCAACTGCAAGTATTATCGCTATCCCTTCGAGAGGAATTCCAACAGCCGTAAATACAAGAGTCATTGTGACAAGTCCGGCACTCGGTATTCCAGCAGCGCCAACAGCAGCAAGGGAAGCTGTAAAAAATATTAATATCTGCTCTCCTACCGACAGCTCTATGCCATAAAGAGAAGCTATAAACATAGCGGCAACAGCTTCATATAAAGCTGTTCCATCCATATTTATTGTGGCTCCAAGGGGAAGAACAAATCCTGCTGTTTTTTTATCTATCTTTGCTTTCTCTTCAGCAACTTCAAGAGTTACAGGGAGAGTTGCCGAACTTGAGGATGTTGAAAATGCAATAAGAACAGCTTCTTTTACCTTAGTAAAATAACTAAAAGGATTGAATCTACCTAATATAAATCCTATAAGACCGAGATTAACAACCGCATGGATCAAAAGGCCGATTATCACAGCAAGAACATACTGCCAGAGTGAAAGCAGTGAACCTAATCCTTTATCTGCAACAATGTATGAAACAAGAGCAAACACACCAATAGGAGACAGGTTTATTATCCATCTTGCAACAGTAAGCATAGAATCATTTATACCATCAAAAAATCTTGTGATAACCTCTTTTTTATCCTTTTGCAGCTTTAAAACAGCAACAGCAAAGAGAATAGAAAATATAATTACATGTAGAACTTTCCCTTCAACTAAACTTTGAAAAATATTTGAAGGAATAAAACTATGAACAAGAGCTTCAACAGTAAACGGTTTGTGTTCAAATTCATTAGAGGAAAGGTTTAATCCACCAACAGGACTAAAATTAATAAAATTTACGACAACAATCCCTGTAAAAACTGCTATAGCCGTTGTTGAGAAGTAGTATAAAATGGCTTTAAATCCCATATCTTTTATATCTTTAATAGAGGCAAGAGAGGCTATACTCACAAAGATTGAGGCAAATATAAGGGGGACTGTTATCATTTTTAACAAACTTAAGAATGCTTCTCCAACCAGCTTTAGATTTATAACAACATCTTTGAGATATACACCTGATAATATCCCAAGAATTATCGCAAATAATGTTAGATTTTCAATTGAAAAAAGTCTTCTCAAATCTACCTCCTATCGTTTTTTATAATAAGTTATTATAAACGAATCAGGAGGTTGGGTTATGAGCGGAATTTTTTTACTTATGTTTCTACTATTTGTAATAACTATGGCTGTTATTGTTTATTTCAGAATAAAAAAAGAGGTTGATAAGAAAGAATAGATGCTATAATATCTATTCCTTAATATTTAGAGAGGTGAAGATGAAAAAGATACCTGATTATCTTAAGGATATTTCCCACAAAGAAGGTTTTTCATACTTTTACCACGATGAAACAAAAGAGGTCTGGGTAAGCGGGCATAACAAAGGAACAAAGTTTGACCTTTTAGTAAGACCTATAAAAAGAAGATACATAAAGGTTATCTATGAAACACCTGACGAAAGAAAAGTGATTCTTTTTCTCTCAGAAAAGGATGCCCTAAACAGGCTGAAAAAACTGTTCTCTTCTGAAGAAAGTTTAGAAATAGGTAAATCCTATTGAAAAACTCTCTCTTATCTATAAATTTCTAAAGATATTTTAGACTGATGGAGGAAAAATGAAACTTAATATTGGGATAGTTGGTCTTCCTAACGTCGGAAAATCAACAATATTTAATGCACTAACTGAAACAGCAAAGGCGGGTGTTGCAAATTACCCATTCTGTACAATAGATCCAAATGTTGGTATTGTTGATCTCCCTGACGAAAGACTCCATAAACTTGCAGAGATAGAAAGATCAAAAAAAGTCGTACCTGCAACAGTTGAGTTTGTTGATATCGCAGGACTTGTTAAAGGTGCGAGCAAGGGGGAAGGCCTTGGAAATCAGTTTTTATCAAATATAAGAAATGTCTCGGCTGTAGCTCATGTTGTAAGATGTTTTGAGGATAGTGATGTCGTTCATGTGGAAGGTTCTGTAAATCCAGTTAGAGATGCCGAAATAATTGAGACAGAGCTTATTTTAGCTGATCTCCAAACTGTAGAAAGAAGGTTGGAAAAGGTGGTAAAACCAGCAAAAACAGGCAATAAAGAAGCAAAGTTTGAGGTTCAGGTTTTAGAAAAAGCAAAAAACATACTTGAAGAACTAAGACCTTTGAGAACACATTTGGACAGGTTTGAAGAAGAAGAGTTGGAATATATGAGAAAAACTATTTTTCCTTTAACAATAAAGCCTGTTATGTATGTTGCAAACATAGATGAAGAGCATCTTCCTGATGGAGAAAAAAATCCTCACGTTAAGGCTATAAAAGAAAAAGCCCAGAAAGAAAATGTACCTGTTGTTGTGTTATGTGGTAAAGTTGAACAGGAAATTATAGAGCTTCCTAAAGAAGAAAGAGGGGAGATACTTGAAGCTTACGGACTTGAGGAACCAGGACTTAACAGAATGATCAAAACGGGATTCAGTCTTCTTGATCTCATTACTTATTTTACAGCTGGAGAAAAAGAAGCAAGGGCATGGACAATAAAAAAGGGAACAAAAGCTCCTCAAGCGGCTGGAGAGATACATTCAGATTTTGAAAGAGGATTTATAGCTGCCGAGGTTATAAATTATGACGATTTAATAAAGGCAGGCTCCCTACAGAAAGCAAAAGAACAGGGCTTACTTAGAATAGAAGGTAAAGATTACATAGTTCAGGACGGAGATGTTATACATTTCAGGTTTAATGTATAAAAAATTACTCTAAGGTTACTCTAATAACCTCATCAATTGTTGTTATACCTTTTAAAGCTTTCTCAACCGCATCCTGACGGAGGGTTTTCATTCCTTTTTCTAAAGCAACTGATTTTATCTTTTCAGTAGATTCTCTTTCTATAAGCATACTTTTTATATCAGAATCTATCTTTAAAAGTTCATGAATTCCTGTTCTACCTTTATAACCTGTAAAATTGCAAACTTTACATCCACTTCCTCTATACAATCTAATATCGTTGTTTATCTCAAAACCTGCATTCTTAATCACAATTTCCTCTTTTTTAGAAGGGATATAAGCTGTTTTACAATTGCTGCATACCTTTTTAACCAGCCTCTGGGCACAGATAAGCAGTAATGAGTCTGCCAGAAGATAACTTTCAATACCCATCTCCTCAAGTCTTGTTACTGTACTTACAGCATCGTTTGTATGAAGTGTTGAGAAAACAAGGTGTCCTGTTAGTGAAGCTTCAACAGCAATTTTTGCCGTTTCTATATCCCTGATCTCACCTACAAGCATAACATCAGGATCATGTCTTAAAAAAGATTTTATAGCTTTTGCAAATGTATATCCAGCTGAAGGATTTATATTAGTCTGAACTATAGATCCTCCAAGTGTATATTCAACAGGATCTTCAACCGTTATTATCTTTTTTTCGGGAGTATCTATCTCTTTTAATGCTGAATAAAGTGTTGTTGTTTTTCCTGATCCTGTCGGACCTACATGAAGTATTATACCGTAAGGTTTCCTTATAATTTCCCTGTAAATTCTTAGATGATCTTCTGAAAAACCAAGTCTATCTAAGTCAAGTATTACACTGCTTTTATCTAAAAGTCGCATAACAAGATCCTCTCCGTAAACTGTTGGAACTGTCGAAACCCTAAGATCTATATCTATGGCAGGATTAAATCTGGCAAAGTTTATTCTTGCATCCTGTGGAACCCTTTTCTCATCAATTTTCATATTTGCCATTATTTTATATCTTGTTATCAGAGGTTCATGAGCAAATTTCGGCAGATTAAGATAATCAACAAGATCTCCATCTATCCTCATTCTTATTCTTGAATTTGCTTCTGTAGGCTGAATATGTATATCTGATGCATTTTTCTTATAAGCATCTTCTATTATTCTATGGGCAAGCATTATTATAGGAGAACTTTTTTCTGTTATATCCTCTGTATGCTCAAGTCTAAACTCTTCTTTTTCTTCAACCTGAAGTATCTTAAGTATCTCTTCTAATTTCTTTTTTTCCTCGTATAAAAGCTCTATTTTTTCTAAGATCTGTTTTTTTGTTGTTATTACTATATTTACTTCCTTTATATCGTAGCCGTGCTGTTTTAATATCTCTATTACCTCATTTATTGTGATAACATCTGTAGGTTCAACCATAGCAAGAACAAGCACATTTTGATCGTATTTCAGAGGAAGAACATATCTTTCCATCAGAAATTTTTTACTGAATATCTCTGTTATCTCTTCTGGTGGAACATAGTTTGTCAGCCTATCGTACTTATAACCAAAATACTCAGCCTTTATCTTGGCTATATCTTCTTCTGAATATCCATGTTCAATAAGAACCTGAAGAAGATTTTTATTTTCTTTCTTTGCTATATTCTGATATTTCTTTATATCTTCAAGCTGAAGACCAAGCCTCTCAACAATAAGATCAATAAAACTCTTATCCGGTATTTTTCTCTTAATTGTTATGCTCATATCTAACCATGGGGAAAATGAAATATTAATCCTACATACTCAAATCTTCCTTCAAGAATACATTCCCATACAATAGGAACCATTCTTATCCTGATAAGATCGAGTGTTATCTCTTCCGGTATCATATGCCTTCTCACAAACTCTATTTTATCAAGGTGTGTCTTTATTATCGGGAGAATATCCTCTATTCTTTTATTTTCTGCCTCTTTACGAGAAAATCTGTAACCTGTCATCTCACCAAACTGTGAATTAAACGTTATAATCCTGTTATCATTATCAAGGAGAACGACAGCCTCTGATATATTTTCGAGTATAACCTTTTCTATATTCTGAGCTATTTTCATTTTTGAGTATTTAACAACATTATCAAGAGCGATAGCAATAAGAGGAGTTATTTTCTCTGTGACCTTTTCATCTTGTTTTGTAAAGTATGGATCTTTATTTATAGCCTGAAAAACTCCCAGTACCTCACCATCTTTTATTATTGGAGCAGAAAGCATCGATTTTGTTTCAACTCCTTTAATATTAAGCCAGTGTTTGTGATATTTAAGATCAGGATCTACAGATATGAGTTCATCTTTGTTATGTATATCTTTTATATTGAGTATCTTTTTTTCTAAAACTGTAAATCCGGCTATACTCTCTTTATTCACTGGTATTTCTATCTTGTCAATATTATGATCAACAGAAATAACCACGGATCTGAGAAGATTTTTTTCTTTATCGTAAAAGAAAAGCGATGATCTCTCAGCCCCTAAGAAATCTTTTATCTGATCTGTGACATTTATAAAAAGTGTTTTTATATCAAAATCCTTCAGGATTGTTTTTGTAAGATTGTATATAAAACTCTCATAATCCATTTTTCAACCTGTCTAAAAAATTATCTATATCATCTATTCCTATCTCCTGTTTTTTCCTTTCTTTTCTTATCTGTATCTCAACTTTTCCTTTTTTAACGTTTTTTCCTATAACAATCCTGTACGGTATTCCTATAAGATCAGCATCTTTAAATTTTGCACCAGGGGATATATCTCTATCATCAAAAAGAACCTCTACACCTTTTACAACGGATTTTTTATATATATCTTCTGCTACATTTTTAATCTGATTATCATTTAGATTAAGTGCAAGTATATGGAGTTTAAAGGGAGCTATACTTTCAGGCCATATAATACCGTTTTCATCATGATTTTGCTCTACAGCCGCTGCCATAAGCCTACTTACACCTATTCCGTAACATCCCATAATAATAGGTTTTTCTCTACCATCTTTATCAACAAAATAAGCTTTCATAGCTTCAGAATATTTTGTCCCAAGTAAGAATATATGACCAACTTCAAGACCTGTAGTTTCTTTTAAAGGTTTTTTACATACGGGACAGGGATCATTCTTCCTTGCTGTTGAAAAATCAACAAATTCCACAGGCTCAAAATCCCTTGGTATATTTACGTTTATATAGTGGTAATCTTCTTCATTAGCTCCTACAACAAAGTTGTGGAGATCTTTTACAGAAATGTCTGCATAAACAGGGATATCAATTCCTATCGGTCCTACAAAACCTTCTACTATGCCGAGATTCTCAAGTTCTTTTGAATCAGCAAGGCGACAGTCAAGAGCTTTAAAGTAATTAATAAGTTTTGTCTCATTAAGCTCCCTGTCTCCTCTTATGAGAACTGCTACAGCAGTTCCATCGTCAAGAATATAAACAAGGGTTTTAACAATCTTTTTAAGATCCATATCCAAAAATTTTGATACCTCTTCAACTGAAGAAACTCCAGGAGTATGAATTTTCTCCATTGGTTTTTCATTTTCAGGAGGAAGTTTGTCAAGTTCAAACTCATATTTTGCTGCTTCTATATTAGCAGCATAACCGCAATTATCACAGTAAACTATATGGGCTTCACCATTTGGAACTTTTACAACAAACTCATGTGAGTACTTTCCACCTATAGCCCCAACATCAGCTTCAACCATTAAATAATCAAGTCCAAGCTCATCAAATATCTTTTTATATGTTTCTTTCATTATTTCATAAGACTTAACAGCCATTTCCTCTGATATATCAAAAGAGTAAGCATCTTTCATAATAAATTCTCTACCTCTTATAAGACCGTATCTCGGTCTTGCCTCATCTCTAAATTTTGTCTGTATCTGATAAAAATTCTTTGGTAGATCTCTATAAGATCTTATATTTTTTCTTACAAGGTCTGTTATAGTCTCCTCATGAGTCGGTCCAAGAGCAAATAATCTTCCTTTTCTGTCCTCGATCCTAAAAAGTTCTTTCCCATAAACTTCCCATCTTCCTGTTTCCTGCCACAGTTCAGAGGGAGCAAGTATAGGAAGTAATACTTCTAAAGCTCCTGCTTCATCCATATACTTTCTTATTATATTCTCTATTTTTTTCAAAACTCTAAAACCAAGGGGCAAATATTCATAAAGTCCAGCTGCAAGCTGTCTTATATAACCTGCTCTTATCAGATATATATGACTTGGAACTTCCGCTTCTGCAGGTGCTTCTTTTAATGTTGGAATAAAATACTGAGATGCTCTCATTTATAAAAGCTCCTCCGGTTATTAATTTTCTAAGAATTATATCAGATTGACAGGAAATATTGAGACAGTTTGTGATAGGAGAAATGGAGTCGGCGGGATTCGAACCCGCGACCTTTGCCATGCCGAGGCAACGCTCTCCCAGCTGAGCTACGACCCCATCAAAAAATATTATATCAGATTAATGCATAGGTATTTTTATTTTGGTATCTTTATTAAGGATTTTAATTTAAGGATATACTTTCTGTAAGTGGTTATTTATGATATTTCTTAGAAAGATTTTTTCCAATTATGCGCCCGGAGGGACTCGAACCCCCAACCTCGTGATCCGTAGTCACGTGCTCTATCCAGTTGAGCTACGGGCGCTCAGTTTTGCTCTTCAGAGATAGCAAGGAGTTTTTGTTCCTGTTCTTTAGCTATCAGCCGATCTATTATCTCGTCAAGATCTCCATCAAGAATGTCATGAAGTCTATGTGAAGTATAGTTTATTCTGTGATCAGTCACTCTGTTTTGAGGAAAGTTGTACGTTCTTATCTTTTCGGATCTATCACCTGTTCCAACCTGCATTCTTCTTTCTTTTTCAATTTTTTCCCTTTCAAGTCTGTCGTAATAATCTTTCAATCTTGCTCTTAATATCTGCATAGCTTTAGCTCTGTTTTGAAGCTGTGACCTTTCATCCTGACAGCTTACCACAATACCTGTGGGAATATGGGTTATTCTTACAGCAGAATCTGTTGTATTAACATGCTGTCCACCTGCTCCTGATGCTCTCATAGTCTCAATCTTTAGTTCTTCAGGTTTTATCTCTATATCAACCTCTTCAGCTTCAGGAAGAACGGCAACTGTAGCGGTTGATGTATGTATTCTGCCTGAGCTTTCGGTTTCTGGAACTCTCTGAACTCTGTGAACACCGCTCTCAAATTTAAGTCTTGAATAAGCTCCCTGACCTTTAATCAGGGCTATTACTTCTTTAATACCTCCTCTATCTGTAGGGTGCATACTTAAAACTTCAACTTTCCAGCCCTTTCTTTCCGCATATCTTTGATACATTCTAAAAAGTTCGCCTGCAAATAAAGCTGCCTCTTCTCCTCCTGCACCCTGTCTTATCTCAAGAATAACGTTTTTCTCATCATTTGGATCCTTTGGCAAAAGCTCAAGCTGTATCTCCCTTTCAAGTTCATCCTTCTTTTTATTAAGATCTTTCAGCTCTTCTTCAGCCAAAAGCCTCATTTCTTCTTCAGGATTGTTTAAAAGGGTTTTCGTCTCTTCTATATCTCTAAGTATTTTTTTGTACTCTTTGTAAAGCTTTGATAATTTTTCAGTTTCCTTATGTTCTCTCGCAACCTGCTGTAACTTTTTCTGATCCTTTAATACTTCAGGGTCAGATAAGGCTGCTTCAAGTCTTTTCAGTTTTTCATCTATATTCTCAAGTTTTTGAAGCAGATATCTGTTTAACATTACTTGCTTTCTACTGATCCAACTCCTTTAATTTCTAAAAATAAAGGCTTTATTTTAAGCTTTCCTGAATAGAAAGGATGGCACTGGTTGCATACCTCAAGATGCACAACACCGCCTTTTGTTGAGAGAAGATCAAACTCATTACCACAACCGCAAACAAAATGTGTCACTTTAAGCTCAGGATGTATTCCTTTTTTCAATTTTCTACCTCCAAATATATTCCAGATTTTAAAAAGTCAAGCAAACTAATATTTTAACTTTTATGAATAGCTTGATCAAGCATTCATAGATTTTAAAAACTCCTCGTTTGATTTAAACTTACCAAGTTTATCCAGTAAAAACTCCATAGCCTCAACTTCATCCATTGTAGATAGGAACTTTCTCAGTATCCAGACCCTCTGAAGCTCCCAGTCCTCAAGTAAGAGCTCTTCTTTCCTTGTTCCTGATTTTGGAATATTAATAGCAGGAAATACTCTTCTTTCCATAAGTCTTCTATCAAGATAAAGTTCCATATTTCCTGTTCCTTTAAACTCTTCAAATATAACATCATCCATTTTAGAACCCGTTTCAACAAGGGCTGTAGCGAGTATCGTTAAACTTCCCCCATCTTCTATATTTCTTGCAGCTCCAAAGAATTTCTTTGGTCTTTGGAGTGCAGTAGCTTCAAGACCTCCTGAAAGAACTCTTCCTGTAGGTGGAGTTATTGCATTTGACGCTCTTGAAAGTCTGGTTATAGAATCAAGGAGTATCACAACATCCTGACCATTTTCAACTAGTCTTTTAGCTCTTTCTACAATCAGCTCAGCAACATGCATATGTCTTTCTGGCGGTTCATCAAACGTTGATGCAACCACCTCTGCCCCTTCTCCAACAATCCTTCTCATCTCTGTAACTTCTTCAGGTCTCTCATCTATAAGGAGTATAATAAGATGAACTTCTGGATGATTTTTTATTAAAGCCTTTGCAAGTCTTTGTATTAAAACTGTCTTACCTGCTTTTGGTGGTGCAACTATAAGTCCTCTCTGTCCCTTACCTATAGGTGATATAAGACTCACTACCCTTGTTGAAAGATCGGAAGGATCATACTCCAGATTAAACCTTTCTGTTGGATGAAAAGGTACGAGTCTATCAAAGATAGGTCTTCTCTTTATATATTCAGGTTCAACAGTATTTACAGCCTCAATCTTAATAAGTGCCCTGTATTTCTCATTGTCTTTTGGTAGTCTTGCAATTCCAATTATATAGTCACCAGTTCTAAGTCCAAACTTTTTAATCTGAGAAGGCGACACATAAATGTCTGTAGAATGAGGAGCATAATTATTTTCTATAGACCTTATAAAACCGTAACCTTCTGGAAGCACCTCAAGAACACCTTTTATAAAATTCAGGCCTTCGTCTTTCGCCTTTTTTTCTAAAATCTTAGCTATAAGTTCAGATTTTTTTAATCCTGTTGTTCTTTGAAGTCCCACCTCTTTTCCGAGTTTTTGAAGTTCCTGAAGAGTCATCCTTTTCAGTTCTTCCAGTGTAATTGTCTCAACCATGACTTTCTTTAGCCTCCTTTGATTTGTTTTTGATTTTTACTTCCCTATACAAAATCTACTAAATATATTTTCAAGAATATCTTCAGTGGTTATTTCTCCCGTGATTTCCTCAAGATGTTTTTCCGCTTCGCTAATCTCAAGCATCAAGATCTCTTTAAATCTTATCAGCTCATCAATGTTCTGAACTGTTTTTTTAAGAATATTTTTTGCTTTTTCTAATGCTTTGTAATGCCTAAGATTTATATATATTTCTGAATCGCTATCCTCAATTATTCCAAGTTTATGAAAGATTTCTTCTTCTAACTGATCTAAATTTTTATGAAGTTTTGTACTGATAAATAATACATTCTTAAAATAATACTTTTTTCTAAAAATATCAAGCTCTTTTTTGTCTATTAGATCAGACTTGTTGCCTACAATTATAGGATCTTTATGTTTTATCTGTTCATAAATATTTAGATCTTCCTGTGTAATCCCTTCAGAAAGGTCAAAAACAAATATAACGATATCAGCTTCTTCTATCTTCTCTTTAGCTTTTCTTATTCCTATAAGTTCTACCTTATCTTTTGTTTCTCTCAACCCAGCTGTGTCAAGAAGCTTAACAGGTATCCCTTTAATTGATAATGTTTCTTCAATAAAATCTCTTGTAGTTCCCCTAAATTCCGATACGATCGCCCTTTCATAACCGACAAGAGCATTGAAAAGGGAAGATTTGCCGACATTTGGTCTTCCTACTATAGCCAGTTTTATTCCCTCTCTCACAATCTCACCTTTTCTGTATGTTTTCAGCAGTAAATCTATCCCTTCAATAACCTTTGACAATCCATCTTTTATAAGATCAGGCTCCACCTCTTCAACATCTTCTGGAAAGTTTATCTCTGCTTCTATTAGTGAAACAATATAAATAAGACTGTTTCTAAGCTCCTTTACTCTTTCTGAAAGTTTCCCCTCAAGTATATTTACCGCAATACGAGAAGCTTTTTCGCTCTTTGCCTCTATAAGATCGGCTATAGCTTCTGCTTGAGTAAGATCTATTTTCCCGTTTATAAATGCTCTCTTTGTAAACTCTCCAGGCTCTGCAAATCTTGCTCCAAGATTTACAGCTTCTTCAATAATTCTCTTAACGATTGGAACACTTCCATGGGGGTAAATCTCAACAACATCTTCGCCCGTAAAACTTTTTGGACCTTTAAAAAAAATAAAAAGCCCCTCATCAATAACACTACCTTTACTGTCTGTTATTTTTCCGAAATATACCCTTCTCTCTTCTACAGACTCTGGAAGCTTAAACAGTTTTTTCCCTATATCTAAAGCCTTATCACCGCTTATTCTTATAATAGAAACAGCTGAAGGAATAAGCGGTGTCGCATTTGCTATGATTGTATCTTTGATCATCAGCCTTTAGGCTTATAAAGTCCCATCTGTTTATTAACTATAAAACTCTGACCTAATCCTAATATATTATTCGTAAGCCAGTATAAAACAAGTCCTGCTGGAAAGTTCATAAAAAGAAACGTAAAAACAAAAGCCATTATGTACATAATTATCTTCTGGTTTTTATCGGAAGACGGCATTATCCACTGCTGTGCTATCATGGAAACACCCATAAGTATGGGCAATATGTAGTACGGATCTTTATCTGCAAGATCCTGAACCCACAAGAAAGGAACCATTTTAAGTTCCACTGTAACCATAAGAACATTATAAAGAGCTATAAATATAGGTATCTGAGCTATTATTGGAAGACAACCGCTCATAGGGTTTGTTCCATGTTCTGCATACAACTTCATCATCTCTTCTTGAAGCTTCTGTGGATCTTTCTGATATTTTTTCTGGAGTTTTTTTATCTCGGGAGCAAGATCAGCCATTTTTTTCATAGCCTTTAAACTCTTATGATTAAGAGGGAAAAGAACTATTCTTAAGAGAATTGTAAGGATTATTATTGTCAGTCCCCAGTTGTGAATATAATCATATATAAAATGCATTATTAAAAATAAAGGTTTTCCAAGGATACCAAAAAATCCAAAATCTATACTGTCTCTTAATGCGAGATCCGTACCCCACTCTTTTTTATACCTTTCAGATATATCTCCCAGAAGGGAGTAAAGTTTAGGTCCGCCGAAGAAAAAGCCTTCAACAGACGTTGGGATCTCTGAGAAAACAACAGTTTTTCCTTCTGCAACAGGAACAACATGGGTTGAAGAAAAACCCCCTTTTATTGAAAACATCTGCAGAAAATATTTATTCTCCTCACCAGCCCAGATTATATGTCCTCTTATTACCTGTTTTCTTTCAATATCAGAATCAAGCTTTATCAGCTCTTTATCTGTTTTTATTATTGCTCCTGAATGACCAAAGGCCATATCTTCAGCCTTTAACGATATCCCGTTTATAACTGAAAGTCCGTACTTCTCAAGACCAGATGTATCTATTAAAACAGTCAATGTAGAATCTTCATTGACTTCAAATATCTTTCTTACAGATATATTTCCCTTTTTAAGTTCAAATATAAGCTTACTTCCTTCCTGCTTGAAAGTATAAGGACTAAAATTTATTAAAGCTGTCAGCTCGGAACTTGTTGTGATTATTTCTGTTGGGAAAAGCCTGTTTGTTTTTGAAAAATCACTTATCATGTCTGTTTTGAATTTTTTAACATATATAGAAACTATTCTCGCACCTATCTTGGATATCTCAATATGCCCAAAATTCGTATTTATCTTTATAGTATCCTTTAAGTTGTCTGCATTTATCCTTCTTTTATCCAGAAGAAGATCAAAATCTCCTGTTTGTTTATAGGTTATTCTGCCTGTGGGCTCCTCTGTACTTTTATTTTTTACCTCATCATGAGTTGAAACAACTTTTTGAGTCTCTGAAGATCTCTCTGGAACTGGTTCGGTTGGGTATAGGTAACTGCTTATTATAGAATATGCTATAAGTAAAACAGCAACAGCTATAAAAAAGATAAACATACGTTTCTGCATTTCTTGATCATTATTGTTCATCTGCTACCTCTCTAAGTATTTTTATGGATAATCTATACCGCCCTTTGAAAAAGGATTGCATCTTAAAATCCTCCATACAGCTTTTAATGAGCCTTTTAATGCGCCATACTTCTGTATGGACTGTATAGCATAGCTTGAACATGTAGGATAATATCTACAGCTGTTTGGTAATACAGGTGAAATAAAGTTTTTATAAATCTTAATAAGTTTTATCAGAAATCTGTCCATTACCTTCTCTAAGGATTGATATTAATTTTTCAATATCACCGTAAAGGTCTGAGCTCTTTTTTCCAATGATATTTTTTTTCCCAATAAAAATGATATCATAACTGAGATCTTTGAAAACCCTATAATATTCCCTTAAAACCTCTTTTAAAATTCTTTTTGCTCTATTCCTAACAACAGCTTTTTTAGAAAATTTTTTTGATAGTATAAATGCAAATCTTGAATAACCCAGCATGTTTTTTTTATAAACTGCAATAAAATTTTCTGTGTTTAATACTTTTCCTTCTGAAAGAATTTTTTTTATCTCGCGATTTTTAAGGGTAACCATAGTAGGACGCCATCGCTTAGCTGATGGCGATTCTTTTTCTTCCTTTTCTCCTTCTCCTTGCAAGTATCTTTCTTCCAGATTTTGTTCTTTTCCTTGCAAGGAAACCTGAGGTTCTCTTCCTCTTCTTATTAGAAAGATGATCTTTTATCTTTTCTGGCATTTTACTCCTCCTGAATTTATAAAATAAAAAGAGCGCACATACTGGATGCACGCCCTTGATATATAAAGTTATCTATTAAAGTTTTGCTGTAGCCTTAGAATCCAGCTTTTCCGTCAAATATTCCTGTAAACAGGAATATAATAGCAATTAAAAGTCCGTAGAGAACAAACGTTTCTATAAGTGCCATACCAATAAACATTGTTGTTAAAAGTTTTCCACCCATATTTGGATTTCTTGCCATTCCTTCAAGAACGCCTCTTATAGCATTACCAAGCCCAGCAGCACCACCACCAGCAGCAGCACCTATAGCAACTCCAGCACCTATAGCAACTCCTCCGTAAAAGATAGCTCTTGCCATAGCATCAGCTGTAGCACCCTCACCTGCAAAGGCAGCTGAAATAGCACCTGCTACCATCATTAACATTATGAATGGGGTAGAGTATTTCTTCATTACTGTAAAAACCTCCTTACTTTTTATTTTATTACCAGTATTTGCGAGTGTATTTTTGGTATATCTCTCTCATAGTCTTGAGTTATAACTGTAAGATCAGGCTTCTCAGTACTAACTATTTCGGGAAGCCTGTCCACCAATCTTCCTTTTGCATCAATAATAAATCTGAATGTCCCTTCAAAATCTTTCAGTAAAGGTTTAAGTCTGTCTCTAACATTTTTCTCTGCATTTTCTCTAAGATCTGGGGCAGAAGGTATTCCAAAGGAAGAACTCATTTTAAGCATTGTATAGACATCTTCCATCTCATGATAAACTACAAGCTCGCTACCGTATCTTTTTGCCAAATCTTTAGCCCATTCTAAAGCCTTCAATGAGACAGGCGAAAGATCTACACAAACCAGAACCTTATTTACATTCACCATAGGTTAACCCCTTAATGTGCTTCTTCAGTAATTGCACCAGCTATATAAACTGTTGTAAGTATCATAAAAACGTAGGTCTGCAGGAAAACGGCAATAAGGTGAACAACCATTATAGGAAGTGGTACAAGTAAAGGAACAAGCATTATTAAAACAATAGTTATAAGTTCGCCGCCTGTCATATTTGCAAAAAGACGCAAAGCAAGAGTTATTGGTCTGCTTATATGGGAGATTATCTCTATAATGAAAAATATTGGCGCAGCTACAGGAATAGGTCCCATAAAATGTTTTAGATATCCTACGCCATGTTTTCTGAATCCCTCAACATTATATATAACAAATACAAGCAAGGCTAAAGCAAGAGTTGTATTTATATTCGCAGTGTAAGACTCAAGACCGGGGATCATACCCATAACATTTCCAAAAAACACAAAAAGTCCTATCCCTGCAACAAGAGGAAAGTATTTTCTTCCCTTTTCACCCATATTTTCTTTTATCATATTGTCAACAAACTCTATATACATCTCAAATAAATTCTGAAGGGGTGTTGGTATTAAAGAAGGTTTTTTAGCAAATGTTGAAAATATAACAGGAACAATAACAAGAGCAACAACAGCAAAAAGAACATGATTAATGTATAAACCTTCCAAAGCTAAGGCCTCCATTCGTTATTACCGATATGACACAAACTTCAATTATTATATCAGAAAAAGTTAGTCTGTGTAAACTAAAACTCTTTAGTATAAATCCTGTACTCTTCAATTCTTTTTTTTATCTCAACCCAGTTGTCATTACCGAATTTTTCAATAACTGCCTGAGCAAGAATAAAGGCAAGCATTGCTTCTCCAACAACAGCTGCAGCTGGAACAGCAGTAACATCAGATCTCTCTTTTGCAGCATCAAAAGGCTGTTTTGTTTTTATATTTACGGATCTTAAAGATTTTTTTCTCATCAATGTTGGTATAGGTTTCATACCTACTCTAACCAGTATAGGTTCTCCATTTGTTATTCCTCCCTCAATTCCACCTGCTCTGTTTGTTCTGTGGTAAAATCCAGTATTCCTATCCCAGAAAATCTCGTCATGAGCCTGAGAACCATAAATACCAGAAAGAGCAAACCCTTCTCCTATCTCAACACCTTTTATCGCTTGTATGCTCATCATAGCCTGAGCAATTCTTCCGTCAAGCCTTCTGTCCCAATGGACATGAGTTCCAAGTCCAACGGGAACACCTGTGGCAAACACTTCAAAAATACCTCCAAGACTCTCGCCTTCCTCTTTAGCTTTATCTATCAAGTTTTTGAATATACCGTCATTCTCAGGAATAGGTATCCTTACTTCTGATTTTTCAGCATTTTCAAATCTTTCTTCAAGGGGAATATCCTTTATTTTCTCCTTTATAGAAAGCTCGCCTATTGATACCACATAACTTCCTATCTTTATACCAATATCCTCAAGCAACTGTTTACATACAGCACCTACTGCAACCCTTGTTGTTGTTTCTCTTGCACTTGCCCTTTCAAGAACATTTCTCAAATCCTGAAACCCATATTTTATTCCTCCCGGAAGATCAGCATGTCCTGGACGTGGATTTAATATCTCCTTTTTTTCTACAGAAATGCCTTCTACAGCCATAATATCAGTCCAGTTTTCCCAATCTTTATTTTTTATCATAAGCGTTACTGGAGATCCAAGTGTATATCCAAATCTTACACCAGATAGTATCTCAACCCTATCTTTCTCTATTTTCATTCTTCCGCCGCGTCCGTATCCTGCCTGCCTTCTCGAGAGTTCCCTGTTTATATAATCAGAAGAAATTTTAAGATTAGAAGGAAGTCCTTCAATAATGGCTGTAAGAGCAGGTCCATGAGATTCGCCAGCATTTAAGAATCTTAATACGCCCATTTTACCCCTTCAGCAGTTTTTTAACATCTCTAATTATATATTAAATAGATTCAGCTTACTTCCGAAAATTCTTAGTAACATTTATTAATTTTTAAGGTAATTTCATGGACAAGGTTCTTTTTGACTCTAAGAGTCACAAATTTATTTTGTTAGGTTTTGCAGAAAGTAAAGAAGAACTTGGTATTCCTTCCAATCAGTATCTGATTGTTCACAACAACAAAGGCATAATACTTGATCCCGGGGGATTCGGTTTATTCCCAATACTTCTTTCAAGGATATTAAAATATACAAAGCTTAACAATATAAAAGCTATAATTTTATCCCATCAAGATCCTGATATATGTGGTGGTCTGAATATATGGCTTGAGATGACAGATGCCAAAGCCTATATATCAAGATTATGGCTCAGATTTATCCCTCATTATGATATTAAAAAGACAGATCAGATTTATGGAGTTCCTGATGAAGGAATGAATTTAGAGATTGATGATAGACTCAGTTTAAAGATCATTCCTGCACATTTTTTACATTCCCCGGGCCATATAAATGTTTACGATCCCATCTCTAAAATCCTTTTTACAGGAGATATTGGTGCAGGATTGCTTCCTTGTTCAGAAAATAAACTCTTTGTAGAGGACTTTGATGAGTATATAAAATGTATAGACAGTTTTCACAAAAGATATATGGCATCAAATGAGGCCTTAAGAAAATGGGTAAAAAGAGTAGAAAAATTAGATATTGAGATAATAGCACCACAACATGGCTACCTTTTTAAAGGTGAAAATGTAGAAAAGCTCCTTAGATATCTTTATGATCTAAAATGTGGAGTTGATATATTTTGAGCAGGAAGAATTTAAACTTTGAAAACTTAAGGAAAGAACTTGCACTCAAAAGCGGAACTGTTATTGAAAATTTGCTCAAGTACAACTCTCTAATAAAGGGGCTTAGAAGGGAGATCAAAAGTCTATCTGATTCTTACGAATTCAAAGAACAGTCCTGTGATCTTATCTTAGAGGAGTTTGAAAAAAACTTAAATTACAATATAAAGCTTGTTAAAGATGGGAGCATCAGAGCTATAGATCTTATACTTCTTCTTGAAAAAGAGGTTGTCGATAAGAAGCTTTTACAGGAAGAAACAAAGATATTAAAAGAGATTGTCCTTTCCAGGGAAAATATTATGGACTGGAAAGGGTATGCTAAAGAGATACTGAAAAAATTAAAAAATATATACCCTTACGATCTTTTTTTCTTTATGTTTGAAGAAGACAACCTTATAAAATTCTATTTATTTTATAGTTATATACCACCTGAAGATATAAAAAAAAATATAAAAATATACCTTGTTGAAAATGTAATTAACAGCTATAGAGAAAGTTTGAACAGAAACGTAGAATTTGAAGAGATATTCATAACAACCAAGACAAAAAGAAAAGAGATAAAGAAGATACATATTGAGACGCATCAATTTTTACCAGATTCACCCGGAATAGGAGGGATACTTGGTCTTATTGTTCTACCGGAAGTAAAGCTGACGAGAAAGGATACAAATATCTTAAACTCAATACTGTCAATAATGACTCTTGTAACAGGATCGTCAAGAGCATTATCAAAAGCCATTACAGAACTTGAGTATTTTGCTGGACATGATCCTTTAACAGATCTTTACAACAGAAGAATTTTTGAAGACCTATTAAAATATGAAGTCAGCAGGGCAAAAAGAAAAAATTACAGATTTTCTCTCATACTTATTGATCTTGACAACTTCAAGTATATAAATGATACCTACGGTCATCATATTGGTGATATTGTCCTGAAGTCTGTAGCTGACATACTTGAAGCTTCAATAAGAGAAGGCGATCTTGTGGCAAGAATAGGAGGGGATGAGTTTGTTATACTTCTCAGCGAAACCGAAATAGATAAAGCACTGATTGTTGCTGAAAGAATACGTAAAAATCTTGAAGACAACAAATTATGCATTTTTGAAGGTGCTGTTGTATCTGTCAGTGCATCCCTTGGCGTAGTTGAGTTTCCAACACATGGAACAACAAAAGAAGAGCTTATGATGGTTGTAGATAACGCTCTTTATAGGGCAAAGGATCTTGGGAAGAATAAAGTTTATGTTCCTACACATGAAGAGATACAAAAGACAATAAAAGAAAAAAGAAAGGAATTTTCCATACTCCAAGAAGCTATAGATCAGGAGCTTTTCGTTCCATATTTTCAGCCTATATACGATTTAAAAAATAATAAAATCCATGCTTATGAGGTACTTGCAAGACTAAAAGATGAAAAAGGCGAGGTTATATCGGCTTATAGATTCATATCTCTTGCTGAAAAGCTTGGAAAGATAAAAGATATAGATAAAACCATTATAAAAAAAGCTCTTACAGAAAAATCAAAACTTAATCTTACTGAAAAACTTTTTCTTAATCTATCAGCGAAGGATATATCTGATGATTCATTCTGGCAGTATATATTTTCGGTTGTAAATGATCTAAAAATCAATCCTGATGAAATAGTTTTTGAACTTACAGAAAGGGAAGCTGTAAAAGAAACAGCTGAAGTTCAGGCACTTATAGTTAAACTAAAAAACAAAGGTTTTGGTTTTGCTATAGACGACTTTGGCAGTGGTTACTCATCCTTTTATTATCTGAAATACTTTCCTATAGATTATGTAAAAATAGATGGAGAGTTTATAAGAGAGCTTAATTCCTCAGACCCAAAAAGCATCGCCTTTGTTGAAAGTATGAATTTGCTTTGTAAAAGATTAGATATAAAAACCGTTGCTGAATCCATAGAAAACGGAGAAATACTTGAAGTTATAAAACAGATAGGAATAGACTACGGTCAGGGTTTTTATCTTGGATATCCAGAATCAAAATTTCTTTGAAATCCATTTTATTCTTTGAGATAATGATAAAAAGATAAAAATCAGGAGATTTAATAATGAAAAGCAGGCTTTCCCTTTTTGTTGGAGTTATCCTTGTTTTTATAGCTGGCGTAAATTTTGGATTAAGCGCAAAAACAGACAGTAAGGATATTGAAAAGGATTTAAAACTTATAGGTTTATATACAGAAGTATTTAAAATTGTTAAGGATTACTATGTTGAACCTGTTGACAGTAAAAAACTCATATATGGATCGCTTAGGGGAATGCTTCATGCACTTGATCCATACTCAACATTTTTCACCCCTGACGAATTTAAAGACTTTACTACAGAAACCCACGGAGAATTTGGCGGTCTTGGGATAGAAATAACGATGGAAAACCACAAACTTATAATAGTTGCTCCTATAGAAGATACGCCAGCATGGAAAGCAGGTTTAAAATCAGGCGATATAATAATAGAGATAGACGGCGAGCCTACAGACAAAATGACGCTAATGCAGGCTGTGAAAAAAATGAGGGGGAAACCTGGTACAAAGATAACGCTCACAATATGGAGAAAAGGTGTAGAAAAGCCATTCAAAGTAACAATAACAAGAGCTGTAATAAAGATAAAAAGTGTGAAGACAAAAGAGCTTGAAGATGGAAAAATAGGCTATATAAGACTTACCCAGTTTCAGGAAAATTCAGCTGAAGAGTTTGAAAAGGCTCTCAAAAAATTTAAAAACAAAGAAGGGATAATAGTAGATCTTAGGAATAATCCAGGAGGACTGCTCTCAACAGCCGTTGAGATAGCAGATATGCTTCTTGATAAAGGAAAACTTATAGTTTATACAAAGGGAAGAGATCCAAGAGCCAATGAGGAATATTACTCCACATCTTCACCAGTTATACCCGACGACATTCCTATAGTTGTTATAGTAAATAAAGGTTCTGCAAGTGCCTCCGAGATATTAACAGGTGCTTTAAGAGACAACAATAGAGCACTTGCTGTGGGAGATCAGACCTTTGGAAAAGCATCAGTTCAGACATTGATTCCTCTTCCAGACGGCGCTGGGCTAAAAATAACAACAGCACATTACTACACACCAAACGGAAAACTGATAATGAATAAAGGTATAACCCCTGATATTGTTGTCCATATGACTGAAGAGGAAGAGATGGAAAGAATTAAAGCCGAAAGGGAAGCAAAAATCAAAGGTGAAGAAAAAGTAAAGATAGTTGATCCACAACTTGATACAGCTATAAATGCTATAAAAATACTTAATTTTGCCCGAAAAGGGGTTCAATGAAAATTTTAGGAATAGAGACATCCTGTGACGATACCGCTGTGTCTATATACGACAGTGAGGAAGGTCTGCTGTCAAATATTGTATCATCCCAGATAGAGATGCATGAAAAATGGGGTGGTGTGTATCCAGATCTTGCAGCAAGAGAACATACAAAAAATATCATTCCTGTTTTGGACAGAGCACTGAAAGAAGCATCTGTTGATATGAAAGATATAGAAGGCATTGCCGTAACTGTTGCTCCCGGTTTAATAGTATCTCTTGTTATAGGAATATCTGTTGCAAAAACATTAAGCTGGGTTTATAAAAAGCCTCTTATTCCAGTTCATCATATAGAAGCCCATATATTCGCATCATTCATTAATGAAAAGATTAATTATCCTTTTATAGCACTTGTTGTTTCAGGAGGACATACAGAACTATATCTGGTAAAAAGTTTTGAAGAGTACAGATATCTTGGTGGAACACTTGACGATGCTGTTGGTGAGGCTTATGACAAAGTTGCAAGAATGCTTGGTCTTGGATATCCAGGAGGACCGGTTATAGATATGCTCTCTAAAAATGGAAAGGACTCTGTAAAGCTACCCAGACCGCTTATAGGTGACAAAGGAAAAAATAGATTCAATTTTTCTTTTAGCGGATTAAAAACAGCAGTTTTAAGAGAAATACAGAAAGGAATTTATAAGAAAGAAGATATAGCAAAATCTTTTCAGGAAGCGGCAACAGACGTTCTTGTATCAAAAACATTAGATGCAATGAATGAGTTTAACATAAAAAATGTAGTAATAGCGGGTGGCGTCTCTGCAAACTCAAGATTAAGGGAGAAATTCAAAGAAGCAGAGAATATTTACAGAATAAAAGTATTTTTTCCACCCTTATACCTGTGCACAGACAACGGTGCTATGGTTGCATTTACAGGATACAAAAGGCTCAGAGAAAAAGGAACAACAATAGACTACAGCTTTGAAGGAAAAGCAAGATTAAGAATGGATAAATTTGTAGAAATCATCAGAAAAAGCAGTTTTTCTTCTTAAAATCATCATA
This sequence comes from uncultured Aquificales bacterium, assembly GCA_964519345.1. GTDB lineage: Bacteria > Aquificota > Aquificia > Aquificales > Hydrogenothermaceae > Persephonella. The sequence goes on from CAZFKX010000008.1 coordinate 72,879, forward strand.
AGGTTCTAACTTTCTTTTATTTACAGACTGACTGCAACCTGTATAACATACGGATTTTGCTTTTTCAAGAATATCAGTCCCATACCCTTCTTTTTTTAAAATCTTATAAAATCCATTACTGAGTCCTGTGCAGTTTGAAGGATCCTCAATAAAATAAGATCCATAATAACAGTCAGAATAGACTTTAAATATAAGTTTACATTTGTCTTCCTTAGACAGTGTCTGCTCTTTTTTAGAACATGAAAAAAAAGTAAACAGGAAAATGATCAGAATAGAAGACATAAAAAGGCGGGCTTTATCCCGCCATTCAATATTAAGCTTTTTTAGCTTCCATCTCTTCAGCTTTTCTTTTTGCATCTTCAATATCAGCAACCATATAAAATGCCTGTTCTGGAAGATGATCCCATTTGCCTTCAACAACTTCCTTAAATGATCTTATTGTGTCCTCTCTTTTTACATAATCACCAGGTTGTCCGGTGAACTGTTCAGCAACGTGGAATTTCTGGGCGAGAAATCTTTGAAGTTTTCTTGCTCTGTAAACAAGTGCTTTATCTTCTTCTGAAAGCTCTTCCATACCTAATATAGCTATTATCTCCTGCAGTTCTTTATATCTCTGAAGGATTCTCTGAACTTCCCTCGCAACAAAATAATGTTCTTCACCAACATACTCAGGAGCAAGAGCTTTTGAGGTTGATTCGAGAGGATCAATAGCAGGATATATACCAAGCTCTGCAAGTCTTCTTTGTAAAACAATTGTAGCATCCAGATGAGCGAAAACAGATGCTGGAGCTGGATCTGTAATATCATCAGCAGGTACATAAACAGCCTGAATAGATGTTATAGAACCGTTTACCGTTGATGTAATTCTTTCCTGAACTTCACCAACGTCAGTTCCAAGAGTTGGCTGGTAACCAACAGCAGATGGTAGTCTTCCAAGTAGTGTTGAAACTTCAGCACCTGCTTGAACAAATCTAAATATATTATCTATGAATATAAGAACGTCCTGCTTTTCAACATCTCTAAAATACTCTGCCATTGTAAGACCTGTCTGTGCAACTCTAAATCTAACGCCCGGTGGTTCATTCATCTGTCCATAAACCATAGCCGTATAGGGGAGAACACCGGACTCTTTCATTTCCATCCATAGGTCGTTTCCTTCTCTTGTTCTCTCTCCAACACCAACAACAACAGAATATCCAGAATGGAACTTAGCGATGTTATGGATAAGTTCCTGCATAAGAACAGTTTTTCCAACACCTGCACCACCAAACAGACCAACCTTTCCACCTTTAATAAATGGAACAAGAAGATCTATAACCTTAATACCTGTCTCAAATATCTCAACCTTAGTTGACTGCTCTTCAAACGATGGAGCTGGTCTGAATATGGGCCATTTTTCCTCAGCCTCAACAGGACCTCCATCATCAATAGGCTGTCCTACAACATTAAAAATTCTTCCAAGCACAGGTTTTCCTACAGGTATCTGTAGAGGTCCTCCAACACTTTCAACTTCCTGCCCTCTTACAAGTCCATCTGTAGGACCATAAGCAATAGTTCTTACTCTCTTCTCTCCAAGGTGTTGTGCAACCTCAAGATAAAGATCTTCAACAAACTCATTTCCCTTATCATCTATAGCTGTTCTCTGAGTCTTTAAAGCCCATCTGATTTCTGGAAGCTCCTCAGTTTCAAATTCAACATCAACAACAGGTCCAACGACCTGAACGATTTTTCCTTTCATATCTGCCATTCTTTGTATCCTCCTGACTTTCTTTTATTCAATAGCATTAGAAGCATTAATAATATCAATAAGTTCAGTAGTGATAGCTTCCTGTCTTGCCTTGTTAAATATAATTGTCCATCTTTTTATAGCTTCACCTGCATTTCTTGTCGCATTATCCATAGCTATCATTCTTGCAGCATGTTCCGCTGTTGATGATTCAACAAGTGCTCTATAAAGCTGGAAGTTTATATATCTTTTTAAAAGTTGTTCCAGAACCTCTTCTGATGAAGGCTCTATATTATACCTGCTTATCTCTGAAAGCTTTGTATAATCAAGTTCAGGTTCTATAGGAAATAGCTTTCTAACCTTAGTCTCATAAGTAGCTGTCGTTATAAGTTCATTGTTTATAAGATATACAGCATCTGTTTTCTCGTTTTCATACCTTTCAGCAACAATCCCTCCTACCTGTGAGGTAAAAGACAGATTCATATGATCTCTGTATATATCCTCATATTCAGCTATTATATTAAATCCTTTATTTTTAAAAAACTGAACTGCCTTCCTACCTATAAGAATAAGATTCAGTTCTTTTCCTGCTTCCTGAAGTTCTTTAGCCTTTCCAAGTGTTGTTTTAATAACGTAAGAGTTAAATGCCCCGGCAAGACCTCTATCTGCTGTTACAACAACAATATCAACCTTATGCTCATCTCTTATCTTTAACAGAGGATGTATATCCCTATCAACAAACATAGCAAGATCATTTATAAGATCATACAATCTCTCAGAATAAGGCCTTGTTGCACTTAATTTGGCTTTTGCTTTATTCAGTTTGGCAGCTGAGACCGCCTTCATCGCCTTTGTTATACGCTGTGTATTTTTAATACCCTGTATTTTTCTTTTTATATCCCTTGGTGAGAGCTTAGCCATTCTTCTCTACCTCACTAAAATGCAACTTTCTTTTTGAATTCTTCTATAGCCTCTTTAAGTTTTGATTCTATCTCATCTGTAATTTTTTTCTCAGCCCTGATCATCTCTAAGATCTCAGGTTTCTCCGTATCAAGGTATGTGTAAAACTCCTGTTCAAACTTCTGGATAGCACTTACAGGAACGTCATCAAGATATCCCTTTGTACCTGCATAAATAATCGCCACCTGTTTCTCTACAGGAACAGGTTTATTTGGTGGTTGTTTTAAAAGCTCAACAAGTCTCTGACCTCTTGCAATCTGAGCCTGTGTTGCTTTATCAAGTTCTGATGCAAACTGAACGAAAGCCTCAAGTTCTCTAAACTGTGCAAGTTCAAGTCTTAGCGTACCTGCAACCTGTTTCATAGCTTTTATCTGTGCTGCCCCACCAACTCTGGAAACTGATAAACCTACGTTAATAGCAGGTCTTATACCTTTATGAAAAAGATCTGTTTCCAGGAAAATCTGACCATCCGTAATGGATATAACGTTTGTTGGGATATATGCAGCAACGTCACCAGCCTGGGTTTCGATTATAGGTAATGCCGTTAAAGATCCTGCTCCAAGATCATCGTTTAGTTTTGCAGCCCTTTCAAGAAGTCTTGAATGTAGGTAAAAAACATCTCCTGGATAAGCTTCCCTTCCTGGAGGTCTTCTCAGGAGGAGAGAAAGCTGTCTGTATGCATAAGCGTGCTTTGTAAGATCGTCATAAATAATAAGAGCATGCATACCGTTATCTCTGAAATACTCAGCTATTGTACATCCTACAAATGGAGCGATATACTGCATTGTAGCTGGATCGGATGCTGTAGCTGCAACAACTGTTGTGTACTCCATAGCTCCATGTTTTTGAAGTGTTTCAACAATCTGTCTTACAACAGCTCTTTTCTGACCTATAGCAACATAAACACAGTAAACATCTTCCCCTTTCTGATTAAGGATTGTATCTATTGCAACCGTTGTTTTACCTGTAGCTCTATCTCCAATAATTAGTTCCCTTTGCCCTCTTCCTATAGGAATCATAGCATCTATAGCTTTAATACCCGTCTGGAGAGGTTCATGAACAGACTTTCTTGTAACAACACCGGGAGCAATTTTCTCAACAGGTGAGTAATAAGCTATATTTTCTATCGGTCCTTTCCCATCTATAGGTTTTCCAGTTCCATCAACAACCCTTCCAACAAGTCCCATACCGACAGGAACTTCAAGGATCTTTCCTGTTCTTTTTACTATAGTTCCTTCTTCTATCCCTGTCTCATCTCCAAGTAAAATAACACCTACATTATCTTCTTCAAGGTTAAAAGCAACGCCAAGTTTTCCGTTTTCAAATTCAACCATCTCTCCATACATGGCTTTTTCAAGTCCAAATACCCTTGCAACTCCATCACCAACCTGAAGAACCATACCGACTTCTTCAAGGTTTGCTTTAGCTTCAAACTCTTCAAGCTGTTTTTTCAATCCTTCTAATATCTCTTCAGCTCTTATTGCAGACATCTAAAACCTCCTTTATCTTTCTTTAAATTTTTAACAACTTAAAAGGCTGTTAACTGCTGTTCCAACTTTTGAAGATATGTTTTTATAGATGAATCAAGTATATAACTTCCTGCTTTAACAACAATTCCTCCTATAATGGATGGATCCTGTTTTATATCAAACTCAACTTTTTTACCGAGCTTTTTCTCAACCACCTCTTTCACACTGTTTATAGTTTCCTCATCAATGGGATAAGCCGTTATTATCTCTCCTTTTACCGTTGCAAAAAACTTCTCAACTTCAAATCTGAACTCATCAGCAATTACCTTTAGAAGACTCCCTTTATTCGTTTTTACTATGTACTCTAAAGCCTCTTTTACTACAGGATCAAAACCTGCTTTTTCAGAAAGAGTATCCAGTATCTTCTTTTTTTCATCGTAAGATGCTGATGGATTAAGTATAAAATTCCTGAAGTCCTTATCTTTTCTATATATCTCCTGTATTAAAAAAAGATCATCAGAAACTTTTATAAGTACAGATTCCTCTTTTGGCACTTTGTTTAAAAGAACTTTAACAACCCTTTTTAAACTTTTTTTGTCTATCTTCAATTTCAGCCTCCACTAACTTAATGCTTTTAATGTTTTCTTAATAATCTCCTTTTCTACATCAGGGTTTACCTTATCCTTTATTATCTTCTCAGAAATCTCTAAAGCCTTCTTTACAGCATATTTTCTCAGCTCATTTTCACCTCTTTTTATCTCAACCTGAATTGCTTCTTTAGCCTGTGCTTTGATCCTTTCTGCCATCTCGTTGGCTTCCTTAACAGCAGTTTCTCTTTCCTTCTTTGCTGTTTCTTCAGCAATTTTTAAAGATTCTGTAAATTTCATCTTGGCTTCTTCAAGCTTCGCCTCAGCATCTTTTAAGGCTTTTTCACTTTCCTCTTTGGCTTTTTTAGCCTCTTCAACCATTGATACTACTGTATTTCTTCTGTTTTCAAAAAACTGAATACCCCATCTTTTTATTATGTAAAAGAGAGCTCCAATAAGTATAATTGTGTTTATAGTTTTCCAGACAAGCATCATTCCGCCGTGTTCAGCTCCACCGCCTGCAAATGCTAAACTGAATACCAGTAAGAATAATAAAAGAGCTTTTCTCATGCTGCCTTCTCCTTGAGAAGTAGTTTTTCAGCTATCTCTTCAGCTATTTTTTGTATCACTTTATCCATAGTTTTCTTTTCTATCTCAACCACCCTTTCAACATCTTTTTTAGCTTCTTCAATCTCTTTCTCTGCTTCTTCCGAAGCTTTCCTCAAAATGTTAGCAACCATCTCATTTGTTTCTGAATGATACTGATCAATAATTTTTTGTGCCTCTTTTTTTGTCTCAGCCAATATACTCTCAACCTGTCCAAGAATTTCATTTGCTTTTTTATTATTCTCCTCAGCTTCTTTCAGAAGCTGATCAACAGTTTTTTGTCTCTCATCAAATGATTCAAGATAAGGATCAAAATATATCTTCTTCATAATGAACATAAAAATAAGAAATATAGCAAGCTGAACAAAGAGTGTTATATCGGGGATAACGCCAACATGCATACTCCAGCATCCTCCATTTTTGTTTATAATTTCAATCTAAATTATCATATCATAACAAAGGTAAACAATTCAAAATAAATTACAGTAGCATTTAGATTAAGGGTTAAACATTTTGACTTAACTGATTATCTGCAAGGGAAAGATCAAGTTTTTTAAGATCTTCATCAACACGATCAATTACAACCTTTATCTTATCACCAAGTCTGAAAATTCTTTCTTCACCAACAAATCTCTGATTTTCTTCATCGTACTTGAAACCTTTTGGAAGCGATGTTATATGTATAAGACCTTCCACAAGATATTTTTCTATTTCAACAAAAAGACCAAAAGAAACAACGCCTGTTATCACCCCTTCGAATTCCTCTCCTATATGAGATGCAAGTATTCTAAGTTTAAGTATCTCCAATGCATCTCTTTCAGCATCATCAGCAACTCTTTCCATTTTTGAACATTGATCAGCTACAGTTTTCAGTTTTTCAGGTAAGATTCTAAAGTCTTTTTTTGAAAATTTGTTTTTTATAGCTTTTTTCAGCATTCTATGAACATTTATATCGGCATATCTTCTTATAGGCGATGTGAAATGGGTATAACAATCTGAAGCAAGACCAAAATGCCCAATATTCTCAACTGTGTATTTCGCCTGTTTCATAGTCCTTAAAGCCATGAATCTTATAAGGTTCTCTTCAGGTGTTCCTGCGGCTTTTTCTATTATCTTCTGTATAAACTTTGGAGTTATCTTTTCTGGATAGGACACATCATAACCAAGACCGGCAACAAGATCCACAAATTTTACAACTTTATCAAGATCAGGCTCTTCGTGTGTTCTATATATAAATGGATATCCTTTTTCCTCCATAAATCTCGCAACAGTCTCATTTGCTATTATCATAAATTCTTCTATAATTCTGTGGGCAAGATGTCTCTCATAGGGAACTACATCATAAGGATCCCCTGTATCAGTGAAAAGTATCTTACTCTCAGGCATATCAAAATCTATACTTCCTCTCTTCTCCTTTGCTTTCATAAGTATTTTTGCAAGATCTTCCATATATCTTAAAGGTTTTACAACATATGGATATTTTTTTTCTAAAGCAGGATCTCCAACTATAAGCCTTAATGCCTCATCATAAGACAGTTTTGCTTTGCTTATAATAACGCTTTCATAAATGTTGTAGTCAACAACTTTTCCCATCCTATTTATAAGCATTTCACAGGTAAAAGCATACTTTTTTTCACCTGGTCTTAAGCTGCATAGCTGTGCCGCCAGTCTTTCAGGAAGCATATGAAGTGCCATTTCTGGAAGATAGTATGTGTTCCCCCTTTCAAAAGCTTCTTTATCTATCTCAGAGCCTTCCTTTACATAGTAAGAAACATCTGCTATATGAACAAATAGTCTGTAAAGATCTCCTTCTTTTTCTACAGCAACGGCATCGTCATGATCTCTCGCTGATTCTGGATCTATTGTAAAACAGATCTGATCTGTGAGATCTTTTCTATTCTTTGTTATTCTTACAACTGAAGATAACTTTTCAGCCTCTCTTACAGCTTTTTCAGAATGTTTAAGAGGTAAGCTATACTTTCTTGCTACAATTTCGGCTACAGTTCTTGTATTTTTTGTTTTTCCAAGAATCTCTATAACCCTGCCTCTGCCTTTTATTTTTGGCGCTGGATAATCTGTTATCTCTACCACAACATACATACCTTCTTCTAATTTTTTCTTTTTCGCCTCTTTTTTAGTTATATAGATTTTGTGCGGAATAACCGTATCTGATAAAAGTATGTAATGACCTGTTCGATCCTTTTTATATATGCCAACTACCGTCTTAACTGCTCTTTGAACAACTTTTACTATCTTTGCTTCATCTTTCTTTCTTCTTTTTACAGCTTTTGCAAGCACAATATCTCCATCAAAAAGGTATCTCATCTGGGGAGGAGGAATGAAAAGATCTTCCACATCTTCGCCAACTATCAGAAAACCATATCCACTTGGATGTGCTTCTACCCTACCTTCTATAAGTTCTCCCTCTTCCTTCCATTCTGTAAGAAGGTATTTACCTTTTTCATACCTGATTATCTTTTTTTTCTGGAGTTTTTTTAGAAGTTTCCTCAGTTTTTTCTTTTCAGATTTTGGAATTCCAAGCTTTTTCAAGAACATCTTAAAATAAGTCGGCTTCCTTCTATGTCTAAGAAAATTCACTATATCTTTTTCTGTAACTTCCATATATCCCCCTTCAAATTTAAAACTATTACATTTCTTAATATTAGTTATTAGGCATTCATATAACAACTTTTTTAAGTATATTGATCGCCTCTAAAATATGGTCCTTTTCTATTATAAGAGGTGGCACAAATCTCAAAGTGTTACCTCCAGCAGTTCCTATTATAAGACCTTTTTCCAGAGCTTTTTCAACAATATCTCCCGCTTTAACACTCTCAGGTAAAGGACAGCCTATCATAAGTCCTTTTCCTTTTGTCTTTAACCCGATATTTTCAAGTTCTTTCTTTAGAAACTCCCCTTTTCTCTCAACATTTTCAAGAAATCCATCTTTCAGGACTTCTTTTAAAACAACCTTTGCCGCTGTTGTTGAGATATAATTTCCTCCAAAGGTAGAACCGTGAGTTCCGGGTGTAAAAGCTTTCGCAATATCATTTTTGGCAAGAACGCAACCTATTGGAATACCTCCTCCAAGACCTTTAGCTAAGGTAACAATATCAGGACAGAGATCGTAATGCTGGTAAGCAAAAAGCCTTCCTGTTCTTCCTATACCAGTCTGAACTTCATCAGCAACAATTAGAATCCCATACTCTTCCCTGATTTTTAAAATTTCTGATAAGAACTCTTCATTTATAGGGTTTATACCCCCTTCTCCCTGAATAAATTCAAACATAACAGCAGCTGTATTTTTATTCACTGCAGATCTTAAACTTTCAGTATTATTAAACTCAGCATACCTTATCCCCTGTAGTAAAGGCTCAAAACCTTTATGATATTTAGGTTGTGCAGTTGCCGTCAAAGAACCAATAGTCCTACCATGAAATCCACCTGTAAATGTAACAATCTCAAACTTCTCCGGCTGTCCCATATCGTAAAAATACTTTCTCACAAGCTTTATTGCTGTCTCATTCGCTTCTGCTCCTGAATTGCAGAAAAATGCTCTATCAAGGCACGAGTTTTTTATAAGGATCTCAGCGACTTCTATCTGAGGTTCAATATAAAAAAGATTTGATACATGTATAATATCCTTCAACTGTTTACAAAGAGCTTCGGTAAGAGCAGGATGGCTGTAACCAAGTGTGTTTACCGCAATTCCTGCAAGCATATCTATATATTTTTTTCCTTCTGTATCGTAAAGATAAACACCATCTCCCTTAATAAACGATACAGGATATCTTGAATAGTTTTGAATAAGATATCTGTTTCCTTTTTCTATAAAATCTTCCATATACGATCTATCCTCCTTGTTTATAGAATATATATTATCAGACAGAAGTACTTAATAACTACGGTTTTTGTTTTTTTATTAAGTATTTTAAAATATAAGCTGAATAAAAAATTTTGGAGGAAATGAAGACTTGCTGAACTTATCTCCTGAAGAACAGCTTAAAATAATAAAAAAAGGAGTTCTTGAGATAATAAATGAGGAGGAACTTTTAGACAAACTGAAAGAGGAAAGACCTCTTATAATAAAAGCCGGTTTTGATCCTACAGCTCCAGATCTTCATCTGGGACATACTGTTTTACTCCAAAAATTGAGAACATTTCAGCAGTTAGGTCATACAGTCTATTTTATAATAGGCGATTTTACAGCTATGATAGGAGATCCTTCAGGCAGAGATAAAACAAGACCACCTTTAACAAAAGATCAGGTGTTAGAAAATGCCAGAACCTACAAAGAACAGGTTTTCAAAGTTTTAGATCCGAAAAAAACAGTCGTTGTTTTTAACAGTGAGTGGCTTGGAGATATGACTGCACAGGATCTTATAAAATTGACAGCAAGATACACTGTAGCAAGAATGCTTGAAAGAGATGATTTTAAGAAAAGATTTAAGGAAAATAAACCTATTGCCATACATGAGTTTATATATCCTTTACTTCAAGCTTACGATTCTGTCGCAATTAAATCAGATGTTGAGCTTGGTGGATCTGATCAGAGATTTAATCTTTTAATCGGAAGGGATATCCAGAAAGAGTATGGAATTGAAAAACCTCAGGTTGCTGTACTACTCCCACTTCTTGTTGGTACAGATGGCGTTAGAAAGATGAGCAAATCTTACGGAAACTATATAGGAATCACAGAGCCTCCCGAGGAGATGTTTGGAAAAATAATGTCTATACCTGATGAACTCATGTGGGACTACTGGGAACTACTTACAGATCTCAGTATTGATGAGATAGAAAAAATGAAGAAAGATATTGAAAATAGAGTTCTTCATCCTATGGAAGTAAAGAAACAGCTTGCAATGTATATAGTAACAAGATTTCACAGTGAGGAATCAGCTATAAAAGCAAGGGAGCATTTTGAAAAAGTTCATTCTAAAAGAGAAATACCTGAAGAGATACCGGAACCTGAATTAATAGTTGCCTCCGAAGGCAGAATCCCTCTATTTGAACTTGTTTTTAAAACAGGTTTTGCTCCTTCAAAATCTGAAGCAAGAAGACTTATAAAAGGGGGTGCCGTCAAGATTGATGGAGACAAGTTTACAGATCCTTATTTTGAGGTTGATCTAACTAAGGAGTTTGTTCTTCAGGTTGGAAAAAGAAAGTTTGCGAGAATAAAACCTGAAAATATAAAAATAAAGGAATAATTAATGTTTGAAGGTTTAAAACAATGGGCTGAAGAGATTGTTGCAGATTACGGATATATTGGGATATTCATTATCTCCTTTACAGAGAGCATAATCCAACCTGTACCTCCAGATCCATTTATTACTGGAGGCACAGCTTTTGGACTATCGCCCCTATATGCTGCTCTCACAGCTGCAATTGCAAGTGTATTAGGTGGAATAGTTGGATATATATTGGGTAAATTCCTTGGTGAACCTTTTTTTAAAAAATTTATAGGTGAAAAGTATTACGATAAAGGAGAAATACTTTTCAGAAGATATGGTATATTAGCTGTTATAATAGCAGCTATAACACCAATACCTTTTAAGGCAATCTGCTGGCTTGCAGGAATATTTGAGATGCCTTTTATAGGTTTTGTTTTAGCTTCATTTATCGGAAGACTACCGAGATTTTTATTTATGGCGTTTTTTGGTCAATGGATAGGAAATCTATAAACTGCTTCAAGTGTTGCTATTTCTACATAACATGGGACAGAAATTTTCCATATGGTTGTAAAGCATATAATTTTAAAAGCAGACAGTTGCCATCTGTTGAGGTTAAAACAGCTTCTGGGAAAGAATGTCTAAGCTTTAAAGAAAAAGATAAAAAAGTATGAAACTTTAACTTAAAAGATCTTTGAGATGTTTTTTGGTAGCTAAAGCTCTGATCTTTTTCAAGGCTCTTATCTCTATCTGTCTTACCCTTTCCCTTGATATGCCAAGTTCTTTACCAATTTCTCTGAGAGTCTTAGGTTCTTCACCATTTAGTCCAAACCTGTTTACTATAATAAATCTTTCTCTATCTGAAAGATGTGAAAGTATGTACTCTATCTCTTTTTCTATAGACTCCCTAACTATATTTTCTTCTATATCTTTTGTACTGTGCTTTGATATCAGATCTATAAAAAATGTTCCTTCATCCATATCAACAGGAGTATCTAATGATACTGAGTGCCTCTTTATAAGAAGATAGTTCTCTATAGTTTCCTCATCTATGTCTATATCATCGTGTTCTTTCAAATACTCTCTAATCTCGCCATATTTAGGTTCTCTGTTTAATCTCTCTTTCAGTTCTAAATAGGCTGTATCTATCTTCATAGAAAGATTCTGGGTTTTCTGAGGAATTTTTATTATATCTTTCTGGCTCTGTATTGTTTGAAGTATAGACTGCTTTATCCACCATATAGCATAGGATATAAATCTGACTCCTCTTTCTGGATCAAATCTTTTTGCAGCTTCTATAAGACCTATATTCCCAGCAGATATCAACTCCTGAAAAGGGATTCCGTAACCTGTATAATTTTTTGCAACATTTACAACAAATCTTAGGTTTGATTTTATAAGTTTTTCGAGAGCTTCTTTATCTCCCTCCTTAGCCTTTTTTGCTATCTCCTTTTCTTCTTCAGGAGAAAGAAGAGGTATTTTGGATATTGAGTTCAGATAATAAGTTATACCTTCTTCATATTTAAATTTTCTCATTGTAACCTCTCTTAAATCCCTCGAATATAACTTATACAGTATATATTCGGTTGTGAATTTTACTACAGTTAGTTTCCCTTGTCTAATCTCTCCTCAATTAAAACAGTTATAAGGATTCTCTTTCTGTTTCTCAGTATTTCTACCGATGCTTTTTCTTCTGGTTTCAGTTTTGAAATCACCTGTCTCATACCCTGAAGATCTTTGATCTTTACATTATTGATGGATAAAATTATATCACCAGTTTTAATACCAGATTTTTTTGCTGGACTTTTTTTGAAAACTTTTATAACAAGAACTCCATGATCAATACCCAGCTTTTTTTTCATTTTTTTATCGATCTCCTGGACAAGAACACCGAGCCAGCCTCTTTTTACTTTACCATATTTTATAAGCTCCTGTGAAAGCTCTTTTACAGTATCTATAGGTATAGCAAATCCAAGTCCTTGACCTGACTGGATTATTGCTGTATTCATACCTATAACATTTCCATTAATATCAAGTAACGGGCCTCCTGAATCACCAGGATTAATGGCAGCATCGGTCTGTATATAATTTTCGTAAGGGGATATACCAAGATTTCTGTTAAGGGCAGATATTATTCCAAGTGTAAATGTATGCCCTAAATTATAAGGACTTCCTCCTGATATGACAAAGTATCCAACTTTAAGATTCTTTGTTGTACCAAGTTTTAAAGGAGTTATACTTTTTATTTTTTCATCTATTTCAACTTTCAATACAGCTATATCAGTTTGTCTGTCCTGACCGACAATAAATCCTGATTTTTCATAACCATTGTAGAATTTAACAGTCACAGTTTTTGATTTTTCAACAACATGACTATTTGTAACTATATAAAGAAATTTCTGATCTTTCTTAATTACAAATCCAGACCCAAGGGTCTCACTATCAAAAGGAAAAGGTTCTTCTGAAAATCTGAATATTATAGGAGTTTTTCCTGATTTTGATTGTGTCAGTATTGTTACTATGGATGGTGTAACCTTCTGAATAATACCTGCAAACCTTTCCTGTATTTGAATAACAGGATCCTTTTCCTCTTTTCTTTCAGCTTTCTGTTCACAGGAAAGGAAAAAAATCATGGAAAGAAAAGATAATAAAATATAAAATTGATGCATAAGCACCCTCAGGGTAGGATTTTCTTTAAAATTATAACATCAAAGGAGAAAGCAGTTGGGAAGTTTATCCAAATTTGAGACATTAAAAAAAGAGTTTCTTACAGGTCTTTCAAAAGATAGATACAGCCTTTTAAAAGATCTTGTCGATCACTCTTCATGTATAGGAGATTTTATATTCAGACATACAGATCAGCTTGAATATATATTTTCAGAACTTGAGAAACCTCTAAAAGGAAGGAAAGAGCTTGTAAATGAAGCAAATGATCTGGTTAGTATTTCTGATGATTCAGAGTTTATAAGATCATTAACCTTTTTTAAAATGAAACATTTTTCAAGGATCGTAGCAAAAGATATCAAAGGGAAAAACGATCTCTCAGAACTGACAGAAGAATATTCATATCTTGCAGACGCATGCTTTGAAGCCGCTTACAAAAGAGCTTACAATAAACATAAACTGAGATATGGGATACCTATTGATGAGTCAACCGGTAAAGAAGCGAAAGGGTCTGTTATCGCCCTTGGAAAACATGGAGGTCTCGATCTTAACTACTACTCAGATGTTGACGTTATGTATATATATTCAAATGAAGGAAAAACAACAAAAGGATTAACAAATAGAGAATTCTTTACAAGCATGTTTACAGATTTAACCAAATATCTCACGAAAAGAAATTTTGAAGGTATAACCTGGATAGTTGATCTTGACCTTAGGCCTGAAGGAAAAAAAGGTTTTATAGCTTATTCATTGCCTGCTATCGAGTTTTACTACTGGAGTCACGGAAGAACATGGGAAAGACATATGCTGATAAAAGCAAGGCATGCAGCGGGAGATCCAGAAGTATCTAAAGAATTTATGGATATTGTCCACCCTTTTGTTTACAGAAAATACTCAGGAGAGGAGATATTTGAAGAAATCCTTGAAATGAAAAAACTAATAGAAGCTGAAGCCCAAAAAAAAGTAAAAGATGTTTACGATGTAAAAAAAGGGGAAGGTGGAATAAGGGAGATAGAATTCACAGTTCAGATATTACAGCTTTTATATGGAGGCAAAGACCCAGATCTTAGGGAGAAAAGAACATTAAAGGCATTAAAAATACTAATAGATAAAGGTTATATACCAGAAGAAGAAGGTAAGATATTAAAGGAAGGTTATACATTCCTTAGAAAGCTCGAACATCTTATTCAGATAAGAAATTGTATCCAGACCCAGTCTTTAGAATTTAAAGACGTGGACTACTATGCATTAAAACTTGGATTTAAAGATAGTGAAAGTTTTATAAAGAAAATTAATTTCTTTAAAAAGAATATTAAAAGAATTTTTGAAAATATAACCCCTGAAACAGATATAAAACTCTCTCCCCTGCAGAAGTTTATACTCACCAAACAGTATGAAGAAGAGGCTGAAGACCATCTCAAAAAGATAGGATTTAAAGATCCTTCATGGGCTTTATCCAGATTTAAAGAAATATTTTTCTCTAAAATGTATGTAGAACTAACAGAAAACTCTAAAGAGGTTCTCTTTTCATTTCTGCCAAATTTTGAGAACGAATTAGAGACTTTTCCTGACAGGGAAGACTTTTTACTAAATTTTTCAAAAATGATGGTTGATGGCGGTATGCTCTGGGTTTTTGTCTCAGCTCTCGAACAGAACAAAAATCTTGTCCATTTTATGTTAAGTATAGCAAAACTATCTGATTATATATCTGATCTCATGTCTAAAGATAGGGAATTACTTGACTGGGCATTTGGGATAGAAGATATTCCCTCTGATAAAACTGGATTTGAGAAAGAGCTTTCCGTTATAAAAACAAATCTTGATCTTCCAGATAGACTTAAAAAGCTAAAAAAGATAGTTGAGGTTCTAGTGTCCTTGAAATATCTTTCACAGATAAATAGATCAGAAGGCGAAAAAAGATTAAAAGAGATAAACAGTTCATTATCAAACCTTGCAGATTATATACTTGAGAAATTATACAGTTATTTTGATAGTAAAGGATTTGCTGTATATGCTCTGGGAAAATTGGGAAGTAAAGAGATGAATATAGGATCTGACCTTGATCTTATTTTTGTTTTTAAAGATGAAAAGCATAAAAACAGATTCCTGAAAATACCTTCCCAGATAGTAAAGACATTAACATCTTACTCAAAAGAAGGTTTACTCTATCAGCTTGATTTAAGGCTTAGACCTTTTGGTAAAAGGGGAGAGCTATCTCCATCTCTATCGTTCTATAAAAAATATTTTGAAAAAGAGGCAAGATCTTGGGAAAGACTCGCATGGACAAAAGCAAGATTTATAACTGGAGATACTGAAACCAGATATGAATTTGAAAAAGTTGTTAATAACTTTCTTTTTTCCAGACCTATTGATGAGAATTTTATAGAAGAGATATTTGAGATGAGACTAAGACTTGAAGGGCTTGTGAGAGAAACTCCTGAAGAGATAGATATAAAACTTGGCAAAGGAGGTATAACGGATATAGAGTTCTTAATTCAGATATTCTTATTAATAAATAAATCCAGAGAAACAAATATACTTAAGGGTGTAAGAACCTATCTTCCCAATATGCTGAATGATTATATATTTCTAAGGGAAGTTGAGGCAAGATTGAGAATGATAAAAGGAATAGGAATGTCAAAAATATACAGGAACTCGCCGTTCCTGTACAGAATTGCACACTCCTTTGATATGGAACCTTCTCAGCTTTGGGAAAAAATTATGCATACAAAGAACAATATAAGAAATATCTTCTTAAGAGAGGTAAGGATCCTGAGAAGTAAAATTTAAAACATAGGTTGTTCAAGATTTACAGCAACAACCTCTTTAACCTCAGGTATAGCCTCTTTAAGCTTCATCTCTATACCACCTTTTAGTGTGACAAGAGACATTGCACATCCGTGACATGATCCCATGAGCCTAACATATACCGTTCCATCCTCACCAATATCAACAAGCTCTACATCCCCACCATCAAATCTCAACATAGGTCTTATCTGATCAAGAACCTGTTCAACCCTATCCCTATCTATGATAATTTTGTTTTCTTGTTCCTGAGACATATCATACCTCCAGAATTTGTTTTAAAATTTATATCAATTATATACCTATTAACAGAAATATATATGATCTTAATCAATAAAGGAGGCTTTATGAGAGGTTTTTTTATAACATTTGAAGGTATAGAAGGTGCTGGAAAATCAACTCAAGCGAAAATGCTGTACGAATACTTTATTAAAAATAGAAAAAAATCCATCTTAACCAGAGAGCCAGGAGGAACAGATCTCGGTAGAAAAATCAGGGAAATACTTTTAAACCCTTCACAAGAGATATTTCCTCCTATTGCCGAACTTATGCTTTATGAAGCTGATAGAAATATTCATATACACAACGTTATAAAGCCTTATCTGGAAAGAGGATACTACGTTATATCTGACAGATTTACAGACTCAACCCTTGCATATCAGGGATACGCAAGAGGTTTAAACATAGAACTTGTAAAAAACCTAAATAAAACAGCTTCTGAAGGAATAACCCCAGATCTTACATTTCTTATAGACATACCTGTTGAAGAAGGTATGTCAAGAATACACAGAATCAGAAAAAAAGACAGGATAGAACAGGAAGATATCGTATTTCATAAAAGGTTAAGGGAAGGTTTTTTAAAAATAGCAGAGATGGAAAAAGAAAGAATTGTTGTTCTGGATGGAAAAAAAGATAAATATCTTATATTTTATGAAATCTTAGAGATTTTGAAAAAAAGAGATATAATTTAACGTTATGAAAATTTTAGGACATGAAGAGACTAAAGAGATCATAAGACTATATCTTGATAAAAATTACAGTTCTTACTCCCTTCTGTTCGAAGGAAAGGATTGTATAGGTAAGAAACTTATAGCTTTAAAAACAGCAAAGGGTTTCCTGTGCGAAAAAAAATACGGTTTTGGATGCGATAAATGTGAAAGTTGTCGGTTAGTTAGAAATACAATCTCAAACATATATGAGGGAACAGATCTTAATCCTCATCCTGATATAAAAATAGTATCTCCTGAAGATGATAAGGAGATAAAAATAGGACAGATAAGGGAGGTCATACAATTTCTAAAGCTCAAAACAAAAGGAGGAAAAGTTGTAATAATTGAAAAAGCTGAGAAAATGAACAGAGAAGCCAGCAACAGTTTTTTAAAAACCCTTGAAGAACCCCCTGAAAATACTCTAATTATTCTTACAACATCAAATAAAAACGCATTACTACCAACAATAGTTTCAAGATGCCAAAAAATAACATTTAAACCTTTAAGTAAAGAAGAGATACACGACATATTAAAACTTAAAGGTATAGACGAAGGAAAAGCAAAAATCTTAACATCTCTCTCAGAAGGAAGTCTATGCCTACCTATGAAAATTTTAAACAATGAAAACCTTTTTAAATACGCAAAAGATCTTTACAATCTATTGGCGATAAAAAATCTTCATCCAGAAGGCATTATTAATCTTGCTGAGATACTTGAAAGACTTGAAATAAATGATATTCTTGTAATCTTTGATATACTTGAGAAAATTTTATACAGAAGATCTTTAAAGGGAGAAGTATCCTTGAGTCTCTATGAGAAATTTTTAAAAGAATACGTACTCTTTAAGAAAGCTTTAGAAAAAGGAGTAAAGAAGAAGCTGGCTGTTGAAGGTCTTTACTTTAATCTTAAAACGTAGGAGGAAATAATGGTTAAAACTATAGATAAAAAAGATAAAGAACTGAAAAAAAGAACTGTCAGAATTAGATTTTTAGATACTCATAAATTCCATGAGGTAGATGAAGTTCCTGAAACAATCCAAAAAGGAGATTTTATCGTTATTGAAACAGAAAAAGGTGAAGAGCTTGTTCTTGTTGTAGGTTATGCAATTCCTGATAAGGAAAACCCTCCCCCTTATAAATTTTTAAGAAAAGCAGGAAAAAAAGATATAAATATATTTGATAAGCACGAAAAAGAGTCTGAAACTGCTCTAACAACCTGTAAAAAACTTGCTGAAAAGCTTGGTTTAAAAATGAATCTGCTTAAAGCTTATATTCCTATAAACAGATCAAAGATAATGTTTTACTATGTTTCTGAAGGAAGAGTTGATTTCAGACAGCTCGTAAGGGAACTTGCTAAGAGACTTAAAATGAGAATTGAGATGAGGCAGGTTGGTGTTAGAGATGGTGTTCAGATGTTTGGGGCTGTCGGCGTTTGCGGAAATGAATGCTGCTGCAGTCTGTTTATGGATAAGTTTGATACTGTAAATGTTGAGATGCTTGAAGAACAAAATCTCCCCCCAACACCAGCAAAATTCACAGGTGTTTGTGGAAGACTTATGTGTTGTCTCTCTTTTGAGACAGACAATTATGAGTTTAGAAAAAATCTACCTGAGATAGATTCTGAAGTTGAGATAAATGGAAAAATATACAGGGTTAAAAATTTTGATTTTATAAGGGAGTATGTTGAGTTTACAGATATGGAGGGATCTCCATATATAATAAAATTTGATCAGATAGATAAAATGAGTATAAAAGTTTTGACTTCTCCTCAATCTGGATGCTCAGACTGTTCAGGTTGTAATATAAACAATAACGAGGGATTAGATGGAATTTCAGATGAAAAGTAAGATTCCTTCATTAATTGGAAAAAAAGTATTGGAAGAAGAAAAAAATGCTATACAGAAAACTATAACAGCATTAGACAGTAGCTTTGACATGGCTGTAAATCTAATACTTAAAACAAAAGGTAAAGTTGTTGTTACAGGAATGGGAAAATCAGGCCTTGTTGGGAAAAAAATAGCTGCAACTCTTGCTTCTACAGGAACTCCTTCTTTCTTTTTACATCCTGCAGAAGCTATACACGGTGATCTTGGAATGATATCAAAAGAAGACATTGTTCTTGCCATATCTAATAGCGGCGAAACACCAGAACTTCTTGCTATCATTCCAACAATCAAAAGATGGGGAAATAAGGTTATATCTATAACAAATAATCTAAACTCAACCCTTGCAAAGGAAAGCGATATACACCTTTACTTAAACATAGAAAGGGAAGCCTGTCCTTTAAACCTTGCTCCAACATCCTCTTCAACGGCAACACTTGCCCTTGGTGATGCACTGGCAGTCGCTCTCTTAGAGATGAGAGGTTTTACAGCCGAGGACTTTGCAAAGTTCCATCCTGGAGGTTCTTTAGGTAGAAAACTTATGAGAGT
Organism: uncultured Aquificales bacterium; assembly: GCA_964519345.1. Taxonomy (GTDB): domain Bacteria; phylum Aquificota; class Aquificia; order Aquificales; family Hydrogenothermaceae; genus Persephonella. The sequence goes on from CAZFKX010000008.1 coordinate 92,284, forward strand.
GTCTGAGATAATGCATAAAGGAGATGAGCTTCCTGTTGTTTATCCAGAAACAGAGCTTAAAGAGACTGTTATAGTAATGTCAGAAAAAGGTTTTGGTACAGCATTAGTAGTAAACAACCAAGGAAATTTAACAGGAATAATAACAGATGGTGATCTGAGGAGATTTATAAAGAAAGGGGGAAGTATAGACAAAAGTCTGACCTTTGAAGCGATGACGAAAAACCCGAAATATATAACCAGCAATATCCTTGTAGTTGAGGCTCTTGAGATCATGGAAAGATACAGTATTACTGTTCTGCCTGTTGTTGAAAAGAAGAAGCCAATAGGACTTGTTCACCTTCATGATATCTTAAAAAGTGGTGTTATTTAATAAAAACTGAAGAAATTCCCTTTCTAACTTTGGAAGTCTTACATTTTTCTGGGTTATAAATGAAAAATATCTGTTTATCTTTACTCCCTTAATCCTGATCTCTTTAAGCTTTCCATATTTTATGTCATCTTTTGCAACAAGTCTTGAAACAAAAGCAAGATAATCTGATTTTGAAACTATCTTTGTTATAGCTTTACTACTTCCTACTTCCATAAATGGTTTAATCTCTATACCTTTCTCTTTTAAGACTTTTTCAACAACATTTCTTGTTCCAGATCCTTTTTCCCTAAAAATAAACTTAAAATCTTTAAGATCTTCAAGACCCACCGAATCGGGATTTATATCTGTATTTGCTCCTATTAAAATGATTTCGTCTTTAAAAAAACCCATTCTCTCAAGCTTACTTGAACTGATCTCGTCTTCAATAACGCCTATATAAAAGCTTTTTGAGAGAATCCCTTCCTCTATCTCTTTTGAGTTCCCAATAAAAATATGTACCTTAATATCTGGAGCTTTCTTCAAGAAGTCAGATATCAGATCTGGGAGGAAAAACTCGCCTACAGTCGTACTTGCTCCAAGGACAAGGTTTTTTCTTAAACTCCCTTTTATATACGAAAGATTTTCTTCCATTAGAAAATAATCGTCAATAATTCTTGATGCATACTCATACAGAATTTTTCCCTCTTCCGTAAGTGAAACATTTTTTTTATCCCTTTTAAAAAGTGTTACGCCAAGATAATTTTCAATCTTTTTTATCTGTAAGGTTACTGTAGGTTGCGAAAGAAATAAAAGCTGAGCAGCTTTTGAAAAACTACCTGTATCTGCAACCGTTTTAAATATCTTAAGTTTATGATAATCCAGAACTTCCATTTATCAGTCCTTTTCTAAAACTTTGTGAGCCTCCAAAACAATCTTTTTAATATAATCCTGATCAATTTTTTCTTTACATCTAAAATCATCTGGCTTCTTAAAAAGATAACATAAAAACTCAATATTTCCCTTCGGTCCTTTTATAGGAGAGTAGGTAATTCCCTTAACACAATAACAACTTTCCTCAAGACCTTTAACCACTTTTTTAAGAGCTTTTTCATGAAGTACTGGATCTTTTACGATACCAGCCTTAACCTCTTTCCTTGAAAGCTCAAACTGTGGTTTTATAAGAATTACCCCTTCGGCAAAATCTTTAAAAAGATCGCATATCTCAGGAAGCACTTTAAGTATGGAGATAAAAGAAAGATCAGAAACAAAACACTCAATTTTTTCAGGAAAATCTTTTCCGGTAAGATATCTTGCGTTTGTTTTTTCCATGACAATAACTCTCGGATCAGTTCTGAGTTTCTCATGAAGCTGGTGTGTTCCCACGTCAACCGCATATACTTTCCTTGCTCCATTCTGTAAAAGGCAGTCTGTAAATCCTCCTGTTGAAGATCCTATATCTATACAGACCTTATCCTTAACATTGAAGCTAAAATACTTTATACCTTTTTCAAGTTTGTAACCCCCTCTTGATACATACTTCTCCTTTTCCTTTATAGAAATTTCAGCATCTACAGGGATCTTTACACCTGCTTTATCAACTTTCTGACCATATACAAAAACATACCCTGCCATTATAAGACGCTGTGCTTTTTCCCTGCTCTCAACCAGCCCTTTCTCAACAAGAAGTTTATCAAGCCTTTCTTTTTTTCTCATAACACTATTTTAATATTCCTATAATATTCAAATCAGACTTTATTTAACATATAATTTGTTAAAAGAATTTCCAGAGGTGCGACTATGAATTTTTCAGAAAGAGTTTTGAGAGTAAAACCTTCTCAAACACTTGTTATAACAGCAAAAGCAGCAGAACTTAGAAAACAAGGTATTGATATTATTGGTTTCGGAGCAGGAGAACCTGACTTTGATACGCCTGATTTTGTTAAAGAAGCAGCTATAAAAGCTTTAAAAGAAGGTAAAACAAGATACACTCCCGCAGCAGGAATTCCAGAATTAAGAGAAGGGATCGCAAAAAGGCTTAAAGAGAAAAACGGCATAGATTATTCTCCCTCTGAAGTTATAGTAACTCCTGGTGCTAAAATGGGACTTTATGAGATATTTTCAGTAATACTAAATCCTGGAGATGAAGTTATAGTTCCAGCACCATACTGGGTCTCATACACAGAACAGATAAAACTGTGTGATGGAAAACCAGTAATACTGGAACTTTCTGAGGAAAACGGTTTTGTTCTGACAGCAGAAAGCCTTAAGGAAAAAATCACAGAAAGAACCAAAGCTCTCGTTTTAAACACTCCTTCAAATCCAACAGGAGCTGTAATACCAAGAACAGAACTTGAAAAAATAGGAGAGATATGTCTTGAGAACAATATACTTATAATATCCGATGAATGTTATGAGGAATTCTGCTACGATGAAGAACACGTGAGTATAGCATCACTTTCAAAAGAAATAAGGGATATAACATTCACAGTAAACGCATTTTCAAAATCCTACTCTATGACTGGATGGCGTCTTGGATGGGTTGCCGCTCAAGAGGAATATATTAAAAAAATAACTATAATACAGTCCCAGACAATATCAAATCCCACCTCTTTCGCGATGTATGGTGCTCTTGCAGCCCTTGAAGATAAAGGAAAGTTTCCCTCTATGATGAAAGAAGAGTTCAGAAAGAGAAGGGACTTCGTTATTGGGGAATTTTTATCAATAGAAGGTATTACGTGTCCCGTTCCGAAAGGGGCATTTTATGCATTTCCAAATATTAAAGCATATATTATTGGTAATATTAAAAATGATATTGAGTTAACCGCTTATTTGTTGGAGGAAGCCAGGGTGGCTGTTGTTCCTGGAAGTGCTTTTGGAAAAGAGGGTTATATAAGACTTTCCTATGCTACTTCTATGGAAAATCTAAAAGAAGGAATGAAAAGGATAAAGGAAGCTTTATCAAAATTAAAATAAAAAGAGGTGAAAAGTATGATAAGGGTAGTTTCAGTTTTATTTATGATATTTGGGATTATAGCATTTTCGTGCCAACAAAAAACAGAAGAAGGCGTATCAGAAAAATTCAAGATAGATCCTGAACCTGTTATACAAAAAGCTATGAAAGAAAAAAAGTTTCTTATACTTATATTTGAGTCTGAAGACTGTAAGTACTGTACAAAACTCCACAAGGAAGTTCTTGATGATTTAGATTTTAAACAGTCGCTTGTCAAAAATAAAACAGCCATAGCAATAATAAACGTTTATGGTGAAAGAGAAGTTACAGATCCTGAAACAAAACAGAAGATGAACGAACAGGCACTAACTTTTGCTTATAGAGTTCAGGGATACCCAACAATAGTTGTTTTTGATCCTGCAAAAAATTACAAACCAATATACACTATACCTGGTTATGTAGAGAAAAGAGATTTTGTTACTCTTTTAGACTTTCTTGGTTCTAACTGTTACCAGAAAGTCCAGTATGAAAAGTTTGTAGAAAATGGAAAAAGCTGTTAGGAGTTTGAGATGGCTGTTCCACAAATATATATAGGCGAAAACTGGTTTAACATTAATGATGTTCTAAACAGCTACAAAGACGAGACAGCAGGAGCCGTGGATATATTTCTTGGTATTCCAAGATCAGCACCTGAAGACGGCGACGTTATAGAGCTTCATTATGAAGCTTATACATCTATGGCTGAAAAGGTTATAAACGAGATAATAACAGAGGCAAAAGAAAAGTTTGGTATAAAGTATGCTGTTGTACATCACAGGACAGGTGTGGTTCCAGTTACTGTTCCCTCTTTTCTTGTTGCTGTCTGGTCAGGACATAGACAGGAAGCCTTTGAAGCATGCAGATATATAGTTGATGAAACAAAAGCAAGAGCCCCAATCTGGAAAAAGGAAGTATTTAAAACCGGGGACGAAAGCTGGAAGTAAATATTAGTCTCAAAAAGAGATTCTCAATTTTTCCTTTTCTTAAATAAAAATAAAATAAAGGAGACAGGTCTGTACTATGGAAATGCACGAGTTTATTCTTGACCTTTTTTTGATTCTTATATCCGCAAGAATATTTGCTGAAATTTTTTCTTATTTAAAAATGCCTCCTGTTTTAGGGGAAGTTTTCGCTGGGATTTTACTTGGACCAAGCCTTCTTGGAATAGTTGAAGTTAATGATATTATAAGAATCATAGCAGAGATTGGAATAATTCTTCTTCTTTTTGAGGTCGGACTGGAAACAGATATTAAAAAATTACAGAAAGAGGGTGTAAAATCTGTAATTGTTGCTCTCTTTGGAGCTATAGTTCCATTTGTTGGCGGATTTGTAATCAGTTACTATATGTTTAACCTACCACTTATAGTATCCCTATTCATCGGCGGAACGTTAACAGCAACAAGCATAGGAATCACTATAAGGGTTTTAAAAGATCTCGGCAAAGAAAGAAGCTCTGCTGCTCAGGTTGTTGTAGGTGCAGCTGTTCTTGACGATGTAATAGGCGTTATACTTCTTGTTATACTTGCTGATTTTGCTTTGACAGGAGAAGTTAATTTAGAAAATACAGTTAAGATAATTCTCCTTGTTGCTTTTTTCTTTACAGCAGCTCCTCTTCTTGCAGCTGTTATGTCAAAGTTTATACATATGTACGACAGTAGATATAGGAGATTACCGGGATTTATACCTACAATAGTTGTCTCACTTATTCTATTTTTCGCTTATGTTGCCCATCTCTTTGGAGCACCTGAGATAATTGGTGCTTTTGCAGCAGGCATAGCACTTTCAAGAAGATTTTTCCTTCCTTTCGGAATAGCTCTAAAAGCTGATCCAAACTTCGTTGATAAACTTGAGTCGCAGATGAGACCTCTAATATATCTATTCACACCTATATTTTTTGTAACGGTTGGTCTTTCAATGAATCTGAGAGTTATAGATTTTACGTCGGTTGACTTCTGGCTCCTTACAGTAGTCTTACTAATTATTGCGGTTATTGGCAAACTTGGCGGTGCTTTTTTAATAAGAAAAATGGACAATCTAAAAAGAATTATAATAGGAACATCTATGATCCCAAGGGGCGAGGTAGGACTTATATTCGCTGAACTTGGAAGATCGGTGAAAATTTTTACAAACGAGATATATTCTGTTCTTGTGTTTATCGTTATACTTACAACACTTGTACCCCCTTTTGTACTTAAATATTTATTTAAACTTGAAAAAAATAATAGCTGAGAATGTAAATTATGGGAAGAGTAGCTGTAATAGGAGGAGGTTTAGCTGGTAGTGAGGCGGCATTTAAAATAGCAACATACGGCTTCAAAGTGGATCTTTTTGAAATGAGACCTTTAAAATCAACCCCTGCCCACAGAACAGATAAATTTGCCGAACTTGTATGCTCCAACTCACTTGGAGGAATGGATATAACCACGGGAGCAGGTCTTTTAAAAGAAGAGATGAGGATGCTGGGCTCTCTTGTGATCAGTGTTGCCGAACAATTTAGTGTTCCTGCAGGGGGAGCGCTTGCTGTAGATAGAAAAAAATTTTCAGAAAAGATTACACAGATCCTGGAAAATCATCCAAATATAAAAATAATTAGAAAAGAAGTTATACAGATCCCTGATAAATATGATTTTATAATAATAGCAACAGGTCCTTTAACATCAGAGGCATTCTCAAAAGTTATCCAGAGATTAACAGGTGCAGAATATCTATATTTCTACGATGCTATAGCTCCAACAGTAGATGCAGAAACCGTTGATTATTCTAAAGGTTTCTGGGGCGATAGGTATGGCAAAGGTAAAGGGGATTACTTTAACTGTGTTTTATCAGAAGAGGAGTATGAGATCTTTTACAACGAGCTTATAAATGGAGAACAGGTTCCCCTTAAGGATTTTGAGAAAGCTGTATTTTTTGAAGGATGTCTTCCTGTTGAAGAGATAGCAAGAAGAGGGAAACAGACTTTACTTTTTGGTCCAATGAAACCTGTAGGACTGGTAGATCCAAAAACAGGTAAACAGCCTTTTGCAGTTGTACAGTTAAGAAAAGAAAACATAGAAGGAACCCTTCTATCTTTAGTGGGATTTCAAACGAAACTTAAGTATCCAGAACAAAAAAGAATATTCAGACTTATACCTGCCTTAAAAAAGGCAAATTTTGTAAGGCTTGGATCTATACACAGAAATACATTTATCCAATCCCAAAAGGTATTAGAACCAACGCTTCAGCTCAAAAAATATCCAAAAATACTTTTCGCAGGACAGATAACAGGTGTTGAAGGTTATTCAGCATCTTCTGCCACAGGATTACTGGCAGGTATAAATGTTATAAGAATGTTGAAAGGCAAAGAACCTGTTATTCCACCTGAAACTACAATGATTGGAGGTCTTGTCAGATATATAACAGAGCCAAAAGAAGAACTCCAGCCAATGAATCCAAACTTTTCACTCTTACCTGAGCTTAACAAAAAAGTAAGAGATAAGAAGAAAAGGAAGCTTTTGAAGGCAAAAAGGGCTTTAAGGGATATAGAAATCTTTGCTAATCAGTGGAGGAATTAATCCCTAAGTATGATAATGATTATACAAATCAACAATTTAAGCGTATAATATTTTAAAATCATTTATATTTCTTACTGAGGTTAAAATTATGCCGAAAAAAAGAGGTGCAGATATTGTTATAGATGTTCTTATTGAAGAAGGAGTAGATACTGTTTTCGGACTTCCCGGTGGGGCTATAATGGAAGTTTATGACGCTTTGTTTGATGCTCCACTTAAAAATATTCTTGCAAGACACGAACAGGCTGCAGCCCATATGGCAGATGGATACGCAAGAGCCACAGGAAAAGTAGGCGTTGTTCTTGCAACCTCAGGACCAGGAGCAACAAATCTGGTTACAGGAATTGCAACAGCATATATGGACTCAGTTCCTCTCGTAGCTATAACAGGACAGGTTCCAACAAGCTATATAGGAACGGATGCATTTCAGGAAGCTGATGTTGTCGGCATTACAAGACCTATAACAAAACATAACTTTCTTGTAACAGATATAAAGGATCTTGCACTTATACTTAGAGAAGCCTTTTACCTTGCAAAAACCGGAAGGCCTGGTCCTGTTCTTGTAGATATACCGAAGGATATAACCCAGCAGGAATATGATTATAAAATGCCCACAGAAAAAGATGTTCTTGACGCCCTTCCAGGATACAAGCCTCATTATGAAGGAAATCCCTTTCAGATAAAAAAAGCGGCAGAACTTATAAGAAAAGCCAAAAGACCTGTTCTTTATGTAGGTGGAGGAACTGTTATATCAGGAGCTTCGGAGGAACTCAGGCAGCTTGCAGAACTTACAAGAATACCTGTAACGACTACAAACATGGCGAAAGGTGCCTTTGATGAGACTCACCCCCTTGCACTTCATATGCTTGGTATGCACGGAACATACTATGCGAATATGGCTGTTTACCACAGCGATTTACTTATTGCTGTTGGAGCAAGGTTTGATGATAGAGTAACAGGTAAAATACAGGAATTTGCACCTGAAGCAAAAATCATACATATAGATATAGATCCTGCTTCAATAAGTAAAAATATAACAGTTGATGTTCCTATCGTTGGCGATGTAAAAGTAGTTTTAAGCAAACTTTTAAGAGAGCTTAATAAAAAACCTATAGAATGGGTAAAAGCCAGAGAAAACTGGTTAAAGCAGATAAAAAAATGGAAAGAAAAGCATCCTTTAACATATGACAAAACAAGCAAGATTATTAAACCACAGTATGTTATAGAAGAGATTTACAATATTACCGGTGGAGAGGCTCTAATTACTGCCGGCGTTGGTCAACACCAGATGTGGGCAGCAATGTTTTACAAATACAGATATCCAAGACAGTTCTTAAATTCAGGGGGTCTTGGAACTATGGGATACGGTTTCCCTGCTGCCGTTGGAGCAAAAATAGGAAATCCCGATAAAATAGTTTTTGCTATAGAAGGAGACGGTTCATTTGTTATGAACATGCAGGATGTCATAACGGCTGTTCAATATAGAATACCTGTGAAAATAGCTATTATAAATAACGAGTTCTTAGGAATGGTAAGACAGTGGCAGCAGTTGTTTTACGACAGTAGGTACTCATCTGTATGTTTAGCCGTCCATCCAGACTTTGTTAGACTCGCTGAATCCATGGGAGCTGTTGGACTAAGGGCAAAAAAACCGGAAGAGGTAAAATCTGTACTTGAGAAAGCAATGAAGATAAACGATAGACCAGTAATAATGGATTTCGTTGTTGACAGGGAAGAAAATGTTCTTCCTATGGTTCCTGCAGGAAAAAGTTACAGAGATATGATAGTAAGCCCAAAACAAAAAGGTGAAGCCGAGACAATGTATCTTGTCGGTTAAAAAAATTTGAGGTAGCTAAAATGTCAGAAAATTTAACTACTGTAAAGGTTAGGCCAGAAACAAAAACAGAAATAAGAAAACATGTAATAATAGTAAGAGTCTTACATAACTTTGGGGTTTTAACAAGAATAACAAGTCTTTTCGCAGGAAGAGGTTATAATATAGAAAGTCTTACAGTTGGAAAAACAAATGAACCCAATATAGCAAGGATTACGATTGTTGTAGAAGGTGATGAGAGAATTATAGAACAGATAATAAAACAGCTGAGAAAACTTATAGAAACCATAAGAGTTAGGGATATAACAAATGTTCCACATATTGAAAGAGAACTTGCCCTAATAAAGGTTCATGCAGGAGAAGATAGGGCAAGAGATGAAATAATGAGGCTTGTATCAATTTTCAGGGCAAAGGTAGTTGATGTTTATACTGATACTTATACAGTTGAAATAACCGGAGATAGAGAAAAGATAGAAGCTTTTATAGACTTATTGAGACCTTTCGGTATAAAAGATATTGCAAGAACGGGTCTATTAGCAATAACAAGAGAATCTGCAAAGAGGAAGCTCGAAGAAAGAATGGTAGAATGAAGAAATTTTTTATTTTGTTACTTCTTTTATCTACAACCTGTGTAAATGCAGAGTTAGTAGCAGTAAAAAGACCAGAAGTAAAAAATCTGCCGAGAAGTTACTCGCCTGTTATATTTTCTTTCTTTGAGGAGCATTTTAAAAACGTTGTAAAATATCCTACAGATGAGAATTATGCATATCTCATTCAACCTACTATATCCTGGATTGCTACGGCATATAATCTCTGTCTGAACATTTATAAAAACGGAAAACTGGTTGATATACACTGCACCGTATCATTTTCAGGAGAGAATTTACATGACGATTTAGAAAAATTATCTCAATCAACAGGTATCCTTCAAAAAAAAGATGATAAAAAACCCAAGTATATCTATCTAAAAATTATAGGAAGAGGCAAATTAGCAGGTGATAGTCTAAAAGTTGTCTCCTCAAAAGGAGATATTCTTATAAATTACAAAAAAATAGTTAAAAAGGCTGACAAAAATTTTATAACAGTATCAAACGCAGTAATAAACATGGATACAGCTTTTATTCAGAGTTTTGAAGCAGCAAAACTTCTTGATTACTTACTGAATAATCACAGGATAAAAGGCATTTTGATTATAAAAACCTATTAGTGTAATATTATAAGATTGAGAAAATTTTGTGAAGGAGGAATTAGATGGCAAAAGTCTATTATGATGAAGATGCCTCGTTGGAGGTTCTCAAGGAAAAAACTGTAGCCATTATAGGATATGGAAGCCAGGGACATGCTCATGCTCTAAACCTGAGAGACAGTGGAGTAAACGTAATAATAGGCCTCTATTCAGGAAGTAGATCGGCGGAGAAAGCGAAGGCTGAAGGGTTTGAGGTTCTTATTCCAGACGAAGCAGCGAAAAAAGCTGATCTGATAATGATCTTAATTCCAGACACGATCCAGCCTGAGATTTATGAAACAGCTATACTTCCAAATCTGGATGAAGGAAATGCTCTCGCATTTGCACACGGATTTAACATTCACTTCAATCAGATAGTTCCACCTGAGTATGTTGACGTATTCCTTGTTGCTCCAAAAGGGCCCGGTCATCTTGTCAGATGGCAGTATGAAGAAGGAAAAGGAGTTCCTGGACTTGTTGCAGTATATCAGGATTTTACAGGTCAAGCCAAAGATATAGCACTTGCTTATGCTAAGGGTATAGGATGTACAAGGGCTGGATTAATAGAAACAACATTTAAAGAAGAAACTGAAACCGATCTATTTGGAGAGCAGGCAGTTCTGTGTGGAGGAGCTACAGCATTAATAAAAGCAGGATTTGAAACATTAGTTGAGGCTGGATATCAGCCGGAGGTTGCATATTTTGAATGCTTACACGAACTTAAATTAATAGTTGATTTAATATACCAGTACGGTATATCTGGAATGAGATACTCTATATCTGATACAGCAAGATATGGAGATGTTACAAGGGGGGACAGAATCTATGAGGCTGTAAAGCCTATACATAAAAAAATATTAGAAGAAATACAGAGGGGAGAGTTCGCAAAAGAATGGGTGCTCGAAAACATAGCAAGAAGACCACATTTTGATGCCCTTGTAAAAAGGGATGAAGAGCATCCTGTTGAGAAAATTGGTAAAGAACTCAGAAAAATGATGCCCTGGCTGGAAGGAAAAGGATTATAAAGAGGTGTGGATGAATTTAACATCAAAAAGAAAATCTCTAAAAAAGATTTACGAACCAATAGGGATTTTATTTGCTAAAACGCATATAACACCAAATGTTATAACAGTAATATCGGTCATAGTGGGCATATTTGCTGCTATGGCCTTTTACAACCATAAACCTCTGACAGGAGCTGTTCTTCTATTTATGAGTGGATTTTTTGATCTAATGGATGGTATTGTAGCAAGAGAAACGGAAAAATCCTCAAAATTTGGAGCTGTTTTTGACTGGCTTGCAGATAAATTCGTTGATGGTATTGTTCTTTTCTCAATAGGAATGGCCTACTCAACACCTGCTGTAACAATACTTGCTGTTGTTTCAAGTATGCTGCATACATTTATAAAGCCCGTTGCCTATGCGGAAATAGGTTTTGAAAACAGGGAAAAAGGTAAGATAGAAGATCCTCTTGAAGGAATAGGTTTTTTTGGAAGACCTGAAAGTATCCTTGTTCTTATCCTTTTTGCTGCTTTTGAACATTTTAATATATTTGGCGGTTTACAATTCGGGTTTGTGATAGTCACGGTTCTTACAATACTCTCACTGCTCCAGAGAATCGTTTACCTGTACATAAAATACAACAGGTATTATGACTGAGAAAAAATCATGATAAAATCCTTTATAAACAAAATAAAAGGAGAAGGATATGCAACGTCCTTATACAATAATAGTATCTGAAGTAACAGTGGACGGAAAACTAACCTTAAGAAGGGGAAGGTCGTCAAAAGAGATTATGCAGTTCATGGATGATGAGGCAAATAGATATCTGCATGAACTTAGAGCAAAGGTTGACGGAATTATGGTAGGTGCTGAAACGATAAGAACCGACAACCCTTTTCTGACAGTAAGATATGTTGAAGGTAAAAATCCAACAAGAATCGTTCCCACATCAAAGGCAGATATACCATTGAATGCAAATATTCTTGAGAAACACGCTCCTACCATTATCGTAACATCTAAATCTGCTCCCAAGGAAAGGGTTAAAGCTCTTGAAGAAAAGGTTGAGGTTATTTTTTCAGGTGAGGATCAGGTTGATCTTATTGAAATGATGGACATTCTTTACAGAAAAGGTATAAAAACATTGATGGTTGAAGGAGGATCAAGATTAAACTGGAATCTTATAAAGTTTGGTCTTGTTGACGAAATAAGACTTATACATATGCCTTTTATAGTTGGTGGTGAAGACACTCCAACACTTGTTGGAGGAGAAGGTTTTTATTCGCTTAATGATGTTGTAAAAACGAAGCTCAGAGCTCATTTTATGAGAGGATCACACCTTATAACAGAGTGGGAGATAAAGTTTGAAGGTTAAAGTTCTTTATTTCTCATCTTTAAAAGACAGATTAAAAATATCTAATGAAATTATTGATATTAATGAAAAAACAACAGTCCGGTCTTTTTTACAGATACTAAAGGAAAGATACCCACAATTTGAAAAAAATTTTGATAATGTCATGATCGCAGTAAACGAAGAATATGCGAATCCTGATCAGATATTAAACGATGGTGATACTGTGGCTGTAATACCTCCTGTTAGCGGAGGTTAGCTATGTATAGGGAAGCTGTAGTTGCAAATAATCAGATGTTTGCAAACTTTGATAAATATCTTTCCATGAGGGATCTTTACTTTCCATATGTCGGTCAATACAACCATCTTAGTGGAAATAAAAACCATCTCATAGTTTATGTTAACGGCGAGATAAGTTTTCTCGATAAAGGATGGGATAAAAGCTTTAGCTACAAAAAAGATGCCCTAATAACAGATATAAAGGCTGTAAATTATGATCTTGGAATACAGTTAAAAATAAATGATATAATTCATAAATATATGCCTATTTATATAAGAAAAATCAAAGTAAAAAATCTATCATCCAATAAAAAAGATATAAAAATATTTTTCTATCATGATTTTAGACTTAATGAGACAACGGTAGGAAATACAGCATTATATCATCCTGATCTTAAAGGATTAATACATTACAGGGAAGCAACATACCTGTTTATATCTATATGTCCGGAAATTTCTGAATACACAATTAAAAAAAAGGAAGACAGTTCAATTCTTGAAATTGAAGATGGATCGTTATCTATGAATCCCATCGCAAGAGGGGATATTGACAGCGCCGTATCGTACAATTTTGAGCTTGAAGGTGGAGGAGAAAAAGAGTTTTATTATTACATAGTAGCAGGACACAGTTTTGATGATATAGAAGAAAAACTTATAAAACTGAGAGCAGACACAACCGAACATTTTGTTGAAGAGACAGAGATATACTGGAAAGCCTGGCTTAATGAAAGAAAAGAGATTAAAAGATCCATAGATGAAGAGATAAAAGATCTTTACGATAGAAGTTTACTTATAATAAAAGCACACATGGATAAAGACGGAAGCATTATAGCATCGGCAGATTCAAGCATATTTCAAAGATTCAATAAAGACCATTATGCTTACTCCTGGCCCCGAGACAACTCCTTTATAGTTATGGCTTTGGATAGAGCCGGATACGGTCATGCAACAAAAAAATTTTTTGAGTTTTGTGCGAGAACACTTACAAAAAAAGGTTATTTCCTACAAAAATACCTCCCAGACGGGTCTTTTGGATCATCATGGCATCCGTGGATAGATGAGAAAGGAAACTCACAGCTTCCTATACAGGAGGATGAAACAGCTCTCGTAATATGGGCATTATTCTCACATTATCAGGAAACAAAGGACGTTGAGTTCATTGATAGGATTTACAATCAGCTTGTAAGACCTGCAGCTTACTTTATGATGAATTACAGAGATAAAAAAACCGGACTTCCAAGGGAAAGCTACGATCCATGGGAAGAAAGAAGAGGTGTAGGAACATACACATCAGCAACAGTTTATGCAGGTCTATTATCAGCATCAAAACTGGCACATCTAACAGGTAACATTGACGAAGCAAGAAAATTTAAAGAAGTGGCAGAAGAGGTAAGAGAAGGGATATTAAAATATCTGTATGACGAAAAAGAAGGAAGATTTATAAGAATGCTTTATAAAGATAAAACAGGAAAGCTAAATAAAGATAAAACAGTTGATGCAAGTCTTATGGCTGTATTTTTTACAGGACTATTACCACCTGATGATTACAGAGTTGTAAATACTGTAAAATCCATTAAAGAGAGGTTATGGATAAAAGAAGGAATAAAAGGTCTTGCAAGATTTGAAAATGATGAGTATCACAGGGTGAGTAATAAGTATCCAGGAAATCCATGGATAGTAACAACTATGTGGCTTGCAGACTGGTATATCGCTGTAGAAAAAGTAGATGAAGCTATTGAGCTTCTCAGATGGGCGGTTAGCAGAAAATCTCAGGCGGGGCTCTTAGCTGAGCAATTTCACCCAGAGACTGGAGATCCAATATCTGTAACACCTCTAACCTGGTCTCATGCTGCTTTCTGCTATACAGTTCAGAATCTAAATAAAAAACTGTACGAGATGGGGCTTTAACTTGATAATAGCTATAGACGGACCTGCAGGATCTGGAAAAAGCACTGTAGCAAAAGAGTTATCAAAGAAATTAGGCTTTACATATATAGACACAGGGGCTATGTATAGGGCTGTAGCCTATAAAGTCAAACAGGAAGGAGTAAATCCAGAAAATCCTGAAGAAGTTATCAGAGTTCTGAAGGAGATAGAGATAAAACTTTTACCTTCAGACAGCGGAACGAAAGTTATTCTAAATGGGGAAGATATATCCGATAAAATTAGAACAGAAGAGATAGGCAAAATAGCTTCAAAAATAGCAAGACATTCAAAAGTTAGGAAAATTCTTGTTCAAAAACAGAGAGAAATGGGAGAAAAAGCAGGAAATGCCGTGATAGAAGGTAGGGATACAGGTACAGTTATATTTCCTGATGCTGATATAAAAATATTTATGACAGCATCACCTGAAATAAGAGCAAAAAGAAGATGGAAAGAGTTGCGTAGTAGAGGTATTAAGATTGAATTTGACCAGATCTTGAAAGAAGTGAAAGAAAGAGACTATCTTGACCAAACAAGAGAAGACAGCCCTCTAAAACCGGCTGAAGATGCTGTGGTAATAGATACATCAGATAAAAGTATAGACCAGGTTATAAACCAAATACTGGAACTTATAAAAAAGTAGTATAAATTTCAGTTTATGTCTGAAGATATAAAGTTTCTTGATATTGCTTATGAAGAAGCATTAAAAGCCTATGAGAAAGACGAGGTTCCAATAGGTGCAGTAGTTGTCAAAAATGGAGAGATAATCAGCAGAGGACACAACCAAAGAATAGAAAAAAATAACGCTTTATACCATGCAGAGATTGTTGCAATTGAAGAAGCATGCAAAAAGATAGGAAACTGGAGACTTGATGACTGCACAATCTATGTTACGGTAGAACCCTGTATTATGTGTGTAGGAGCAATAATGCAGTCAAGAATTAAAAAGGTTGTCTTTGGTTCTCTTGATCATAAAGGAGGAGCTGTTTTGAGCAAGTATAGGCTTTTTGATGAAAATAAACTACCGTTTAAAGTTGATTACACATTCGTAAGTTACGAAAAGGCAAGTATAATATTAAAAGATTTTTTCCGTAGAAAAAGGAGGGGCATCAAATAAAGATGATAAAATACCTCATTTTATCTTTAGTAATAATAGTTATGATAACTATAGACATTATTCTTATTCAGGAATTTCTATTTCAGCATAAAAATGATATAAAAAGTCCAAAAACTATATATAAGACTGAAAACGGACTGCAAGAAGAACCAAAAATTAAAGAAGACATACAAAAATCAATTAAAGAAAATATTTCAGACATAGAGAAAGAAGAGATAAAAGATTATATCGAAACGAAGGTTTCAAAAACATTTGAAAACCATATAAAAGAGGATTTTCTTACGGAGGGAAATACAGAATCTAATATTCAGAATACCGATAATATAAATATGCAGGAAAAGATAATAAAAAAAGATATAAAACCCTTGAAGGCTGTATCAAAAGTATGGCTTAATCTAAGAAAAGAACCGAGACTTGATTCTGAAGTTATAACAGTAATAAATACAGGAGATAATGTTGTTATAATAGACAAGAAGTTCAAACACTGGAAAAAAGTTATATACAAAAAAGGTAATACGAAGTATATAGGATGGGTAGATGACAGATATCTTGATATATTAGAACCTATAAAGGAATCTGTTGCGTCAGACAGTGAAACGCCCCAAGACCTATAACAATATCGTAAGCATAAATACCAACAACCTTCCTATCAGGAAAAAACTTTTCTAATATTTCTAATGCCAGTTTGTCTTTGTCACAATTAAAAACAGGAACAATCACAGCCTTGTTAGATATATAAAAGTTTGCATAACTTGCCGGCAGTCTATACGGCTTTTTCTCCATAGGGTAAGTATAATAAACAGGATCAGGCATAGGAAGTTTTATCACATTCAATGATCTTCCATATTTATCTTTAAAGCTCTTCAGTTTTTTATAGTTTTCCATTAAAGGATCGTAATTAGGATCGTTTTTGTCTTCCTCAAAAACTGTAACAACAGTATCTTCACATACAAATCTTGTAATATCATCAATATGCCCATCCGTATCATCACCTACTATTCCCTCGCCAAGCCAGATAATTTCATCAGCACCAAGATAGTATTTTAGCTTTTCCTCAATCTCCTCTTTACTGAGATCAGGATTTCTATTTTTATTAAGAAGACAGCTTTCTGTAGTTAATAAAATACCCTTACCATTAACTTCAACAGATCCCCCTTCCAGAACCATATCAAGATTTATTTTTTTAAAGCCTAATATATCTGGTATTCTGTTTCCCGCTTTTTCATCATTTTCATAAGGATACTTCTCCCCCCAACTATTAAACCTAAACTTTAACGCTACAGTTTCTCCCTGTCTATCTTTAACAAAGATCGGACAGTAATCTCTACACCAGGCATCATCTGTTTTATTTATGAGTATCTCTATATTCTTCCGAATATTAAACCTTTTAAGCTTTTCCATAAGATCATTTTTTGTTTCTTCATCATCAACATTTATATAAACTTTCTCACCTTCGGATATATACTTTACCATTTGAATGAATTGATCCCTCGCCTGATCAAGCCTGTCAAAAAAAGTTTCATATGCCTTTGGGTATGTCGTAATCGTACCCATATGTTTTTCCCACTCGGCAGGCATCCTAAAAGATATCAATTAACTCCTCCTCAGATAAAATCTTAAATATTCTAAAATATATCTATGGTTAGAAAAGTATCCTTTCTTCCAGCTTTTTTTATCTGGGGAGCTGCGTTTGTTTTAGTTGATATAATCTTTAAAATATTAAGTATTAACAACATCTCTTTTTATACCCTTGATGGCGGGTACGATATAACGCTAAAAATTACCATATCTCTTATCCTTCAGTCTATTATATTAACATTCTACTTTAAGATTTTATTTAAAGAAGGGTATTTTATATCTTTAATAAAAGCTATCTCTGTTTCTTCATTTTTATATATATTCCTGTACATACTTTTAACAGGTATTTACCTGCAGTTTTAAAAAACAAATTTAGTAAGCAGATGCATTATCCCAAGAACATATAGCCCGGCAATAATATCATCAGCCATAACACCAAGTCCAGAAGGAAGTCTTTCAAATAATCTTACTGGAGGGGGTTTAAAAATATCAAAAATTCTAAAAAGAATAAAAGCTATTAATAAATTTTGAAAACTCGGCTCAATCCCTATTAGAGCAACCATATATCCTGCTATCTCATCTATGACAACATAATCAGGATCTTTATCTTTAAACGTTTCCACTACAACAGTTGAAGCCCAGATTCCTATAAAAAAAACGGCAAGCGTTATTGATATCTGGTTTAAAACCATATATGATCCGCCCTTTGTCCAGTAGATAAGTATAGGTATAAGACCTACTAAAGTTCCAAAAGTTCCTGGAGCTACCGGTATCTTTCCAACGTAAAGTCCAGTTGAAAACATGTAGGCGATCATAACCTTTAAACTGTCTTCAGGCATTTTTTCCTCTGGAATAACCTCTTTTTCTCCCAATTTAAAACCCCAATCAGTTAAAATTAAACTTAAAAATTATACTAAAAATGTTGATTAAATTTGATTTAAGTTTTAAAATTTATAACACTGTTTGAAAAATCTGGATACGGAGTGGATTATGTCCTGGATAACACTTGATAAGGCAAAGAGATTAGAAGAAAAATTTGATTTTGTTAAAGTAGCAGAAAATGAACAGGCCACAGTTCTTGAAGTTCCTAAAGAAAACCTTATACAGTTTTTAAAATTCCTTAAAGAAGATCCTGATTATCTTTTTAAGATGTTCATAGACTGGACAATAGTAGATCATGGAGAAAAAGCCGATCCAAGATTTCAGGGAGTAGTTATACTTTTCTCTCCAGAGTATAAAGAAAGGATAATAGTTAAAACATGGGCTACAGATGAAACTCTCCCAACGCTAACGACTCTCTGGTCAGCTGCAAAATGGGCTGAAAGAGAAGCATGGGATATGTTCGGCATTAAGTTTGAAGGACATGAACATCTCGTAAGGATGTTTTTATGGGAAGGATATCCTTACCATCCGTTAAGAAAAGACTTTCCTGTAAGAGGAATTGAGGAAGTTGAACTTCCATCGCTTAATGAGACAGAAAGAATGGATCAACTTGAAGGTATGATGAACTACTCAAGAATGCATACAGCCCTTCCAACACTTGAAGATCTTGAAAAAACACAGAAAATAAGAATGCCTGAAAAAAGCTCTCAGGTCGTGTTAAACTGGGGTCCTTTACATCCTGGAACACATGGAACAATATGGTTTCTTTTTGATATGGAAGGGGAGTACGTCAAAAAATGCGATATTATCATAGGGCAGCTGCATAGAGGAATAGAAAAACTCGCCGAAAATCTAAATGTTCAGCAGATCATACCTTATACAGACAGGATGGACTATATAGCTTCTATAAATGAAAATCACTCAGTGTGTGTTGCTGCAGAAAAACTCCTCGGCATCCACGAAAAAATACCTGAAAAAGCTAAATATATCAGAACAATGATGGCAGAACTTTCAAGGATTAACTCTCATCTTTTATGGCTTGGAACCTATGCACTTGATCTTGGCGCATTAACAATGTTCCTTTATACATTCAGAGAAAGAGAAAAAATAATGGATATATTTGAAGGAATAACAGGAGCAAGATTTACAATTAACTATTTTAGAGTTGGCGGAGTTTACGCTGATCTTCCATACGGAGCACTTGATGCTATAGAGCATTTTCTTAAGGACTTCCCAACAAGACTTGCAGATTATGAAAGACTTCTTACAAGAAACAGAATATGGCTCAAAAGAAATGTTGACGTCTGTATAATAACCGAAGAAGATGTCTATGATTATGGTTTAACTGGAGCTGTGGCAAGAGCTTCCGGCGTTCCTTACGACCTTAGAAAGATAGACAAGTACGACGCATACGGTGATGTAGAGTTTGACGTTCCTGTAGGTGATAAAGGCGATTCTTACGATAGGTATCTTGTAAGGATAGAAGAGATTAAACAATCTGTAAGGATAATAAATCAATGTATTGAAAAGCTCAGAAAGATGTCAAAAGACGATCCATTCTTCTTTGAACCTGAAGACAAGAAGATGAAAATAACAATTGATGGAAGAGGTACAAAACTTAAAAAAGGCGAGGTTTACGCAGGAACAGATAATCCAAGAGGCGAACTTGGAGTATATATTTTTATGCCTAAGGATGGTATAAAACCACACAGATTCAGACTTCGTTCTGGTGCGTTTTATAATCTTCAGATATTTACAAAAGCTATCATAGGAAGACCAATAGCAGATGCCATAACACTTTTATCTACAATAGATCCTGTTGTTGGAGAGACAGATAGATAATTAAGGAGGCCTGTAATGGGAATTAAAAAGGTTGGAATGAATGTAAATGTTCAGCCACAATCTATAATTGAAAAAATATTCTTCCTTGATTTTGCTAAAGGACTTTCCACTACTATAAAACATCTCTTTAGAAAAGTCATAACTGTAGATTTTCCATATGAGGTTGTAGTGCCTGCCCCAAGATTCAGAGGGGTTCACGGACTTAGAAATGTTGACGGTACAGAGCTTCCAGATTTTGATGCATGGGTAAAAAAGCTTAAGATAAAACCGCCTGAGATGGGTGAGACAAGATGTATAGGATGTAAGTTTTGCCAGGCAGCATGTCCTGTTCCTGAAATATTTGTTATTAAAACAGAAAAACTGGATGTTCCCGAAGATCATCCCCATCATGGACTAAAAGTTGTAACACAGTTTGACATGGATCTTGGAAAATGTATGTTCTGCGGTTTATGTACCCTTGCATGTCCAACAGCCTGCATAATACATACTGATATATATGATCTTTCCTCGTACACAAGAAGGGGATGGGTTCTAACTAAA
This sequence comes from uncultured Aquificales bacterium, assembly GCA_964519345.1. GTDB lineage: Bacteria > Aquificota > Aquificia > Aquificales > Hydrogenothermaceae > Persephonella. Next base: position 112,740 of record CAZFKX010000008.1, read on the forward strand.
GAAAAGCTCTCAAAAATAGCAGACGACTTTGTTTCAAGGAGAAGGGAAGAAAAGTTCGACGAGCATTCATTCTGGCCTGACACCCAAAAAATCTTTCCTGAATACGATAAAGCAAGGGCAAAAGCATGGGATAACAACCCACCTAAATTAGGTCCAAACTACGCTGATCAGCAGTAAAAAGGGAGTTTTTTTCTCCCTTTTCGTGTATTGATTTTCCAGATCTGTTAAAATTCTTTTGTTTAAAAAATTTGAGGTTTGAATATGCTTCCTAAGGAAACCCAGATTTTTCTCAGAAACCGCTTTAGAGAGCTTGTAGATCCTGTAAAGATAATATTCAGAAAAAGCGGTAAAAATATAGACATAGATATAGAAAATATATTAAAAGATATATCAAGTTATTCAGAAAAAATTATATTTGAAACAGATGATAACTTAGTCTGTTACAGTAGTCCATGTATATCACTGCAAACTTTAGATAAAGATTACGGTATAAGATTCATGGGTAAACCAGACAGAGGAGAGTTTAAAACTTTTATTGATACTATAGTTATGATATCAAAAAACGATTATGATCTTTCAGAAAGAACATTAGAACTTGTAGAACAGATAAACGAGCCTGTTGATATAAAGGTTTTTATAACCAACAATTGTGGATGGTGTCCTCCAGCCGTTATAAAAGCTTACAGCTTTGCAATGGTGAACGAAAATATAAAAGCAACCGCTATAGACTGTTACATATTCAGCGATCTTGCTGTAAAATACAATGTTGCTACTGTGCCAAAAATAATAATTAACAATAGGGTTGAACAGATAGGACTTAAAGATGAAAATCAGCTTTTAGGAAGTATATTTGCTTCAATAAGTTAGAGGGGATATTTTGAAAAGATTGGCAGTTCTTGGATCTACAGGATCTATTGGAACACAGACGCTTGATATTGTCAGAAAATATAGAGATAGATTAGAAGTATCTCTTCTTGCAGCTTCTAAGATTTCAAAAAAACTGCTTGATCAAATAAGTGAGTTTAATCCTGAGTATGTATATATAGCAGAAGGAGAAAAAATAAAAGGAATAAAAACATTTATTGGGGAAGAAGGTCTTTACCAGCTTGCCGATCTTGATATAGATCTATTTATAAACGGCATTTCAGGAATAGACGGAATACTTCCAACTTATTTGCTTTTGAAAAATAATAAAAAGCTTGCTACCGCAAACAAAGAAGCGATAATCTGTCTGGGAGAAATATATGCAGATAGATACTCTGACATATTTCCTATTGACAGCGAGCATTCAGCTGTTTTTCAGTGCCTTCTCGCTGGAAAAAAAGACGAAGTTGAAAAGATCATACTTACAGCCTCTGGAGGTCCTTTCTTAAATCTTCCAAAAGAAGAGTTCAAATACATAACAGCTGATCAGGCATTAAACCATCCAAGATGGAAAATGGGAAAAAAAGTATCTATAGACAGCGCAACACTGATGAATAAAGGACTTGAGATTATAGAAGCCCATTACCTGTTCAATATACCTTACAGTAAAATAGATGTTGTTATACATCCAGAGAGTATTATTCATGGTCTTGTCCAGTTTATTGATGGCTCTGTTATATCCCACCTATCTCCTCCAGATATGAGAATACCTATAAGCTATGCTATCTCGTTTCCACATAGATGGAAAACAGACGTTCAGAAGTTAGACCTTACCCAGATAAAAAATCTAACATTTATAGAACCTGATTATGACAGATTTCCTCTTTTAAAAATAGCAAAGGAATGTGGAGAAAAAGGAGGGGCGTATCCTACAGTTTTAACAACAGCAGATGAGATAGCTGTAAAGCTGTTTTTAGAAAATAAGATCACATTTGATATGATACCGTTTTATATTCAGAAGGTTTTAGATACGGCGGACTTTGTAAAACCTGAAAAGTTTGAAGATATTATCTTTATCATAAAAGAAACAGAAAAAATATTCTGGAATATATTAAAATTACAAAATGTTAATTAAGGAGGAATATTTTGATAAGTGTTTTAGCATTTCTGATAATGATTGGTGTTTTAATTACAATACATGAATTTGGACATTTTCTTTTCGCGAGACTTTTCGGAGTTAAAGTAGAGGTTTTCTCAATAGGATTTGGTCCGCCTCTAATAAAATGGAAAGGAAAAGAAACTCTCTATCAGATTGCTGTAATACCGTTAGGTGGATATGTAAAGATGTACGGCGAGGACAGTATGACAGAGCCTGTTCAAGGAGAAGTAGATAAAAAAGCCTTTGAAGATCCTCGTTCTTTTCATGCAAAACCAAGATGGCAGAAAATATTAATAGCATTTGCAGGACCTTTATTTAATATTGTTCTTGCAGTTATACTCTTTGCTGCAGCATATATGATTGGTATTCATGAGCCAAGATACTTAAAGGAACCGGTTATAGTGGGTTACGTACACCCTGGTTCTGTAGCGGACAAAGCCGGGATAAAACCTTATGATAAAGTTACGGCTGTTGATGGAAAACCTGTTAAAAACTGGAAAGAATTTACAATAGCTATAGGTATGAAAGCTGCAAAAAGTGCAGTTATTGAGATAGATAGAGACGGAAAAAAAATAATTTTAAATGTTCAGGTTCCTCATGATATAACAAAAGAACCTCTTGGTATTTCACCTGTGATCCCGGCAAAAATAGGTCGTATAGTCAAAGGCTCTCCTGCTGAGAAATCAGGACTTCAGGAGGGAGACGAGATAATAGCATTTAATGGAAAACCTGTAAAAAGCTGGTTTGAGCTTGTTGATACAATCTCGTCAATAAAAGAAAAAAAGGAAGTAACATTACTTGTGAAAAGAAATGGAAAAGTATTTCCAGTTAAGATCATACCAGAGTTTAATAAAGAACTTAATAAATACGTCCTTGGAATTACTCCAAAGATGGACACTACAATTGTCAAGTACGGTTTTTACGAATCTTTTGAGAAGGCTTTAGAAAAATCAAAAGAGTTAACAGTAGCTATATACAACGTGATAAAAGGTTTAATAACAGGAGAGGTTTCGTTAAAAACGCTTGGCGGACCTATAGCTATAGCACAGTTTTCAGGTCAAGCCTTAGAAACGGGCATAGCTGCATTTCTATTCTCAATAGCATTCATTTCTCTACAGCTTGGATACCTTAATCTTCTTCCAATACCGGTTCTTGACGGTGGATTGATAGCTATACTTTTAATTGAGATGATAATAAGAAGACCTCTTCCTGAGAAAGCAAAAGAGTATCTTGCTTACATTGGTTTTGCTTTACTTGGAACACTGATGATATTTGTCATTTTCAATGACATTATGCGCGCTTTATCGTAAAATTAAAATAAAGATTTTTTTAAACTGGAGAAGAAAATGGCTACAAGGGTCGGAATTATAGTTTTAAGCGGAACCTTAGATAAGGTCATGCCTGCGTTCATACTTGGAACAACAGCCGCTGCTATGGGAATGGAAGTAGGTATGTTCTTTAGTTTTTACGGAATAAATGTTGTACATAAGGAAAAATATAAAAATCTTAAAGTATCTCCTGTAGGCAATCCTGCAATGCCAATGCCTATGCCTGTTCCACAAATACTGACCATAATGCCCGGCATGGTGGATTTTGCCACAAATATGATGAAAAAGATGATGGCAGAAAATAAAGTTCCATCATTAGAAGAACTAATAAAACAGGCTCAGGATCTTGGAGTAAAAATGTACCCATGCCAGACAGCAATGCAGCTTTTTGGATATAGTGTAGAAGATCTTATTGATGGTCTTGAAAAACCAGCCGGCGCTGCCACGTTTCTGAATTTTGTTAATTCAGGCGAAAAGTCTATAGTTATGAATTTTTAAATGTAATTTTTTATAACTATCAAAAAAAGAAATAAAAAACCTCCTGAAACAACAAAAAATATGCCTTTTACAGCTCTATCTGAGAGTTCTTTTATTATCTTCTGATTTATATTTTCCCTGTCTATATAAACGATATTCTTTAAAGGAAAAGATTTATTACTGCAAATTATATAAATCTGATTATCAATTTTTTTTAGATTTTTTATATAGGTTTCAAACTTTTTTCCATACACCGTCTCAATTAAAACTTTTTTCTTCTTAATAACAGCCCGAGCTACATCAAGATCATCAGAATAAAGAAGGACATATCCCCTAATCATAAGGAACAAAGCTACAACAAAAATAGAGAAAAGAAATAAACTTTTATAAAAAAGCTTTGGATTTTTTATCTTTCCCATGAAAAAAGTTTTACTATTCTGGATTTTGAGCTAAGTTCTCTCAACGTTTCGTTCTTTTCTGAAAATTCCTTAATCATATAAATAGAGATCACAAAAATTATAATACCTGCTACTGCTCCCGTTAACTTATCCGCTATAGATAGTTTTTTTCTACTTCTTAACTCTTTTTTTACGATGCTATTTATAAGAAGGAAAATACTGAAGATAGAAATAAATACAACTGTAAAAGCGACAAAATCCAGAATTATCTTTTCTCCATTAAAATATCTACTTAGATAAGTAGCAATATCCCCCGTAAAGTAAAAACCAACGTATCCTGCTGTTATAATTCCAAGACCTTTTATAAATATCTGTGTGAAACCGTTAAACAGTCCTGCTACTATAAGATATATAAAAAAAAGAAGTAGGATTATATCAAGCATTTTATGATAGTTTATTTTTAACTATTGAGCTTACTAAAGAACCTTCTGCCTTACCTTTTACTTTTTCCATAACAGCCTTCATAACTTTTCCCATATCTTTCATTGAAGAAGCATTTAATTCTTTGATAGTTTCTTCTACTATTTTTTCCAACTCATCCTTTGATAGAGGTTTTGGAAGAAACTGCTGGACGATCTGAAGTTCTTTTTCTTCTTTCTGAGCAAGATCTTCTCGTCCAGCTTCCCTATACTGCCTTATAGACTCTTTTCTTTGTTTGGCATATCTCTGTATTACCTCTGTAATCTCGCTGTCTGTAAGTTCTTTTTTCTTATCTATCTGGACTTTTTTTATTTCAGAGATCAACATTCTTATAGTTGACAATTTATCCTTATCTCCGCTTTTCATGGCGGATTTCATCTCATCTTGAAGCCTTTTAAGAAGGTTAGCCATCTTTTATCCCTTATAAAAGACCTTTTTTCTTGAGCGCTTTTATAAGTCTTTTTCTTGCTGCTCTCTGTTTTCTTTTTCTCTTTACAGAAGGTTTTTCGTAGAATTCTCTTCTTTTCATTTCTGTAATAATTCCCTCTTTTTCACAGATTTTCTTAAATCTCTTTAATGCCTTCTCAAAACTTTCTCCTTCCTGTACTACAACTACTGCCATTAAGATCAGCCTCCTTTTTAAGTTTTTAAAGTATTAATGATACTATAATTTTATCTTTTCTACTATATATTTATCAACTTTCCCTTCATAATATAAAGCAATCTCAAATTTTTCAAGGGTTTGCAAAATACTGAGCATCTTCTCATCTGAAATTTTAATATGTTTTCCTTCAAGATGGATTTCTACGGAAGAAGGATCAAGATTTTTTACAGAATATACCTTTTTATCAGACAACCAGACCCTTTCAATCTCTCCCATAACTGGATGTTCCTGAATTTCTATAGGTAACATACTGATAAGTTGAGATGAGGTTATCTCTACTTCAAGTTTAGTAGGATCAGATCTTATAAGTCTGAACTTCAGCAATAAATATCAGCTCCTTTATTAAAAAACTGAACAATATTATAGCACCTTTAATTGAAAAATTTAAAAGTTTCAACAAAGAGGTTGGCAAGATTTAAAGATAGAGATCAAAAGAAGTTGCAATTCCCTTATATCTCGGGAAAGTTCCAACATACTGACCCGTGGGGTTCGTTTCTTACGTTAATTACCAACTGGTCGCAATTCCCTTATTTCTCGGGAAAGTTTCAACAGACGATACTATTGGCTATAGCAAGAGTTGAAAGTTCTTTCTGTCGCAATTCCCTTACTTCTCGGGAAAGTTTCAACGACTGGTGGTATGGAACTTGTAGACCGCCAGTCACTCTTGTCGCAATTCCCTTATATCTCGGGAAAGTTTCAACGCCAGTCACTATTTTATCTGAACCTCAGGGACTTGCCTGAGTCGCAATTCCCTTATATCTCGGGAAAGTTTCAACAAGAGTATATTGAAGCAGACCCAGAGTTCATAGCAACTCGGGTCGCAATTCCCTTATATCTCGGGAAAGTTTCAACAGAACTAACAGAAAAAATGGAAGAGTGGGGGCTGTTAGGTCGCAATTCCCTTATATCTCGGGAAAGTTTCAACTCACAACAAGTTGAAGCCATATTAAAGGGTGTTGAAGTAAGTCGCAATTCCCTTATATCTCGGGAAAGTTTCAACGATTTGGTATTAGGATCGTATTAGCTGAAAGGATCTTCCAGTCGCAATTCCCTTATATCTCGGGAAAGTTTCAACAGCACCTCTATAACTATTGATATAAGCCTATTCTATTTCCAAGAAACCTTAATCTCTGACAGACTTCTTTTAAGATACTGAAAAATCTAAAAACTGTCAATACTTTTGTCTCAATATAGTCT
>CAZFKX010000009.1:0-111471 GCA_964519345.1 uncultured Aquificales bacterium
TAAATTCAAAGAAACAAACAAAAATGAAAGTTTACATTCTATACTAAGAGACAGGTTGAACAGGTTAAAAAGAAAAACTAAGGGATATACAAAAAATATAAACTCTTTGAGATATGCTTTAGCTATTGTTTTTGCTTTGAGCAATATCCCAACTGATTTTGGATACTTTTAGATAGGAGTATTTCTCTGTATTTTCAATATTAGATAATTATCATCTTTTACAAAATTTAAACCAATTGATTAAGAAGTTAAATAGTAAAATAATTATAATGATGCCAATATTTCATACTATTTTAATTAAATTGTTCGTAGTATGGTTAATAATAATATAAAATAAAATTAAAAATGGAGGGTGTAAAAATGGGGAAAAAAACTCTAATGGCAGTAAGATTATTGGTTATTATATTAATGATAACTGGTTGCAGCGGAGGGGGTAGTAATAATGAAGAAATTAGTAACTATAAACCGTTAACTGATTACGGCACAGCATTACTAGGTAATTTGGCGGAAGCTGAAGTAAAAATTTATGAAGTAAACAGCGATGGAACACAAAACCTGCTCTGGGAAGAAACAACATCATCAGGAGAAATACTGGAAGAAATAGGAAATTTTAATATGCATGTAAATGAGCTAGAAGATGGAAAAGTCTATTTATATAGAGTTATAGGTGGATGCGATTGGGATGTTAATGATGATGGGATAAAAGATGACACCTGTACTCAAAACAAAGGGATAATTAGAGCAATATCCTTAGGAAAAGATTTTAAAGAGATAAAAGGAAATTTTAAGGTATCGTTAATCAGTGAAATAATATATGAAAGAGTTGCAAAGTATGTAAAGTATGGATTTTCCAATTCAGAAGAATTCAGGAATATCTTAAATCAGAGTATAAATAATTTAATTACTGACATAGACGGCGATGGAGAAATTACAATTAAAGACATATTAATTTTTAATCCTGTAGGAGACAGAGATAAACTAACCAAGTATTACAGACAACTTTATTTTAGGTTTGTAGAGACAATTCATTCAGGAAAAAATGTTTATGAGGAATATATTAACTTGGGTATCGACACACCGGGGATATCTTATGATGTAGAGATAGTAGATAACACAGCATATGTAGCTGATGGAGATTCAGGGCTTCAGATAATAAACATATCAGATATAAATAATCCCCGGATAGTATCAAATATTGATACAACAGGATATGCTATGGATATAGAAATAGTAGGTGATACAGCATATGTAGCTGATGGAAGGTCAGGACTTCAGATAATAGACATATCAGATATGAATAATCCCCGGATAGTATCAAATATTGATACTCCTGGGGAGGCTTATGATATAGAGATAGTAGATAACACAGCATATGTAGCTGATGGAGGTTCAGGACTTCAGATAATAGACATATCAGATATGAATAATCCCCGGATAGTATCAAATATTGATACAACAGGATATGCTATGGATATAGAAATAGTAGGTGATACAGCATATGTAGCTAATGGAAGTTCAGGGCTTTGGATAATAGACATATCAGATATAAATAATCCACAGATGATATCAAGTATTAACACACCTGATAATGCTCAAGATGTAGAAATAGTGGGGAATATAGCATATATAGCTGATAGTAATGAAGGGTTACGAATAAGAATAATAAACATATCAGATATAAACAATCCACAGGTAGTGTCAAATGTTAATATTCCTGGTTATACCATGGATGTAGAAGTAGTAGGTGATACAGCATATGTGGCCAATGTTAGTAGAAGAGATTCAGGATTGTATATAATAGACATATCAGACATAAATAATCCCCGGATAGTATCAAATATTAACACTCTTAGGGAGACTTATGATGTAGAAATAGCAGGTGATACAGCATATGTGGCAAATTGGCATTCAGGACTTCAGATAATAGATATATCAGATATAAATAATCCCCGGATAGTGTCAAATATTAACACTCTTGGCAAGGTTTATAGTGTAAAAATAGTGGGAAATATAGCATATTTAGTTGGTTCGGATTTAGGGCTATATGTAGTAGACTTGGAACTATTAAAGTAAACTTTTTCGAAATGGGGATGTTCTCCCTTTTTAAAAGGGGTGTAACATCCTTAACTTTTTTAATTATTTTTATTTTTTTAATCTTTATGTTTGTATTTGTTTTTGAGACGGCTAAAGAAATTGTTCTGTTTTAAATATTATTTAAATTTCCCTAAAGCCTTTACTTCAACATCTGTTTAGATTTTTTTTAAAAATGAAGGGATATTTTAAAAAAATCTTTTATGTTTCTCGAATTTTTTAGTTTATAAACTATTATTTATAATACTTTGTCAAAAAATTGGCTATAAGCTTTTTTATTTTTTACTTTTTGGAAATGGTTATTCATTTTCTTTCTAAACTTGTCAATAGATGTTTATGGTAGAATTAATCTCTATATAAGGGATAGAGGATCTGAGATTGCATGAGTTTTCAATAGTTCAGAGTTTGATGGATCTGATAGAAAAAAGTGTAAAGGAAAACAATGCAAAGTCTGTAACAAAGGTAGTTGTAAAAATAGGAAAACTTTCAGGTGTGGAACCGCACCTTTTGAAAATAGCATTTGATACATTCAAAGAAGGAACAGTCTGTGAAAATGCTCATATGGAAATGATACTTCAGGATATAATAGCAAGATGTCTTAACTGCAAAAAAGAGTTTGTAGTTGATAATTATGCTTTTATCTGTCCTTATTGTAAGGAAACTGATCTGAACATCTTAGATGGGGAAGATATGTATCTTCTAAGTCTTGAGATGGAAGTCTGATCAGTGGTGATGCCCCAATCCTGAAAAGTACCTTATATAAAGTATAAATATAGTTAGCCCCAGATAAAAAATTATTATTCCAGATGATAAAATATAAGATACTATCTTTTTAAAACCTTTAATATTAAAAAATCCGATCCTTACCCACATTATATATCCACTCCAAAATGCAGCTATAAAAGGAAATATATAAAATATTCTCAGCCATGCATCATTTCTCTCAGCTAATGGTTCTACCCTTATATCTATAAAAAAAGCCTGTGCAAAACCGTTTATTACCTGATGATAGTAATGGGTAAAGAAAAAATGACAGACATGAGATAAACTGCCAATTATCATTAAAGGTGCAAGAGCATATCCAAGATTCAGGAAAATCTCTTTAAATGGTCTTTTTATTATCCTTGAGGTCAGATAAAATCCTCCTAAAATGAGAGATAGGGTTATGAGAAGAGCCATTATAAGTGCTGTTAAACCTACAAAATCAAAGGGTTTTCCTATTCCTGTTGTACTTTGAAGCCATTTTCCAATTGTTACCCATGGAAGACTTTCTTTTATAGGTGAATGTCCTAATCCGTGATGGAATCTCATTGTTATTGTAATTACGGCAAGAAAGAGTATATAAACCCAAACTTCCCAGCTTTGAGGTTTAGGAATTTTATTTAGAAGGCTGTGAGACCATTTTTTTATTGAAAGTTTGACCCCTTCACAACTTTTTACACACTCCATACACAATGTACACGTATCCATAGAGTTATTTTTTTCAAATTTTAAGGGACTTAGTTTATAGGGGCAGGCAAATGCACAGTCAGGCTTATCGCATTTACTGTCGCACAACTCATTTTTGTATGTTGAAAGCCATGTAAATCCTACTCTTGCAAATGCAGGAGCAACCCTTCCTATAGGACAGAAGTATCTGCAGTAAGATCCGTTTGAGAAAAGTATTGATATAAATACTGTCAGCAAGGTGAAGAATAAGAAAAATAACGCTGTAATAAAGGGCTGTCTAAGTATTCCCGGAAATGTATATAGAATAAACCAGTAAAGCATTATATTGAGCCCTATTCCTATATAAGGATTCTTTAAGCTTTTTGGAAGATTAAGTTTAAATCCAATCTTACTTAATTTTCTTGATAAAAATCCGTGAGGGCAGATCATACAGAAAAAATTTCCTAAGGTAGGAAGTGTTATAACCATAAAAAAGGGCCAGAACAGCCCCCAGAAGAGGGCTGTTGTAAACAGATTTTCCTTACGGTCAGGAATAACAAGCCCGTAAACAATAGCATAAAGGGTCAGCAGCAGCAGAGATACTCTTAGTATATTTAGAAAAGATGTATTTCCAAAAGTGGATCTAAAAAATCTAAATCTTAAAAGGTCGTTTTTGTCTCTGTTTAAAGGATAATCTGAAAACTTTTTCATCCTTTATCTCCTTAAAATTTGTAAGAAGCTCTTATCATGTAAGTTCTTGGAGGAGCAGGATATATGTTGTATCCCCAATCTGTTTTTAGATATTGTGATGCGTATTTCTTATCTGTCAGATTCCTTATATCAACAGAAAGTTCAAGTCTATCGCCTTTTTCGTAGCCGATCATCAGATTTGTTATATTTTTGTAATCGCTGTATTTTTCTGTGTTCGCATCGTCAGCGTAATAAGATCCCCATGTATTTAGTTCTAACTTAAACTTCAAACCAAAGGGTAATTTCCCCAGCGTGTAAAGGCTGTACATATAATCAGGTATATAATGCATTTTGTTTCCGCTGTAGTCATAAGTGTTTTGATCGCTGTCAGTATAAACAAATGTTTTATATTTGAAGTTATAGTAAGTGTATGAGCCCCCAAAATATATTCCGTTAATTATTTTTACTTTTGTATCAAATTCAAATCCTTTTTTGTGAGTTTTACCTGCATTAAGATACATTCTGTCGCCTTCAGCTGTGTATGTTCTTACTATCTCGTTTTCAGTAATCATAAAGAAAACTGCAGTACTTAAGTAGAATCTATTTCCTACTGCTTTTAAACCAACCTCGTAGTTTACAGTACTTGAGGCATCAAGATCTGGATTTACGAGGAGTTCGCTGTCCTGTGGTGTTTGAAAACCTGTTGATACTGTACCGTAAGTTGATATATCCGGCGTCCATTTGTAAACAATACCAACCCTTGGGCTTATATAATTCCATGTTTTAGATGCCTCATCATTAACTGGTGAATTATATTTTTTGTAATAAGGTCCATAATATCTGTAAGTTCTGTTATATACATAGTCCAGGTCAAAATAAGACACCTTTTCTATATCAAATCTAACAGTATCAAGTCTTAAACCAAGATCAACTATAGTTTTTTTATTAGGTTTTACTGTTTCCTGAACAAAAACACCTAAGCTGTAATTCCTGTTTTTCTGGTCATCATAAAGAAGATCTCTGTCGTCGGTCAGAACGTATTCTATCTGATTATCAGCTGTTGCATTAGAACAGTAATCTATATCTCCATTTATAAGTTTACAGAGTTTATAAGTGTATCTTTTAGAGTTATAGTGATCGTATCTTCCTTGAATACCTGTTATAAGAAGAGATTCTTTGCCAAACAGTTTGTGTTTAAGCTCAATCTGTGCATCTATACCTCCAACGTAAGATCCTCCATCGTTAACTCTTCCAAAAACTGGATGGTAGTGAGTCCATCTTTGAAGATATATAGTTCCTTTAAATGTTAAATTTTCTGATATCTCATTCGTATATCTATTGCTCCAGAAGAATATTCTTGAATATCTTCCGGATCTTCTCCACGGACTTGAGGTCTGTTGAGATGGATCTTCCTCAAACTCATCTTTATCAAGACTTCCTGGAAGTTGGAGATCTGATTTTGTAAAGCTGATTGTTGTTTCAACTGATGAGGAATCGTCAATCAGCCAACCTAATTTTGTTGTGGTCTGGAAAGTTTCAAATCTATTCCACTCTCTCCATGAATCAGATTTTCTGTAGGAGATTGATGTATTGTAGAAAAGTCCTTTTCCATTATTTCCTCCATACAGCAGTCTGTACATATAAGTTCCGTAACTACCGTAACCTGCCCTTACTTTAAAACCCTGGAATTTAAAAGGATTTATAGTTATAAAATTAACGACGCCACCTGCAGAATTTGCACCATAAAGTGTTGAGTTTGGACCCTTTACTACGTCAATCTGTTCAAGAAGCTGTGGATCTACAAAGTCAAGTCTTGTAAGTCCATCAGGATCTGTAATAGGAACCCCGTCAAGGAGTATATTTATTTCCCTTACTGCGTATGGAGCTTTTAAACCACCGCCTCTTATAATTAACCTGACATTATACCCGCCATTTTTAGTGGTTGCCTGTACCCCAGGCAGGCTTTCTAAAACTTCGCTGATATTATACTGTCTTTCCATCTCTATTTCTTCTTTTGTAACAGTCTCTACCCCTGCAGGTATATCAAGTTCTGCTCTTTCAACCCTTGTTGCTGTTATCTGGGTTTTTTCAAGTTTTATTACCTCTTGGGATGAGGCAAACCCTGTGATTAGTAGTGCTGAAAAAAGCGATAACCCTTTCCTCATTCTGCCCTCCTAAGTTAAACTCGCGATAATTTAACAAAATTTATAACATAAAATAACGTTAAAAACAATAAAAAGTCAAGAGAGATATTGAAAAGGGATAAACTGAAGGAATGTATTTTTGATTTTATGAACCGATTCTATATATTTCTTTTAATTTTCTGTATATTATGCTTTTAAGAACTTTTTTAATTTCAATATTCTGGATTATAAATTTATCCTTTATCTCCTTTTTAGCCTCTTCCTGAAGCTCTCTTTTTTTATCTTCTGGTAGATTTTCCCATATATACTTTATTATTCTTTTTTCTATCTCTATATCTCTGAGTTCTGCATCTATCTTTCCGATTTTTATTATATCTGGTGGAATATTCAGCCTTTCAATTATATTTTCCCACCTGTTTTTGTTTTTCTTCTGTGATTTCTTTTTATTATTTTGTGTATCAGATTTATCGGAAAGTTTTTTTTCTATACTTAAAACTGAAAAATTCTTTCTTTTTGATTGGGGATAAGACATTATTTCTGACTCTATGATTTTTTTTAATCTATCTAATTTTATCTCTCTTGAGTAAAACTTTTTTATAAGAGATTCTTCTTTATTTGACAGAAATCTATTTATACCTGTTTTTTCTTTTATAAATTTTGTGATCTCATTTATATAAGCTTCCTGAGTAATCTTTTTCATACATAAAATTTAAATCTTAAATCCTATTACAGCAATACCGAATTTTTCTGCTAAATTTTTAAACTTTTCCCTTTCTAAAAGAAAGGTCTTTCCAGATTCTATAGCTAAAAGTTTAGCTTTAGCTTTTTTCATACTTTTTAAGGTTTTAGTTCCGATAACAGGAACGTCATATCTCATATCTTGATTTTTCCTTGCGACTTTGCATACCACAGTTCCTTCTCCACCAAGTTTGCCTCCTCTGATTATACATTTGTCAGTACCTTCTATTCCTTCAACGGCTATAACTATTCCGTTTTTAACTACAACAGTCTGTCCTATATCAAGTTCCGCTATCTCTTTCGCTATTTTAAGGCCAAATTCTGCATCCTTAATTAATTTTTTATCCTGAATATTTCCTGCTATAAGTCCTTCTCTGATTAAAAGATTTTCTAAATATGGTGTAGGATCAATAAAATTGAACCCTTCTTCTTTAAGTTCGTTTATTACAGCCTCAAGAATGGTTTTTGCTCTTTTATCTTTAAGTTTTGATAAAAACTCTTTTGCTCTTCTGTCAAGTTTGTGAAGGGAAAATATTATAGAGTAGTGCTCTATCTTTCCAAGCATAACAATATCTTTTATATTTCTGTCTTTTAGAAGATCTATAAGTTTTTGTGCTTCACCAAAGTTTATCCAGTGGGTTACTCCATAGTTTTTTATTTTTTTGTCTGTTATTTTTCTTATGCAAAATATTTCAATATCTGTATTTTTTCTGAATGCTGATTTTGCAAATTCTAAGGGAAGTTCTCCTGCGCCTGCTATCAGACCAACTTTTTTCATTTTCTTTTAGATGCCTCTGGAGCTATACCTCTTTTTGTTGTTTTTACAAAATTCAAGAGATTTTTTATCTCTTCTGTATTTGGAAGTCTTTTTTCAACCTCTTTTATCCCTTCCTGAATTGTTGCTGATTTTCTAAATAAAATCCTGTATGCCTCTTTTAAAATCTTAATCTGATCAGAACTAAAACCTCTTCTCTTCAGTCCTACAAGATTCAGACCGTATAAGAGAACATGGTTCTTAGAAGCTCTTGTATAAGGTGGAATATCTTTATCAACAGCAGATGCTCCTCCGACCATTGCGTAATCTCCGACTCTACAGAACTGATGAATAGGTGTAAGACCTCCTATAAAGACGAAATTGCCTATTTTAACGTGTCCTGCAAGTGTAACGGCATTTGCAAGTATGGTATCGTGACCTACCTTACAGTCATGTGCTATGTGAACATAAGCCATAAGATAGCTGTTGTCGCCTATCCTTGTTATACCGTCATCAAAAGAAGTTCCTCTGTGAATAGTTACGTATTCCCTTATTGTTACGTTGTTCCCAATCTCTACATAAGATTTTTCGCCTTTAAATCCAATATGTTGAGGAATTCCTCCTATAACTGAACCTTCAAAGATTTTACAACCTGATCCTATAGATGTGAACTTTTTAATACATACATTCGACAGTATCTCCGTGTTGTCCCCAATCTCAACATCATCTTCAACAACACAAAAGGGGCCAATCTTTACATTGACCCCTAATTTTGCTTTTGGACTGACAACGCTTGATGGATGTATTTCCACACTCAATTAAACACCTTAAACGAGAAGGCTTTTTAATACTTCCTTAGGCTGAACGCCAACTTTAGTGTCTACAACCTGGCCGTTTTTAAAAACCATAATTGTTGGAATAGCCCTTATCCCATATTTCATAGCTATATTTGGATTTTCGTCTGTATTTAGTTTGCATATTTTTGCCTTTCCCTCAAGCTCTTCTGCAAGTTCTTCTATAACAGGAGCTATTAGTCTGCAAGGTCCGCACCATGGTGCCCAGAAATCAACAAGAACAGGCAACTCAGAATTCAAAACTTCCTGTTCCCAGTTAGACTCATTTACTATGCATACTTTACCAGCCATATTTTAATCCTCCTTTAGTAATAGCTTATAGATTTCAAGAGCTTTTTTGTTTTTTATATAGTAACAAACTATAGATCCTTCTCTCTTATACCCTAGTATACCTTTATTTCTAAGGACAGACAAGTGTTGTGAAACATTAGGTTGAGGCAGATCGAGAGCTTCCCATATATGTTTTACACACTTTTTACCTGAACTGAGAAAGCCTATAATTTTTAATCTACTTGGATGGGCAAGGGCTTTTAAAAGATCTGCGTTTTCTTCTAAAAATTCTTCATCCTGCCATCTTGTGTTTTCAAAGGTTTGTTCTTCCATCATGGCATCACCTTCTACAATTTATTATATTAGAATAAATTTAATTTTATTATAATATGATAAAGTATATTAATGCAAATGCAAGATTTTTAGGATATTTTTATAGGCAGGGGGAATATCCCCCTATTGAAATTAAGCTACTTTTTGAACTATTTCTGCAGTTGATACTATATGTTTGTTGAGACCTAACTCATCTGGTTTAAATCCTATAGCAAGACCGATCATCTGTGGAAGATGTAAAATGGGCATTCCTATCTGTGTACCTATTCTTTCTTCTGCTTCAGGCTGCATAGCGTCAAGCTGTGTATGACATAAAGGACATGGAGTTACCATAAAATCTGCTTTCTCTTTTTTTGCTGATTCAGCATCCATTGCTGTCAATTTTAAAGTTACTTTATCTTCAGCTGACCAGAATGAATGGAATCCACAACATGCAAGTTTTGCTTCGTGATCTGTAGGACTGCCGCCTAATACCTCTATAAGCATCTCAATTGATTTCGGATTGTCTGGGTCTTCGTAGCCTATAAGGTATGGGGGTCTTATTATATGACATCCATAGAATGGGGCTATCTTAAACTCCTTTAAAGGTCTTACAACCATCTCTTTTATCTTTTCAAGCCCAACTCCATCAATAAGTTCCCATAAAAAATGGGTAACCTCTGAATTTCCTTTATACTCAAGGCCTGCTTCCTTTAAAACCTCGTTTACCGCGTTTTTAAGCTCAGGATCATTGTCCAGCTTAAATTTTGTTTCTCTCAACATAACGGTACAGGTGTTGCATATAGTGAGAAGATCCAGTCCCAGCTCTTCAGCAAGTGCTAAGTTCCTTGCGTTTATTGTCAAAGCGAGAAACTCGTCTTTTTCCTGAACCGCCCCAGCACCGCAACATGTCGCAGCTTCAAGCTCTATTAACTCCATTCCAAGTTTTTCTGCCACAAGCTTTGTGGAGTTGTATAATTCGGGAGCTACTCCTTTTGCTGAGCATCCTGTATAAAATGCATATCTAAGCTCTGCCATTACTTATTACCTCCAGTTTCTGTAAAATTAGCCCTTTTTCTTGTTTTCCTTTTATCCTCGTAAACAACACCCATAATCTGGGGGAGTTTTATTTTTACTTCTTTTTCTTTTTCTTTTGCTTTTTCATATATCTTCTGGACTTCTTCAAGCCTTTTTATTTTGTGTCCTCCAAAGAAATCAGCAAAGTTTACCTTTCCTTTTACCATCATTCTTATTCCAAACGGTGCTCTTTTAAGTGCACCAAATATTCCTTCCTGTTTCATAGGAAGGAGCATCTCATTAAGAATACCTCTGTTTAGAATATCTTTCTCAAATATTTCTGCATGTATCTCACCTGGAGTTTTGTATCCCTCCTCAGCAGCCATTATTCTAAGTCTTATTATATTCTCAAAAGGCTGTACTTCTTTTGGACATCTTGTTGTGCATTCCCAGCATCTGACACACCATTCAAGATTAAGATTATCAAGAACAGCATTTAGCCTTTCTTCTTTTGCACCGTCCCTTGAGTCTGCAGCAAACCTGTATGCTTTTGATAGAACCATAGGACCGTGATAATCTTTGTTTGCTTTAAGTGCGTTACAGTCTGACATACATGATGCACACAAAATACAGTCGGAAGCAAAATCTATTCTGTGGTGATCGTATGGATCCTGTCTGTACTCTGTTCCATCTGATGGAGGCGGTTCTTTTGGTATAAACCACGGTTTTATTCTTTTAAGTTTATCAATAAGCCAGTCCATATCGTAGATAAGATCTTTTAATGGTCTTACATTTCCTATAGGATCTACGGTTATTGTGTCAGTTTCATATTTCTGTAAAATATGTGTTACCTGCACTTTACAGGCAAGTGTTGCATGACCGTTAATCCTGACTGCACAGGAGCCACATATGGCAGCTCTACAGTTGTATCTAAAGGATATTGATGGATCCTGTTCTTCTTTTGCTTTGAAAAGAGCGGCAAGAACTGTCATTCCTTTTTCAACTGGAAGTTCATAGGTTTTGTAATAAGGGTCTGTATCTTTTGTTGGATCGTACCTGAAGATACGGAGTTTAAATTTTTCCATTCCTCTCACCTCTTAACCTCTTTGATCTGAGAAGTTTGTTTAATTTTAAAACAAAAAATCTAAAATTGAAAGTCAAAATATATTTTTTATAGTTCTGATAATTAGATTAATTCATTTTAAATGAAACTGCAAACCTGTCTCATTTAGCCTGATCCTCAGATGATATTTTTATAATGGTTTTTACATTTCCTCTTGGATTCCAATCACCTATAACTTCTAAAAATCTTGGTTTTAATATAGAATAAAGATCATCGTATATCTTATTTGTCGCCTCTTCATGGGATATATATCTATCCCTATATTTATTTAGATACAGCTTTAGCGATTTTAGTTCTATTATATACTGATCTGGGACATAATTTATCTTTATTGTGGCAAAGTCAGGATATCCTGATCTTGGACAGAGGCATGTAAATTCAGGAAAGGATATATTTATTGTGTAATTTTTTTCAGGATTTGGGTTTGGCCAGATCTCAAGCTTTGCCTCTTTTATCTCCTTTTCGCCATATCTCAATTTTTCGGACATTTTATACCTCTCTGTTTATTATAAATTTTGCAATATGCATAAGAATTTCAGGATTTTTTAATTTTTCTATCTCTGAAACAGCTTTATCAATATAATCTTCAGCTATTTTCCTTGATTTTTCAATTCCGTAAATTGAAGGGTATGTGAGTTTATTTTTTTCTCTATCTTTTTTTGTTTTTTTCCCAAGCTTTCTTTCATCTCCAATTTCATCAAGTATATCGTCCTGTATTTGAAATGCAAGACCTATATAAAGGCCGTAATTTCTAAGAGAGTTCTCCTCCTCTTCTGTAGCGTCGGCAAGAACAGCACCTATCTGACAGCACGACTGTATAAATTTTGCTGTTTTATGCGTATGTATAAACTCAATATCATTAAAGCTGTTCTCTTTTTCATGCAGTATATCGGCAGCCTGACCTCCAATCATACCGTATATTCCTGTTCCGTGAGAGAGTAAATTTATAACTCTCAGAAGTTTTTCCGGTGAAATAGTTCTGTTTCTTGATATAAGTTCAAAAGCATATGACTGAAGGCCGTCTCCTGCAAGTATAGCTATTGCTTCACCATAAACAACGTGACATGTTGGTTTGCCTCTTCTTAAGTCGTCATCATCCATTGCAGGGAGATCGTCATGGATAAGCGAGTATGTGTGAATAAATTCGGTTGCTACAGCTATATCAACAATATCTTCTATATCTTCTTTACCTACAGCCTTTGCTGATTCCAAAACAAGTATTGGTCTTAATCTTTTCCCACCGGCTGATAGGCTGTAAGCCATAGCATTAAAAAGTTTTTCTGGTATTCCTGAAGGAGTTATCTTTTTTATCTGCTCATTAATAAAAAGGGACTGTTTGGCTAAAAAATGTCTGACATCCATATTATTAATCCAAGTCAAAAGCATTTTTTATATGGAATATATTATTATTCACAATTGATATTATATCAAATCTGATCTGCCTATTTTCCAAACCTCTTGCCGTTATATATATCTGTGCTGTTTTTATTATTCTTTTAATTTTTTTCTGATTTATAGTCTCTTCTGGAAATCCGTATTTTGTATCTTTTTTGCTTCTTACCTCAATGATTACAATATTGCTTCCGTCTTCAGCTATTATATCTATTTCCCCAAATCTTGAGCGAAAATTTCTTTCCCTTATTATGTAACCCGATTCTTTCAAGTATTCTACAGCTTTATCCTCATTTTTCTTTCCCTTGAAATTTGGAAGCAATGGAGCACCTATATATCAAGTTTATATTGTAACTCTACTTTAAATGTTTTTCTGTGTATAGGTGTTAGACCGTATTTCAATATCTCATCCCTGTGCAATTTAGTGAGGTAACCTTTATGCCTGTCAAAAGAGTGAGGGTAATATTTTGAAAATTCTTCCATAACTCTATCTCTAAATACCTTTGCCACAATAGATGCAGCAGCAACAGATATACTTTTCTCATCAGCTTTTTTTAAAGAAATATGTGGGTAGGGATCAAACTTAATATAATCTGTTATCAAAAAATCAAAATCATACTTCATATCTTCAATAGCCCTTTTCATAGCTAATTTTGTTGCATTGTATATATTTATTCTGTCTATAACTGTATTATCAACAATGCCTATACCAACTGCTAAGGCTTTTTCCTTTATTATATTAAACAGATATTCTCTCTGTTTTTTCGTTAGTTTTTTTGAGTCTTTTAGAATAAAGGGTTCAATATTACGGGGAAATATTACAGAAGCTGCAATAACGGGACCTGCAACAGGTCCCCTTCCAGCTTCATCTAAACCTGCTATATTTTTATAGCCTTTTTTCCACAGATCTTTTTCAATCTGAAGCATACATCTACTTATTTTCTTTTGCAGCCTTTGACTCTTCGGCCCTTTTTCTGATTTCCCATTCTTTGATTTCTCTGATCCTTGCTGCCTTACCTCTTCTTTCTCTCAGGTAGTAAAGTTTAGCTCTTCTAACCTTACCTCTTTTACTTACTTCTATTTTATCTATTGAAGGACATGCAAATGGGAATATTCTTTCAATACCTACGCCGTAAGACTCTTTTCTTACTGTGAATGTTTTGCCTGTTCCGCTTCCTTTTATTCTTATAACAACACCTTCGAAAACCTGTATTCTTTCTTTGTTTCTTTCCTTAACCTTTACGTGAACCTTAACAGTATCGCCAACTCTAAAGTCAGGAAAGTTATTGGGCATGTATGCCTGTTCTATCTCCCTTATAAGTGCGTTCATTTTTTCCTCCGTAAATGAATTTAGCAAAACAATAGTTTATTATAAAAAGATATTCAATTCAACATACAGAGAAATTAAATCAGGCTTAAGTTTTTATACTGTTAGTTTTTTAAGTTCTTCAACAACTTTCTGGACGTGTCCTTTTGCTTTTACATTTTTCCATTTTTTAACTACCTTTCCTTCAGGAGATATTATATATGTGGATCTTATGACCCCTTTTGTAACTCTTCCGTACATCTTTTTTTCTCCGTATGCGTCATAAAACCGAAGAACTTCCTTTTCAGGATCACTTAAAAGATAAAAGTTGAGTCCGTATTTTTCCTTGAATTTTTTATGACTTTTTATGCTGTCTGGGCTAATGCCGGCTACAACAGCTTTATTCCCTATAACGTTTAGATTGTCTCTGAAATCGCATGCTTCTGTTGTGCATCCTGGAGTATTATCCTTTGGATAGAAATATAAAACCAGATACTTGTTCTCCGAGAGAAGATCTTTAAGTGAAATCTTTTTTTCATTACCCTCAGGATCAAGTCCTTCAAGAATAAAGTCTGGTGCTTTGTCACCTTCATTTAACATAACTCTCCTCCTTTTATTTATATCTTTTTAATAGCTCCTCCTGTATATCCTCAATTTTTATTTCTGCATCTACTAAGGCTGTCAAAAGATGAAAAATAAGATCTGAGACCTCATAAATTATCTCATTTTTGTTTTTGTTTTTAAGAGCTATAACGGTCTCAACCGCTTCTTCTCCAACTTTCTGTATTATTTTGTCAGATCCTTTACTGAAAAGTTCTGCAACATAAGATCCTTCAGGTTTTTTTTCCTTCCTTTCCTGAATCTTTTCGTATAAGGCGTGAAAAATTTCGTAAGGATCGGGTTTTTCTTTTTCTTTAAGGTCTATATATCTGTAGAAACAGCTTTCCTTACCTGTATGACAGGCAACTGAGTAGTCAACAACAAGGTAAAGTAAAGAATCATTATCACAATCAACCCTGATCTCAACAATTTTCTGTTTGTTTCCTGAAGTTTCCCCTTTTGTCCAAAGTTCTTTTCTTGATCGCGAATAGTATGTGGCAAATCCTGTTTTTATGGTTTTTTCAACAGCCTCTCTGTTTGCAAAAGCCTGCATGAGAACCTTTCCCGTATAATAACTCTGAGTTATTACAGGAATTAGACCTTTCTCATCAAATTTTAACTGGTCTATATTGATCTGTGTCAAAGTAAAACTCCTTTTCCAAAATTAGACTTATTTCTATTAAGTATTATATTATTTTAGAACTGAATATCATAATATTACGGGGATGGTATGAATGAGTTTAAGATTTTAAACAGTATTGAAGATTTTAAAGATCTGAAGAATCTATCGGAGGAAGAACTTAAACTGCTCGCTCAGGATATAAGGGAATACATTATAGACGTTACTTCAAAGAACGGCGGACATATAGGTCCTTCCTTAGGTGTCGTTGAACTGACAATAGCACTTTTAAGAAGTTTTAATCCTGAAATTGACAGAATTATATGGGATATAGGTCATCAGGCTTACTCATACAAAATTCTCACAGGAAGAAAGGAGAGTTTTAAAACATTAAGACAGTATGGGGGTATATCTGGATTTCTTAAGATAAAGGAAAGTCCTTTTGATCATTTTGGGGCTGGACACAGCAGTACGTCTATATCAGCAGCACTTGGTATGAGGGTTGCTAAGGACATTCTGAAAAAAGAAGGTTATACGGTAGCTGTTATAGGTGATGGTGCAATGACTGCAGGTCAGGCTTTTGAGGGATTAAACCATGCAGGATGGCTTGATCCTTCAAAGTTTATAGTTATTCTTAATGATAATCAGATGTCTATTTCTCCAAATGTTGGGGCTATATATACATATTTTAATAAGATAATAACAAATGAAGTTTACCAAAGATCAAGGCAGAAACTGAAAGATGTTCTTAAAAAGGTTTTTGGGGAATCAGGTGCGAAATTTGCAAGGAAGTTAGAGGAGTATGCTAAAGGTCTTTTTACACCTGGTGTTATATTTGAGGAACTTGGTTTTACATATATAGGAACTATTGACGGTCATAACATAACAGATCTTGAGCAGACCTTGAACAATGTAAAAAAGATGAGAGGTCCGATCCTTGTACATGTTATAACTCAGAAAGGAAAAGGTTACAAACCTGCTGAGGAAAATCCTACTCCATTTCATGGTATATCTCCATTTGATAAAATTACAGGTCTTCCATTGAGAAAGTCAAAAGAGAAACCTTCTTGGAGTAAAGCTTTTGGTGAAGCACTGGTAGAAATTGCAGAAAAGGATGGTAGAATAGTTGCAATAACACCTGCTATGACAGAAGGCTCAGGACTGACAGATTTTTCAAAAAGGTTTCCTGACAGATTTTTTGATGTTGGTATAGCCGAACAGCATGCCGCAACATTTGCTGCTGCTCTTTCAAAAGAAGGTATGAAACCTGTGGCTTCTTTCTACTCTACTTTTCTTCAAAGAGCTTATGACCAGATAATTCATGATATAGCAATTCAGGAATTACCTGTAGTACTTGCAATAGATAGAGCTGGAATTGTTGGAGAAGATGGACCGACACATCATGGAATTTTTGATATATCCTTTTTAAGAGCTATTCCTGATATTGTGATATCAGCCCCAAAAGATTGGCAAGAATTGAGAGATCTTTTATATACAGCTGTAAACTCAGGAAAAATATTTGCCATAAGATATCCAAGGGGAACTGTTATAGGCGAGAAAAAAGAGAAATTCAGAAAAATAGAGATAGGTAGTTGGGAAAAAATGTCAGAAGGTAGAGATATAGCCATACTTGCTGTGGGAAAATATGTTCAGAGAGCTATTCAGGTAAGGGAGATTCTTAAAAAATCTGGATATAATCCAACAGTAGTTAATGCAAGATTTGTAAGACCGTTAGATAAAGATATGTTGGATGAACTGTTAAGATCTCACAAGTATATAGTTACGATGGAAGATGGTTCTTTAAATGGAGGTTTTGGATCAGCTGTTGGTGAGTATATTCTTGATAATTTTCATGCAAATCTTCTTCTTAGATTTGGTATTCCCGACAAATTTATAGGCCATGGTAAAACAGAGCTTTTAGAGAAAGAACTTGGCCTTTTGCCTGATCAGATGGCAGATAAAATAAAACTGTTTGTATCTGATAAAAGCTATAAGGTTGTTGGTTAGGGGGTAAGCCTATTTTTATCTTTTCCTGTCTGTTCAGAGAGTAGGGATATATGTTTTCTTCCGGCAAAACCTTCAGAAGCCTTATGCCAGTATTCTATCTGTTCTTCTCCTTCCTGCCAACAAAGATATATCTGCTCACCATTATACTCTGAAGGGAAATCAACAAGAAAAGGGTCAAGACCTTTTACATATGCACCAAAACTCTCAATAATATCTATAAGTTCGTTTATTTCATCATTCATCATTGTTATTTCAGTTTTAAGATACATTATTTCAAGCTCGTCGTTCTGGTTCTCTATCTCCTCTTCATAGCTCTCTATAACATTGTAAAGTTTATCTCTTTTGTCTTTTATCTCATCTACTAAAAGTTTTATCTGAGGTAAAATGCTGTTTGCTTCATTCAGACTGAAATACTTCATAATATCCTCCAGATGCTTTCTATTACATTATATACGAAAAGATCTATGGAACAACTAATTTATATCATACTTGAAAAAAAGGGAAATATTTATATTTTTCATAATAAGAAAATATGATAAAAGATATATTAAATTTGGAGGTTTAAGATGATACAGGTAAAGGTTAAAAATATAGGACTTGATTCATTAACAGGTTCTCCAATACTGATTCTCGCAGATGTTAATAATGAAGAGGATGTTTACCCTATATGGATTGGTGTTTCTGAAGCTGAAGGAATAATAATAAAGCAGAGTGGTGTAGAAACTCCAAGACCTTTAACTTATGATCTTATGAAAAATATTGTTGAAACTCTGGGTGGAAATGTTAAGAAAGTTGCCATTATAGATCATAAAGATAATGCTTATATCGCTGAGATTGTCATTGAAAAGGAAGGTAAAGAAATAAGTATAGACTCAAGACCAAGTGATGCTGTAAATATAGCTTTGAGATTTGATGCACCTATATTCTTAGATGAAAATGTTGTTAAAAAGGTTAATATTAGGGAGATAAAAGGTGGTAATCTGGAAAATGAAAGGACAAAATCTGTTGATGAACCTGAAAAATATACGCAGGACACGGATGTTGAAAAAGATAGAGAACTTGAGGAATTCAGAAAACTACTTGAGAATATTAGACCTGAAGATTTTGCTTTAAAACCTGATGATAAAAATAAGGAAAGGGGTTAATCCCTTTCCTTATCTGGTCTGGGCTTTTGCTTTTAGAAGAATTCTTTTTATTTCCTCAACCTTTGCATAATCCAAGGGTGTTTTTCCTCTTAGATCCTTTGCATTAATATCGGCGCCATGTTTTATAAGAAGTTTTACCATATCAGTATGTCTTCTTAATACTGCAAGGTGTAGAGGGGTCTCTTTATACTTTCCTTTGACATTAGGATCTGCACCTTTTGTGAGAAGTAGTATAGCAACTTTTATTTTGCCAGCCATAGCTGCCTTAAAGAGAGGTGTCCATCCTTTATTGTTCTTAGCATTTATATCTGCACCGTTATCTATAAGTAGTTTTGCAACTTTCAGATGACCTTCAAGAGATGCGGCATGCAGAGGTGTGTTGCCGTACTCGTCCTTTACATTTACCTTGGCTCCATTTTTTAATAAAAGTTTTGCTATATCCTCATTTCCGTTTCTTGCAACTACGTGCAGAACATAATCCCCATATTTATTATCTCTTGCATTAACATTGGCTCCCATCTTTAAAAGACTTTTTACAAACCCTATATGACCTCTGAATGTTGCCTCATGTAGAGGAGTCCATCCATCGTTATCTTTTGCGTTTATGTCTGCACCTTTTTGTATGAGATAGTTAACAGTCTTTTCATCAACACCTGAAATCGCTATAAGTAGAGGTGTTTTTCCATTTTTGTTTCTTGCATTTATATAAGCGCCTTTATCAACAAGATATTTTGTTACACTGAACTTTCTCTGGGATACAGCTTTGTGTAGCGGTGTTTCTTCATCTTTGTCTTTTATATTCAGATCTGCTCCTTTTTCAACAAGTATTTTGACAGTTTCAAAATCACCTTTATAAGCAGCAAAATGAAGAGGCGTCCATCCTTCACTGTTTTGTTCATTTATGTCAGCTCCGTACTCTAAGAGTACTTCAACCGCGTCTGGATATCCGCTCATCGAAGCCATATGAAGAGGTGTGTTTCCATTTCCATTTTTTATATTTATATCAGCTCCACTGTCTAAAAGAATTTTTATAACCTGTGCATAACCAAAGAAGGCGGCTTCGTGTAAAGGCGTCCATCCTTCAAGATTCCTTGCATTAACATCAGCTCCACTTTTTATAAGTTCTCTAACAAGGTTTATATCTCCTTTCATTGAGGCTATGTGTAGTGGAGAGTTACCGATTATATTTTTTATATTAACACCAGCTCCCTTTCCTATAAGCTCTCTTATTTTTGGTATATCTTCTTTGGATATAGCCTCTGTAAGCTGTTTATTTAGCTCGGCTTTTGTTTCTCCTAAGGAAGTAGAGATAAATGAAAAGCTTATAATCATACCTGCCACTACAAAACTTACTGCTTTTCCCATTTTATCCTCCGTATATTTGTAATATAAAATATATCTACATATCGCTTCCTTTTTTACCACCAACAGATTTAAGTATTCTTTTTATATCTTCAATTTTTGCATAGTCTAAAGGCGTTCTTTTCCTTATATCCTTAGCGTTAACATCTGCTCCGTTTTCTATAAGGAATACAACCATCTTTTTCTGTTTTCTGAGTACTGCAAGATGTAGAGGTGTTTCCTTTGATCTTCCTTTAGCATTAACATCTGCTCCATTTTCTATTAATATCTTTGCAACATTAATCTTACCTGTCAAAGCCGCCTTGTGGAGAGGCGTCCATCTTCTATTATTTTTTACATGAATATTGGCTCCGTTTTGTATGAGAATTTTCACAATATCTTCATGACCTTCTAATGCTGATAGATGAAGAGGTGTGTCACCGTATTTGTCTTTACAGTTAACATCAGCTCCTTTATCAATAAGGTATTTTAAAATGTCCGAAAATCCTTTTATAGCGGCTATATGTATAGGTGTATATCCAAAAAAGCTTTCCTTTGCATTAATATCAGCTCCTCTTTCTATAAGAAGTTTTACAATCTCAGGATTACCTTTTGATACAGCTCTGTGCAGAGGAGTATAGTTTGATTTATCCCTTGCATTGACATCAGCTCCTTTATCTAAAAGTTCTTTTACTTTTTCTATATCTCCTGTTTCAATCGCTTCAAAAAGTTTTCTGTTTAGTTTTTCCCTTGTCTCGGCGTAAGATCTATAAATAATATTATTTTCTTTACTCCTGGATACTGATATATATAAGGACGAGATTATAAGTAAAAAAACTGAAAAGATATATACTTTCTTAAGCATCTTACCTTTTTGTCCTTTCTGCTTTCTCTAAAATTTTAAGAATTGTAGGATTTTCAGTATAATCTTCCGGTTTTTTTCCAAATTTGTCTTTTATTGTAGGGTCAGCACCATTGGCTATTAAAACGACAACAATATCCTTTCTGTTTCTGGCTGTGGCTTCATGAAGAGGCGTGTTTTTATCGTCATCAAGAGCATTTACGTCAGCTCCTTTCTTAATGAGATACTTTACAACAGAAAGGTTTCCTCCCCTCGCTGCATAATGAAGAGGTGTTCTTCCCTTTTTGTTTTTAGCGTTAATATCTGCCCCGTGATTTATCAGAAATTTAACCATATCTAAATGACCTTCTGAAGATGCTATATGCAGTGGTGTTTCACCATCCTTATCCTTTGCATTAACATCAGCTCCAGCTTCTATTAATATCTTTGCTATTTTTGTATAGCCTTTGAAAGCAGCCTCGTGTAATGGAGTCCATCCTATAATATCTTTACTGTTAGGATCTTCTCCTTTTTCGATAAGGATTTTAACGAGCTGTATATCTCCTTTTGAAACAGCTTTATTTAAAGGTGGTTTTTTAACCTTTTTTTCCAGTCTTTTTTTCAAAACTTCTATAGTTGATGACTGACTGTAAGAAGGATTGAAATAGATTATGAGACTCAAGAGAATCAAATAATAAAAAGCAAACCATCTAAAACTCTTAAAAAAAGAATACATCCCTTTCCCCTCATAGATGATAATATTTTAATATATATGATTATAAAAAAATATTCCATATATTATTTTATATAAGATCGTACTCTATAAGAAGTTCGGCTATCTGAACAGCGTTAGTGGCTGCTCCCTTCCTCAGATTGTCAGCAACAACCCACATAGAAATGCCGTTATCAAATAAAAGATCTTTTCTTATCCTTCCTACGAAAACTTCGTCTTTTCCAGCAACATCTACAGGCATAGGATATATATTTTTTGAGGGTTCATCCTCAACTATAACCCCTGGTGCAGATCTTAAAATCTCCCTTATTTCATCTGGTGTAACTGATTCTTCGGTCTCCACAACAACAGTTTCACTGTGTCCGTAGAAAACAGGAACTCTTACACAGGTTGGGGAAACTTTTATGTCAGGAGCATGCATTATTTTTTTAGTCTCATTTACCATCTTCATCTCTTCTTTTGTGTAGTCATTATCAAGGAATACATCTATGTGAGGAATAACATTAAAGGCAATATGAGCCGGCAGTGCTTCAGGATAATAGTACTTTCCTTCAAAATAAGCCTTTGTTTCTTCTTCAAGATCTTTTATAGCTGTTGCACCTGCTCCTGATACAGCCTGATATGTTGAAACAAATATTTTTTTTACTCCCTTTGCCTTGTGTATTGGGTTTACTGCAACAACCATCTGTATTGTTGAACAGTTTGGATTTGCTATCACACCTTTATGCCATTTTACATCTTCAGGATTTACTTCTGGAACAACAAGTGGAACATCGTCATCCATTCTGAAAGCAGAAGAATTGTCAATAACAACTGCACCTTTTTCAACAGCTATAGGTGCCCATTCTTTACTTCTGCTTCCACCTGCTGAAAAAAGTGCTATATCTATACCTTCAAATGCTTCCGGAGATACAGCCTCAACTTTATATTTGATTCCCATATACTCAAGTTCTTTTCCTGCAGATTTGGGAGATGCAAGGAGTCTTATCTCATTCACTGGAAAGTTTCTCTCTTCAAGAACTCTGAGCATGGTCTGCCCAACAGCTCCTGTTGCCCCAAGTATAGCGATGTTATAATATCTCATCTACTCCTCCTAAAAATTGCCTTTAAAATATTTTACAATATTTAATTTGTGGTAGAGGGGGTTAAAATGGATAGAAAAAATCCTTTTAAAGTTATCCTTATTTTGACTGGATTTATGCTTTTACCTTTTTTAACGTTTCTTTTTGATAAGTTTCTCCTTAAGTTAGATAACACTTTCCTCATTTTTGCCGAAATGTTAATATTAAGTCTGGGTATTTTTTCAGGTTTTTTAATATATATATTTTTCTTTAGATAGGAGGAAGCTATGAAAAGAATTATTTATATACTTCCGGCATCGTTTATCTTATTTGCAGGATGTGTAAAGAAAGAGGATATCAACCTTCTTCAGAGGGAAATAGTATCACTTAAAAGGGAAGTGGCAAAGGTAAGAGAAGGTCAGACTGAGATAAAAAGTAGTTTAAGTGATCTTTCTAAAAGAGTTGATAACGTATCACAGATAGCGTCTAAAAACTCTCTTGAGATTGAAAAAATAAAACTTGCACAAAAGCCTGAGACTGTAGAAACTCTTGAGAAAGAGGGATCGGAGAAAGTTAGAATACCTGAGGATCCTAAGGAGCTGTATAAGTATGCCTTGAATGCGTATTATAAGGGAAAGACTGAGGAGGCAAGAAAGTACTTTCAGATTTTTGTGGAAGAATATAGAGAGTCTGATATGTATGATAATGCACTTTTCTGGATAGGACAGACATATTATACAGAAGGTAATTATGAAAAGGCTATTCAGGCTTTTGACAAGCTTATAGATGAATGTGAAACCGGTAAAGCCCAAGAATGTAATAAATATCCTGTAGCAATGTTAAAAAAGGCATACAGCTATATAAAACTTGGTGAAATAGAGGAAGCCAAGAAACTTCTCAAAGATATTGTAAGAAGATTTCCAGATACAGAAGAGTCTGAACTTGCTTCAAGAAAGCTTGAGGTGCTTGAATGATAGATTCTCTTTATAACATACCTGAGCATGTGGCTGTAATTATGGATGGGAATGGAAGATGGGCAAAGAGGAGAGGTCTGCCCAGGGTTTTTGGTCACAGGGAAGGAGCAAAGGCTGTTGAAAGAACAATTAAGATAGCAAACGAGGTCGGTATAAAATGGCTTTCAGTTTTTGCTTTTTCTACAGAGAATTGGGGAAGACCAAAAGAGGAAGTTGATGCTATTATGTCACTTCTTGTTGAATATATAAATACAAAAATACCCCAGCTTAAAAGGGATAATATAAAACTAAGATTTATGGGAAGAAGAGAAGGTCTTCCCGGTATGATCATAGAAAGTATGGAAGAAGGAGAAAAAGCGACGGAACATTGTGATGGTTTGAACTTTGTTGTTGCACTTAATTACAGCGGAAAAGCTGAAATAATTGATGCTGTTAACAGAATACTTAAATCTGGGCGAGATTGTATAGATGAGAAAAGTTTTAAAGAATTTCTCTATATTCCTGATATGCCTGATCCCGATCTCCTTATAAGAACAAGTGGTGAGAAAAGAATATCAAACTTTATGTTGTGGGAGCTTGCCTATACTGAACTGTATTTTACAGAGGTTTTATGGCCCGATTTTAATGAGGAGGAGTTCTTAAAAGCCCTTTATTTCTTTCAGAGTAGAGAAAGAAGATTTGGAAAGGTTTTTGGATGAAAGAGCTTTTTTTAAGAGTGGTCTCAGCTATTGTTCTTGCAGCTGTATCCATTTCTGCTGTTCTCTACTTTCCTGTTTGGCTTTTTAAAGTGGTAACAGCAGTTTTATCATCTGTCGGGACGTGGGAAGCTGCTCATCTTCTTGAAAAAAGGCATAAAGAAATAAACCCTTTTGTTACTGGTATTTTTGGTTTTTTTGTATCTTTATCGCTTTTATTTTTATCACCTTATCTTTCTGTTTTTCTTATTTTTTTGTACAGCTTTTATTTTTCCCACAGATTTTATGATTTAAACTACCTTACAGGATATGTTTTTGTACTCATATACACTGTTTTTTTTATATCATCAATAGCTCTTCTTCATGAGATTAATAGATATTTAATTTTTGTTCTTTTTGCGACTGTATGGGCAGGAGATACAGCAGCTTATTTCGTTGGAAAAACGATAGGAAAACACAAATTTGCTCCAAGATTATCACCTAAAAAAACATGGGAAGGAGCTGTAGGAAGTTTTTTTGGATCAGTTACGGCTGGGGGTGTTGTAGCTTATTACTTTCAATTTTATGATGCTTTTATTCCAATAATTTTATCGGCTTTCCTTCTACAGATTGGTGATCTTTTTGAGAGTTTTATTAAAAGGCAGGTTGGGGAAAAAGATTCTTCACATTTAATTCCAGGTCATGGAGGTCTTTTAGACAGAATAGATGCTCTAATTTTTGCCAGTATGGTTTTCCTTGTTTATTACCAGTTAAGTATCTTTTTGAATTTTAATTAAAATATCTAACAACCCTGTAATAAGTGTCCCGCTGAGCTGGTTTAAAACCTGCATCTTTTATTATTCTGGCCATTTTTTCTGGTTTTGGTGACGCAACCTTCCAGCCTGTAGAGGCAACAACATTTTCTTCAATCATAGTGCTACCAAGATCATTTGCGCCAAAGTGAAGTCCTACAGGTCCAACTTTCATTGTTTGCGTAACATGGGATGTCTGTATATTTTTAAAATTGTCGAGGAAAATTCTTGATATTGATAAAACTTTTAAGTAATAAACTGTAGTTGCAGTTTCAATATGATCAAGTCTTGTTCCACCTTTCTGGAAAGTCCATGGAATAAATGCTGTAAAGTATCCTTTACCTTCTTTTAATGATTCATCCTGTAGATTTCTTATATGTGAGAGATGTTCTATTATGTGTTCAGGTTTTTCTATATGTCCGCACATCATGGTAGCCGTAGTTTTCATCCCTAACTGGTGAGCAGTTCTATGGACTTCAAGCCATATCTGTGTTGATACTTTATTGCTTGATATCTTTGACCTGATCTCGTCTGACAGTATCTCGGCACCTCCACCTGGAAGGCTGTCCAGACCTGCTTCATGCAGAGTTTTTAGGACATCTTTTATGCTCATCTTTTCTATTTTTGATATGTAGAATATCTCTGAAGCTGAGAGGGAATGTATCTGAATATTCGGAAATCTCTCTTTAATACCTTTAAAAAGGTTTACATAAAAATCAATTCTAAGATCTGGATTAAGTCCTCCTTGCATTAGCAGTGTTGTTCCATTCCACTGTATAAGTTCTTCTATCTTACGGTGTATCTGATCAAAATCAAGTGTGTATGCATCCGGACTTCCCTTCTTTGTCTGAAAGGCACAGAACTTACATCCTGCAACACATACATTTGTGTAATTTATATTTCTATCAACGACAAATGTTACTATATTTTCAGGATGTTTTCTTCTTCTTATAAGATCGGCTAATCTACCTAAGGTAAGAAGGTCAGATTCTGTGAATAGTGCTAACCCTTCTTCTTCAGTTATCCTTTCTCCTTTCTCTATTTTGTTTAAAACAGATCTCAGATCTGTGGAAACTTTCAAGACAAACTCCATAAATTTTTAGCTGACTATATTAATATAATCCATTTTTTAAAAATCTTCCTGCTTATTTAAATCTGAACACCTATTATCGTCAACTTTTGAGATAGAAAACTTACCTGCGCATCCCACAGACTCAAAATCTCCTGAAAAGCTATTTCTTTTAAGCTTTCCATGAAGTGTTTCTGACAATCCAAATGAAGAAGGAATGTCTATGGAGATTTCCTTGTATTTTAATATTCCTGTTATCTTATTCTCGCCTATTAAACCTTTTATATCTCCTTTGTTGTCTATTAATATTTTTATACTTTCATTATTTATATTGCAAAAGGAGTCTATAGTTTTGTTAGTTATAATGAGGCTTCCTTCATAACAGCCAGAGATGAATTTTGCTGTTATATACGTATATGTGTTATTTAAATGCTGTCCTGCAGAGTTTTCTTTTTCAGAGATAATTTTATTTATTTCATCAGGACAATCGTTTTCAAATATACAATCTGTTAATGATTTTTTCAGATCTACAACAGGCAATCTATTT
This sequence comes from uncultured Aquificales bacterium, assembly GCA_964519345.1. Lineage (GTDB taxonomy): Bacteria > Aquificota > Aquificia > Aquificales > Hydrogenothermaceae > Persephonella. Next base: position 26,543 of record CAZFKX010000009.1, read on the forward strand.
TCATCAACTGTCAAAACAAAATCTTTCTCATCTGTATCAATATAAAGAAAAAAGGATACAAGCTTTTTGATCATACTATCGTCTGGAGCTATATCGTCTTTATATCCTTTAAATAGATCAAGGGGGGATATAAAATAATCTCCTTGAGCTTCTCCTATAAGGATACTTCCTGTATAAAACTTTATAATATCTCCATCTCTATAAAAGAACTTACCTGTTTTGTCTGTGAGCCCTTCAACACCTGATGATGTTTTATATCTTAGATTCTCAACTGGAGAATCTATAAAATATCCTTCTATGAGTTCGCCTTCAGAGGATCCGCCACCCCCACCACAGGAAAGAATAAATAATGCTGCTAAAAAAATAAACAGATTTACCATTATTTAACCGTTTATTAATTATTTATTAAATTAAATATAGGGTTAACTATTTTCAAATTCAATATATTGCTGTATCATTTAACAAAAAGGGGGATTTAAATGCTTTCCATTGTAAAAAGTGGAGGGGTTGTAGGTGTTAGTGGATATACTGTTCATGTTGAGGTTAATATATCTCAGGGACTTCCGCAGTTTATCACTGTAGGTCTTCCTGATACAGCAGTAAAGGAAAGTAAAGAAAGGGTAAAATCTGCTATTAATAATATAGGTATATCCTTTCCCCTCAGAAAAATTATTGTAAATCTGGCACCTGCAGACATACTGAAGCAGGGAACTCTTTATGATCTTCCTATCGCTGTAGGGATACTTACATCTACCGGACAGATACCTCAGAGGATTCTTTCGGATTATGCTTTTGTTGGAGAGCTTGCTCTTGACGGCAGTTTGAGAAAAATAAGGGGAACTTTACCAATCGTTTTAAAACTAAAAGAGGAAGGTATAAAAAATATTATTCTTCCTGAGGAAAACGGAAAGGAAGGTGCTCTTGTTGACGGAGTTAGTGTATATGGATTTAAAGGTCTAAAAGAGATTGTTGATTTTCTAAATGGCAGTATATCTAAAGATCCAGTAAGGATAAGTAAGAATGATATTTTTAACTTTAAGACTGTATATCCTGATTTTTCGGAAATAAAGGGACAATACACTGTAAAAAGAGCTCTTGAGATAGCTGCCGCCGGATTTCACAATATACTGATGATAGGTTCTCCAGGTTCAGGTAAATCAATGATGGCGAAAGCCTTTCCATCCATTATGCCTCCTTTAACTTTTAAAGAAGCTATTGAGACAACGATGATACATAGTGTGGCAGGAGTTCTTGATGATTTTGTTGTAAGGGAGAGGCCTTTTGTTACGGCACATCACACAACCTCAGATGTAGCAGTTATAGGAGGTGGAAATATACCAAAACCTGGTCTTGTAAGTCTTGCACATAATGGTACATTTTTTATGGACGAACTTCCCGAGTTTAAGAGAAATGTTCTGGAATCTTTAAGACAGCCTATTGAAGACAAGATTGTTACTGTATCAAGAGCTTCTGGCAGTTATACATTTCCGGCAAAGTTTCAGCTGATAGCGGCTGCAAATCCATGCCCCTGTGGGTATAGAAATGATCCAGTTAGGGAATGTAAATGTTCCCATAGGGACATAAAAAGATATATGGGTAAATTATCAGGTCCAGTAATAGACAGGATAGATATGATTTGCTGGGTAAGTTCTGTTGACCCTGAAGATCTTTCTAAAATGTCGTCAGGTGAAAGCTCTTCTCTTATAAGGGAAAGGGTTATGAAGGCTGTTGATATACAGAGAATGAGATTTAAAGATACAAAGATAAACTTTAACAGCGAGATGAGTCCTTCCCTGGTTGATAAATTTGTTAAACTTGACGGTTCGGCTGAAAATGCACTTTTAGTAGCAACAAAAAAGTACAGATTTACAGCGAGAAGTTACCACAGGATACTTAAATTATCAAGGACTATTGCTGATCTTGAAGGATCTGATATAGTAATGTTAAAACATATAGTAGAGGCAGTTAATTTTAAACTTTCAGAAGAGATTTATAGTTAAAAAAATTTAGGAGTTATCTGATTGAATATTTTAGACAGTATTATATTAGGTATTGTTGAAGGATTAACTGAGTTCCTCCCAATTTCTTCAACAGGTCATCTTATACTTGTGTCTAAGCTTCTTGGATTAGAACAAACAGAAGCACACAAAGCTTTTGAGGTTGCTATACAGTCTGGAGCTATACTTGCCGTTGTTTTTCTCTACAGAGAGAGATTGATTCATAGTATTGACCTGTGGAAAAGACTTATTGTTGCCTTTATACCTACAGGTGTTCTGGGATTTTTACTTTATAAACTGATAAAGGGTCTGTTCAGCCCTTATATTGTAAGCATTATGCTTATCGTAGGTGGTTTTGTATTTATAGCTGTTGAATTCTTATATAAAAGATCTCAACACCAGATAGATGATATTCTTAAGATACCCTACTATAAAGCTTTTTTAATAGGTGTTTTTCAATCAATAGCTATGATTCCAGGTACATCAAGGTCTGGAGCTACAATTATTGGCGGTTTGTTACTTGGGCTTGATAGGAAAACAGCAGCAGAGTTTTCATTTCTTTTAGCTGTCCCAACAATGTTTGCGGCAACATCTTACGATATAATGAAAAATTATAATAATTTTCATACTGACAACTGGTTAACTATGCTGATAGGTTTTATAACAGCCTTTATATTTGCTGTGTTGGCTATAAAGCTATTTATTGGATTTGTTTCAAGATACAGTTTTATACCTTTTGGGATTTACAGAATAATTCTTGGATTTATTTTTCTGTTTTTTGTTCTATGATAATTTGAAAAAAAGCTCAATTAGGATATAATATACTCTGCTCTTTGGAGAGGTGGCCGAGCGGTCGAAGGCGGCTCCCTGCTAAGGAGTTGAAGCGGTATCCCCGCTTCCGAGGGTTCGAATCCCTCCCTCTCCGCTTAAATCTTCAAAGTTTCTTTAACGAATAAAACTTTAACAGATGATATTTCGGAAGATCCGTAAATTTTAGCTATCTCTAAAAAATTTTTAATAGCTTCTTTTTTTGTCTTTCCTATTCCCTGAAGATTCTTTTCATCAGGAGATGTTGCTCTGTATAAACCGCCAGATTTATAAATCTCTATAGTTAGTATCTTTTCCATAATTTTTGCCTTAAGATAGTTTTGATTACATTTTCGTTGATTTTCAGGAAAAGTTTACTAAAATCTGCTTCTTTTCACTTAAAGTTTGGAGGAGGTCATTATAGACTGTCTTCTTTTTATCGCTTCGTCAATCGCGTTTAAAACTTCCATTTTTCTTTTAGATGTACACCAGTCAGGGGATATAAGCTCATCTTCAGTTGCTTCTCCGGTAAGCCTGTGAACAATAATATTGTCAGGTAGTATATCTAAAAGATAAGCAACAATATCAGCATATTCTTCCAGTGAAAGTGTTTTAATCTGTCCTCTGTAAAACTGTTTTTCCATAACTGTATGTTTTACTACATGTAAAGGATGTATCTTTATACCATCTATACCTAAGGCTGCTATGAGTTTTGCAGTTTCAACATAATCTTCAAATGTGTCTCCTGGAAGACCTACTATCATATGAGCACAAACTTTTATACCAGCTCTTTTTTTTGTTCTTATAACTGCATCAACAAATTCAGAAACTCCGTGACCCCTATTAATCTCTCTTAATGTTTTTATATTTGCTGTTTGAAGGCCGTACTCAATCCAGATTTCAGGTTTGAACGCTGTATATGTAGCTATAAGGTCAAGAGCTTCATCAGGTGCTACATCAGGTCTTGTTCCTATAGACATACCTATTATTTCGTCATATTCCATAGCCCTATCGTATATCTCTTTTAATTTATTAACAGGTGCGTATGTGTTTGAAAAAGCCTGAAAATAAGCTATGAAGCCTTTTATATTCTTAAATCTCTTTTTATAAAAATCTATAGATTTTTCTATCTGGTCTTCTACTGTTTCCTTAGACATTGCATATGGACTGAAAGAAGCGTTATTGCAGAATGTGCATCCTCCATGTCCCTTGAAACCGTCTCTGTTTGGACATGTAAATCCTGCATCAATTGATATTTTTTGAATTCTACCGCCGTATTTTTCTTTCAAGTACTGATTGAATCTTATATAATTCCCCAAGTCAGTCACTCCATGCTATTTTTGATAATTAATTATACTGTAATATAAACCTTTATGGTAATTTGTCTACAGGCTTTCCTATGTAATACCCCTGAACGTAATCCACGCCAATATCTCTTACTATCTCGTATATGCTTTCATTATGAACGAACTCTGCTATTGTTTTTATTCCAAGTTTTGAGGCGAAAGTTATTATTGTCGATACAACAATCTGGGAATATATATCCTTGTCTATATTTTTAATTAGAGATGAATCTATCTTTATATAATCAGGTTCGAGATTAAGAACATGGGAAAAGTTGGAATATCCGCTTCCAAAATCGTCAATGGCTATCTGTACTCCACACATCTTTACCTTCTTAACAAACTCATGACTGTCTTCATAATTTCCTGCACTTTCACTTTCAAGTATCTCAAGCGTTAATCTTTCTGCAAGTTCTCTTTTTGTTATTATCTTCTCGAATATAAAATCCCTTGTATCAGGATCAATTATATCCTCTATTGAAAGATTTATTGAAAATCTGTACGGATACTTCTCAATAAGTTTTAGTGCTCTCTCTAAAACGGCTCTTGTTATATAACCATAGTAACCGCTTTCTTTAGCAATGGGAATAAAAGTGTTAGGTTCTATAAGATTACCCTCTTTATCTTTTATTCTAACGAGTATTTCATACTTATCAACATTACTGTTCTCAACTGACTTTATAGGCTGAAAGACAAAAGATATCCTATCATTCTCAACAGCATCTTTTATAATGGATAGAATTTTAAGGTTGTGTCCTATATCTTTCGCAAGATCAAGATCTTCATTGTAAACCAGATACTTTTTTTTCAGTAGTTTGATTCTTTTTAAAGCCATATCTGCTTTTTCAAATAGAGGTCTCTCTGTGGATATACCTGCAGAGACGTTTATAAACAGATCAATATCTGCAAGTTTAAATCTATATTTTTCAATTCTGGTTAAAAGTTGTTTTGTTATATGTTCAACATTTTCTGTGTTATCTTCAATAAGTATTCCAAAATCGTCCGCACCTATTCTGTAAACTGTGCCTTTTATATTCTTTTCTTTTATAAATTTTGATATTATTTCTCCTACTTTAACAAGGATAAAATCGCCTGTATCAGTTCCGTAAAAGTCATTTATCTGCTTAAAATTGTCTATATTAATAAGTATAAAAGCTGGGTTTTTTGATATTTTCTTGTCTATATTAAATGCAAGTCTGTTTGGGAGACCTGTGAGTTCGTCTGTTGTTAACGCTTTTTCAAGGTTTTTCTTAAGCTTTAATAGCGTTATATTTTTTCTGTCAAGTGATATCATAAGGTACGCAACAACGGCAAGTCCTACTAAGAATATTATACTTAAAAGCGTTGAGAAGACCGTTATAAATTTTGTTTCTTCCTTTGAGCTGTTTATAAATGTTTTTTTGGTTTCAGATAAAAAGTATATATCCTTTTTTTTATTTAATATATAATCAAGTATGTACTGATATTTTGTGAAATTTTCTATAAAAACCCTTATATGTGAAAGATACACCTCATTAAACTCATTTAGTTTAGGATCATGAAATTTAAAACTCTCCAGACTTTTGATTTTTTCTTCAAGATCTGCAATGAAGTCTTCATCAAGACTGTTTTTTGCAAGGTATATTGATGATGCTATACTTGATATCAGGTAGAAATATTCATTATTCTTGTTTTGTGCTATTTCTATATACCTTAGAACAAGTGATGGTATGAATGTTTGTGTATTCTTTATAATTGAGTTTATAGTTTCAAAATCATGTATGTACTCTTCTTTTTCTTTAAATGCATTTTCAAAAGCAAGTAGGTACTTGTATGTCTCACTGTACTGATCTCTTGTCAGATATCCATTTTTCAGTTTTTCTATCTTTCTGTATATATCTTCAATAAGTTCGTGTGTAATATCGTGATTGTAATAGAGCATAAAACTATTTTTCAGTATCTCATTGTTCAGCTGATATTCAAGCGATTCTATATCCTTTATAAGACTGAGTGTAAAAGCTGTTTTTTCAACGTATCTTCTTGTGAAATTATTAAAAAAGACAATACTCAGACTGAATAGAATAGCAAACAGTATCGTTATATAGACTTTTCTCATTTCCTGTCCTTGAGATCTTTTTTAAGAATCTCAGGAAGCTCTCCTGTTAAGGTTTTTAGAAATGCTACTATCTTTCTTACCTCCTCTTCTGAAAGTTTAAAACCAAGATTATGGTAAGCCATAGTTCTTATAGCTTCCTCAAGAGTTGGTATGCTTCCATCATGAAAGTACGGGTATGTACACTCTATATTCCTTAAAGAGGGAACTTTATATCTGTTTTTGTCAAACTCCCTTTTTGTTAACCTGTATCTGTCAGGATTTTCTGGATTCCATGGAAATGGTTTTATGGCTCCTATTTTCTGGAATGAGTTTCCTCCAACATTTATCCCATTATGACATGTTATGCACCCGAATTTTTTAAAGAGCATGTATCCTTCTTTTTCTTCTTTTGATAGTTTCAACTCGCCTCTTAGGTATCTATCAAATTTACTGTTTGGCGTTATTAATGCCTTCTCAAATTCTACTATCGCATCTATAACAAGATCAAAAGTTATCCTTTCAACACCGTAAACTTTTTTGAATATTTTTCTGTAGAATGGGATACTATTTAACCTTTTCTCAACAGCTCTCTTACTCATTCCCATCTCTATCGGGTTATGTATAGGACCCTCAACCTGTTCTTTGAGATTTTTTGCTCTTCCATTCCAGAACTGTCGGAAGTTGAAAAATGTGTTGAACACAGTTGGAGCATTTACATTTCCAACTTTTCCTCCAATGCCTACAGATGCCTTTCTATGATCTGTTCCCCATTTTTCATAAACATCATGACAGGATGCACAGGAAACAGATCTGTCCCTTGACAGTACAGGATCATGAAATAATATTTTCCCCAGTTCTGCTTTGTCTCTGTTGTAATCAATCCTTATAGGTATTGGTTGTATAGGTTCAATCCCATAAGACAGCTTTACAAATATCAGCACAATCCCTATCCATAAAATAGTCGGTACCCCTCTCCTGTTTTTTATTAATTTTAACATTATATTGTTTATATAAAATCAATTATAGCCTCTGTCATCTCCCTGGTATTTACTTTTTTAGTTCCAGGAGACCATATATCTCCCGTTCTGTAACCTTGGTTCAAAACTTGTTCAACAGCATTTTCTATATCTCTTGCTGCTTGGGGAACTTTACATGTTATATCAAGCATCATTGCTGCTGATAGTATCATAGCTATTGGGTTTGCAATTCCTTGACCAGCTATATCTGGTGCTGAACCGTGAACAGGTTCGTAAAGTGCATATCTTTCACCTATGCTTGCTGAAGGAAGCATTCCGAGACTTCCGGTGAGAGCACCTGCCTCGTCTGATAGTATATCTCCAAACAGATTTCCAGTTACTATAACGTCAAAATCTCTTGGTCTTCTAACAAGCTGCATAGCACAGTTGTCAACATACATATGTTCAAGTTCAATATCCTGATAGTCTGCATGAGTTTCTGTTACTATATCTCTCCAGAGAGCACTAACCTCCAGAACATTTGCTTTATCAACGCTTGTTACTTTTTTCCTTCTCCCTCTTGCTATTTCAAAAGCGAGCTTTGCTATTCTTTTGATCTCATGTTCATAATAGATCATTGTGTTAAATCCAACTTTTTCTCTTTTTCTTTCCTCTATGCCTCTTGGTTCCCCAAAATATATTCCTCCTGTAAGCTCTCTTATAACAACAAGATCAACACCCTTTATAAGAGTTTCTTTTAACGGTGAAGAGTCAAGAAGAGCTGTATATGCTTTTCCTGGTCTAAGATTAGCAAAAAGTTCAAGCTCTTTTCTTATTCTTAAAAGACCTTTTTCTGGTCTTTTGTCTGTTGGAAGGTTATCCCATTTTTCGCCACCTACGGCAGCCAGTAAAACAGCATCACTCTCTTTTGCTGTTTTTAATGTTTCTTCAGGTAATGGATCGCCTGTTGCATCAATAGCAGCTCCACCTATAAGACCTTCTTTAAACTCAAACTGTAGATCGTACTTTTTGGAAATGGCGTTCAATACTTCAATAGCTGCCTCCATAATCTCAGGTCCAATTCCGTCACCTGGTAAAACAGCGATTTTAAAACTTCTTTTCATCTAATTTCCTCCTGCTCTATATTTTGTATTTTTAGACTTAAATCAAGCCATTTACTTGAATGTATTATTGATCCAGATGAAATAAAATCTACACCTGTAAGAGCCACTTCCTTTACATTATCCAGTGTTATATTTCCTGATGCTTCCAGTAGAACTCTTCCGTTTACAATGTGTACGGCTTCCTTGAGCATATCTAAACTCATATTATCAAGCATAATAATATCTACATTTAGAGAAACTGCTTCTATGAGCTGATCAAGATCTGACACTTCTACTTCAATTTTTACCATAGGAGATACATTTCTTTTAATCCTTTCAACAGCTTCTTTTATACCTCCTGAAACTGCTATATGGTTGTCTTTTATCATGACCATATCATATAAAGCGAACCTGTGATTTAATCCTCCGCCAACGGTAACAGCATATTTTTCAAAAGCTCTAAATCCTGGTGTTGTTTTTCTTGTATCAAGTATCTTTGTTTTAAGTCCTTTTATCTTTTCAACAAATCTGGATGTTGTTGTTGCTATACCGGAAAGTCTTTGAAGTATATTTAAAGCAACCCTTTCACCTTTAAGGATAGAACAGGCCGAACCTTCCAGATTAAGTATCTCATCTCCCCTGTTCACATATGTTCCGTCTTTTATACAAAATGGAAATTTTATTTTTTCGTCTAAAATCTTAAAGACCTCTTTTGCAAATTCAGTACCAGCTATTATTCCTTCTTCTTTTGCGATTATAGAAGCACTTACATTTTTATCTACACCGAGTCCTTCCGTAGTTATGTCAGAGTGACCGATATCCTCCATCAAGAACTGTTCTAACTTTCTTCTTAAATAAAGTTTTTCTAACATATCTTTCCTTTAAAACGGTTTTACAACTGCAAGGGATACTATTATAATCATCAGTATTGTAGGAATTTCGTTATACATTCTGAAGAATTTTCCTGATTTTTCACACTGGTCAGCTTCAAGCTTTTTTCTTAAAAAGGCTGTATAAATATAATAGAGTATCAGAAAGGAAACGAAAATTAGTTTGGCATGGAGCCAGCCTCCTGATTTAAATACATGAGGATTTAATATAATAAGTAAGATTCCAGTTATAACTGTTCCCCAAAAAGCTGGGATACCTATATATTTATGCAGTTTGTACTCCATTATCTTAACAACAGATACAAACTCTTTTTTATCTCTGTTTTCAGCGTGATAGACAAAAAGTCTTGGAAGGTAGAACAGTACTGCAAACCATGATATAACAGACATAATATGCAAAGCTTTTATCCAAAGATACATTGCTTTCCTCCGTTCTTTTATATTATTTTATCAAGAAATCTGACCAAAACTGATTTTTGTTATACACAAAAATGAGATAAGGTATTAGTTTAAGATTAAAAAACTGGTGATATTATGAGCTTAGCAGATATTGTTATAATTTCTTTAATTGTTGGAGGTTCTATATTTTACCTTTATAAAAAGTTTAAAAAGGATATCCAGAAAGGTAAATGTGCAAGCTGTCCTGTTTACGATGAGTGTGAGAGCGAAAAAAAAGTATAAAAAGGGGAAAACCCCTTTTTATATTTAACAGGAAAATGAACTGCCACAACCGCAGGAGTTTGCTGCGTTTGGATTCTTTATAGTAAAACCTCCGCCCATAAAATCCTGGACGTAGTCTAAAACAGCTCCTCCAATGTATGGAGCACTGAACTCATCAATAGCTATTTTTACGCCATTTTCAAGCTGAACGATCTTATCATTTTCAGTTATCTCTTCATCAAATCCCATAGCATACTGAAATCCTGAGCATCCACCCGGCACAACTCTTACTCTCAGAATAGGATTCTCTATTCCCTGTTCGTCAGCTATCTTTTTAATTTCATTAGCGGCTGTTTCGGTTACTGTGAAATTAACTGTTGACTGCATCTTAAAACCTCCGATTGATGTTTTTATAATTTTATACAACTGTGGGTCTAACAGTTATGATTATTATCAGAATGAAAGCATATAATAAATCCCTGATTTAGTTATTATACTTTCCATTTCGGAGTTTAGTAATTTTTCAAGAATATTTTTTCTTTTTCCTAACTTCACAATAATAACATGTCTATCCTCCAGACCTGCCAGTTTTCTTGCCTCGTTAACAGCATCCTGAATATTTCCAAGTTTGTCAACCAACTTTATCTTTTGTGCCTGTCTTCCACTGAATATTCTTCCATCGGCATAGGGTCTGAGCTGTTCCTTCGTTATAGGTCTGTATCTAACAATAGCGTCAAGAAATTGATCATATACGTCTTTTATTGTGTCTTCTATAAGTCGTTTCTGTTCTGGAGAGAGACTTTTATTTGGATATAGTATATCTTTATACTTACCGCTTTTTATATTCTCAACTTTAATACCTAACTTATCAAGAATTCTCGAAAGATCCATATGCTGTATGATAACACCTATACTTCCAGTTATTGTTCCAGGGTTTGCATATATAACAGATCCTGGTGCACTTATATAATATCCTCCAGAGGCAGCAACATTTCCCATTGAAACAACAACAGGTTTTTTTGCCCTTAATTTTTCTAATGCTCTGTATATCTCCTGTGCGGCTCCTACAGTTCCTCCTGGACTGTCAACAGAAAGAACAACAGCTTTTATAGAATCGTCAGATTCTGCTGACTCTATATTCTGGATATGTGTATAGAAGTCTGATATAACTCCATGTATCTCAATAATAGCTATCTTAGGAGTAGTTCTGTATGAAAAGAATGATATCAGATAGATTATTAAAAGAACTAAAATAATACCAACAGCTACCTTTTTTTTCAAAACAGCCCTCCTCTAAACAATTATAGGTAGATCTTCTGCAAGAATGAACCTAAATTTTGGGACTTTTCTTATTTTAATTTTATTCCCAACAAGATGTCGTATATAACCACTTTTCTGATTAAGTTGTTCAACAACATCATTACCATTTTTTAAGGCTGATACATAAACCTTAGCCTCATTTAGATCAGATGTTGCTTCAACTTTTAAAACTGTAACAATATTGTCCTGTTGAACAGGAATTTCTGTTAAGAATATCTCACTCAAGGCTCTCTTAAGCTCGTTATTTACTTTTTCCATTCTGTGGGATCTTTTCATATCAGCTCCTTGTAAACATTTATATGTATGTCGGGATAGTTGTTTTCCACAAAATTTATAATATTCTGTATTACCTTTTCCACCTGCTTTTTATCGGGAGCAACTGTAACAACGGCAACCTGTGCGTACTGCCATTTATCAAGATCTCCTATTTCTGAAACTGACACATTAAATTTTGACTTTAGCTTTTCCTTAACGGATCTAACTACCATTCTTTTTTCTTTTAGCGAGCCTGCGTAAGGTATATAAATATCAAAAACGATACTGCCTATTATCATCTTCTCCCGTTATTTCTTATAATTTATTCTAATATTTTATCAGTAGTTATATTCTGATATTCTCTTATTTTAAATAATTTTTTTGCGTTCATATCGGTTATATCCTCAAGCTGTTGTGCTGTAATTTCAAGCAGGGTAGAAACAAATTCAAGTGTATAATATATGTGGGTTGGTTTATTTGGCTTTCCTCTCTTTTTCTGTGGAGACAAAAAGGGGCTATCTGTTTCAAGTAATAGTCTGTCAGTTGGCGTACTGATCAGAACTTTCCTTAAGTTGTCAGCTTTTGGATATGTCACATTTCCTGCAAAAGATATGTAAAAACCCATATCTACGCACACTTTCATCATATCAATACTTCCGCCAAAACAGTGCATTACACCGGACGCCGGGTATGGATAGTATTTTTCTAAAATTTTTATGGTTTCTCTTTCCGCAGATCTTGAATGTATTACTAAAGGAAGTTCAAGTTCTTTTGAAAGCTGTATATGTTTCTCAAAGAAATATATCTGGTCGTTTTTTGGCGTAATATTTCTATAAAAATCTAAACCAGTTTCTCCTATAGCTACAACTTTTTTATTTTTTTCAGCCAGTTGCTTGAGTTTTTCTAAATCGTTTTCAGTGATATCTTTTATATCATAGGGATGAAAGCCCACAGAAGCATAGACATTATCAAATCTGTTCGCTAAATCAACAGCTCTGTATATCTCCTCCCTATCACAGCCTATAGTAATTATACAGTCTAACTTCTCAACGCTTTCTAAAATATCTTCTTCTGAATCTAACATATCAAGATGTGCATGGGTATCTATCATTCTAATCCACCTGTCCTGCAGGAACTTCAGGAGCTGAAGAATCAGAAATCACCTCAACTACGGATTTTCTACATCTATTTACAACAGGCACTCCATATTTCTCAAGTATAGAAAGCATCTCCTCACAGGTTATTGTCTCTTTATCAATAAGAAGTTCAACAACAGCTGTGACAGCATCCTTGTAGTTTTCAATAATCTGTTTTGCCCTTTCATAAGACTCTCTCAATAGTTTGCTTACCTGTTCGTCTATTTTTCTTGCAGTTTCCTCGCTTATTTCCGGTCCCTGTGAAGGGGTAAATGGATTGTTTTTTGTCGTTGAAACATGTATAGGTCCAAGTTCATCCGTCATTCCCCATGATGCTACTATCCTGTATGCAAGCTCCGTTGCTCTCATTAGATCGTTCTCAGCCCCTGTTGTTATCCCATCTTTTCCGTAAAATACTTCTTCCGCAGCTCTTCCACCGAAAAGCTGGTGAAGTCTTGCCATTAAATCTTTTTTTGAGTATAGATGTCTGTCTTCTTCAGGAAGGTTAACTGTAACGCCGAGCGCCATTCCTCTTGGTATTATAGATACTTTATGTAAAGGATCTGACTCTTTAAACATCATTCCTACTATTGCATGTCCGACCTCATGGTATGCTATTTTCTCTTTCTCATCTGGCGTTATTGCCATTCCTTTTCTTTCAAGACCCATCATTATTCTATCCATAGCATCTTCAAACTCTTTCATACCGACCTTTTCCCTTCTTCTTCTTGCGGCAAGCAGTGCTGCTTCATTAACAACATTTGCAAGATCAGCTCCTGAAAATCCAGGTGTTCCCCTTGCTATAACCATAAGATCAACATCGTCACCTAAGGGTATATTTTTCTTTTTTACGTGAACTTTAAGTATCTCATATCTTCCTTTAACATCAGGTTTTGGAACAGAGATCTGCCTATCAAATCTTCCTGGTCTTAAAAGAGCTGGATCAAGTATATCTGGTCTATTTGTCGCCGCTATAACAATAATACCTTCACTTGAGTCAAATCCATCAAGTTCAACAAGAAGCTGGTTTAATGTTTGTTCTCTTTCGTCATGTCCGCCACCAAATCCGACGCCGCTTCTTGCTCTACCCACAGCATCTATCTCATCTATAAATACTAAGCATGGAGCATGTTTTTTTGCTGTTTCAAAAAGATCTCTTACCCTTGCAGCTCCTACACCAACGAACATTTCCACAAAATCTGAGCCAGATATAGATATGAACGGTACGTTTGCCTCTCCTGCTATCGCCTTAGCAAGTAATGTTTTTCCTACACCAGGATCACCATATAAAAGTATCCCTTTTGGTGCTCTTCCTCCCAACTTTTGGAATCTTTGAGGTTCTTTAAGATAGTCTATAAGCTCTTTTACTTCCTCTTTTACTTCGTCCATACCAGCAACATCGTCAAGTTTTACATTGGGCTTTTCTTCCAGATAAACTTTTGCCTTGGATTTTGCAAATGAAAAAGCTCTATTACTTCCTCCAGACATCTGTCTCATCATAAATATCCATAAACCTATAAATAGGAGAATTGGAAGCCATGATATTAGTAATGTTGCCAGCCAACCACTTTTCTCCTGCGGAACAACAGTTATCTGGACATTATTTTCAGAAAGGATATCGTATATCTTGTCGTAACCTTCAGGTATAACTGTTTCTATCTTCTTTCCGTTCTCTGAAATAGCAACTATCTCTTCACCTTTAACGGTAGCTTCCTTTATCTTCCCTTCATTTACCATCTCAACAAACTCAGTAAATGAAACTTTATGTTCAAATGAAGGTTTTGCACTGAACATATTAAAGGCAAATATCATTAAAGCCCCTATTAAAAACCAAATTAAAAGGCTTTTAGAAAACTGCATCTATACCTCCTCTAATTCAAAACATATTAGCTTTTTACCTTCTCCAGTTACAGGAAAATATGCCGATCTTTTATATCCTGCAATCCACAATATTTTATTCCCAAAAACAACCAGCGGTATGTTTTCCCTCATATCTGAAGGTATTTTTAAGTCTATCATAACATCCTTAAGTTTTTTTTCTTTTTTTCTGCCAAAGGGTTTAAATCTGTCTCCTCTTCTTCTGTTTCTTATAATGAAGACAGCGTCTTCCATATTATCTATCTGAAAACAGACTTTTTTCTTTTCATCTTTTAATTTATCTAATGTATATTCTGTTTCAATATAAGATTTTATATAAAGATCAGCCTCTTTAATGTAGATTTTTTCTCCCACCTTTATTCTATACTGGTAGGGTTCTATCTTTTTCTTCCTTTTTTCCAGATAAAGCGTACTGTATCTTCTTATCAAAGTATAATTGGCAGTGAGATCTATTGCTTTTGTACCTCCTCTTTTCTCTATCATTTCCATAATATCCATTATCTGCCTGTAGGATGGATAGGTTCCAGTTTTTTCATAGATCCATTTCTGCAGAAACCTGTAAATTAATGCTTTATCATAGGATAAGATATCGTCTAATTTTACTTTATCCTTGGGAAATTTTTGTGAAATTTCTTCAGCTTTTTTATCAAGGTAAGCATCGTCTAAAGAAAGAAAATAAGAAAGTATTAGTAAAGATATTTCAAGAGATGGGTTTATTTTTTTTATCTCAGGTATAACATGATGTCTTATCTTATTTCTGAGAAAATCTGTCTCAAAATTTGTTATGTCCACTCTATACTCTATATTTTTTTCTTTAGCATATTTTTGTATATCATTTTTGTCAATCAGATAAAGAGGTCTTACAATACTGTTATCTTTAGGTTTAAATCCTTTTATTCCTTTTCTATTTCCCTGAATAAACCACATTATCATTGTTTCTACAAGATCAGAAAGATGATGTCCTGTAGCAAGTTTGTTTATATTGTTTTCTTTCATAATCTGATGGAAAAAGCTGTACCTTTCTTCTCTTGCTTTCTGTTCTATAGATTTACCTTCTCTTTTTGCAGCTGATTTTATATCCACTTTTTTTGTAAAAATTTTTAATTTATATTTTGAAGCAAACTCTTCGCAAAATTTTTGATCCTGATCTGACTCTTTCCTTAGAGAATGGTTTAGATGAGCAAGATAAATATCAGATATTTTCAGATAGTCTTTGAACTTTATTAATAGATATGTTAGAACCGTGGAATCAATACCGCCTGAAAAGGCAATAAGAATATTGTCTCCTTCAGAAATAAGACTGTATTTTTTTACAGCTTCTAAGAATTTTTTCTCAATCAAGGCAGTGGGCGGAAAACCGCCATTAATGTTTATTTAAATGGCGGTGGCAGGACTCGAACCTGCGACTCCGCGGATATGAGCCGCGTGCTCTAACCAGCTGAGCTACACCGCCGTAACTTTTTATTTTGAGGCAGAAGCCTTAGCGGCATTAACCTTTTTGTATATCCTTGATACCCTTCTTGCTGCTTCGTTTTTGTGAATCGCTCCTTTTGCAGCCGCTCTGTATGCAAGTTTCTGAGCAATAGGGAGAAGTTTCTCAGCTGTTTCCAGATCTTTGTTTTTGATGGCTTCATTTATTCTTTTTATAGCTGTTTTCATTCTTGATATATGATACCTGTTTAGAAGCCTTCTTTTTTCTGCCTGTCTTATTCTTTTTTTTGCTGAACGAGTATGAGCCATGAAAACCTCCTTTTTTTCTTAAGCGGTTAAATAATTTATCCCAATTGGAATTAAAAATCAAGGATCAAGACTAATATTATAAAACATTCATAATAAGTTGTAAACATTAAAAAAATATATTATTCTAATATCTTCTCTTAAAAATTCATCTGGAGGTTTTAAATTGGCAAAAATCGCTGTTGGGACCCTTGAATTTCCAAAAGTTTCTGATCTTCCTGTTGAAATTGTTGAAAGAAAGGGTATCGGACATCCTGATACTATATGCGATGCTCTTGCTGAAGAGCTTTCAATAGCATTATCTCAGCTTTATAGGGAAGAGTGCGGAGCGATAATGCATCACAATGTCGATAAAGCACTGTTGATAGGCGGTATAGCTAATCCTCAATTTGGCGGAGGGCATATGGTAGCTCCAATAGAAGTTTATCTTACAGGCAGAGCTATTAATGAGTTGAACGGGAAGAGACTTCCTGTGGAAGAGCTTGCTATTGAGACTGCACATAACTGGCTAAAAGAGAATATACCAAATATAGATATATCAAATCATATAATAATACATCCAAAGCTCAAACCTGGAAGTAAAGATCTTGTGGAACTTTTTGAAAGGTTTCAGATAAAAGGAGAGATTCCCCTTGCAAATGATACGTCTTTTGGAGTTGGTTATGCACCTTTTAATGATATAGAGACTATAGTTTATGAACTTGAAAGAGCACTGAACAGTAAAGAATTCAAAAAGGATCATCCTTATGTAGGGGAAGATATAAAAATAATGGGCGTCAGAAATAATGATTATATAAAAATAACTATAGCAATGGCTTTTGTTGACAGATTTGTAAAAGATGTAAACGATTATATTGAAAAGAAAGAAATTGTTACTAATTATGCTTACTCTCTTGCTAAAAAACTTACAGACAGAACTGTTGATATATTTGTAAATACAGCAGACGATCCAGATAGTGAATCAGTTTACATAACCGTAACTGGTACTTCTGCTGAAGCAGGAGATGACGGTCAGGTTGGAAGAGGAAACAGGGTTAATGGTCTTATAACACCTTATAGACCTATGAGTCTTGAAGCTGCTGCAGGAAAAAATCCAGTTTCACATATAGGAAAGATATACAACACCGCGGCTATGGATATGGCTGAAAGAATAGTTTCTGAGATTGAAGAAATAGATGAAACCTACTGTTATCTTGTAAGTCAGATAGGAAAGCCTATTACAGAGCCACAGGTATGTGATGTTAAATTAAGAATTAGCAGGGATATAAAAGGTATTGAGGAAAAAGTAAGAAAAATAGCACAGGAAGAGATAGATAAACTTCCAGAAACATGGAATAAGTTTCTTAAAAGGCATTTCAGACTCTACTAAATAAAAAGGGGGATTGAATCCCCCCCCTCTCACTAAAGTTTATTTAATTCAAGGACGAAAATCTATATCAAGACTGTCCTATCTGCCGTTTTTAAGGAGGCTCAAATGTATTTTTTTTCTAATCTAACTATCAAAACTAAATTACTCATATTGTCCCTTGTTCCCGCAGTAGTTATAATTCTTTATTCTGGATTTATTTTCAAGAATAATTACATCAAATATAATGAAGAAAGATCGCTGGAGCAGGCTGTTAATCTTTCAGTTAAACTTTCATCTGTTGTTCACGAGGTTCAGAAAGAAAGAGGAAGAACTGCAGGTTTTCTGGGCAGCGGGGGAAAAGAGTTCAGGACAGAGCTCTTAAATCAGAGAAGATTAACGGATAAAAAGGTTGATGAGCTAAAAAACTATATAAAAAAGTTAGACTATTCTCAGCTTCCAGATAGTCTCAGAATGGAAATAAATGTTTTCCTTGAAAAACTCGATACAATTCCAGAAATAAGAAAGGAAGTTGATAATTTTAGTATATCATTAAGAGAAGCCCTGAAGCTATATACAGATATAAACAGCAAGCTCCTTCATGCTATAGGATCCATAGCAAAGTTCAGCTCAGATGCAAAGATAACAAGAGAACTTGCTGCCTATGTTAATTTCTTACTTGCTAAAGAGAGAATGGGTATAGAAAGGGCTGTATTATCTGCTGTATTTGCAAGAAATTCTTTTAATGATTATCTTTATCAAAGATTCTTATCCCTTCTGTCCGAGCAGAAAGCTTTCCTTACAGGTTTTAAAATGCTTTCAACAGAAGATTTTCTGAATTTTTATAAAAAAACAGTTGTGGGTAAAGCTATTAAAGAAGTCGAAAGAATGGAAAATACGGCACTTGAAAAAGCCTCGGCTGGAGGTTTTGATATAGATCCTTCTTACTGGTTTGATACTATAACGAAAAAGATAAATTTAATGAAGAAGGTTGAGGACTATATGTCTAACAGGCTCACAAGTGATATATATAAGGCAAAAGAGAGAGTATTTAAGAGTCTTATCGTGCAGACATTTTTTTCGGTTGTTATTATAACGTCTATACTGATGATGGGATTTTTTATACAGCGTTCAATCAATAGGTCTATAAAAAGAATAAAAGATAATGTAGATTACATAGCGGAAACTAAAGATTTCACAAGAAAGATAGACCTTGATTCTAAGGATGAAATGCACGATATAGCAGATGCTGTGAACAATTTCTTAGAAGCCTCAAAAGAAGCTATAGAACAGGCGAAGATCTCAGCAGAGGAAAATGCCTCAATTGCTTCAGAACTTTCGGCAACAGCTGTTGAGATAGGAAAAAGAGCAGAGGAAGAGTCAAAGATTGTTAAGGAAACAACTGAAAAAGCTCTTGGAATTCAGGGACCTTTAAGAAATCTTGTTGGTAAGCTTGACCAGACAAAAGAAGAAATAATGAAAGCTAACGGTGTTCTCAATAAGGCAAGTGATCAGATAAATGAGTTGATAGTTACTGTCAAAAGAAGCGCTGAAGAGGAGATTGAGATTGTAAAAGAGCTTGAAACTCTTAAGAAAAGTACAGATAAAACTCAGGAAGTTCTCAGGCTTATTGAAGATATTGCTGATCAGACAAATCTTCTAGCATTAAATGCTGCTATAGAAGCTGCCAGAGCAGGAGAAGTTGGAAGGGGTTTTGCTGTTGTTGCTGATGAGGTCAGATCCCTTGCAGAAAAATCAAGGGAGTATGTTGACAGTATAACGGAGACAATATCTGAACTTATAAATGAGATAAATGTTATAACTGAGAAGATATCATTTAATGCAGATAATATAAAAAGGCTTACAGAATCTTCTTCTCACGTTGAGAGAGATGTTAACGAGGTTACATCTGTTATGGATCAAACTGTAAAAATGGCTGAAGATGCTTCTGTAAGTGTAAGGTCTATAGTGTCCGAGATAGAGGAAATTATTGGCGATATAGAAAGGATCAATGAGATATCAGGTGCAAATACAAGAAGTGTTGAAGAAATAGCAACAGCAACAGAACATTTATACAGGCTTATAGAAAATCTAAATAAGATTCTTGAAGAGTTTAAAACCTGATTACTCTTCGTAAGTGAATTTATCTAATCTGACTGTAATAAAGAGATCTCTCTCCTCAAGTTCTGCAAACAGTTTTTCAAGTTCCTTTTCATAATCTGTTTTACCTTCTTCTATTCTGTCCATTATACTTTCAAGTTCTTTTGTATAACTTTCATTTACAAACCTATAGATATCCTCTCTACTTTTTATAATTTCCATCACTTTCCTTCCAAGTTTTGTTGGGAAAAGGTATCCTCTTCTCTCAATTATGTAATGCCTATCAAGCAATTTCTGTACAGTAACAGCATAGGTTGAAGGTCTTCCTATACCTTTTTCTTTCATATCCTGTATGATCTCACTGAACGTGTAATAAGAAACCTTTGGTAAAAGATGGTAGCTTTTATTTTTTATATCTATCTTCCCTTCGGGAATTTTGTATGTATGAATCTTAAGAACAAGATCGCAACCGTGCTGGATGATGTCTGTTGTAAAACCAATCTCAACCTCTTCATCAAAAGCTTTTATCTTATATACTCTCTTCTCAACAATAGATTCTATCATCTGGGATGCTATAAATCTTCTAAAAATAATGTCATAAAGTTTTATATGGTCTTTTGTTATTCCCTGAAGTCCCATGGTGTACATCATAGATCTTAGTTCATCAGCATCAACAGGCTTTGTAGGTCTTATACACTCATGGGCTCCTTTTGATGCTGAAAATGTTCTAACCTTTAAATACTCTTTACCAAAATTTTCCTCTATATATTCCTTTGCAATGTATATCCCTGCCTCAGAAACCCTTATACTGTCTGTTCTGTGATATGTTATAAGACCTGCTTCGAAAAGATCCTGTGCAAGACCCATGGTTTTTTGAGGAGACAAACCAAGTTCCTTTGCTGAGGCAGAAAGCATTGTGTCTGTTGAAAAAGGTTTTATGAAAACCTTTTCTTTTATCTTTTCTTTTTGAGAGATTAAAACAAACTGAACATTACGGTAAAACCATTTTGCCTTTTCCCTATCGTCAAATCTGAACTCAATGGGAATGCTGTCAATAAATACCCTTACTACTGATATCTTTTGTTTAGCCTGATCTGTTCTATTTATAATCCATTCAAGTACTGGTGTCTGAACCCTACCTGCTGATAAAAAGTGTCTGTGTAATTTTTCCTGTACAAACTGTGAGATAGTGAAACCTATCCATCTATCTGATATTCTTCTTAAAAGTTGGGCTTTTACAAGATTTTTATCAATTTTTCTGTAATTTTCCACGGCTTCTAAAAACGCTTTTTTTGTTACCTCATGAAATTCTGCTCTTTTTACGTCAAAATTGTATGGTCTTGTCATCAGATATAGATCAAAGCTTATTTTTTCACCTTCTGTATCAGGATCTGTTGCTATAAAAACCTCTTCTACTTCAAGATCAAGTTCTCTTATTCCTTCTATAATATCTTTTCTGCTTTTATCTATCGGTTCAAAAACAGGTATGAAATGGCTGTCCTTTCTTACCCCAAAATATCCTTCTTCTTTATTTAGATCAAAAATATGACCTTTGCTTGCAATAACTGTTAAGAATTTGTCTCCTATTGCTATCTCGTATGCATCAACGCCTTTAATCTTTCTTCTAAGGGGTTTTCCAAAAAAGTTTGCTATTGTTCTTGCTTTATTAGGAGACTCAACAATAACAACGGTCGTTTTAAAAGATTTTTTCTCTTCAACAATAATCTTTCCTGAGAGAACATTTCTTACATTTTCTCTGTCCCGATCTATCTCTTTAAATAGTTTTTCAAGATTTACTTGATCAGCCGGTTTGAACTGAATATCTTCACTGAACCATCTTACCTTTTTTTGAAGGGAGTAGAAAGCTTTATCATCATCAACGAGTGTATAGGCAAGTCCTTTTGTAAGTCCGCCTGCATAAAGCCTTGATGTTCTTCCAGATGCCTGTATATAACCTGTAACATCAGCTGTTATAAGTATAAAACCTTTATCCGTTTTTTTAAGTGTTATCTCGGGAGATTCTTTAATCTGATTAAATATATCAGGCTTTTCAACAATCCTTTTTACATATAGCTGGATTTCCCTTAATTTTTCTGCTTTTTCCCTGTCTAACTTTTCTTCAGGTATAAAAGCATAAATCTTGAGAAAGTTTATATACTCATAAAGCTGTTTTACCTCTTCCGTTTCTATCAGCTTTTTTTTAATAAGGAAGGGCGTAAGGGTGAGCATAAAATAATATAGATGTATAAACTCTTCTTCAAACTTTATATTAAACTGTAGTTTCGGAACGCCAACAAATAGTGCATATCTGATAACATCAGGAAGATCAAGACCCCTTGCTATTGGGTTTCTATAGCTTGCAAAACCTACTACAACCTGAACTTCGCCAGATCTAAATTTTTCAATATTTTCCATAATATTTTCATAGGAAACAGCTTTTATACCGTTTTTATTCAGGAATTCAACATAGTTTTCCAGTCTTTCTTTTGTTTCTGATGAAGATAGAAATACAAGTCCACCATTTCCAAATTTTCTTATCCTTTCAGCTGAGGTTTTCCAGACGTTTTCAGGTTTTTCATAAATGTCCTCAATATTTCTTAAGGTTAGCGAAGGTCTGCCAACTTCAAATCCAAGCAGTTCTCTAAAAAGATTTACTCTTTTTGATCTTGGGTTTGATGTTGCAGAAGATACAATTAATACACCTTTTCTCTTTTGCGAGATTTTATTTATTTTCTCCTGCCATTTATTCAGTATTTCAATCTCCTCTTCTTTAGGCTGTCCTTTTTTAAATATTTTCTGTTTAAAGGATATAAATTTCAGAGTATCCTGTATCTCTTCCTGTGAAAATCCAAGAAGGAGGAGTATCTTGTCTATATTCCTTGCACTTTTTAAAACACTATCAACATCGTCAACAAATATAAGGGAAAAATCTCCTTTTGGGATTATATCTACATTTTTGTAAAGAAACATAGTTGTTGTTATTAGTATGTTAAAATCGCCTTTTTTGATTCTTTCTTTAAGCTCTTCCTGTCTTTTTTTTGTTTTTGCAAATTTTGCGCTGTAAGCCAGTATCCTCTCAGGATTTGTACCGAATGATAACAGCCTGTCATAAGCCTGGTTTACCAGGACTTGCGTTGGAAATATAAGGTATGTTTTTTTGTTTTCTCTTTCTAATAAATATTTTGAAAGAACAAGTCCAAAAGTTGTTTTTCCTATACCTGTAGGAGCAAGAAGTGCGTAAGAAATATTTAAAAAAAACCTTTTTGTCCAGGTTTCTTGAATAGACCACAGATCATTATTTATAACATCTTTGAAAAATAACTTAAACTCTTTTACTTTTTTCCACAGTTCACATATAGATAGAAATTTTCCATAACCTAAAATATCGCATATATCTTCCCTCTTGATTTCCTCAGGAAGACAGTTCTTACATAAAATACCTTTTTCAAGTCTGTCTGCCGTTATCTCACCCCCACAGTTTGGGCATACATCTTTATAAACAATATAAATGGAAGACAATATGATCCCTCCTAAGTTTTTACCTAAATATTAAAATAAGCGGATTATATATTCTGTCTGCCCTCATCAAGTCTTATATTCTT
The DNA here is from genome assembly GCA_964519345.1 of uncultured Aquificales bacterium. Taxonomy (GTDB): domain Bacteria; phylum Aquificota; class Aquificia; order Aquificales; family Hydrogenothermaceae; genus Persephonella. Next base: position 49,746 of record CAZFKX010000009.1, read on the forward strand.
TAACCAGTCTCTATTTTTTATGTACCAATTTACTGTCCTTTTTAATCCTTCATCTATATCTATCTCAGGATGCCATCCAAGTAGTTTGCTTGCTTTCTCAATATCAGCCCATGTCTCTTTCATATCTGCTTTATGGAAAGGCATGTAATCTATTATGGCTTTTTTTCCAAGCAGTTCTTCTATTCTCTGTATAATGCTCTTTAATGAAATAGGATTTTTGCCTCCTCCAAGATTTACGATCTCATATCCGAGATTTTTCATTGCGAGGATAGTTCCTTTAGCGATATCATCGACATAAGTAAAATCCCTTGCCTGTGAACCATCTCCGTAAAGCTTTATAGGCTTTCCTTCATCTATCCATTTTATAAACCTGAATATACTCATGTCAGGTCTTCCCGCAGGACCATAAACTGTAAAGTATCTAACAACAGTTATATCTATACCGTAAAGATAATGGTAGGTATATGCCATAACTTCAGCAGCTTTTTTGGATGCAGCATATGGCGATATTGGTGTATTTACAGGGAGATCTTCTTTAAAAGGCATAGGCTGTCCTGCATAAAGTGAAGATGTTGAGGCAAGAACCATCTTTTTTATGCCTTTTTCTTTCATCATCTCAAGGAGGTTTAGCGTTCCCTGTGCATTTGTCTGGAGGTAAACATGAGGATTTTCCATTGAGTATCTTACGCCCGCTCTTGCTGCAAGGTTAAGAACTACGTCAAAATCAAAGTTTTCAAAAAGGATCTTTAAGGCACCGAGATTTTCTATATCAAGCTGGAAGAATCTAAAATTTTCGTATTTTTTAAGGTCGTTCTTTCTCCATTCTTTAAGGCGTATGTCGTAATAGCTGTTCATATTGTCAATCCCTATAACACTAAAACCACATTCAAGGAGTAATTTTGAAGTCTTCCAACCTATGAATCCTGCAGCTCCTGTTACGAGAACTGTCTGACCTTTTGCTTGCATCTGACTGCTCCTGATATAATTTGAAACAAACAAATTATAGCATTCAGGAGATACTATTTGAAAAAAGAAATAAAGATTCTTGAGATTATAGACAGTCACGGCTGGTGTGGGACAAAGGAGCAGACATATCTGATAACAAGAGAACTTTCTAAATATTTTAATGTAGATCTTGCCCTTGCTTACGATCATACTGAGATGATAGAAAAACTTAAAGGTAAGGTTCCGCTAAAATTTTATGAGATAGACAACGGTAGTATAAGAAGATTTAATGTAAAAAACTATAAGAGACTTTATAGAATAATAACGGAAGGAGATTATAACGTAATTGTTGCAAACTCATCATGGTCATTTAACTATCTAAGGATAATTTATCCTTTTTTAAATAAAAAACCAAAAATCATAGCCATGAGAAGATCAGGTTATATCCCCTCTTTCTTTTCAAAACACTTAAAATATTCTATTGCTGACAGGATTGTTGTTGTTTCAAAAGATGTCGCAGATCTTCTTAAGGAAAAAAATTTTTTCCCTGAAAAGCTTGTAACAATAGAGAGCGGTATAGATCTTTCAAGATTCAAACCATCAAATGATTTTAGAAATGAAATAAGAAAAGAACTTGGAATATCTGATAAAGAAAAGGTTTTTATTAATGTTGCCAACTGGCAACCTTGGAGGAAAGGGCAGGATTTACTGTTAAAAGCTTTCAAAGAATTAGGATGTGAAAACTGCAGACTTATACTTGTTGGCAATGATACTGATAGTATAGAAGCAAAAAATATGATTAAACAGTTTGGACTTGAAGATAAAGTTATACCACTTGGTTTTAGATATGATATTGATAAACTTCTTCAGGGTGCAGACTTTTTTGTTCTATCCTCAAATTCAGAAGGAATTGCAGGTGCTTTACTGCAAGGTATGGCATCTGGAAAGGTTGTTCTTTCAACCCTCGCTGGAGGAATAGGAGAGTATCTTAAGGATGGTTACAATGGTTTTTCTGTTAAAGTAGGCGACTCTAAAGGTATGACTAAGAAGATGAGATATATGATTTCTCTTAATGAAGAAGATTACAGCCGTTTATCTAAAAATGCTGTAGAAACTGCAAAAAGATACTCAATAGAAGAGACAGCAAAGAAATGGGTTAAACTGATAAATGAACTTTTAAACAGTTGATACTTTTCTGGTATATTTGTTAAAACTCAAAAAGAGGTTGGCAGATTGGATGTAAAAGCTGTTCCACTTGAAAATCCTCTTTCTTATAAGCTTTTTGGAATAGAATTTAAAAATCCTGTATGGACAGCATCAGGCTGTTTTTCTTACGGACTTGAGGTTGCTCAAAATCTTTATGATATATCAAAACTTGGAGCTGTTGTTGTAAAGGGTCTTTCTTATAAACCAAGAGAGGGAAACCCTCCCCAGAGAATTGTTGAAACTCCGTGTGGTATGCTTAACTCTATAGGACTCCAGAATCCTGGAGTTAAATACTTTATAAAAAACATACTTCCAGAGCTAAAAAGGTATGATACAGTTATTGTAGTTAATATTTTTGGTGAAGATCAGGATGAGTATTTAAAGGTTGGAGAAACTTTAAATAGTGTTGATGAAGTTAAAATACTTGAACTCAATGTATCATGTCCAAATGTAAAAAAAGGAGGGATAGCTTTTGGTTCAGATCCTGAAACACTTTTTAATCTTGTTTACAGGCTAAGGCAGGTAACTGATAAACCTCTACTCGTAAAATTAAGCCCTAATGTTACAAATATTTTGGATACAGCAACCGCTTCCGTCGAGGCAGGTGCTGATGGACTTGTTCTTATTAATACACTTCTGGGAATGGCTATAGACGTGGAGAAAGAAGAACCTATTATTGGTATGAAGACAGGAGGTCTGTCAGGACCGGCTATTCTTCCGGTTGCTGTTAGGATGGTATATCAGGTCTATGAAAAATACGGTTCTTCAATTCCTATTATTGGTGTTGGAGGAATAACAACATCTGAAGATGCTCTACAGCACATACTTGCAGGTGCTGTTGCCGTTCAGATAGGAACTGCAAACTTTTACGATCCTTATTCTCCTTTAAAGGTAATTGACGGATTAAAAAAACATATTAAGAGCAAGGGATACGATCATTTTTTACATATGGTTGGCAAGGCACACAAAATAAAATTTAAGGAGGTATGAATGACGCTATTTCCAGAGTTTACACTGTCGGATGAAAATATAGATAAACAGGGAAAAGCTGTTTTAGAGCAGATAGAGGAAAATAAAAAAAAGATAGAGGAACTTCTCAAAATAAGCGAAAAAACCTACAGGAATTTTGTTAAACCTTACCAGATACTTCAGGAAAGGTTGGGATGGCTTTTCAGTCCTATTTCTCATCTAAATTACGTTAAAAACTCAGAAAAGACGCAGAAAGTTTACAGCTCGGTTCTTCCTGTTCTTACAGAGTATTATACATCTATATCTCAGGATGAGAGAATTTACAGGGCTTTTAAGGAGATATATGAAAAAGAGAAAGATATTTTAAATCAGGAACAGAAAAAAGTTATGCAGGATCTTATAAGGGATTTTGAGCTATCAGGCGTTGGACTTCCTGAAAATAAAAGGAATAATGTAAAGGAAATAAATATAAAACTTTCTCATTTACAGAACAGTTACGCCCAGAACATACTCAATGCCACTGATAGCTATGAGATGATAATTGAAAATCCTGAAGATATAAAGGAACTTCCGGATATAGAAAAGGAAAATGCTAAATTGGAAAGGAATGGAAAAGAGATTTACAGGTTTACGCTTCATCAGCCGAGTTATATAGCTTTTATGACATATAGTTCTAACAGAGAAAAAAGGGAACAGCTTTACAGGGCTTATGTTACAAGAGCACCAGAAAATGAAAAAATCCTTGAAGAGATACTCGGTCTTAGATATGAAAAAGCTAAGCTTTTAGGTTTTAACAATTATGCCGAACTTTCAATTGCTACAAAGATGGCAGGTTCACCACAGCAAGTAATAGATTTTCTTAGAGAGCTTGCAAAGAGATCAAAACCACAGGCAGAAAAAGAGTATGAAGAACTTAATAATTTTGCAAAAAGACTCGGCCTTAAAGATAATGTACAGGCTTATGATATTGCCTACTACAGTGAAAAACTTAAGAAAGAGAAATTTAATGTAGATGATGAGGAGTACAAACCCTATTTTGAGAAAAATAATGTTGTTGAAGGACTTTTCAACTTCCTTAATAAATTTTTAAAACTGGAGTTTGAAAAGATAGAAGTTCCTGTCTGGGATGATACAGTTGATGTTTACCATATATACAGAAAAGGATCTTTAATAGGAAGAATATATCTTGATCTTGAGGCAAGGGAAGGAAAAAAAGATGGAGCATGGATGGACGAATGGGTAACTTATCATGAGAATGAAAAAGGGGAGATAATACCACCTGTTGCTTTTATAGTTGCCAATTTTTCTCCTTCCTCGAAGAAAAATCCATCGCTCCTGAGACCTTACGACGTGGAAACACTCTTTCATGAAATGGGACATGCTCTTCATCATCTTTTAAGTAAGGTAAAGGAACCTTTTGTTAGTGGGATATCAGGTGTTGAATGGGATGCTGTAGAATTTCCATCGCAATTTTTAGAAAAATTTGCCTATGAAAAAGAAGTATTGAAGCTTTTTGCAAAACATTACAAAACTGGTGATCCTATGCCTGAAGAGATGATAGACAGGCTTAAAAATGCAAAAAATTTTCAGTCTGCACTTGGTATGATAAGACAGCTTGAGTTTGCACTTTTTGATATGCTAATACATCTGGATAAATATACGGCTGAAGATGTTCAGAATATACTTAATAAAGTAAGGGATGAAATTTCTGTCATTAAACCTCCGTCCTATAATAAATTCCAGTGGTCTTTCAGCCATATATTTGCTGGAGGGTATGCCGCTGGTTATTATAGTTATAAATGGGCTGAAGTTCTTTCTGCAGATGCTTACTTTATGTTCGTGGATAACGGTATATACAATGATGAACTTTCTGAAAGCTTTTACTCTGAAATACTATCAAAGGGAGGGAGCAGACCTGCTGATCAGCTCTTTAAAAATTTTGCAGGTAGGGAGCCTGATATAGATGCTCTGTTGAGGTTAAGCGGAATAAAAAATGAACAGGAGGTTTTTTAAATGATAGTGATAATGACAAAGTTTTTTGTAAATCCTAAATATAGAGAGGATTTTAAGAAAAGAGCTATTGAAGGGTTTGGAGAAAAAAGTATTAAAGGACAGAAAGGTTTTATAAAGATGAACGTTCTTGAACCTAAAAATTTTGAAGGCATGCCTCCTAATGATGTTTTTATTATTGAAACATACTGGGAAAGTGAAGAAGATTTTATAAGATTTACAGAGAGTGAGGCATTCAGAAAAGCACACGAAGAACCTCCACCTAAGGAATGGTTTACAACATTTCCTGTTGTTGAGGTCTATGAGGTTATAAAGGAAGTTAAAGAAGAGTAGATTCGTTAAAAACAGGACATTAAATTTAATAAATAAAAAACATTGGTGTCCGGTATGAATTTCATTGAAGCGACCTATATTCTTAGGTCAAAAAAAGATAAAGGTGAGAATTATTTAGATATCTGTATAAAAAAGATATCAATTTTTAATAGTAAAATTGCAGTTGACAGAAAGTATATTCCTGAGATCACAGAGAGGGATATATTTTTTGATGAAAATAGGAAGATATACGAATATATTTTCAAAATAAGATATCCTATAGTTCTCTTTGAACATAATATATCCTCTATTTTAAGTGTTCTCCAGAAGGTTGTTTACTGTGGGTATGAGGATGAAATAGTTCTTGTAAATATAGATCTTCCTTCCTGTTATATAGATCATTTTTCTGGACCTGGATATGGAATAGAAGGAATAAAAAGAATTCTCAACATTGAGCATAAACCTGTTCTTGCAGGTTATATATCTCCGTTTGTTGGTATTGGCTCTGATAGATACGTTGATATTTTTAATGAACTGGCTTTAAACGGGTTAGATATCCTATTAGAAGATACATCGTTTATTGATGATAGACTTGTTCCCTTTCACAAAAGGGTTGAGATATGTTTAAGGAGATGTGAGGATATTGAAAGAGAGACAGGAAGGAAAATAGTTTATATTCCTGTTTTAACAGGAAGTGTTGGAGAGGTATTTGAAAAAGCGAGATTTGCTGAGAGTATAGGTGTACATGGATTTCATATAGATATAGATCCTTACGGCTTAGAGTTGGTAAGATCACTTTCAGAAGCAACCGAAGGGTTAATTGCCGTTTCAGGCGGTATTTTTAATAGTAAACAGATTGAAGGGGCTGTTCTCGGAAGGCTTTTAAGGCTTGCAGGTGTAGATATACTCAGCATATCTTCTCCATTTAATGAGAACAGATATATGCTGAGCAGGGTTTATGAAATTGTTAAGGTTCTGACTGATAGATGGGAAAGTATCTTACCTGTTTTTCCTATGCTCTCAGGCTTTGTAAAACCATTTGATATTCCTGATATTCATAAGGAATTTGGAAATCAGGTGGTAATAAATATACAGGACAGTTATTATAATCATCCTGAAGGTATATCAGCAGGTGTAACAGCTATAAAAAAAGCTTTAGACTGCATTGTTAAAGGTATCTCTCTTGAAGAATGTAGAAAACACAGTAAAGAGCTGGATATGGCATTTTCAAAGTGGGGAAAATATTGAGAAATCCTGCTGTTTTTTCCGATTTTGATGGAACAATCACTGAAAAGGATGTGATTGTTTCTATAATGGAAGAGTTTGCACCTGAAGAGTGGAAAAGAATCCATTCTGAATTAATGACAGGCATTATAGATGTTGACATAGGTATAAAAAAGATGTTCAATCTTATACCTTCAGAAAAAAAGGATGAAATAGTCCAGTGGTGTAGAAAAAATGTAAAAGTAAGAGAGGGTTTTAGAGATTTTTTAATCTTTTTAAAGGAAAAGAATATTCCGTTTATTATACTTAGCGGTGGTCTTGATTTTTATATATATCCAATTATGGAACCTTATATGAATCTTATAGGTAAAATATACTCTAATAAAGGAGTGTTCAGTAAAGATTATATAGATGTTGATTTTATCTATAAATGTGATTCATTGTGTAAAAGACATTGTGGTATCTGTAAACCCTATGTGCTTAGAAACTACAGAAATAAAAGTGAGCTTATATATATAGGGGATGGTATAACTGATTTGGACGGAGCCCTTTATAGTGATATAATTTTTGCAACCGGGTATCTTGTCAGTTATCTGGATAGATTGCATATTAAATATAATGAATATTATAATTTTTACGATATAAAGATAAAGCTGCAGGAACTGTTGTAACATATAGGCAGGAATATGGAGAGGGGAATCGGTGTTAATTTCCTGTGAAAATCATGAAAAATTAAAATCTTGCCTTTGGAGTAATCTGTTTATAGAATGATGATTTAAATCATAATTTTTTGACTTAAATCAATTTTAGGAGGTAACCTTATGGGAGAAAACACAGCCGTTAAATGGGTGCTGTTCTTCTTCTTCCCGGCGCTGTTTATCTACGGTCTGCTGCATGTCTATTCTTCTAAACCGGCACAGGCTAAGAAAACGGCGGAGCTGACGGCGGAAGAAGAGGCAGGGAGAAAGGTTTATAACAAATTCTGTGTGGGATGTCATGGTGTTAATGGTGACGGAAATAGCGAGGCAGCAAAATTCTTTAAGAACAAACCGCCAAACTTCCACACGGCTGTATTCAGATGGAAGTCAACGCCTGAGGGTACTCTTCCAACAGACGAGGATCTTATGCATGTCCTGAACTGGGGTATTCCTCAAACGCCGATGCCTTCTTTTAAGTTAGTACCTGATGTTCAGAAAAGAGCTGTTATAGCTTATATCAAAACCTTCTCTGACAGATGGGAAAAAGAAAAACCTGGTAAGTCTGTTTATGGAAGCATTCACAGACCAGACTGGTTTGGTTCTCCTGAATCCATAGATAAAGGTAAAGAACTTTATGCTACAAACTGTACTTCATGTCACGGTGAAAAAGGAGAAGGAGACGGTCCTTTAGCATCAACACTGCCAGTTCCTCCTACAGATCTCACGTATCCTGTCAGGTCTGCTGGTCCAAAACCGGAAGATACGTTTAGAGTTCTTACTGTAGGTCTTGAAGGATCTCCAATGCCGGCATTTAATTATCTTTCTGAAGAAGACAGATGGCATCTTGTTTCTTACATCGCTTACCTGATGAACAAAGGTAAATAATAAGGAGGGCTAAAAATGGCAGAGAACAATACACAACTGCAAAACCTGGTCAATTATGGGTTAGTTAAAGCCCATGTTGCAATGGGTCTTATATTCTTTATAATCGTTGCTTTAATGGGATTCTTATACTCACTTCAGCTTGATGGTATATATCCATTTCCGGGAATTGAGTTTTTATCTCCTGGAAGGGTTAGAATGATCCATACAGCTGGGGCTGCATATGGATTTCTTGTTAATATGTTTACAGGTCTTCTTTACTGGGCTGTTCCGAGATTTACAGGATATAGGGTTTTAAGTGATGCTCTTGGATGGTTTATGTTTATAGCACTTCAGGCTGCCGTTTTAATAACGGTTGTTGCTATTCTTTTCCTTGGAATGGCGGACAATGTTGAGTGGGGAGAAACTCCATGGTGGCTTGATCCGATAATAGTTTTCTGGCTTTTACTGCACCTTTTACAGTTTGGTGCTCCTCTGTTTAAAGCTTCTCAAAGAGGTCCTCTTTATGTTACAGGCTGGTATTTAGCAGCTATGTTAATATGGACTCCTCTTGTTGTTTTCATGGGCAATCTTATCCCAAGATTCTGGGCTGTTGGATCTGGCGCAGGTGCCGTTCAGTCAACATTTATTCATGATCTTGTTGGGCTTTATGTTACACCTGTTGCATGGGGTCTTATGTACTATTTTGTACCTGTGATAATGAAAAAGCCTATGTGGTCTCACGGATTATCCCTTCTTGGATTCTGGGGACTTGCATTTTTCTATCCTATGAATGGTGTTCACCACTTCCTGTGGTCTCCAATACCAATGTTCGCTCAGTACTCAGCTGTATTTGCTACAGTTGCTGTTGAGTTTGCCGTTACGTCCGTTCTCATTAACTTTATGATGACATTAAGAGGATCTGCAGAGCAGTTAAAATATAATGTTCCGTTAAGATATATGTACACGGGAGCTATATTCTACTGGATCACATGCTTCCAGTGTGCATTTCACGTTACGCTTACATTCCAGAAGGTAATACATTTTACAGACTGGGTAACCGGTCATGCCCATCTTATAATGTTTGGAACGTTTGGATTATGGGTTCTTGGAATGGCCGAATATGTGTGGCCGAGACTGTTTGGCAAAGAGACTATGTATTCTAAGGGACTCTCAGAAGGTGCATACTGGCTTCTTATGATAGGTGTATTTGCTATGTTTATTGATCTAACTGCCGCAGGCCTTGTAGTTGGTTTTGACTGGATAGGATTAAATCCATGGATAGATTCTGTTAACTTCTCCAAGCCTTTCTGGTACTTCAGATCTGTAACAGGTATTATGATGCTCACAGGACTGTTCATGTACGCTGTTAACTTCTATAAGACAGCAACCGCTAAATCTGGACTTACTGCAGAGCTCAGAGAAGCATAAGGAGGTAATGAGATATGGGTAAAATGGAACGTTTTTCATTTATAGCGTTAGTTGCAGGGATAATTTTCTTCCTTTTTGCTGACTTTATTTCATGGGCTCTGCCTATGTTTGTGCTTAAGGATATCCCTAAAAAATCGGTTCAGGACTTGGCAGCCGAGGCAATAGCCAAGAACACAACAGCGTGGTCCGACTTTAAGAAGATTGCCAGATATTATCCGGAACAGTTCAAAAAATATTACGGAGAGCCTAATGAAGAGTCTTTTGCAAAGGCTCTAAAGGTAGGACATAGATGGTATGTGGCTGAAGGATGCTGGAACTGTCACTCACAGATGATAAGACCTGTTTCAAATGAGACGCTTAGATTTGGAATACCCGGCGTATCCAATACAGTATCTTATCCTTCAGAGTACCAGAATGAGCTTCAGGCTCCAGTTCTCTGGGGAACGAAAAGAATAGGTCAGGATCTCATAAGAGAAGCTGCAGTTCACGACGTTGGATGGCACGTAGCACATTTATATAATCCTCAATATACTTCGCCTGGATCTGTAATGCCCGGGTATCCTTGGTTCTTTGAAAAGGATGAGAATGGAAATATTGTTCCAAACGAAAGGGGAATAGGTATTCTTACGTACATTATGTGGCTCGGAAGCTGGGAAGTAAAACCTCCAAAGGATTTCAGAATAACCGGTACGGCAACAGCCAAGAAAAGCTCCGGTGCAGAAGAGTTTGCAAAAGCAACCGAGTAATTTTTTAGGGGGCAAAAGCCCCCATAATTTCTCCATAACGGAGGTGTTTTATAGATGAGAGTTTCACAGAAAACAGTAGCCCTACTGATACTTTTTATATTTCTGTTTGTAGTAGGAACTATAATAGCTACAAGAACAGTGGCATACCTTGAAGCTGGGATGTCAGGTTCCGAGCTTAAAGGGTTCCTTGTTGAGGTTATAGCTTATGTTGTTGCTCTAACTGGATGGCTTTTTCTATTCATATACTCATTTATGAAGGGAGATTTTAAAGATATTGAAGGGCCAAAATACGAAATTTTAGAGATGGAAGAAAAAATTATAAAAGCAGAAAAAGAAGGAGGTAAATACTGATGGCATCACATCTTGAAAATACAAAGGCTGTGGATAAGATCACATATATGACAGATGCTGTTCCAACATGGTGGATGTTGTTCTGGATAGGTTATATACTATTTATGGTTGCCTACATTGTTTTTGACTGGATTCCAGACTTTCTTGGATGGATGAATGTTGTAGGTCAGGGACCTACTGCAGCTGATCAGTACATCTGGTTAAGAGAACTTATGAGAAATTAATCTTTACAGGGGCGTTGTGCCCCTGTAGAAGTAGATGATTATTAATACTTGACAACTTATATTAATTTCGTTATATTAATTGTCCCTCCCCCCTCCCTCCCCCAAATTTCTGGGGCTTCATTGCGAAGCCCCCTTTTTATATTGTATTTGTTGTTATCTGAATTTATACTAAAAATAACAAACTTATTAAGGAAATCTGATGATACCTATAAAAGACAATGTTCCAACAGAGAAAACACCTGTTTTAACTATATCTTTTATAATTGTCAATATCTTTATATTCCTTTATGAGATATCTCTTCCTGATTTTGCTTTTGTAAAATTTATACACAAGTATGGGCTTTTGCCTATAGATATTATTTATCTCAACTGGGAGAAAATACTGACTTCAATGTTTCTTCACGGAAGTTTTGCCCATCTGTTTGGAAATATGCTTTTTTTATGGATATTTGGTAATAATGTTGAGGATGCTCTTGGAAGATTTAAATTTATTGTTTTTTATATACTTTGCGGTGTTGGAGCTGCTGTTACGCAATCTTTTATAAGTCTTGCTTTCGGAAATATATCAACCCCTATGATAGGAGCTTCGGGTGCTATAAGCGGAATAATGGCTGCTTATGTAAAACTTTATCCTGAAGCAAGAATTCTTACGATTATCCCGCCTTTCTTCTTTTTTGGTTTTATACTCCCAGCCTGGTTCTTTGTAGGTTACTGGTTTTTAATACAGGTTCTTTTCGCTGTTGCAACGCCTCCAACAGTCGGGGGTGTTGCATGGTACGCTCATGTAGGTGGTTTTATAACAGGATGGATACTTATAAACATAATGTACACACCTAAAAAAGTTAAGATAGTTCATTACTCTACTGTAAGATAGGCGGGTTTACTTCTGTTTCCTGCTTTATCGACGGCTATTATATAGTAGCTGTCTCCCTTCTTGTAGGATTTATCAACAAAAAAATATGTTTTAATAGGAGTTTTAAATAGTGGTTTCCCGTTTTTGTATATTATATATCCGGTAGTATCCCTGGATGGACTCTCTGTCCATATTATAATATGCTCGTTTCCTTTCTTTATTAGCTCAGGATTTTGTGGTGGTTTGGGAGGGAAAATATCCCTGTATATCTTACATACAGTTTCTGACGGATTGCTTTCAACCTTTCCATTATAAGATGTGATATAGTAGCAGTACTTTCTACCATATACCAGCTTTTTATCTTTAAACATGTTGTTGTTTCTGATTTCCGCATACTCAATAGGAGGTATTATTTCGGATAAGGATCTATAAATCTTAAAACTATTCTCCTCTGAAAACCATGTAAGGATTAAGCCTTCTTCTTTTAGTTCTATATTTAGGTTGTAAACTCCATCTGGAAATAATTTTTCTGGATATCTGCATACATATTTTGAGAATTTACTATATTTTTTTCCATTAAAAACCCTTATCTTAAAACAGTACTCACGGTCAAAATCTTTAATAAAATAGTAAGTCCAGTATGTTCTTCCATGTTTTTTAATTTTATTATTGATTTTTCCATCGAGTGTGTAGATATCAAATTTAAAATCTCCCATTATTCTGCCGTCTTCATAAACACCGTTATACTGCCAGTATATAACAAATCTATCTCCTTGCTGTTTTATATTGAGTTTATTAACAGGTGCAGGTATGTCAGATAACGGAGGTAGGGGACTGCTTTTTAGTCCGCATGATATCAATATGGATATTAATATGAAAAGAGTAATGTTAAATATCTTTTTCAATTATAAACTCCCTCAGACCGAGCAGTTTTTTAATGATCTGTGGAAATTCTCTGAGAGGTATCTGATTTGGTCCATCAGAGAGGGCGATTTCAGGATCTGGATGAGTTTCAAAAAATAAACCGTCAATACCAATAGATACGGCGGCTTTTGCCAGTGGATATACAAACTCTCTCTGCCCACCAGACGATCTTCCCTTTCCTCCAGGAAGCTGGACGCTGTGTGTTGCGTCATATATGACCGGTGCAAACTGCCTCATAACAGGAAGACTTCTAAAATCAACAACAAGATTGTTGTACCCGAAAGACACTCCCCTTTCTGTAAGATAGAACTTTTTTGCGCCCCCAAACTTCAATTTCTCTACTATATTTTTTGTATCCCATGGAGAAAGAAACTGTCCCTTTTTAACATTAACTTCCTTTCCTGTTTTGGCTGCTGCCAGTATCAGGTCTGTTTGTCTGCATAAAAATGCAGGTATCTGGATTATGTCAACAACCTGGGAGACCGGCTCAGCCTGATAGCTTTCATGTATATCTGTAAGAATAGGAAGGCCGAAATCTAATTTTACATTTTCCAAAATTTTCAGTCCTTTATCTAATCCTAACCCTCTAAATGATTCATAACTACTCCTATTTGCCTTATCAAAAGAAGATTTAAAAACGAATCTTACCTTAGGATATTTTTCCTGTAGATCAGATAAAATTTCTGCTACTTTAAAGCATACGTCTTGATTTTCTATTACGCATGGTCCGGCTATTACGATAAATCTATCCATCTTAACCTCATAAATTTTTTGGTATTAAATAATAGGTGATATTTTTTTTATATACAAGATATTCTTGATTTAAGGCAAGTATTATTTAAATTTTATTTATGATGTTTGGAAAAAATACAGTATCAGCTTTAAGGCAGGAAGATATAAAAAGCAGGATAGAAAGTCTAAAAAAACAGCAGGTTGTAAATCAGCTCAGGGCAACAGAACGGAAGGTAAAAGCTCATGAAACAGCACACAAACTGGCTGGAGGAGATCTTACAGGACAGGTTCTTTATAAATATACAAAAGGACCGGATGGGAAACTTTACGTAACGGGGGGTGAAGTTTCTATCAAGGTTAAAGAGGGAAAAAATCCTGAAGAAACAATTGAGATAGCAAGAAGAATAAAAAAAGCTGCCCTTGCACCCTCAAATCCTTCTATTCAGGACAGAGTTGTTGCATCAAAAGCATCTATTCTTGAAATGAAAGCAAGGATAGAACTGAGCAGATATCAAAATGAGTTTCATCAAAAAGGAAAATATATAGATCTTTTTGTATAGTTTTTTCTACTGTATTGAAAAATAGATCTATCTGTGTTAATTTTATGTTAATTCAACATAAAATTTACATCTAAGAGAGGGGTTTTATGAAAAAGATTCTACCTGCTTTTTTTATATTCACACTTTTTACATATGCTGTTGAGTTACACGGCTCTGTTAAAGATTTTCCAAAAAAAATACCTGTTTTAGACAAAGTTGTCTCAGATGATGGAAAGTATTTTGATTTTAGTCAATTGAAAGGAAAGGTTTTACTGATAACTTATGGATATACCTCCTGTCCCCACGTTTGCCCTACAATGCTTTCTTACCTTAAGGAGGTGGAAACAGTTTTAAACGGTAAAGGTTACAAAGATATGTACAGAATAATTTTTATATCGGTGGATCCAGTAGAAGATGATCCAGAAAGACTTTCATCTTATAAAAAATTCTCCGGTATGGAAGATTTTGTATTTATCACAGGAAGATATGAAGATCTTGAAAAGGTTTGGAAGGCTTTTAATGTATATGTTGATGATAAAGGATATACAGAATTAGAAGACGGATCACATACAGTCAGACTGATTGATCATACGGCAAAACTTACGGTGGTTGATAAAAAAGGTTATATAAGGGAAGAGTTTTTGGGTATGTATATTCCTGTAGAAAAAGTTGTAAAAGATGTAATTACACTTATTGAGGAATGATATAATTTAGAAAAAAGAGGTTAGTATGAACTTAACAGAGACTATTTTGAAAATTGCCCTTATAGGGGGAGATCCTGTCTTATACATTTTAATTCTTATGAGTATTATAACGATAGCGGTTGTTATAGAAAGATACCTCATTATAAAAAAACTGCAGGAAAATATGCTTGATTATGAACCTCTTGAACTAAAGCTTGCTCTTGAAAAAAGACTTGGAATACTTGCTACATTTGGAAATAATGCTCCATTCATAGGTCTTTTTGGAACTGTTCTTGGAATAATAAAGGCTTTTCACGATCTTGGGACGTCAACAGAGTTTGGGGTTAGGGTCGTTATGCAGGGTATATCTGAAGCTCTTGTAGCAACAGCTATGGGTCTTTTTGTAGCGATACCTGCCGTGATCGCTTACAACTACTTTGTCAGGAAGGTTAAAACAATACTTCTAACATATGAGCAGAAAAAAAACTTACCTTTGGAGATTGAAGAGTAATGAAGCTAATAGACGAAGATGATAAAGAGATATCAGAAATAAATATGACTCCATTTGTTGATATAATCCTTGTTGTTCTTATTATATTTATGGCGACAGCAACATTTATAGTTGAAGGGAAAATTCCTCTAAATCTACCTAAAGCCCAAACCGGTGAACCAAAAGAGATAAAAGTAAAAAGAATAGAGATAACATTGCTGAAAACAGGAGAGCTTTTTATTAACGAAAGAAAGATAGATCCTGAGCTTCTGGAAAGAAAACTAAAAAAGTTAAAGGGAAAAGATACGGTTGTCGTTCTTAGAGCAGATCAAAGTATTGAGTTTCAGAAGGTTGTATCTATTATAGATACATGTCGTAAGGTTGGTCTTGAAAAATATATGATTGAAACAAAAAGAATGGATTAAGGTGATAAAAACAGGAAAGATAAATAAGTATTTTTTGATAGGCTTAGTTATATCTATATTCCTTCATATATCTGTTTTTGCAGTTCTCATATCCATAGAGAGAAAAAAGGAGGAGAAGGAAGAAAAACCTATATATGTTTATCTTTCGGAATTTAAAGAAGAAAAAAAGAAAGCTCCGCAAGCGAAGAAAAAAGTACCAAAGAAATCAGAAAAACCAGAGCGTAAGGTAATGAAAAAAAAGGTTTTAAAGCCTAAAAAGAAAGTAATTAAGAAATTAAAGCAAAAAAAGATCAAAAAAGAAATAATAAAACCTGTTAATAAGCCAGAAAAAATAATTGAACCTGAAAAAATTGAAAAAAAGGTACTTCCAGATATAGTTTATACTGAAGATGAGATTTTAGAAGAGATAGATCAGGTTGTTTTGGAAAAAGATATACCTGAGATATCTCCCTATAAAGAGGAGAGTATTGATCTTTCAAAGCTAAAAGGTAGGGAAGAAGTATTTCAGGCGGGAAAAGAGGACAAAGTAGAGAAAGAAGTATCTGATGAGGATATACTTGCTTATATAAAAGAGCTTGAGATGTATCTAAACAATCTTGCAAGGAAAAGGGATCTATATCCTCCCCTTGCAAAAAGATTAAGAATAGAAGGAAGTCTTATAATAAGATTTACAATACTTTCGGACGGCTCTGTTGATAACGGCAGTATTAAGATAATCTCAAGCAGCGGGTATAATGTGCTTGATAAAGGTGCAAGGAAACTTATAGAAAAGTATGTTCCTGAGTTTGCAAAAAAGTATGGTAAAAAACCGCCGAAAGGAGATTTAACAATAGAGCTACCTGTAACATTTGAGATAATAGGCTGGTAAGATGAAAAAAATACAGATATTTACCGACGGTTCTTCCCTTGGGAATCCAGGTGCAGGGGGATGGTGTGCTATTCTAAGGTATAATGAACATGAAAAGATTATAAAAGGTGGTAAAGAAGAGACAACAAACAATGAGATGGAGATTACAGCTGTTCTTGAGGCTCTTAGGCTACTGAAAGAACCCTGTGAGATTGATCTTTACTCAGATTCGGAATATGTTGTTAAAGCTATGAAAGAGTGGATACACAACTGGGTTAAAAATGACTGGAAAACATCAAAGAAAAAGAAAGTTGCACATAAAGAACTCTGGCAGGAGATATACAAACTTATGCAGATACACAGGATAAATCCTATCTGGGTTAAAGCCCATGCCGGCCATGAAGAAAATGAGATTTGTGACAGAATCGCAAAAAAAGAAGCAGAAAAGTTTAGAAGGGAAAAGCATTGAAGAAAGGTAAAACCGCTTATGTATGTTCAGAATGTGGAGCTTCGTTTCCTGCATGGTCTGGAAAGTGCTCGTCTTGTGGAAGCTGGAATACGCTTATTGAGGAAGGTGTAAAGGGCGGTAGGCTTGCGGATTATTCAAAAAGGATTTACAGCAATAAACCAAAACCTATAACAGAAGCAAGGGAAGAAATACACTACAAAAGAATAACAACAGGCATAAAAGCTTTGGATGAAGCTCTCGGCGGTGGAATAGTTACAGGTCAGGTTATACTTGTTTCTGGTGAGCCTGGAATAGGAAAGTCAACGCTTCTCCTACAGATATCGTCAAACATTTCAAGGGAAAAAAGGGTTCTTTATATTACAGGAGAGGAATCTTCACATCAGGTTTATCTAAGAGCAGAGAGAATAGGAGCGTTGAATAATAACTTACTCGTTCTTGCTGAGACCAATCTTGATCATATTTTGAATGTTATAAATCAGGAAAAACCTGATTTTGTTGTTCTTGACTCTGTTCAGACAGTTTACTCTCCTCAGCTTGAGTCAGCTGCAGGTTCTGTTTCACAGGTGAGGGAGGTCAGCGGAAAAATAACGGAAATGGCAAAATCCCTTAATATATCAACAATAATTGTAGGTCAGGTTACAAAAGAGGGAAGCATAGCGGGTCCAAAGGTTCTTGAGCATATTGTTGATACGGTAGCCCAGTTTGAAGGAGAGAGAGGACATGCTTACAGGGTTTTAAAAATTATAAAAAATAGATTTGGTGCTTCAGGAGAGATAGCTGTTTTTTCCATGGAAGATAAAGGACTTAAAGAGGTAAGGAATCCTTCCTCTCTTTTCCTATCCGAAAGACCTATCGGTGAATCTGGAAGCGTTATCTTTCCATACACAGAAGGGTCAAAACCTGTTCTTATTGAAATACAGGCTCTCGTTTCAAAAACTGTGTATGCAGTCCCCCAGAGAAGAGCTCAGGGCATTGATATCAACAGACTTTCTATAATTACAGCTATTCTTGAGAAAGAAACTGGCATATTTCTCAAGGACAGGGATATATTTGTTAATGTTGTCGGCGGTATTAATATTAAGGAACCGGCTCTTGATCTTCCCCTCGCCCTTGCAGTTGTTTCATCCTACAGAGATATACCTGTGTTTGAAAAACTTGCTGCATTTGGAGAAATAGGACTTACAGGTGAAATAAGATCAGTCCATTATACCGAACACAGGATAAAGGAAGCTAAAAGGTTTGGTTTTGAAAGAATACTTGTTCCAGCTTCTTCTGAGGTTAGTGAGAAAAATGTGATAAAGGTCAAGAATATAAAAGAAGCTGTAAAAATGATAGAATAATTTTATGGACGAGATAAAAAAACATATAAAAATTTTAATGGATCTTGGTTTTGAAAGTATCTTTACAGAAGAAGGATCTGCTGTTATGGATATAAAAGATAAAGAAAAATTGATGTCGCAAATAAATGATCAGATCCAGAAATGTAGGAACTGTGATCTGTATAAAAGCAGAACTCAGGCTGTTTTAGGAGAGGGAAATCTAAATGCGAAGCTTATGTTTATAGGTGAGGCTCCCGGAGGGGAGGAAGATAAGCAGGGAAAACCTTTTGTAGGGAGAGCAGGAAAACTTCTTACAAAACTTATTGAAGCTGCCGGATATAGAAGGGAAGATTTTTATATAGCGAATATATGCAAATGTAGGCCTCCAGGGAATAGGACTCCAACACCTTGGGAGATGGAAAAATGCTTTCCATACCTGAAAAAGCAGATAGAAATAATAGATCCAAAGGTCTTATGCCTTCTTGGTGCAACAGCAGGTAGAGCATTTTTAAACAGAAATGTAGCTATAACAAAGGAAAGAGGATCAATAATAAACTGGGAAGGTAGAACTGTATATCTAACTTTTCATCCAGCATATGTACTTAGAAATCCAGATGCAGAGATAATATTATTTGAAGATATAAGGAAGGCCATACAGTTGGCATTTCAGGAATAAATTGAAATAACACCATTCTTGACTTATATTTCTAATAAATCTAATATAAATTGGCATGAAAATTGATATAAAGGAGATATTTTGACAGAAAAAAGAATAGCGGTAGCTCTTGATGTAAGAGATATAAAAGAAGCCGAAAATATATTAAAAGATATATCAGATTACAGACTTATTATAAAAATTGGATATGCACTCTTTATAAAATACGGGAAGGATATTACAGATCTTGTGAAATCTATGGGGTTTGATATATTCCTTGACCTTAAGTTACACGACATACCTAATACTGTTTACAACGGTGTTCTTTCAGCTGTTGATCTCGGCGTAAATTATCTTACAGTCCACACACTCGGCGGTAAAGAGATGCTCCAGAAAGCTGTTGAGGCAAAAAACGGGTCTGATCTAAAACTTTTAGGAGTAACAGTTCTTACAAGTCATTCAGATGATTACACTGAGTATATCGGTTCCCGATACACCATAAACCAGCTTGCATTAAAACTTGCTAAAGAAGCTGTTGATTCAGGTATAGATGGGATAGTTTCCTCTGCTTACGAACTGAGAAGTCTCAGAGAAAGTATAGGAAAAAGATTTATATCTGTTGTTCCGGGTATAAGACTTTCTAAAAATAAAAAAGATGATCAAAAAAGGGTGGCTACACCGGAGGAAGCTTTAAGTTTTGGTGCAGACATACTTGTTATTGGAAGACCTATTGTAAAAGCTGAAAACAGGAAAGAAGCATTAGGAAAGTTTATAGAAGTGTTAGACAGATGCTGAAACAGACATTAAGCCTTAAGCTTCAAAATAAGCTTGTTCTTACTTTAAGCCTTAAACAGCAGTTATCTCTACTTTTACTTCCAACAATAGAGCTTAAAGAAACTATAAAACAGGAACTTGAAGAAAATCCATTTCTTGAAGAGATAATAAACTTAGAACCAGAGTATGAACCTATAAAGGATTTGTCAAAATATTACGATGAAGAAGAAAAGCCTTTACTGAGCAGAATAGCTTACAGACCTACTCTTTACGATACGCTTGATTTCCAGATAGATCTTGAATTTGAAGGTATTGAAAAGGATATAGCACACGAGATAGCGGGTAATCTGGATGAAAAAGGATTACTTGCAGTATCTATTAATGAGATAGCATCAAAACTGAATGTAAATTCAGAAATAGTTGAAGGTATTAGAAAAAGGTTCGTAAAGCTTGAACCTACAGGAATTGGAGCTTTATCTCTTGAAGAAGCCTTGATAGTACAGTACGAGGAAAGATTTGGGAAGGACAGTATAGTTGAGAGAATACTGAGAGAAGATGTCTGGAACTTAAATAATACGGATTATCTTTCAAAAAAATATGGTGTTGACAAGAAAGAGTTAGACGAGAAGATATTTTATATAAAAATGCTTAGACCCTATCCCACCTTTAACTACAGTCAGGAAACAACCGAGTATGTTGAACCTGATGTTTACGTTTATGACAGAGGCGACAGTTTTGATATAAAAGTAAATGAAACGGGTATTCCAAAACTAAAACTAACATCACAGTATAGAAAATTGATCTCAGACAGATCTTTATCACCTGAAGTAAGGAAATTTCTTGAAGATAAACTTCAGAAAGCTATCGGTATAATGAAAGGTATAGAACTTAGAAGAGAAAACCTTTACAGGATTACAGAACTTCTTGTAAACTATCAGGCTGATTTTTTGAGGAAAGGAAAGGAGTATTTAAAACCGTTGACATTAAAAGATATAGCATCTAAACTTGATCTGCATGAATCCACAGTAAGCAGAATTGTATCAAGCAAATATATGCAGACAGATAAGGGTCTCATTCCTCTAAAAGCTTTTTTTGCTTCAAAACTTCAAACTTCAGGTGGAGATATTTCTACAGAAAAAGTAAAATATATGGTCTGTGAGCTTATTGAAAACGAGGATAAGAAAAAACCTTTGAGCGATCAGGCGATAGCAAATATACTTAAAGCTAAATATGGGATTAAAATAGCAAGAAGAACCGTAACAAAATACAGAGAAGAATTAAATATACCGGATTCAAGAACAAGGAGGACTAAGCCATGAAGGTAGAGCACGTTGGAAAGAATATTGACGTGACAGAGTTTATCAAGAGCTATACAGAACACAAACTTGAAAGATTAAAGCCTTACATCAAAGATATTGATGTTGCGGAAGATTCTATTGAGGTTAGAGTAACATATGCTTTTGAAAAACACAGACATAGGAATAGGGTTGATATAGACATCTATTTCAAAACTCCAGGTGGCGGTGTAATACACGCCTGGGAAGAAAGTAACGACCTTTACTCTGCAATAGATTTTGTTATAGACGAGGTTGAAAGACAGCTTGTAAGACTTAAGGCAAGAAGAAAAGAGGAAAGAAGAAGACTTGCAAAATTAAAAGAGATGGAAAAAAGAACCGTAACAGTTGAGGAGAGTATAGAAAGACCTTTAATTGTTCAGGAACCAATGCCTCTTGAAAAACCTATTACTGTGGAAGATGCAAGAATGTTGCTTGAAGAAATGGGAGCTTTCTTCCTTCCTTTCAGAAATGCAGAAACTG
Source organism: uncultured Aquificales bacterium (assembly GCA_964519345.1). Lineage (GTDB taxonomy): Bacteria > Aquificota > Aquificia > Aquificales > Hydrogenothermaceae > Persephonella. Next base: position 71,250 of record CAZFKX010000009.1, read on the forward strand.
GCGAGGTTAATGTTATATACAGAAAAAAAGCTGGAAATTACGGGCTTATCATACCAGGAACATAGTATTTCTTGACAGGTTTAAGCCTATATGTAATAATTATTGTCTTGTTGGTAGAATTAAATCTGCGAGGAGGAGTATGAAAACCATAGATGCGCGTAAACTTGATATTAAAAGGGAGTGGTATGTTATTGATGCTGACGGTAAAAATCTCGGAAGACTTGCCACGCTAATAGCTAATGTTTTAAGAGGTAAACATAAACCTTATTTTCAGCCTGATGTTGATGTTGGAGATTTTGTTATTGTTTTAAATGCTGACAAGATAACGGTAACAGGAAAAAAGCTGACAGATAAAGAGTACAAATGGCATACAAACAGACCTGGCGGACTTAATGTTAGAACGCTTCAATGGATGCTTGAGCACAAACCTGAAGAAGTTATAAGATTGGCTGTTGAGAGAATGCTCCCAAAAAATAAACTTCAAAAGAGGTTTATGAAAAGACTGAAAGTTTATAAAGGATCCGAGCATAAACATCAGGCTCAAAATCCAAAGAATTTAGAAGAGCTCAAAGCTCTATGGAAAAACTTTTAAGTTGGAGGTATTAAATCTTGGCTGAGATAGTTAAGATAGATCCTAAGGTGGCAAAATACGGAACAGGAAGGAGAAAAGAAGCTATAGCAAGGGTATGGATATTTCCAGGTAATGGAAAGATATACGTTAGAAGCTCTTCAGGAAAAGAATGGGAAGCACCTGTATATTTTGAAAGGGATATACTTATGGAAAGGATAAACAGACCTTTTGCTATAACGGAAACAGTTGGAAAGTTTGACGTTTACGCTACTGTAAAAGGAAGCGGGAAACCTGCACAGGCTGAAGCTGTCATGTATGGAATTGCAAAAGCACTTCTTGAGTTTAACCCTGAATTCAGAGCGGTTTTAAAGTCCGCAGGTCTTCTCACAAGAGACGCAAGGGTTAAGGAGCGTAAGAAATACGCCCAGATGGGTGCAAGAGCTAAATATAGATGGTCTAAACGTTAGTATATACTTTTGCGGGAGCATATGCTCCCTTTCAAGATTGACTTTTTATACTCACTAACTTAATCTAACTTAAAATTAACCACAGGGATAATTTATGAAGATAGCTGTAGCCGGCGGTTCTGGTTATACTGGAATAGAGCTTCTAAGGATTCTTTCCTTATATAAGGATTTAGAGATAAACCAGATAAGTTCAAGGAAATATGCAGGAAGGAAGGTTAAAGATCTTTTTCCGTTTGTATCAGGCATCTACTCAGATCTAATATTTCAGGAAAGTATAGATATAGATAGTTCAGACTTTTTTTTCTTATGTCTTCCTCATGAGCCTTCCGTAGAGCTTGTTAAAAAAATATACGATAAAGGTAAAAAAGTTATTGATCTTTCCGCTGCTTACAGAATTAAAGAAAAAGAGGCCTACACAGTTTTTTACGGTTTTGAGCATAAATATCCTGAAATTCTTTTAAAAGCTGTTTATGGTCTTCCTGAAATTTTTAGGGAAGAGATAAAAAAAGCCTTAGTTGTGGCAAATCCCGGCTGTTATCCGACAGCAACGCTGCTGGGACTTTACCCGGCTGTAAAAGAAAAGGTTGTTGAGGGAGATATTATAATAAATGCCTTTTCAGGAATATCAGGAGCAGGAAGAGAAACCAAACAGCAGTTTCATTATCCTGAGGCATTTGGAGACTCTTATGCTTATAAACCGCTGATGCACAGGCATATACCTGAAATGGAAAATGTACTGAGAAATATATCAGGGTTTAATATTAAATTAAGATTTACGCCTCATATAATTCCTGTATCAAGAGGTATGATTGCAACAATTACATTTAAAACAGATCTATCAAAAGATCAGATTGAAGAACTGTACAGACTTGAGTACAGATATGAGCCTTTTATAAGATTTTCAAATGAACCCCCTCATATAAAGTATGTTTTAGGTTCTAATTTTTGCGATATTTATGTCAATAAAGACGAAAGAACAGGGTTTGCCGTTGTTATAACAGCTATAGACAATCTCGGGAAAGGGGCTTCTTCACAGGCAGTGCAGAATTTTAATATTATGACAGGAAGGGAGGAGAGTTTTAATTTATTAGAGCTATCAGTATCAGGGATAGTGTATCCATGATAAAAAAAAATAGAGCCTCAAAGATAATAAAAAATTTTCCTGAAAAAAAAGTTCTTGTTGTCGGCGACCTCATACTTGATAGATATTTATGGGGAGAGGTTGAAAGAATATCGCCTGAAGCACCTGTTCCAATTGTTGATGTGAAAAGAGAAAATTATAATCTTGGGGGTGCCTGCAATGTTGCATGGAATATATCCAGACTTGATGGAGAAGTTTATATAGCCGGCGTTATTGGAGATGACGCAAACGGTGATATACTGATAGATATGCTTTTAAAAAACAGAATAAAACCTGTCGTTGTAAAGGACAAAAGTAGGCCAACAACAGAAAAAACAAGAATCATAGCTGTCAGCCAGCAGCTTATAAGAATAGACAGGGAAAAAAAAGAGAAACTCTCCTTATCAGTTCAGAAAAGTATTATCTCATCAATAAAGGATATACTTGATTTAGTAGATGCTGTGATAATATCAGATTACGGAAAAGGGGTGGTAACAAAAAGATTAATGGACTTCCTCAGAAGATCAGGAAAACCCCTGTTTATTGATCCTAAACCCTCTAACTTTAATCTTTACAAAAATGCGACTATAATGACTCCCAACAGAAAGGAAGCTTATGAATGCGTTAAAAAGGACAGATCTATTCCTGTTGAAAAGGTGGGTTTTGAGATATTAAAAAGGTTGGGTTCAGATCAACTTCTTATAACTCTTGGTTCGGAAGGTATGGCATTATTTGAAGGTAAAGATATTGTAAAGATACCTGCAAAAGCAAAAAAAGTTTATGACGTTACAGGAGCAGGAGACACCGTTATATCTGTTCTCACAATGGCTAAAATATCAGGAGCAAGCTGGCTTGAAGCATCTTCCCTTGCAAATTATGCAGCAGGTTATGTGGTTGGTGAGATAGGAACGGCAGCCATAGACAGAAATACTCTTTTATCTATCATTCCTTGAGATGTTATAATAATTCCAAAAAAGTGAGGAGAGATTAATGCTTGTAAAGTTTTATATAAAACCAAGAAAAGGTGTTCTTGATCCGCAGGGTAGAGCTGTAGCGGAGAATCTAAGATCCCTTGGTTTTGATCAGGTTAAAGATGTAAAAGTTGGTAAGTATATAGAAGTTTATATAGAGGAAAGTGATAAAGAAAAGGCTGTAGAGAAGGCAAAAGAGATGGCAAGGAAAGCACTTGTAAATGATCTTATAGAAGATTATGAGTTTGAAGTTGTAGATTAGGAGGTTTATGTTGAAATTTGGCGTGGCTGTTTATCCAGGATCAAACTGTGATTACGATACCTATACCGTAATAAGAGATATCCTTGAAAAAGAAGTTGAGTTTATAGATTACAGGAGAACAGATTTAAGGGGGTTTGACTGTATTGTTCTTCCAGGTGGCTTTTCCTTCGGTGATTATCTAAGACCGGGTACACTGGCTTCGCATACCCCTTTAACATATGCTCTTAAAGACTTTGCAAAAAAGGGAAAATATATTATAGGAATATGCAATGGTTTTCAGATACTTACAGAATCTCATCTCTTACCTGGCGCATTGATGCCGAATGATCATGGAAAATTCATCTGTAAGCATCAGTATCTCAGAGTTGAAAACAGCAACACTCCATTTACCAATCAGTGTGAAGATGGGCAGATACTTAAAATTCCTATAGCTCACCATGATGGAAATTATTATGTAGATCAGGATACACTTAAGGAGATGGAAGATAACGATCAGATAATTCTGAGGTACTGTGATGAATTTGGGAATATAACACAAGATGCAAATCCTAATGGATCGCTGAAAAATATAGCAGGTATTTGCAACAAAGACAAAAATGTTTTTGGTCTTATGCCTCATCCTGAGAGAGCTTCTGAAAGCTTGCTCGGATCGGAAGATGGACTTTATATATTAAGATCTATATTAAACTCTTTATAATTTTTTCCAGTTTTTCTTCAGGCTGGGGACCTATGAGCCTCCTGTAAATATTCGTATCCTTATCTAAGACTATAATCATAGGAGTTCCTATGATCTTATAATTGTACATAATATCTCCATTCCCTATAAGAACAGGTATATCAAAACCCCACTCTTTTTTAACCTGTTTTATTTTATCAATATCTTTTGTTCCAAGAACTACAGCATAAAAATTAACCTTGTTCATGTATTTCTTATACAGTCTGTTGAGAACAGGCATTTCTTCTTTACAGCTGTGGCATAATACACCCCAGAATATAAGTAGAGTTGGTTTTCCTTTAAGCTGATCCTTTTTTATAGTTCCACCGTTCTCATCATTCAAACTAAAATCTAAGGATTTTACTCCGTAAGAAAGATCGGCTATAAAAAGTATTGAGATAATAATTTTTAATATTATATTTTTCAATCTGAACCTCCGAAACTTATTTATACCTTAACTTAGTATAATTCCAAAAGGGAGAAAAATGAATATTAGGGAAAATCTTGAGGCTCTTGAGTTTTTGCATTTACACAAAAAAGCCTCAAAAAGCAGAGATGCAAAGAGGAAAAAAGAAGAAAAAGAGTGTGAGCTCAGAACAAAATTTCAAAGGGACAGGGATAGAATACTCCACTCAAAAGCTTTTAGAAGACTGAAGCATAAAACACAGGTTTTCCTTTCGCCTGAGGGGGATCACTACAGGACGAGAATGACCCATACCCTTGAGGTTGCACAGATCGGAAGAACAATAGCAAAAGCGTTAAGACTCAATGAGGATCTTGTTGAGGCTGTAGCGCTTGGTCATGATCTTGGACACACCCCTTTCGGTCATGCGGGAGAGTTTATTTTAAAAGAAGGTGCATCTTACCACCATGCAAGGCAGAGTTTAAGGGTTGTAGATTTTCTTGAAAATGAAGGTAAAGGGCTGAATCTAACAGATCATGTTAGAGATGGAATACTTAAGCATAGCAAAGGAAAATCGCCTTTGATAACAGAGGGAAATATGCCTTCAACGCTTGAAGGCGAGATAGTTAGGATAGCTGACAAAATAGCCTATATAAATCATGATATAGAAGACGCTATAAGAGCAGGGCTTATTCAGGAAGATGATATTCCTGCTGAGATAAGATCAGTTCTCGGAGAAACAAAATCTGAGAGAATTACCACTTTGATTAAAAGCATAATATACTCTACAGTTGAGAATAATTACAAACATATTGTTATGGAAGATAGGGTATATAAAGCTATGTACGGTTTAAGAGAATGGCTTTTTGATAATGTATATCATGCAAAACCTGTTGTGGAAGAGCTTGAAAAGGGAAAAGGTATAGTGAAAGCCCTTTATGAGTACTATCTTGAGCACTATTATGAGATACCTTATTATGAAAAGTATCTAAATTTGTGGGGAGAGTATGATCCAAAGCAGGCATCTGTAGATTATGTGGCAGGTATGACAGACAGATTCGCTTTAAAAACTTACGAAAAAATCTTTATACCTAAGGGCTGGTATATACTCTAATAATCAACCTGTATGATAAGAGTATCAGAGTAATCGCTTCCGGCTGGAACATTCTGTCTTGGTGGAATTACGCCTATAACCGTATGCGTTTCCTCACTGATGCCTCCATGATGCTTGGGTTGAACAGTTCCGCTTATCACGCATGTTCCTCCTGTTCCATCGCCAAATATGCAGCTGCCGTTAACGTATAAGTTGTAATATATCTTTGCGTTTTTTGAGGGAGAGTAAAGATATCTTTTTGTAGGGTCTGAACTGTTTCCACCTAAAAGTTTAACCGCATAGCTTACTGGGTGTTTCCCTGAACACCTTACAGTCAGCACTGCAGGAACTCTTTTTACGCTTATATCAAATGGATCGTAACTTCCAAAAGATATATCTTCAATATCCGCTGTGCATGTTGAACTGTGGTGACCTTTTACAACAGCATAGGATATATCAAACAGAACCAGAAGTAAGAGTGTTAATACTGTTTTCATCATTCCCTCACCACCCTTATTTTTCCTTTAATTTTAAATATATTTTTAAATTTCTCTGCGTCTTCTAAGGTTTTAAATCTTCCTATGTATATTCTGTAAATCTCTCCGTCTTTTACGACTTCTGTTTTAAACTCCTCATACTCTTCAACCGCTTTGTTTAGATCTTCCTTGTTGAAGCTTCCAACCTCTATAGTATAGGTTTTGTTTTTGTCGCCGTTTTGTGTAATCTTGTTTATATTTTCATTGCCTGAATTTTTCTTAGAATCAGACTGTTTTTTGTATGAGACCTTTTTGGATCTTTTAAGTTTAGGTTTCTTGCGTTTTGAAGGTTGGACCTTAAGCTTTTTCTTTTTTTTGTCTTCTTCTACGATTACTCCTCCGGTTTGTGGGACGCATATATACTCTCCTACAAATGGAACTATTTTTTCAAGCCATTCTTCTTTTATATTTAGCTCAAATGAGCACAGACCATAGCCGTAATCGACGGTAACTATATGCTTGCCTGCCGTTATGTTTTCTATAAACGCTTTTCCGTTATAACCAAGAATTCCCGCGTTTATTTTATCGTCAACATCAAATCTCAGACCGGCTTCAGGAAAAGATCCATCTGGAAATTTTATCTTTAGTCTGACTGAGTTTACTTTTTTTGATTTAAACTTAAGAAGATATCCATGTTTTTTTAGAGGCACAAAGCTGTAAACAGTTTTGTCAACAAGCGTTTTCATATCAAGGGATGAAGGGTTTATTCTTATCTCGTTTCTGTAGTATGGAGCTAAATGTTCAATGAAAACTGTACCGTTTTTATCCGTTTTTCCAACGGGTCTATTGTTTGCTATAATTTCAACTCCCTTAACGGGAGGGTCTATTTTTACGAGAGCAAAGCTATTTTTAACGGATCTTTTGAAAAATAGATTGCCTTCCATATAAGCCACACTTCCAGTCATACCCAGTCTGTAGTAGATAGTATCTTTTATGTCAGACCTTTTTATATCAGAATAAGAAAAGTCAAGATATAGGTTTGAAAAATTTGTAGAATAGTTGAACCTTCCAAAATATGTTTGATAACCGTTTGCTTTGGCTGCTCTTATAGAATAACCTAAACCTTTATAAGAACTGACATTTTTAGATAATTCAAGCGTATAGGTCTGATCATTTCTATTACTTTGGGTTCTAAAAGAAGCTCTATGTTCTGAGCCAAGAGGCATTGATAGAGAAAGTCCGTAAGTAGAGTAGGAACTGCTGCCTGTTTTATATTTATTATAGACGGCGTTCAATGTAAGCTTTTTAAATAGAGATTTATTGTACGATATATTAAAGTTCTCACTATTGGAGGTGTCTATATATTCTCTTTTTATGTAAGAAAAGTTTAAAGAGCCAAATTCTGGTATAGTAAAAGATAGTAAAGTGTTATAGTAAGATTTAGGAAGACCTATTACCGTTCCAGGCTGGACAAAGCTTTCAGAGTTGTTTCTTCCAGTAAATCTAAATTTTAGATATTTAAAAGATTTTGTATAATCAACGCCGTAGAGATATCCAGTCTGTTTTCCATCGTAAGATACAGCAATGGAAGGGGTCAAAAATCCGAATTTTCCAAGCAGAAAATAAGGAGAAAAACCGATATTGCCTTTATCATATCCATCTAAATATGCTTCAAATTCAAGGCTGAGTTTGTCGGTCAAGCCGTATTTATAAGTTCCCATTGTTATAAAATTATGATATTTAAAGCTGTCTATAAGATAATTTTTCCTTACAAATCCTGCAGATATCATGTATTGTGATAATCCTTTTTTAAGTAAAGCCTGATTCGTTGCATACGGTATTTCAATAATTTTTTCCCTACCAAGAACATCTTTTATAACAACTCTTATATTTCCCTCTGGAGATACGATGGGTATATCCTTTATTTCAAAAGGACCAGGTTTTATTTCCTTTGAAAAAAGTTTGGCATTGTCTGTAAATATATCTATGGAAGATGGAAGAACTGCTTCTCCTGAGAACTGTGGCAGTGGATAGGTTATAAATTCAGGTCTGAGAGAGTAATCGGTCGCCACCATAATACCGCCAAGTCTCAGGGCGGATCCCCATTTCTCATTTTGAGGGAAAATATCTCCTATGTAGATTCTTCTGATATTGTCTATATCGTCTATAACAAGGGTTGTATCAAGCCTTATAAGTTTAGATTGGTCTGTTGAATTGGTATATAGAACAGACTGGCTTAGTACGTTTTTTCCAAAAAACAGATTGAATTCAGTCAGTCCTCTAAAATATTTTGATGTGGTGCTGTCAGAGTATATGAAATCATAATCTATATAAAGTCCAAGACTCTCTGCGGCGGCTTTTTCTTCTTTTACGATTTTTATCTCTTCCTTTTTAAAAAGATCTGCAGGTAAGTAAATGTCGGCTGTTAATAATGAATAGTTCAGGTTTACCTCGGCTCCATCTATACAGGAAACGCATACATATCTCTGCTTTTTTATTTCTTCTATAATATTTTCGGATATTTTATCTATTCCTATCTTACGGAGAAGAGTTTCCCTGACAAACAATTTTTTTTTTCAGTATAAACTATGTCCTCCCCCACTTTGAGTTTGTTTATATTTAGATCTAAGATCAAAAGACTATACTTCCTCTTCTCCAATCCATAGACTGTGCTGAAAAAAACAAGCAGGATACTAAAGCCTAATAGTAAATTCTTTTTCATCCTCAAGCACTATTACCATTTTGTCTGGAATTTCATCAAATGGGACTTCTTTAAGTTTTCCCTCACCGTCCTTTACTGTTTTTTTGATCTCAAAATACACATGTTTTTTAGGCAAGATGTATTTGGCTAAACTTTTTGAATATATCTCTTTTTCTCCTTTGAACAGTCCTACCTTAACTATCCTTGTAAAAGCATTTCCTTTGTTCTGAGCAACAAAAACGACTCTTTCCTTTGTTACTTCCTCAGGATGGATAACAAGTTCGTAGCTTAGATCGTTCGTTTTATTAACAAATACAGGAACGCTGATATTTAGCACGACCTGTATTAATGTTTTAATTTTTTTAGGATTTTTTTCCGGCTTGATCTTTTCAGGAACCTGCCTGAGTATTAATCTGTAATACTCCTGAGGCTGATTGAAACCATCAAGGTAAGCTAATCTTACCAGTTGTTTTTGCTTAGGCTCAAGCTCAATATAAGGGGGAACAACGACCATATTTTCTGTAGGAATGAGCAGATCGTTTCCTTTTTCGTCCTGATCCCATTTTGATATGTCTGTCTCTACAAAAATCTTTTTATCCGATAGATTTTTTATTTCAAAAACTGCTGTAGTTTTCTCAGGCGTTATAAATATCCTGATAGGGGATATTCCAAAATCAAGGGAGTAAGAATACGATAGAGTTCCTAAAAAAAGAGAAAAGAGGAGGAGAAAAGGGCTGGTTTTCCACCATTTGATACTGCGAAAATTTTGCATTATTCTCCTCCATCAATCATATTAATGTATAAATAATTTAGTATGATATTACTATTGTAACCGTGTCTGAGTAAGTATCCGGCGCAACGTTTTGTCCTGAGTTCATCCCAATAACTGCAAAGCTCACGGTAGGTGGACTCATAGTAGGAGCCGTTAGAGACAGCGTGCCGGTATAACTACTTTCAAATATGTTGCTGTCATATCCAGAAACGCCGTATGACACATAAAAAACACTGGCGGAAACTGTATATGTTAGATAGTCGGTTGATGCGGAATCAGAACCGGAGGGCAATAGAATTCCGTAATTTCCAGCAGGATTATTATGGCTGTAGCCTGTTAATGTGAAATAAGTTCCCTTTACACAACCAAAACTAAAATATCCAAGACTCTGAACAGACGAAGGACTGAATGGATTGTAGCTTATTGTATGATCATCAGCACCGTAGGTCTCGCAGTAAGCACTTACGGAAACTTCTATATCGAAATTGTCAGTATCGTTTCCCGCATTGGATATGCCGATAAAACCTGCTACGAACACAGCAACCAGCGTTCCAGCTATTTTGTTCATGACTGAACACCTCAAGAATTAATAAAACTGGGGGGATATAAAACCCCCCAATTTTTGATTAGTAAGTGATATCTACAGTTACAGTAGCAGAGTAAGTATCTACAGATACGTCCTGACCTGCCGGTATTGTTACGGTAATTGTTGTGCTTTCAGTTCCTGCAAGACCGTCAGAATCTACTCCACCAGTGTTAGAGAGAGACAGGTTGTAAGTTAAAGTATCGCCGTAAAGTGCTCCTGTTAAAGAAGTACCAGTTGCATTTATAGTGTACGACGTTTCCTTAACGCAGTTAAAGTCTGTAACGGTTGATGCAGTGGTGTTTGAAGTATCAAACGGATTGTAAGCAACGTTAATGTCTGTTGCTGAGTTCACAACTTCACAGTAAGGATCTACTGTAACGTTGATGTTAAAAGTGTCAGTTGCAGTTCCAGCAAGCGCAGCTGTTGACGTTACTGCTCCTACGAGCATGAGTGCTACTAACTTCTTCATCTTACTAACCTCCTTTAAAGTAGTGTTATTAATTATAATTTTTATACTTTTTATTATTAATAATGTTGCTATTAATTTGATATTTAATCTAATATTCAGTTTTATACAGGTCAATATCTTTTAAAAAGATGATGAAATCAATTTTTCTTTGTTCCTCTTAAATCCCTATACTTCTTTACCCAGTGGTGTATCGTCTGAACTTTAATATCAAGTTTCTTTGATATCTCCGTAAGGGTATATCCTTCTTTATACATATTTACAGCTTCCCTTCTGACTTTAAATGGATACTTTCTCTTTGATGCGTTGATCGTAAATCTGTAATAGCATTCCTTACACAGGTAGGTCTGTTTGCCGTTTGCTTTTCCGTTTTTTACGCACCTCTCTGATTCGCAGTGAGGGCATTTCACCGTTTTGCCTCCCATGGCTCCCCCTGTTTTCAGAACTTTTATTAATGATTAATAATTATTTATTATTTTTTTACTAATAATTGTAAACAGATTTTACATGAGGAAATCAGTAATAGCAACTGTTTTTAAAAAATGATGACGACCTTCTTTTGTATTTGAGGTTTGCAGGTCTGAAGGTTTATAATAATAAAAAATTTTTTCTGGAGTCGTATTTTGAAAATAAGAATCGGGACAAGAAAGAGTAAGCTTGCTCTGTGGCAGGCAAACTATATAGCGGATCAGCTAAAAAAACATTTTCCTGATCTTAAGGTTGAGCTTGTTAAAATTGTTACCAAAGGAGACAAGATTCTTGATGTTCCACTTGCAAAGGTTGGTGGAAAGGGTCTCTTTGTTAAAGAGATAGAAGAAGCGATGCTTAGAAATGAGATAGACATAGCCGTTCATTCGTTAAAAGATGTTCCCACATACTTTCCAGAAGGACTTGGCCTTGTTGCGGTAACGGAAAGAGAAGATCCGAGAGATGCATTTTTATCTATTAAGTATAACTCTATTGATGATATGCCTGAAGGCTCTATCCTTGGAACGAGTTCTTTAAGAAGGAAAGCTCAAATAATGATGAAACGAAAGGATCTAAAAATAGAAGATCTTAGGGGAAATGTTGACACAAGAATAAGAAAGCTTGAGGAAGGAAAATATGACGGGATAATTCTTGCTTATGCAGGTTTAAAGAGATTAGGATTGGAAGATAAGGTAAGGGAGATTCTTCAGCCTGATTATATGATACCTGCCGTTGCACAGGGTTTTCTGGGAATAGAGGCCAGGCTTGACGATGAGAAAACTATAGAAATAGTATCTGTTTTGAATCACAGGGAAAGCGAGATAAGGGCAAAGGCTGAAAGGGCTTTTTTGAAAACCCTTGAAGGTGGATGTCAGGTTCCGCTTGCAGGCTATTCTGAGATAATAGACGGCAGATTAAGAATTACCGGTTTTGTTTCCGATCTTTCGGGAGATAGAGTTTTCAAAGATAATCTGGAAGGAAGTTTTGAGGAAGCTGAAAACTTAGGTGTAAAACTTGCCGAAAAACTGCTGTCGAACGGTGCAAAGGAAGTTCTGGAAGAAATATATTCCAGACCAGATTGATTAAGTATGTTAAAAACTGGATTTCTCAATTATAAGCTTATTCTTTTTCTAATTTTTTGCGGGATTATATCCCTTTTTCCCAATATAAATCTGTATGAGTTTAGGGGAGAAGAATCTCTTAGAGTAATTGTTGCTTTTGAGATGGTAAGCTCTGGAGATTTTCTCCAGCCTACATTCTTAGGGGATCTATATTTTAACAAGCCTCCTTTATTTAACTGGTTTATTGCAGTTTCATCATTGTTTATTCCCTGGTCGGAACTTACGGCAAGAATTGTAACCATTATATTTTTGTCTCTTACACTTGTGCTTATATACAAGTTTTCATTCAGAATCTTTAATGATAGATTTACGGCATTACTGTCGGCTCTTATATATCTGACTACTATTGATATTCTTTTCTGGTATGGGTATCTTGCAGAGATTGATGCGACGCTTGCCTTTTTTGTTTTTTTAATGGTGTATTTCCAGTTCTTTGGATTTATTGAAAAGAAAAAAAATTATATTCTTTTATCTGGGATAACGGCAGGTTTTTCTTTTTTGCTTAAAGGTTTCCCTGCCCTTGTTTTCTTCTGCCTTACATATACAGCTTTGATTGTTTTCACAAAAAGATTTAAAGCATTAATTGATCCGTACATATATATATCAGGACTCCTTTTTGTCTTTATTCCTATTTTATGGATTATAAGCACAGTAGATCCAGAAAGATACGTTTACAGATTGTTCCTTGAAAGTGTAGTAAGAACAAAAGGCGGATCTGATCTGATTAAATTTTTGGAGCATCTTATAGAGTATCCGATTTTAAATATAAAACAGCTTTTACCTGTAATTTTATTTATTTTCATATCATTATTTCTTCATATAAAAAGGAAAGTATCTCTAGATTTTCCGGAAAATATAAAAATGCTTTTATTTATAGTCGGCATAAATTACATACCTTATTTACTTGCTGTAGAGAGCAGAGGAAGATATGTTTTGCCTCTTTTTCCTATTCTGTCTGTAATTTTTGGATATATTCTGGTTAGAACCAGAAAAGATTTACTTATTAAGTATTTTGTATATACAGCTTTATTCTTTATAATAATCAGGTTTTTTTTAGGTCTCGTTGGTTTTCCTATAATTATGGAAAAGAAGGCTTCAAGGAAAAAGGTTGCGTATGATATTGCTCAGAATATTGATATATCAAAAAAGATAGCCTGTGATTGCTCCTCTGAAAAATCTATATGCCTTTACTTGAATTTTGAAAAAGGAGAACCTTTAAAAAAATCAAAATATATAAAAGACTGGGAATATCTAATAGATTGTTCAGGGAATAAGGCAGGGAATATCTTAAAGATTTACGATCTGAAGGGAAAGAAGGTGTATCTGTATGAAAGATGATATTGTATTTTTGTTCAGGCTTTTTAAAAAATACTGGATACTGCTTATTCTTGCTGTTTTAGGAAGTTTACTTGAGTCAGGAGCTTTAGCGGGTCTTGCGTATATTGTTAAAAATATTGTTGATGATGTATTTGTCTCTAAGAGCTTTGAAAGTCTCGTCTTTGTTACTGTCGTTCTAATTGTTCTTGCGTCAGGAAAGCAGATAGGTTTTTTCCTTAAGAATTATGTTTATCCTCTTATTGTTTATAAAGGAATAAAAAATATAAGGGAGATAATTTACAGAAAACTCCTTAATACCCAGCCTTCGTTTATTTTTAAACATTCCCACGGCGATATATTAAGCAGACTGACAAATGATCTTGAAAGGTTTTCTCAGATTGTAACATCTTTTGGAACGAATGTTATTACTGAGACGTTCACAGTTATAGCTATTATTTTTCTCCTTATATATAGAGACTGGAAAATGTTTTTAATTTTTTTAATAGCCGTTCCTTTTCTTTTTATCGTTCTCAGTTATTTTGGAGATAAAAGAAAAAAATATTCTAAAAAGCTTCAGGAGAGTTTTGGAGATTATACACAGCATATAAATCAGATTCTAACGGGGTTTGAGGTTGTAAAGCTTTTCAGCCAGAAAGTATTTTATAAGTTGTTTAAAAGTATAAATGAGAATCTTTACTACAGGGAAAGGAAAAATAAGTTTTATGAAACTGTGTATCTTTCTTCTGTAGAGATTATAGCGTATGTCGCTACAGCAGGAATTATATTTTACGGAGGTTACAGAATAATAAATAATGAGATAACTCCAGGCGACTTTTTCTCATTCCTGGGAGGTGTTCTTATACTTGTAAACTCAATGCAGGTGTTACAGAGAGGTCTTGTTCAACTTAAAGCCCTGTCTCCAGTTGTTGAACGAATTAAATTCTTAATGGAGATGCCGGAAGAGAAAGATGAAGGAATAGAATTTAAAGGTTTGAAAGAAAAGATTGTTTATAAGAATCTTTCTCTTAAAATAGGTGGTAATAGGATACTTGAAAGTATAAATCTTGAGATAAAAAAGGGCGATAAAATTGGTATAGTCGGGCTTACAGGATCAGGAAAATCTACGCTTGTAAAAATACTGCCGGCTTTGGTAAAGGATTATGAAGGCGATCTTTTTATTGACGGTATAAATCTGAAAAACTACTCGGTTGCCTCTTTAAGAGAAAAAATAGGGGTCATCTCGCAGGATGTTTTTATCTTTAACGATACGTTAAGAAATAATCTTCTTATAGCAAAGCCTGACGCTACAGATGAAGAACTTTATAAAGCTTTAGAAAAGGCAAAGGCTGATTTTGTTTTTAATTTAGAAAATGGGCTTGATACCGTTCTTGGAGAAAAAGGATCGAGACTTTCAGGTGGTGAGAGACAGAGAATATCCATAGCGAGAATATTTTTAAAAGATCCTGACATTCTTATTATTGACGAGGGAACGTCGGCTCTTGATGTTGAGACGGAAGAATATGTGATGGAGGAGATCAAGGAGCATTTTTCAGACAGAACTGTAATTATGATAACTCATAGACTAAAAATACTTGATATATGCGACAGGATAGCTGTTATGGAAAAAGGGAAAATTATTGAAGAAGGAACAAAGAAGGAATTGCTCGACAAAAAAGGAGTTTTTTATAGATTTTTCTCACTTTCACAAACTGATGATAAAATATAATCTAAAACTTTCCTGAGGGCGATCTTGATATATTTGCTTGTATCTCTGGTATTTTTGTCCTTTTTGATCTTTATTCTTTATTTTGAGTTTAGACCCTTAAAAAGGATAAAAATAGACGAAAAAAGGATATCTTCTTTATCAGACAGTTTTCCTGAGGATATATACAGATATAGCGTTATATCCCATATTCATACTCAATTTTCTTTTGATTCTCTCGGAAAGCCTTCAGATATAAGGAGAGCTGTTGAGGTTAACGGGATAGATTTTGTTTTTGTTACAGATCACGACAATGACAACTATAAATATTTTGAAGACGGTAAAATATTCGCAGGTGTAGAAAAAAACACATCTGATGGAAGACTGCTTCTTTTAGGAAATAAGCTTCCTGTCATATCCCATCCTAACAATTTTGAGTTTGAACATTACAGATGGAAAGGGGAGTTTAAAGAAGGTTATCTTTATGAGATTATAGATATTAAAGACGGTATAGTCTGGAATAAAATCTTAACAGGATTTACCTTGTTTAAAAATATTCTTCTGTACCCATTTACAAGAAATATACTCCATAAATGGAACGCTCTTATTCCTCTTGATAAATGGGTTGATCTTTATTTTGAGAGAGCAAAAGGACTTAAACTTATTGGAGGTCTTGATCTTCATATAAAGTTTGTATATCAGGAACATACTCACGGTATTTTGATCCCGTCTTATCAGGAAGGTTTTAAATGGCTTATAAATAAAGTTTTTTCAAAAAGTGAGATAAAAAGTAAAGATGATATAATTGAGGCGTTAAAGAAGGGTTTGCTTTACATATCTCTCAAGAAAAAGGAAGGTTATTTCTGGGGAAGCAGTGGATTTAATATATATCTTTTCTGGGAAAAGATGCCTGTAGGTTCCTCAATCAACTGTGATTTTAGAGAACTAAAAACTGTAAAAATACTTAAATGGAACAACAGTCCTGTTCTTGTGACTGAAGAAAATAGATTTTCATACACGGCAGATAAAGCAGGTTTCTATCATTTTGAGGTTTATGAGTATGATTTTAAGATAGGAAATTTTTATTTTGGCGTAAGACCTGTTGCGGTTACAAATATGTTTGAGGTTGTAAATGTCTGAAAGAAGAAGAATTCCAAATGACTGGCAGTTAAAAATAAAATGGAATGTTAAACTGTTTTATCTTATTAACTCAAAAAGATCTAAATTTTTAGATAAATTTTATAAATACTACTTTAGACTTGGAAAAAGTTATACCCTTCCATTGTTTTTGCCTTTTTTTTACTATTTTGGTGGTTCTAAAGCTATTATACATCTCGCTGTAGCATTAATAATAACCGGTATTCTTATGCCTACCATCAAGTATATATTCAGACATAAAAGACCTTATTCGCTTCTTGAGGGGGTAAATCTTCTTGAACCGGTAACGTTAAAAAGCTTTCCTTCCGCCGATACTGCTTATGCGTTTGCTATATTTGGTGTTATTTTATTTTACGGCGGTATTCTCATTTCTATACTGTTTTTGATCTATGCTTTTCTTATAGCCTATGGAAGAATATATATGGGGGCACATTTCCCTATAGATGTTTTAACTGGAGGTATTATTGGATTTCTTTCTGCAGTTGTTGGAGATATTCTGATCAAAAATTTTTATTTCTTACCTCATTTATAAGCTTTTTCATTTTTCTCACCGCCTCTTCAAGTCCGAGAAAGATAGCATTTGCTATTATAGAATGTCCTATGTTTAGCTCTTCAATCTCTTCTATCTGTGCAATAGGCTGAACATTTGTATATGTAAGGCCGTGTCCAGCAAAAACTTTAAGTCCGAGACTTCTTCCATAAACAGCTGATTTTTTTATTCTGAAAAGCTCCCTTTCCCTTTCTTTTTCCGACTTTGCATTAGCATATTCTCCTGTGTGTATTTCAACAGCGTCTGCACCGGCTTCAAAAGATGCTTTTATCTGTTCTTCCACAGGATCGACAAAGGTTGCTACATTTATTCCGCCGTTTTTCAGTTCCCCTATAAACTTTTTAAGGAGATCCTTCATTGATACAACATCAAGACCTCCTTCAGTTGTGATTTCTTCCCTTCTCTCAGGAACGAGAGTAACTCTGTCAGGTTTTATTCTAACGGCTATCTGTTTCATCTCTTGGGTTGCTGCCATTTCCATATTTAAAGGAATTTCCGTTATAACGGCTCTTAGTTTTTCGACGTCTGAATCCTGTATATGTCTTCTGTCTTCTCTTAGATGGAATGTTATCTGATCAGCCCCTGCATCCCTTGCTATAATAGCTCCCTTTACTGGATCTGGTTCATATGTTTTCCTTGCTTCCCTTACAGTTGCAATATGATCTATATTAACACCCAATCTCATGTTCCTCTCCTTTAAGATATTTATTTTTGAGCCGATAATTATAAAACATTATAACATCAGGTTGACTTATGGGGGTTTTGCCTTTAATGATCAGAATTTTTATATTTTTATTAGTTTTAGCAGATCTGGTTTTTGCTTTTCAATTGAGAACAGGCGAACATAAAGATTTTTACAGATTTGTTTTTGAAACAGGGAAAAAAGTTCAGTTTGAAGAAATACCTTTTTTAGATCAGAAGATTATTGTCTTAAGTATAGAAGGAACTCCTGAAGATATAGCTGGTGTTGATAATAAAAAACTAAAAAAGTATGTAAAAGCCTTAGATGTTATAAAGAGCGGCGATTCTACAAAATTTGTTTTTGAGCTTTCTGATGAGGTGTCAGAGTATAAGATATTTACTTTAGAAAAGCCGTATAGGGTTGTTATTGATTTTATAAAAGGTGGAAGATATGAAAGTTTGCCTGATCCAAGGGTAAGAAAAGATATTGATATAGTTAAAGAAAATCAGATAAGAACCAGAAAAATAAAACTTATTGACGATCCTATTTTTAGTATTATAGCTGAAAGAAACCCTGAAATTGAGGTTCCTGAAGTATTTGCTGGAGACAAAAAGATTGTTGTTATTGATCCTGGTCATGGAGGAAGGGATCCTGGAGCTATCCATAATGGTCTTGTAGAAAAGGATATAAATCTTAGGATAGCTAAGGTGTTAAAAAAGATTATTGAAAAAGATCCAAGATTTAAAGTCTATCTGACCCGTGAGGACGATAGGTTTGTATCGCTTTATAAAAGAACAGTTTTTGCTGTTAAAAAGAGAGCTGATATCTTTATAAGTATTCACTGCAACTCCTCCCCAACGTTAAAAGAATCAGGAACTTACGTTTATACACTTAATCTTAGAGGGGCAAGGTCAAAACTGGCAAAGCTTGTTGAGATGAGAGAAAATAAAGCTGTTGTTGATTACGTTAGAGTAAGTACAAATCCTGTAGTTAACAGAATAGTCGCCGATTTAGCAATCAGCAGTACAATGACGGAAGGGCTTAATTTTGCAAGGTATTTGAAAAAGTATCTTAAGGATGTTACAGATTTTAAAGATATAGACTCGGCAAATTTTGCAGTGCTGAAAACTCCTGGAATTCCTTCTGTTCTTATAGAGACACTTTATCTGACAGATCCTTTAGATGCTTATCTTTTGAAAAATGATCTCTTTATAGAAAACTTCAGTATGTCTGTTTATAATGCTATTGTTGAATACTTTTTTGATAGTGAGTAATGATATTAGGTATAGATATAGGAAACACAACTTCTGAGTTTGGTTTTATTTACAATGGAAAAATAGTAAACAGCTACAAATTAAAATCTGATCACTCAAAAACTACCGACGACTGGCTGATTGATATATCGGCTGTATTTGATATTGAAGGTATAGGGAAGGAATCTGTTGTGGACTGTGTTATCTCGTCTGTTGTTCCTCCTCTTGAGGAAAAGATATTCAATGCATGCAGAAAGTATCTCAAGAAAAAACCATTAAGAATAGGTAAAGAACTGAAAGTCCCAATAAAGATAAATTATCATAAGCCGGAAGATGTTGGAACTGACAGGATAGTAAATGCTTACGCAGGGATAAAAAGATATGGAAAGCCGTTGATTCTTGTTGATCTTGGAACAGCTATAACTTTTGATGTTGTTAGTGAAAAAGGAGAATATGAAGGTGGAGCCATATTTCCTGGTATAGACAGTAGTATTGAAGCTCTTTTTTCAAAAACAGCAAAACTCCCAAAAGTAAGTATAGAAGATGTTAAGAGCGTAGTGGGAAAAACAACTGTTGAGAGTATTCAGTCAGGTATATTTTTTGGTTATGTATCCTTGATAGAAGGTATGATAAAAAGGATTATCAGGGAAAAAAATTTCTGTCCTAAGGTGATCCTTACAGGTGGAAGTGGTGAGATAATAACAAAAGGTCTTGAGATAGAACATATATTTGATAGATATTTATCCCTTGAAGGTATCTATGATATATACGACCGGTTTAAAAATTAGTTGCTTTTTGAAATATTTGTGTTTAGTATAAATATATCAGAACATAATTAATAAATTAAGGAGGTTAGCGTTATGGAGATGACCTATGGAGGAGTACCAACAGCAGAAGTAATACTTTTTGTTCTTATGCTCGCTATGCTTTTAGTTTTATGGGGAAGAATTATGTACCAGATGGGAACTAAAGACAAATAGGAGTAATTAATGGCAAATGAGGAAACCAAAGCCTACCCGTTTGCGCTGGTAGGTTTTTTTGTAACTGATAAAGATGTAAATGAAGCTTTTAGACAGAATGTAACACCCGATGAGCTTGAAAAACTTCAGGAACTTCTTAGAAAAACCGTTTTTTCTGAGGATGTTGATATTGCGATAGCTCCTTTTGTTGTTCCGCCGGATCAGGTTAATGATGCATTACAACAGCTTGCAGAAGCTATCTTTTCTCAGGAGGAAGAGCAAGGATAATGGTAAGGATTGTTATATCTGGAATTATGGGAAGAATAGGTAGAACTATAGCCAAGCTTGCCTATGATGATCCTGAAGTTCAGATAGCTGGAGGAGTGGAAAGTCCTGACTGTGTCCATTTTCACGAAAATGTTAGAGATATTCTTAACAAGGAAGATATAGATGCACCGATAACAGCCGATCTATCAAAGATAATAGAAAAAGCCGATGTGATTATTGATTTTGCCGGCAGTACAGAGGCAGTGCTTGGTCATGTGCGTCTTGCAGCAGCAGATCAGAATAAAAAATGTATGGTCATTGGAACAACAGGTTTTTCTGAAGATGAGATCAAAGAGATAAAAAAGCTTTCACAGGATATACCTATAGTCCTGGCTCCAAATATGAGTATTGGTGTAAATCTTCTTTTTAAGCTGGTTGAGAATGCTGCAAAAGCTCTTAAGGATAAGGGTTTTGATATAGAAGTTGTTGAGATGCATCATAGATTTAAAAAGGACTCCCCCTCCGGAACAGCTGTTAAAATAGTTGACATTCTGAAGGAAGCTACAGGAATAGAGAGAGTTGTATATGGTAGAGAAGGTTTTTATGAGAATGGAAGACCTTCAGATGAGATAGCCGTTTTTGCTCTGAGGGGTGGCGATGTTGTTGGAGAACATACTGTTATATTCGCAGGACTTGGAGAGAGGGTAGAGCTGACCCATAAAGCTGGTTCAAGGGATATTTTTGCAAAGGGTGCTGTTGAGGCTGCAAAATGGATCAAAGACAAGCCTGCCGGACTTTACGATATGATGGATGTTCTTGGATTGAAATAATTAATGAAAAATCAGAAGAAAGGTTTTACAGAATATCTTTCTATAGGTGCGATAGGTCTTCATCTTGTATCTGGAATTATAGTAGGTGTCCTCATAGGATACCTACTTGATCAATATTTTGGCACTTCGCCTTATCTAACGATTATATTTTTCTTTTTTGGTATAGCAGCGGGATTCTGGAATATGTACAAAGATGTCCAGAGATATATAATTTCTGAGGAAGAAAAAAAGAAAAAAGATTAAGCTACTTTAATAGATCCGGCAGTTTTTTCTATCTCTGTTTTTATTGCGTCTATCAGCATATTTCTAACATTCTCTTCTGAGCCTATTATTCTACATCCGGCAGCATCTTTATGTCCTCCGCCTCCAAATATTCTTGCTATATTCTGTACGTTTACCTTTCCTTTACCTCTTAAAGAGACTCGCCATGTTTTGAGATCTGGCTTTTGTATCATAATAAAAGCAACATCAACTTCTTCTATACTTTTTGCAAAGTTTACAAAACCTTCAGTTTCTTCCTCGAGAGCACCAACTTCATCAATAAATGATCTTCTAACCACAAGGGATGCTATATGTCCTTCATAATCCATCTTTAGTGTTGAAAGAACTTTATGCAGTAAGCGTATAACGTTGGGTCGGTTTCTTTCGTAAACCATTGTTGATATGTAAGATGGATCTGCTCCTTTTTTAACCAGAAATTCAGCCATCTGAAATGCTCTCTCGTCAACATTGTTGTATCTAAAGGATCCTGTATCTGTCATAAGTCCTGTATAAAGGCATTCTGCTATCTCTTTGTCTATCTTTTTCTCATTCCACCTTTTCAAAATAAGACCAATTATATAAGTAGTTGAAGGGGCTGATGGGTCAACATAATCGTAATTACTTTCCTTTAATCCTCCAACATGATGATCTATTCTTATTACCTCTCTTCCTTTAATATCCAGTCCTACTCTGTATAGACCTGCTGCATCAACAAGTATGATGAGATTATAGCTTTTTTCAGGGTTTAATTTTTCTATTTTGTCTGATTCAGGAAGGAAGTTGTAAATGTAAGGTAGCTCGTCTTTCATGGCCATTTTTACATTTTTACCTTCCTTAATCAAGAATCTGTAAAGTGCTATCATACTTCCTATACCGTCACCATCTGGGTTCTCATGTGTTACTATAAGTATCTCACCTTCTTCCCTTTTAATTCTCTCAATAATATCTATTTCTCCTTCCATTTTTCTTTCCTCTTCAAAGATTTTTTTTCTCATACGGACATATTTCTAAAAGGGCACACTCTTTACATTTTGGATTTTTTGATTTACAGACATATCTGCCAAAAAGCACCATAGCTTTTGATATAAAAGCCCAGTTCTCTTTTGAAAAAAATTTTGCAAGGTCTCTTTCAATCTTTTCAGGATTGTTAGACTCGGTTATTCCAAGCCTTTGACTGACCCTTTTTACATGTGTATCTACAACTATTGCAGGTTTGTTGAATGCATTTACAAGTATTACAGATGCTGTTTTTCTCCCAACACCTGGAAGTTTTGTGAGGTCGTCTATACTGTCGGGTATTTTCCCATTAAAATCTTTTATTAATGCTTCACAGCATTTCTTTAAAAGTTTAGCTTTTCTTCTGTAGAAATTTATCTGTTTTATATCTTTTTCTAACTGGTCTAAGGGTGTTTTTGCTATAGATTCAGGATCTGGATATTTCTTGAATAACAGTTTTGTAACCTCATTAACCTTTTTATCTGTTGTCTGGGCTGCTAATATTGTAGCTACAAGAAGCTCAAACGGATTGCTGAACTTTAGATCTATCCACGGCTGTGGAAAATGTTTTTTTAAGCCTTCTATCACAGCCTTTTCTGTAAGATCTACTCTTTTTTTATTTTTCATCTTAGAACAGCGATTTTTGCTCTACCCTTTTTTCTATAATTCTTTTTTTCTCTATATCTTTTAAAAGAGATTTAAAACCAAGTTCCATGAATATCTCTTTAAGCCTTATAAGATCAGCTTTTCTTTTTTTTAGTTCTTCAGGTTCTATATCAATATTAATATTTTTTTTAAGAGAAACAAGAAATATATTTTCTTTGAGCCTTTTTTCTGCTTCTATAAATGCTTCTTTAAGTTTTGGTTTAAGCTGATCTATGTGCTTAATAATATTGTCAAGCGTTCCATATTTGTTTAGCAGTTTTTCAGCTGTTTTTGGACCCACCCCTTTAACGCCTATAATATTGTCAACAGTATCTCCTATCATTGATAAATAATCTATAAACTGCTCTGGATATATGCCGTACTTTTCTTTTACCTTTTCCCTGTCAAATATCTCTCCGCTTACAGGATTAAGTATAAATATGTTTTTATCAATGAGCTGTATCATATCCTTATCAGGCGTTACTATGATAACTTTAAACCCTTTATTAACGGCTTTTTCGGCAATTGTTGCTATAATATCATCAGCTTCATAACCTGGTATTTCAAGTATATTAATACCCCATAGCTTTATTATCTCTTTTATCTTAGGAATCTGTACTTTAAGTTCGTCTGGTGTTTCCTTTCTTGTGGCTTTATACTCTTTGTATTTTTCATGTCTAAAAGTTTTTCCTGGAAGGTCAAAAACAACAGCCATATACTCAGGATTTAACTCCTTAATGAGTGTTGATATCATTCTTATGAATCCGTATATGGCTCCTGTAGGCTCACCTTTTGGATCTGTTAAAGGAGGTAAGGCGTAGAACGCTCTATACAGGTAAGAAGATCCGTCAATAAGAACAAGCTTTTTTTCCATTTAATACCTCAAAAAGCATTATACCTGTTTAAATATAAATATTTAAGTGGATTAAGCAACCTTCCGTATCTTCTAATCTCGTAATGGAGATGAATTCCTGTTGATCTTCCTGTACTCCCTGCATATCCTATAACTGTTCCAGCCTTTATTCTTTGGCCTTTTTTAACTCTTATCTTGAAAAGATGTCCGTAATATGTTTCATATCCGTATTTATGTTTTATGATAACAAGTTTTCCATATCCTCCAGACCATCCTGCAAATTTTACAATACCGTTTGCTGTGGCAAAAACAGGCTGTCTTGGTTGTGCTCTCAGATCTATCCCTGCATGAAAGGCAAGTTTTCCGTTAAATGGATCTTTTCTGTAGCCGAATCGAGATGTCAATCTTCCATAGAGAGGAACTCCTACAGGAATTTCTGCCATGACTTTTAACAATCTTTCCATGCTGTTTTCAAGTGTTGATGCGTAAAACTCAAGATTTTCTTTTCTGTCTGCAGGTATGAACAAACCACCCTGTGGAAGTTTTATCTTTATCCCTTTTCTTCTAAGTGTTTTGTTTGCTTTTTTGATTTTTTCTTCAATACTTTTTAATTTTTTAGCGAGTTTTTCCTTTTCTTCAACGGCTTTTTTCAACAGTTCTTCCTTTCTATTGAGTTCTTCTCTGAGGAGGTTTACTTCTTTTTTAAGTTTTTCAATTTCTTCCTTGTTTCCTGACGATTTAAAAGCGACAAATAGAGAGGCAACAGATATAAAACTCAATACTGTCAGATATATTTTTGTGAAGTTTTTTCCCATTTTTTTATCCATTTTTCAGTATTCTGGCTGCTTCTTTTGCATGATACGTTATTATTATATCTGCTCCTGCCCTTTTTATAGATGTCAGAGTTTCCATCATCACTTTTTCCTCATCTATCCATCCCAATCTTCCTGCTGCCTTTACCATTGAGTACTCACCGCTTACATTGTATGCAGCAATAGGTAATTTAAAGCTGTTTTTAAGATCACTGATTATATCAAGATAAGCGAGTGCTGGTTTAACCATAATAATATCTGCTCCTTCTTCAACATCAAGCTGAACTTCTTTCAAAGCTTCCCTTCTGTTTGCTGGATCCATCTGATAGCTTCTCCTGTCTCCGAAAGCTGGTGATGATTCGGCAGCATCTCTAAAAGGACCGTAATACGCTGATGCGTATTTTGCCGAGTACGACATTATTGGAATGTCGCTGTAACCTGCATTATCAAGAGCTTCTCTGATTGTTTTCACAACGCCGTCCATCATTCCTGAGGGTGCAACCATGTCGGCTCCTGCCTTTGCATGAGAAACAACCTGTTTCTTGGTATTTTCAAGTGTTGGATCATTCGCAACCTCATGATCATGTAGTACGCCGCAGTGTCCATGCTCAGTGTATTCACAAAAGCATACGTCCGTAATAACATACAGATCAGGGCATTTTTCTTTTATGTATCTTACAGCTCTCTGTATTATACCTTCGTCATTCCATGTTTCAGAACCTACTGAATCCTTATGTTTCGGAATGCCAAAAAGTAAAACGGCGGGAATGTCTAAATTAAGAATCTGTTCAAGCTCTTCGTCCAGTCTGTCTAAGGAATATCTGAAAATTCCGGGCATTGATGGAATTTCTAACTTTATATTATCTCCTTCTTCTATGAATAAAGGATAGATAAAATCGTTAATAGAGAGCTCTGTTTCCCTAACAAGTCTTCTTATATTTTCGTTTTTTCTAAGTCTCCTTGGTCTTACGGATGGAAAGCCCATCTAATTCCTCCAGTTTTTTAAATTTTTATTATGTTATCAGAAATTCATTAAAATAAAAATCTTATCTGGCATATTCCCGTAATAATGGCTGTTTCCATTGTTAATATATTTTTTCCCATTGTCAATGGAACAAATCCTTTTTTCTTGAGTAATTCAATCTCTTTTTCACTAAAGCCCCCTTCAGGTCCAATAACAACAGAAACATTTCTTATGTTTATATTAAGGAAATCTTTAACCGTTCTTTCTTTTTCTTTTTCGTAAAATACAAACTTTCCTTCATCAGATGAGTTTATATCTTTCAGTTTTACAGGATTTTCTATAATAACAGGATAAACTCTCTTACACTGTTTTAAAGAGTTTAGGGCTTTCTTTTCCCACTTTTTTATCTTTTTTAAAATATCTTTTTCCTTTACAGCAGAGAACTGTGAGATTACAGGAACAAGTTTATAAACGTTTAACTGGGATATGCTTTCTATTATATGATCAATTTTTGAGAGATGATTTGGCATACACTGGTACAAAGTTATTTTGAAATCTTCTTCTTCAACGCTTATTTTTTTTATTAACCTACATTTAATATATCTCTTTGTTATCTCTAAAACTTCTGTAAGATAAATATTTCCTTTAAGATCGTTGATTTCTATTTTGTCCTTGATTTTTATTCTTTTTACTCTGGCGTGATGGAGTTCTTCATCTGTCAGATAAGCAAAACCATTTTCAATCTGTCCTATAAACCTTTCACGATTCATTACACGCTTTTTAATCCAGTTATTTTCTTTATAAGAATAACAAAGGCAAAGGTCATTGAGTATATAAAAACTATTGTTGCTCCAGCTGGTAGATTATAATAAAAGGAGATAATTATTCCCATTACTACCATAAATATGCTGATAATAACAGAAGATACAATTATCTTTTTATAGTGCCAGAAAACCTGTCTTGATAAAGCTGCAGGCAGTATCATCATAGCAGAAGAAAGGATAACCCCTACAAGTTTTACTGCGAGAATTGTTGCTATCGATATTATAAGGATAATTCCATAGTATAGAAAACCTGTATTTATACCGCTAACATATGCAACATCTTCATTGTAACAGCAAAACATTATTTTCTGGAAATAAAAAGCTATAAACGAAAGGGATAAGAAACTGAAAAATAAGAGCAGATATATCTCTTCTCCTGATATGGTAAGTATATTGCCGAATAGGAATGTGAACATATCAGAACTGTAATTTGGACTAAACGTAAGAACAATGACACCAAGCGCCATTGAGAGTGAGAAAAGAATTCCTATTGATATATCCTCATGTATATCGCCCCTTCTGCTTATATAACCGATTAAAAGACCAACCAAAGCTGCAAATATCATACCAGTAAGAGGTGGAGATATGCCAAGAAAAAGACCTATCGCCAATCCCCCAAAAGCTGCATGGGATATACCCACTGTTATAAAAGACCAGTTTTTCAGATTTATAAAAAGTGAGAGAATGGACAGTAAGACAGCAAGTATAACTCCTCCTATTAAAGCTTTCTGTATAAAAGGTATCTGTAAAATCTCCATCATCAAATCCTACTTGAAATCTATATGAAAATGTTCGCACGCAACACATTCCGGTGAATGGATTAAAAGTTCTACCTCGGCACCATATATATTCTCGAGAACTTCTTTTTTAAAGAACTCTTTTGGGTGGCCGTAAAAATGTAAAAATCTGTTAAGACCAGCTACCTTGTCCACAAACCTGCCTACTACACCAATATCGTGAGAAACCATTACGATGGTCATATTCTTTTCCTTTTTTAATCTCTGTAAGAAATCATAAAAACTTTCCTGTGCAACAACATCTATTCCAGTTGAAGGTTCATCTAAAAATATAATTTCCGGTTCTGAAACAAGAACCCTTGCAATTGATACTCTTTGCTGTTGACCTCCTGAAAGACTGCTGTACGGTTTATTTTCAGATCCTTCCATTCCTACATATCTTAGGTATTCTCTGGCTTTTTTTAATTTTTTTTCTTTTGAGATTTTTTTGTTTATGAGCCCAAGCATAACAACATCAAGTGCAGAGAATGGAAAGTCTTTGGGTACACTTGATTTTTGAGGTAGATATCCTATTTTTCCTGTTTTTACAGCCTCTGCTGGAGATTTTCCTAAAAGGGTGATGCTTCCTTTAAATGGCTTGATAAAACCAAGTATTGTTTTTATTAGCGTGGTTTTACCTCCTCCGTTCGGTCCTACGATAGCGATTATCTCTCCTTTTTTAATGGAGAATGTTATATTCTCAATAATATCTCTTTCATTAATCCTAACATAAAGATCTTTAACTTCAAGTACTGTCATAGTCTTACAACAATTTTCCCGAAAAACTGTCTGCTAAGCAGTTTTTCATAAGCTTTTTTTATATCTTCAAATGAATAAACAGAATCCACAATAGGCCTTAATTTATCAGGAAAAAATCTTAGATAACTTGAAACCTCACCCTTTGTTCCCATATAAACACCATGAATGTCTATATTTTTTCCAAATACAGCCCTTAAGTTTATTTTTGGCTCTCCTCCTGTTGTGGCACCGAATGTTACGACTGAACCACCTTTCTTACAACATGCTATAGATCCTGAAAATGTTGATTCTCCAATATGATCTACCACTATATCGCACATCCGACCTTCGGTTATTTCTTTTATTCTTTCAACAAAACTATCCTTTTTATAATTTATAACATGATCCGCCCCGATCTTTTGGGCTTTTTCAATCTTCCAGTCATCTCCAACAGTTGTTATAACAGTTGCTCCAAACATTTTGGCAATCTGTATTCCCGCCGTTCCTACACCGCTTCCTCCTCCATGGATAAGGACTGTATCTCCCGGTTTAATACGTGATCTTGTTACAAGTGAATGCCATACTGTTGTATAAGTTATTCCGATCCCTGAGGCTTCTTCATAAGACAGTCCTTCAGGTATTCTGAAAAGGTTTACAGCAGGAACACTGACATATTCTGCAGAAACGCCGTTTTTTAATACTCCAAGTATAGAAAACTCCCTGCATTCGTTATCTTTTCCTGATAGACATTTCTCACATGATCCACATGAAAGTCCTGGATATACTATTACTTTATCTCCCTCTTTTACATTTCTAACACCTTTACCAACTTTTTCAACAATTCCTGACGCGTCAGATCCAAATATATGCGGCATAGGTATTTCAACTGGATATTTACCTTCCATTATCCATATATCAAGATGATTTAAGGAAAAGGCTTTTATTTTAACAAGAACCTCATTTTCTGTTATATCAGGCTTTGGAAGATCTCCTATCTTTATATTTTCATAATTTCCGTGTTTTTCATAGTAGGCGACTCTCATCTCAACCTCCGGTTGCAAATCTTCCGATATTATATACTATAAAAGCCATAATCCATGCAGATGTAAAACTTATCATAATTGAAACACCAGTCCATTTCCAGCTGCTTAACTCTTGTCTTATAGCAAAAACAGTAGCCATGCATGGAGTGTATAAGAGTAGGAAAACAAGAAATGATATAGCTGTAAGAGGTGTAAAAGAATCCCTTACAGCCTTTATAAGCGAGCTGTCCTCTTCTTCCTCTTCTGGTTCTACTTTGTAGAGTCCAAATATAGAAAGAAGATTTTTTCCCATATCTATATTTGCATTTATAAAACCTTTTGCTATACTGATGATACCTTCTGATAGTTCAATCTTTTCAGGTTTTTCCTCTACAATCTCACCTGAGTATATATTTCCCATGGTAGATAGGACAACCTCTTTTGCTACAAAACCTGATATAAGCGATCCTGCTGCTTCCCAGTTTCCAAACCCAAGGGGGTTGAAAACAGGAGCGATTGTATGGCTTATCTTTCCAAAAAGACTGTCTTCAGGTTTTTTTACTCCTATAGGAAAATGCAGAAGGAACCATATTACTATAGAAGTTGCTAAAATAAAAGTTCCAGCTTCATAGAGAAAGGCTTTAGTTTTAATCCATGCGTTTCTTATTATAAATCTTACAGTTGGAAATCTATAAGGGGGAAGTTCAAGAATAAAAGGTATAGCTTCTGCTTTAAAAACAAATTTCTGCAGTAGTACCGCAACAATAGCAGCTACAATGATACCTAAGGTGTAAAGGAAGAGAATAACGGCTGTCTGGTATTCTGTAAAAAATATTGTTACAAAAAAAGCATAAACTGTTAGTCTAGCACCACATGACATAAATGGGATCATAAGTGTTGTTAATATCTTTTCTTTTGGATTTTCAAGGGTTCTTGTTGCATAAACAGCAGGAACATTGCATCCAAAACCTATAAGCATTGGTATAAAAGATTTTCCACTTAAGCCAAAAACAGCCATTACCCTGTCCATTAAAAAGGCGGCTCTTGCCATGTAACCGCTTCCTTCCAGAATAGCCATAAATATATATAGGAAAAAGAGAACAGGAACAAAAACAAGTACAAATCCTACGCCTCCGACAATACCTTCGGTTATAAGGGATCTAAGCCATGGAGATGTTCCTATATCAGTAAGGAAATGATAGATAATTGGGGCGACAACATCACTGAGCGAGCTGTCAAGCCAGTCAACATAAGGTGCAGAGAGTTCAAATGTGAACTTGAATAAAAGCCACATAAAAAAGAAAAAGATTGGAAATCCCAGTACTTTATGAAGGAATATCTTATCTAAAAATAATGTAAGATCAAACTTTTCTTCAGCTGTTTTCTTAACACACTGTTCGTAAATACTTATTATTATTGAGTATCTTTCCTCTACTAAAAGTGTTGAAATATCTCTATGATAAAGTTTTTCCAGTTTTTCTCTTATTGTTTTAGCCTGATTTAAAATTCTACTGTCAACAGCAAGATCTATAAAAAAGGTGTTTCCTTCGACAAGGGAAAGAAGAAGGAATCTTTCCGGATATATATCAAGAAGGAGAGGCTGTATATTCTTTATACACTCTTTTAACTTCCTTAGTTCAGTCTCAAGCTGATCCTCAAGATGAAGTGAGCAGTGAAACTTATTTTTATTTTCATAAATGTAAATTACAGCATCTAATATCTCTTTTACACCTTCTCCTTTTATAGCAGTTGTTGGAACAACTTTGCAACAAAGAAGTCTTTCAAGTTTTTCTATATTAATACTGATTCCCTTTTCTTCAGCCTCATCCCACATATTAAGGGCTATAACAAGAGGAAGATCTATCTCAAGCAACTGTATTGTCAGATATAGATTCCTTTCTAAGTTTGTTGAATCAACAACATCTATAACAAGATCAGGTTTCTCTTTAACAAGGAAATCTATAGCGATTTTTTCTTCTGCAACATCGTTGCTTAAACTATAAGTTCCAGGAAGATCAACAAGATGTATCTTGTATCCTTTATACTCAATAATAGCTTCTTTCTTTTCTACAGTGACTCCAGGCCAGTTTCCTACATGAAGGTTTGTTCCTGCAAGGGCGTTTATAAGTGTTGTTTTTCCTGTGTTAGGATTACCTGCAACAGCTACCTTTATAACCTTATCTGCCATTACATGCCTCAACTATGATCTTATCAGCGTCAGCTTTTCTGACTGCAAGGCAGTAATCCTTTATCTTTATTTTAACAGGTCCCCCAAAAGGCGATACCTGTATAACCTCAACTGTCTGACCAGGAATAAGACCCATCTCAAGAAGCTTTCTTTTAAGCGAAGGATCAAACTTTAACTCTTTTATCTTACAGAAGCTGCCGGCAGGTAGTTCAGATAGTCTCATCACCAATCCTCTTGATTTATATTCAATCTCAATTATATACCTTTTTCAAAACAATTCCATGACTTTAATCAATTTATATCATCTTTAAAATCCCAGTAAAATTCTGGTCAGATACATATAAGGGGGTATTATAATAATATTCAACACCCCTATAAATAATAATATTATAACTATTATAAATCCATACTGCTCGACAGGTTCGAGTTTTTGTTCAAGTTCGGGAGGAAGAATGCTCATCAAAACCCTTCCACCATCCAATGGAGGAATTGGAAGTAAATTAAAAAGTGCAAGAATTACATTAATACTTACAGAATACTGGAAGAATATTAAAATAGGAGTTATAACAGACTTTATAAATCCTGCTCCAAAAATAGAAACTAATATATTTACTACAGATTCTGATGAAAATATCTGGTATAAGATTCCAAAAAGTACAGCAGCTGCAAGATTAATAGAAGGGCCTGCTGCTGCAGCTACAGCCATTCCTTTTCTATAGCCTAACTTTTTAAAGTTTAATGGATTGATAGGAACAGGTTTAGCCCACCCAAAAAGTATTGGGGATTTTGCAAGAATAAGTATTATAGGAACAAGTAAGGTTCCTATTGGATCTACATGGGGTATAGGATTAAAAGTCAGTCTTCCTGAAAGTTTTGCTGTAGGATCTCCAAGCCTGTAAGCTATAATCCCGTGTCCAAGCTCGTGTATGATGACGGCAAACATTAAAGCAGGAATCATAAAAATGAGTTTTGTTATGTCAAACTCCATCTTTTCCCCTTTGTTTATTTTTGTATCAGCTTATTTTATATTATTTACTTATATTTTTTAACGGTGCAATAATTTATGATGAAAATTAAGGATATATTGAAAGTTGTTAAAGGGCTTCCTTTAAATCTGGAAAAGGCTGATCTGGAAGTAGAAAGATTTATAATTGACAGCAGAAAAGCCGAAAAAGGCACTTTCTTTGTTCCTCTTAAAGGATCAAAAGCTGATGGTCATGATTTTATATATGATGCTTTAAAAAAAGGTTCTTTTGGTTATTTTACTGCGTTTAGGAAAGATTTTAAAAATGGGATTTTAGTAAAAGATACTTTAACCGCCCTTACTGATATAGGAAAGTTTAAGAGATCTAAACTTAAAATGGCTGTTGGGATAACTGGAACATCAGGAAAAACAACAACAAAGGAGATTCTAAGATACCTTCTTACAGGAACGTTTAGACTATACGCGACGGAAGGAAATTACAATAATGAGATAGGTCTTCCCCTGACCTTATCAAATATACCTCCCGATACAGATATAGGTATTTTTGAGCTTGGTGCAAGTAAAAAAGGTGATATAAGGAGACTTGTGAATATATCTCATCCAGAGATAAGAGTTCTTACATCCGTTGGATACGGTCATATAGAAGGTTTTGGCAGTTTTAAAGGTGTTATTGATGGAAAAGGGGAGATATTTGAAGGAGGCGAAGTCTGTGTTTTGCCTAAGGATCTTGAAAAATATTATATAACCAGATTAAAAAATTTTATAACTTTTGGGCGCTCTGAAAATGCTGATATTAGAATACTGAATGTTCGTATCACACCTGAAGGAACTGTAGGTATTATAGGTTGTAAAAAGGATAAAGTAAGCATAACAGTCCCTGCTTTCAGTAAAGCTCTTTTTAATAATATTGGAGCGGCACTTTCTGTTTTGTATGCTCTTGATTTGAATCCTTTAAGTTATGCTGAAAAACTGCATGATTTTAATCTTCCAGACGGAAGGGGAAAAGTAATAAAAAAGGGATCAATTATAGTAATTGATGACAGCTACAATGCAAATCCGCTTTCCGTAAATAATGCTGTTGATACCCTTAATGATATTCCGCTGTTCAAGACTATAATACTGGGAGATATGCTTGAGCTTGGAGATATTTCTAAAGAAATGCATGAGAATATCGGCAGAAAAATATTAAGCTCAGATATAGATCTGATTTTTCTGTATGGGAAAGACACTTACTACACATATAAAATTTTAAAGGAAAAAAAGGAGGTCTTTTATTTTGAAAATAAGGAGGATTTGTACAGAAAGCTTATGGAAAAGATAAAAAATAAAAAATGTGCCGTTCTTGTTAAAGGGTCAAGGGGAATGAAAATGGAAGATATAGTTAAGAAAGTTCTTCAATCTTAGCCTCCAACCAATTTTTTAATGTATTTGAGCTTATATTAATCCCGTACTCTCTCAAAATTCTGTCTGTTTTGAATCTGTCTTTTTCAATAAAATTTAATGCCTTTTTAAAACAAAGGATTAATGTTTCAGTTTTTATTCCTGTATTTTTAGAATAAATATCAACAAAATCAATCAAATGATACTCATTGTCTATATAAGCCGTATCAACAATATATATAATCTCTTCAGGATTGTTTATAAGGTCTGTAAGAACCCGATGATAAATTCCTTCAAGATCCTCTAAGTAGAGTCCTATTTCAAGTTTTGTTTTTTCAAACTGAGTATGAAAGCTGTCTTTAATCAGATCAAGTTTTATATTCATATTATCTCTGTAAATATTAAAAGACAGCTGATATGTTTTTTCAGGTAAATGCCATCTTTCAGATCTGGATTTATTTTCAAAAGGCAGGGTAACTTCCAGTTTTTCTAACGCTTTTTCAGGATTTTTTGTAAATATCTGGATATGGTCTATTATCCTATGCTGGGAAAAAGCTCTTACAAATGCAAACGAACCTGATATGATTAGATCTTCTTTACATTTTCCAATATCAGCAAGTATTCTGTCCTGAATATCAATAAGTTTACCTACGTCTGTTATTAACATTTTCCATCCTCAAGGTTTTTGTAATGTTAAAATATAATGGTAAAGAAATAAATGGAGGATGTAAATGGCTGTTAAAGTTGGAATTAACGGTTTTGGAAGGATAGGGAGAAACTTTTTTAGAGCATCTATTGATAATCCTGAAATAGAAATTGTAGGGATTAATGACCTTACAGATGCACATA
Organism: uncultured Aquificales bacterium; assembly: GCA_964519345.1. Lineage (GTDB taxonomy): Bacteria > Aquificota > Aquificia > Aquificales > Hydrogenothermaceae > Persephonella. The sequence goes on from CAZFKX010000009.1 coordinate 105,453, forward strand.
CACTTGCACATCTTTTAAAATACGACTCAGTTCACGGTAGATTTTCAAGATCTGTTGAGGCTAAAGGGAACAGCATTATTGTAGATGGGAGAAAGATAGAGGTTACCGCTATTAAAGATCCTTCACAACTTCCATGGAAAGATCTTGATGTTGATATTGTTATAGAATCAACAGGTGTTTTCAGGGATAGGGAAGGGGCAGGAAAGCATTTACAGGCTGGAGCTAAAAAGGTGATAATATCAGCTCCAGGTAAAAATCCTGATCTAACTGTGGTTCTTGGCGTAAATGAGGATCAGTATGATCCTGATAATCATCACATAATATCTAACGCTTCCTGTACAACAAACTGTCTTGCACCTGTTGCTAAGGTTTTAAATGATGAGTTTGGTATAGTTAAAGGTTATATGGTTACTGTTCATGCTTATACAAATGACCAAAGAATATTGGATCTTCCCCATAAAGATCTCAGAAGAGCAAGGGCAGCAGCAACAAATATTATTCCTACAACTACAGGTGCGGCAAAGGCGGTTGGAGAAGTTCTTCCGGAGCTAAAAGGTAAACTTGATGGAACTGCAAGAAGAGTCCCTGTAGCTGATGGATCTCTTGTTGATCTAACAGTTATACTTGAGAAGCAGGTTTCGGAAGAAGAGGTTAATGAGAAGATGAAATATTATGCTGAAGGAAAGATGAAAGGTATTCTTGAATATACTGAGGATCCAATAGTATCTCAGGATATAGTGGGAAATCCTCACTCATCAATATTTGATGCTCTTTCAACAAAAGTCATAGGGGACAACTTTGTTCATGTGTCCTCTTGGTATGATAACGAATGGGGATACTCAAACAGGCTTAAAGATCTTGTTCTGTTTATGGCGGAAAAGGGACTTAAGCTAATGGGAGCTTTTTAGCTCCCTTTGCAGACTTCCTCTATAGTATTTAAGACTTTCTTAATTAAGGGCAGATAGCCTTTTAAACCTGAGAATATCTTTTCTGCTATTTCTTCATGGTATGTATGAGAAGTCATATTTCTGTCATCTATCATCTCAAGGAGTTTTAATGTTTCTTCCTGTGATAAGTATCCTGCTGAGAAGAACTCCCTTATACAGCCTTTTGGTGATTTACAGTCTATTCCTGAATGTTCGACTAAAAAATTTTTTAATGTTTTCCACATTATCTCAACTGTAAACTCAAATCTCTGTATAGAAGAATCTCTGAAAAATGTGTAATATTCACCCTCTATATTTTTTATAGTCTGGCTGTATGCTTCTTCTAATCTGTTTAAAGATTTTTCAAAATCTTTTATTCTATCTTTTAGAGCCATCTTTTTCCTTTTTGTTTGACAGTTTTTTTTAAATATGGAGCGTCTTTTAAATTTACTACATCAACTTTATAAGGCAGATTACTGTTTTCTAAAATCTCTTTTAATAATACTATTTTTTGTTTTATATCCTCCTGCGTTTCTATAGCTAAATCTATATCTGAATACAGCTTTTCCCTTCCTTCAGCTCTTGAGCCAAACAGGTATATTTTTACATCATAATTTTTAAAATAATCTTTTAAAAAGTTCTTCAGATCTTGTATAGTATTAATTTTCTTTTGATTTATCTTATTCATCTAAAACTCCCACAGTTTCATAGCTTTTCTTACTTCAATCATTGTTTGTGAAGCTATCGCCCTTGCTTTTTCTGTTCCTTCCTGAAAAACTCTTTCATATTTTGTAAGATCTTTCTCTATCTCTTTTCTTCTTTCTCTTATTGGATCAAGAAATTTATTTAGGTTTTCTGCAAGAATTTTTTTACATTCAACGCATCCTATCTCAGCCGTCCTGCATTTTTTATCTATATCCTCAATAATCTCTTTTTCAGTGAATATCCTGTGATAATCATAAACTATACATACCTGTGGATTTCCTGGATCTGTTTTTCTTATCCTGTTTGGATCTGTTTTCATTTCTAAAACTTTTTTCGTTGCAGTTTCTCTATCATCAGAAAGGTATATAGCGTTGTTATATGATTTTGACATTTTTCTTCCATCTATACCAGGGAGTTTTGATTCTTCTGTAAGTAGAGCTTCAGGTTCTGGAAATATACTGTCGTAAAGATTGTTAAATCTCCTTGCTATCTCTCTTGTAAGTTCAATATGAGGCAGCTGATCTTCTCCAACAGGAACAGCATCTGCTTTATAAATAAGAATATCGGCTGCTTGTAGAACAGGATAGGCGAGAAATCCAATCGTATCAATATCTTTTCCTACATCTCCTTCTTCAAGATTTTTTACAGCCTGATCTACTACCCTTTTGTGTATTCCGAATTTTAAAAGAGTTTCTCTAAGCCATTCAAAATCTATACCTTTCTGACTGTAAAATGCTCTGTGAAAAGCCTCTCTCAAATATTCCTCAAATATTTTTGATTTTTGCTTTCCTGATACTTTTTGTAAAGCCTGATCAAAGCTTTCTGGGGGAGGTGTCTGAATTATTTTAACCTGCTTTCCAGCTAAAAAATCTCTCAAATACTGGTAATAAAGGTTATATTTAAGATCTTTATAAGAAGGGTTTAACTCAAGCCAGCTCTTGGGTGTTATCATTGAGAACAGAAGAGACAGTTCTGCATGTTCTTTGACAGCTGACTGAATAAAAAGCGTTGCTTTTTCAGGATCTATTCCACAGGACAGCCAGTCTATTATCATCTCTCTTATATTATCTTTTAGTTGATCAGTTTCTTTATATTTATTTGTTAAAGCATGCCAGTCGGCGATAAAAAACTTACAGTCATACTTTTCCTGTAGCTGAAGCCAGTTTTTTATAACACCAAGGTAATGTCCAAGATGAAGTTTTCCTGTTGGCCTCATCCCGCTAAGAACTTTTTTCATCAACTTCCTCCTGATGATTACTAATTTCAATTATATAACAGATAGAAATTTCAAGTTTATGTGTTATATTCTTATTTTATGGAAACTTTAAGATATTATAAAAGTAGAATAGCTTACTCAAAAATAATTTCTCCGGTTTTACCTGAATTTGGAGAGGTCCATTTTAAAAATGACAAGCTGAAACACTTTTTAGAAAAAAAACATTTCAGGCTGTACTCTCATCAGGTGGAAGGGCTGAAAGCTGTCAGAGAAGGTAAAAATATAGTTGTTACGACTCCTACGGCTTCTGGTAAATCCTTTATATATATTTTTTCATTACTTGATAGGCTAAAGGAAAATCCAGAAGTAAAAGGTATAATAATCTTTCCTCTTAAAGCTCTTGCCAGAGATCAATATGGAAAGATTATAGATCTTATCTTGGAGACAGGTATTAATGTTAAGGTTGATGTTTATGATGGAGATACAGATAGAGAGAAAAGACAGGAAATTAAGAAAGATCCTCCAAATTTTTTAATAACTACTCCAGATATGTTAAATGTTGGAATACTTCCATACCATACAAGTTGGTCTTCATTTTTTGAGGATCTTGAGTTTATTGTTCTTGATGAGATACATGCTTATAGAGGTATTTTAGGGTCGCATATAGCAAACATAATAAGAAGGCTAAAAAGGGTGGTTAACTACTACAAAACGAGAAAACCTGTTTTTGTAATGAACTCTGCAACTGTTCACAATCCTTCGGAGTTTGCATCCAGACTTGTTGGTGAAGAAGTTATTGAAATATCAAAATCTGGGGCTCCTTCGCCTGAAAGGGAGATACAGATATTCAAAGCATTGAGATCATCTGAAACAGCTGAACTTATTGCAAATACAGTTATTGAGGATATATCAAGTATAGTTTTTGTTGATAGCAGGAAAGAGGCTGAGTTACTTTCTCTAAGGGTTAGAGACATTCTTATAAAAAAGGGAAGAGAAGATCTTATAGAAAAAGTTAGTCCTTATAGATCAGGCTATACGCCAGCAGAAAGGAGGGAAATAGAATTTAAACTTATGACAAAGAATATTCTTGCTGTGATCTCAACAAGTGCTCTTGAGATGGGTATAGATATAGGAGATTTAGACAACTGTATTCTTGTAGGCTATCCAGGAACACTGGCACAGCTATGGCAGAGATTTGGAAGGGCAGGAAGAAGAGATAGGAAAGCTTATAATATTTTGATACCAAAAAGAAATGCTCTTGATCAGTATTTTGTAAAAAATCCTGAAGAGCTTTTTTACAGACAGATGGAAGAGCCTGTTATCAATCCTGAAAATAGATATATTTTGAAGAAACATCTTCCGGTTATGGCAAGTGAGCTACCTATAAGAATTGACGAGCTTTCAGATAAAGAAAAAGAAGTTGCGAGAGAACTATACAAGGAAGGGGTTTTAAGGTTTTCAAATAATAAACTTTATGCCTCAAGGCAAAAACCTTTTAGTATCAGATCAGCTGGGGAAAGCTTTAAGATTGTGGAAACAGTCTCAGATAAATTTATAGGCGATATATCGGAGGATATTGTTCTGTACGAAGCACATCCTGGAGCTGTTTATATCCATAATGGTGAAAGATATATTGTTGAGCATCTTGATATTGAAAGAAAGATTGTTTATGTAGTTCATGCTAATGTCTCATATGTTACAGAGCCTTTAAAAGAATCATTTATTGAGATAATAAATATTGAAGATTTCAAAAAATCAGGAAGTATAGAAATATACAAGGGAAAAGTAAAAGTTAAAACGACAGTTATAGGATACTCATTAAGAGATATTGAGTTTGACGAAAAAATTAATGAGGAAGTTTTTGAACCTGAGAAATACCTTTCGAAAGAGTTTGAAACAGTAGCTTTCTGGTGGACCATGCCTCAGGAATGGGAAGAGGAGATCATATACAGAAATGTAAAACATAATGTTAGAATGCTTTACAATTTTATTATTCAGAAGGGAAAGCTTTATACTGGTGAATTTATTTATTCGGATATTGTTTTTAAAAATCTTTTGAAGTTCAGGAAAAGTATGGATAGTTCGGCTTTTGAGTTTGTTTTAAAAGCTACAGAAAGTTTTTTCAGTAGATTAAACCAGAAAGAAAAAGAACAGTTTAATGAGTATAAGAGAAGGATAAAGGAGAAAAAAAATGGATTTTTAGGTGGACTGCATGGTGTCGAACATGGCTTGATTGGAATTTATCCACTTTTCGCAATGAATGACAGATGGGATATAGGAGGGCTTTCAATCCCCTTCTTCCCAGAAACCGGTAAACCAACAATTTTCATATATGATGGTTACGAAGGAGGCGTAGGATACTCAGAGGTTGGTTTTAACAGATTAAAAGAGATGATAGAAAGTACTTATAAAACAGTATCAAGATGTAGCTGTATTTCAGGATGTCCATCCTGCATATATTCGCCAAAATGCGGAAACTCAAATGATTATCTTGATAAAACAGCTTCCGTTATTCTTTCACATAAAATATTAAAAGAGCTGTCTAAATAGTTCCTTCAGTAATAGCTCTGATTCCTTCAAGTCCACCAAGGGGTATAGATATGTCTCTTCCTGACGGCGTATCGTAATCTCTTGGATTTATTCTTATGAGAGTTCCGAATAATCTATCTTTTACTCTTTCGGAAAATAACCTTACCGTAGGAACAGCTTTACCTGCACCAATCTCTATAACTACCAGTTGGTATCCTTTATCATCTAAACCTGTAAGCCATCTATCAAGTCTGAACTCCTGACCTGATGTTCTATGTGGTATCCATTCCCAGTCGCCAAACATAAGAATATTAGGTCTGGCAAGCCCTCCACAGTAAGGACATGAGGGGAGAGGATCTTCAGCTTCAAACTTTTCCATATCCACCTTTACATCTACACCATCAGCAGACCAAATATGATCGTTGCACGGCTGAACACACTGTAAATGGTGAATAGAACCGTGAATCTCTACTATCCTTTTCTCATCATAACCTGCCTTTTGAAATTGTCCATCTACATTTGAGGTAAAAACAAAATATCCCCCTTTTTTCATCTCACCAAGTTTTCTTAATAGATGAAATCCCTCATGAGGCTCTGTTTCTCTATATAAATTCAGACGATGCCCGTAAAATGCCCAAGCAAG
>CAZFKX010000010.1:0-147845 GCA_964519345.1 uncultured Aquificales bacterium
AATGGGAACCTCTGTTCTTGTAGTGGAACAGAACGCAAGAAAGGCTTTAGAATGTGCTCACCGAGGCATTGTCTTTGAGCTCGGGAAAATTGTCCTGAAGGGTCCAACGGAACATCTTGTTGAAGATGAACGAGTGAAAAAGACATTTCTAGGAAAGATATAATGCCAAAACTTCATCTAACAAAAGGACATGCCGATGGTTGCAATAGCTATTTTAAACCATAAACATTCATACACAAACTTCTTTCAAAACACAGGAGAGATAACCTCCTCCATCGATAGTGGAGACTTACCAAAAAATTGTGTAATCAATCAAAAAAATTTTCAAGCCCCAATTTAACATTCAAAATCTGTCTCATTTCATAAAGATTAGCCCTAAAAGAAGCAACAGGCTTTCTCATCCATTTATCATTCAAATTAGAAAGCTGAATGAATAAATTAACCTCTAAAGTTCTCATTGAAGGGAAATACCCTCCAAGCTCTAATCTCATCATCTCAAGCCCTGCATTTACACTCTCAACTACATTTGAAGTGTATATATGTTTCCTTATCTCCCCTGGATAACCTATAAAAGCCAAATAATTATCTGTCTTTTTCTCATACTGTTTTGACAAAGACGGATTTAAATTTGAAAGCTCTTTTAAAAAGTTTTCCCAATGGCCTAATGCTTCATCTTTTGTTAAATCTTCTTCTTAAATTCCTTTTCATATGCGTCCAGCAAAGTTGGTGGTCTGAGTATGGGAAAAACTGGCTTACTACATCTGTTAATCCGTTAAAATCATCTGATACAAATATAGCTACTTTCTTTAATCCTCTTGATATCATATCTTGCAGTACTTCTATCCAAAAGGATTTATTTTCTTTTCCTTTCTTTACCCAAAATCCAAGGATTTGTTTGTATCCTTCCATATCTATTGCCACTGCTAAGTATATGCTTATGTTTGTTAGCTTTTCATTTTCATCTCTCATTTTGCAGTGGTATGCGTCTATAAAGACTGCAAATAGCTCTTCTGGTAATACACTGTTTTTATAGGCTTGCAGGTGCTGATAAACAAGGTCTAATATATCTCCCATATCAACTTCACTGTACGGCAGATTTAATTTTTTTAGGGTTTGTTTTATTTTAGCTTTTGAATATCCATTTGAAAGTAGGGCAAGGAGTAGATTTTCGTATTCTTTATCAACTCTTTTCCATTTTTCAGGAAGTAATGATGGATAAAACTTGTTGCCGTATCTAACTCTTGGAATTTTTAGATTTAGTTTTCCAAAAGTTAAGCCTAAAGTTCTATCGTAATATCCATTTGCATAATTATCTATATCCTGGTTAAGATATATTTGCCGTTCGTATTTCATAATTGCGTTAAAGATTTCCTGTATTATCATTGAGAGGGGAAGGGATTTTCCTTGTTCTTTTTCTTTTTGAAGGTATTCTGCAAATTGCATTGCTAATTTTTCTAATTCACTTTCTTTTCTTTTTGCCATTCCTTTTCACCTCCTATTTTTATTTTTAGTTTTACACAATTTTTTTACTCCCGCCGTATCCACACCATATATTCCAGATAATAGGTTATATGTATTTGCTCAGAAAAAATAAAGGTTTATTAGCTTACATAGACAAATCCTCAGGAGAAATTTACGAATATCCAGTCCAGCTAACAGATGAAGATATCCAAATCCTGAAAGCTAAAATCAACCTGATTTATGCATTATCAGAGCAAAGCATAGAGACACTTAGCTTTCTTGATAAAGAAACCCTAGATGTAAAAGACTGGCAGTGTAAATACTGCTTTTATAAACACTGCTGTCCAGTAAATAACAAAGGAGGTATGAGCATTGAACACGAAAACATTGCTTGTAGCTCTTGAAGTGGCTGTTGTAGTCGTTGCTGAAATAATAAGGACTGCGATTTGTGAGAGAAGGTAGCTATAGGGAGCTTTTAGCTCCCTTACTTTATAAATAATTATTTTTATTTATAGATTATTATTTATTTTTACTTAAAAATATAATTAAGGTGAAAAGATGAAGAAGAACCAACATTTTGTTCCTCAATTTTTGCTTAAAAATTTCTCAGACAATGGAAAGCAGATAGGAATTTATAATGTATCAGATCGCAAATATATTACTCGTGGAAGTCTAAAAAAGCAAGCATATAAGAGTTACTTCTATGGAAAGGACGACATTATAGAAAACTTCTTTGGACAACTGGAAAGTGCAACTGCACCAATAATAAAAGAAATTGCTCAGAAAAAAATCCTGCCAGATAAGAAAAGTGAAGAGTATCTACTATTAATTTTCTTTATAAGTACTCTGTATGTAAGAACTTATAAAAAATTTCTTAATATGCAAAGTATGATGGATAAATTACTGAAAGACATCGCTTCTGAAATTAACCCAGAGTTAATTCAACATTTTGATGCAGTAAACTTCAGATTTAATAGATATCCTCCATTTCTTATCAAAATAGCTATGGAAGACTTGCCTAAGTGTATCTTAGACCTGGATTATAAACTTATATGTATTAAATCTCCAGATATAAATAAAACATTTCTTATTTCTGACCATCCTGTAGTTTTGTATAATCAATTTTTAAGAAATATAAAAATTTTAAATGGATTTGCCCTTAAAGGAATACAGATTTTTATGCCTCTATCCTATGATAGCTTATTAATCTTTTATGATAAAGAGAGGTATAAGGTTGGATACCGTAATAAAGATCTGATTAAAATAACTCAAAAAGATGTTAAATTACTCAATAAGTTACAGTATATAAGTTGCGATAAAAATCTGTATTTTTATCCTGAACTGATAACAGAAGATTATTTTAAATTAATTAATGTTAAAAAAGATCATGACGCTGTTATTATTGAGAAATTTAAGAACCAAGACAGTACTCTTTTTGCTTTACAGGAATATAGTGAAACAAATTTCCACCTTACTTTTAGTTTCATTGGGTTTACAAAAAAAGCGAAAAAAGAAAAAAAAGAACTTATAAAAAAAATAAAGAAGGGAGAACCTATACCTTATATTGATTTAATGAGGATATTGTATTAATTACTTTATTACGTCTGGTTATTATATGTGATAATATTATTCAAATTAAATATCAAATGCAAATTTATAATTATGTTTGTACTGGGTAGGTCTTTGACAGAATTTTCTTCTGTAGTAGAGGGAGAAACTAAAGGTCATCCTTTATGTTATTTTTTCTGGTATTTCTTCGTCACAATCTTTTGTATCTTTCAGGCTGTCTAAAAACTCCTGTGCTTTTACTCTGTGCTGTTCCTTTATATGGTTTGAAAGAGTTGCTATCACAACAGCCAGTACGCCCATGTCATCTGTATATCCGGCTACAGGAGTTATATCAGGAACTGCATCTACAGGGAGGATTAAATATGCAAGTGCTCCTGCTATTGTAACCTTTGCGGTGAGAGGTGTTGCTGGATCTTTCAGAACAAAATATAAAGCAATAACATCATCTAAAAATGGAATTACATCCAGATTGTTAACGATTTTACACTGAAAAAATTTCTGAACATAAGCGAGGTTCTTTTCAAATGATTCGCTTATGAACTCTATCAATGGTAGCCCTCATGTTACTTTTTTCTTTAAAATTTAATATAAAAAATTTTTGCTGTAAATAGTTAATTACATGGATGTGATGAAAGTGTAATAAAATCAGCAATTTTATTTTCCTGTGTTTTCATAAAACTTTTTGCATCAGTTTGATTCACATTTATATCTTTATTTTTGCTATTTTTGGATAAGATAATCTTACGCACTTTGTTGTTTGTTTCCTTCTATACATATAGTATACTGAAAATATGTTTAAACTTTGCTGTTTCTAATAGAGGATTTTTACCATGTGTTCGTTTAAAAAGTTAGAAGAATACAAATGCAAAAATAGTTCTACAGGATACCGTATTATCAGAAAAAAGGAGTTTGAGGCGGTAAATTCTTTTAAAAAAGAAGAAATAAACAAAGTATTTGATTTTGCTTACGAAATGGCTTTTGGATTTGGAGAACATAGAGACCATAGAAGCGGTGGAAGTGCAAGAAGAAAGAAAGGCCAAATATTTATCAATACATTTCAGGGTAAGTTAGCTGAATTAGCTGTTTATAAAGAATTTGAAAAACATAATCCAGAAGCTTACAAAAAACTCTCTGGAATAGATTTCAACGTCTACGGGTTAGGAGAATGGGACAGTTGTGATTTAAGTATGGAAGATAAAGAATTCTCAGTAAAATCTACAAAATTCTATGGCCATCTGCTTCTTTTGGAAACAAAAGACTGGAATGAAGACGGAGAATATTTGCCCAATAAGCAAGTAGGAAAGCCATGTACATATGATTATTTTGTATTGGTTAGAATATCTCCAGATGGAGAATTATTAATGAAAAAAGAAAAACTATTATATTCAAACGATATAGAGAAAGAAAAGTTGAAAGGAATTGTAGAATCACAAAAATGGGAATACGACATTCCGGGATATATAACTCATGATGACTTAAAATATATAATTAGCAATAAATTTATAATTCAGAAAGGGGATTTACTCAACTGCAAAGTAGAAATGGATGCTGACAACTATTATGTGCAGAGTGGAGATTTAAGGTGTTTTACCGAGCTTATAAAATCTTTATAAAAAGAAAAACTAAAAAACTTTTTTATGGAAATTAAAATTTGTAATTACTAAAAATTAAAATGTACTGTAGTTCTTTCTTAAAAATGTTTTAAGATAAGTTTTTTTAATTACGAAAGAATCTATAGAAAATATTATTAAGGCTTTACAGAAAGAAACGAAAAATTTTAAAATTATGAATACTTTTTCAACATCAGAAAACAAAAAGAATTTTTTTATTAAAAATATATTGGATTTCTATCAAAAGGAAAGAAGAATTTTTGTATGGCGGGAAAATATTTCAAATTGGGAAATATTATTAGTGGAAGTACTTCTTCAAAAAACAAATGCAGAAAAAGTTGCAAACTTTATAGCAGAGGTATTAAGTAAAATTAAAACTCCTGAAAATACTTTAAAAATGTCTATAGAAGAACTTGAAAAGCTTTTAAAACCCTTCGGCATGTACAAGGTAAAGGCCGTAAGAATTAAAAAACTTGCTGATGTAATTTTAAAAAAATATAGTGGACGCATTCCGTGCAGTGAGAAAAAATTATTGTCCCTTCCTGGAGTGGGAAGGTACATATCAGATGCGGTGCTGTGCTTTTCCTGTGGAGAGGATAAAGCTGTTGTAGATGTAAATACAATTAGAGTAGTTACGCGGTACTTTGGAATTAAGTCTCCATATTCCCGACCGAGAAATGATCCTGACCTTTATAAATTTATTCAGGGCTTGGTTCCGAAAGGAAAATGTAAAGAATTTAATTGGGGATTAATAGATTTTTCAGCAAAAATTTGTAAATTAAAGCCAAAATGCTCTATGTGTTCACTAAAGAAAAACTGCATGTTCTTTAACTCTGTTTTAAAAAATCAATAAACTTTTGTATTCTTTTAATTTCTAAAGAATCCTCGTTGAAGTCCTTTTTTATTTCCTCTAAAGCGTCTATTAAATTTTTTTTGAAAGTGGTAAAAACAGAATTCTTAGAATAAATTCTTGCAAAATCAGCTACAACCTTAAGAGATTTACTTTCTTTTAGACATTTTATTAACTCATTTTTTTGTATTGAATTAATTAAATCTATCTCATAATATTCCCATCCTCTTTTATTGATTATAAACGCCAAATATTCCATAAATTTGGTACAGTCTAAAATTTTTCTTTGTTCCTCTAATACTATCTTTTGAAGATCTTCTAAAAACTCAGTAAGTTCTTTTTCAGATAAGTAAGTACTTTTCTTTATTTGAGGCAGATACATATCTATTTCAAAGTCGAAAATAAAAAAAGGATTCTCTCTTAATTTTGCCTTTATGATTGTTGTAAAAATTTCATAAAATACATTTTCTATTTCTTCTTTTTTATAAGGAAACAACTTTATTAACTCATCTAAAAGAAATATAATCAAATCCATGTCCAAATAAAATATCTTTTCCTTATGTTCTTCCAAGAATTTTAATAAATCTTCTTTAAATTTTTCCTTCGTGTAGTAAATATTGTATGTGAAATTAAAATGGATGTTTTCTAACTGACTGCGTAATTCTTTTAAGTTATTTTCATTTTCAAATTTTTCATTAATCTCATCTAAATATGCTTTTATACTTTCGACAGCTTCCTCAGCAGATATATCTCCACTTACTCCAGTTTTTACTATCTTTAACAAATACTTGCCAAACTTTTTTTCCCTTAAATTAATAAAATCTCTAGGCTTATAGGCTTCACTATCTTTTAGTATTTTTTGAATTTTTTCTATTTTGCTTTTAACGTTTTCTTTTTTCTCTGTATTTGTTAAATCTTTACTTAACCTTACAGCTTCGGCTTCTAATTCCCAAATTAAAGTGTTATTCTTATGTTTAATATATAAATAGTAAAGAAGAGATTTAATTATTGAGCTTAGCACGGACATCTTCAAAGAATTTGTTCTAACTTCCTCTTTAAGATTCTTTAAAAAAGAAAATAATTCCATATTTACAAATAAATAATTTATCAATCTTATATTAATCTCTCCAATTTCTTTTATGTAGGATTCAATTTCTTCTTTAGCAAAATTCTCTTTATTAAAACTACAAGCAATCTCAAAATTTTCTTCCACAGAGGGCTCAAAAACTAATTCAAGATCTACAATTTTTTCCTTGTATTCATCATATTCCTCCTTAAGTTTTTTATATTTTTCATTATTAGATGTCAGCACTTCTTCATTCATTATTAAGATAACTTTACACTGCTTATCTTCTTTCAGCTGAGCTACTAATCCCATTACTTCTCTTGGATGCAAGTTTTCAGACAGTCTTTCGAAATCGTCTACTACAACAACAGAACCTTTTATATCTGCTGTGCTTACTAAAGAAAGCAAATTTCCAACAGCACCTATGTGTGTAAACAATCCCCCTAACTGTTTTAGAATTAAAGAAACGTCACCTAAAATTTTTCTAAATTTAGAGATCTTAAGAACTATTTCCTGTGTTATTTCATTTATTGAGTTTTTACCAAATAAAGAAATATATGCATATTTTTCCCTCTCTTCATCAAGTAAATTTTTTATAAAATATGTTTTCCCAGATCCCCACTTACCTTTAACCGTAATTACCAAACCGTGCTTTTCTTTACTTAAAAACTTTTCTTTAATTTCTTTCTTAATTGCTTTTCTTTCCATTACTTAATACGAAAAATTTTTCTCACTTTCTCTTTAAGGTAGCTTTCGTACCTTTTTTCGTCTTGAATCAGCTCATACATATTAATTTCTTTTCTATAAATTGGAATATCAAATGTTACTAAAAACTGGTCATTTAACAAATTTTTCGGCTTTAAACGCAACTCCATTCTCTTCTTAGATTTGTAAATTTTTACAGAACCATATTTATCATCTATAACACCGCTCAAAAATATCGACTTATCTGACGTTTTTCTAATTCCAATGTTCTCTTTACTAATTAGGTTTATATTTACTCTTAAACCCAAAAGATAAAATTTAAATATGCCGATAAGCACAATAAAGTAATAAATTTCATTTAATTTCTCAGATTCTTTCACTTCCAATAATTTATTTTTCCAGAGTTCTATCCATTCATTTTTTACTTTTATGTAGTTTCTCGAAGCAAAATCAGCATCCAATTGATTGCCTGATTTTATAAATTTTTGAATTAGTGAAGTTTCGTTTGTTTCTCCATTCTTTAGCCTATCTTTGTCGTCTTCTTTACATCTAAGTCCTTTTATATCAGCACCCCAAGACTTTTCTCTATTAACTACATCTATCGGATAGTTTCCAGAACCAACTGATTTAACATTCAAAGCTTGAACTACCCACTGTTCAAAATGTTCTTTCGGTATTTGTATTGGGCGAACCTCCTGACTAGGTAAAATTTCAGGCTGTGAAAAAACAGCTGTGTTTATATAGTGATTTAGTACTTTCATACTTATTTCATCAAAAAAGTTTTTCAATTTATCCTGAGTTAAAGGCTCTAAAACGTATTGAGAAAAATAAGAATCATTTTGATTATTTATCACAGCAGTTACCAAATCCTTATGTTTGTATCCACCGCATCAATGCCATATTCGCGAATAAGTTTTTTGATGCTTAATCTCGGTCTTCTTCCTTGAAGCTGCTGATCTCTAAAAGTTTCGTACTTTCTCTTATTCAAAATTTGGCTGTAAACTAACTCTGTTGGTATTTTATAAGCATCAAAACTACCGTCCAGTTTAGAAAAGTCCAGAAAATAAAGCTTATCCCATTTTGAATCTGGACCAAAAGAAGTTAAATCATCTTCTATAGAAGAAGCTTTTATTTGCTCAGCTTCTTGCTTTTGCAAGTTATATGTATCTGCAGATGTAGGTTCCATTAAACGAACACTTCCTGAATATAAACACCACGCACCTTCACTCAATACTTCAGGTAAATTTGGAGATCTTCCCCCATAACTTTGAAGAATATTTTTCAAAGTAATCCATGCATTCCACATATCACGCATAATCTCCCTATCTACTTCTTCAAAAATTTGTATTTTGGCATTAACTTGTTCCCCAAAAACAGTTATCACTCTATTTTCAATACGCATTACAGACCCACTTCCTTTAAAATAGAGCTTGGCAGTAGCTCCTCTGATGGTATAGGTTCGTTTCTGCTTTTATTTATTTCAACTAAGGCAAGGCAAATCCTTATAAAGGTCTTTAGGGATAAATCCTTTTTTTTATTTAGAACTTTATGTATATATGCAGAATCTACATTTAGAACATCGCTTATATCTTTGTAATTAGCACCTAAAATCCGAGCTTTTCGATTAATTTCGTCAACTAAAAGAGAAGCTGTATTTTCCCAGTCAAAATTTAATATTGTATTCTGCATGTAATTGATGTTATATTATTTCTTAGAATTATTCATTGTCTGCATGGACAAAGGAGGGTTCATGTACAAACCAAAAGTAGTTTCTTTGTTCTCTGGGGCTGGAGGCATGGATTTAGGATTTGAAATGGCTGGATATAACATCATCTGGGCTAATGATATAGATAAGTGGGCTGTAGAAACTTTCAAGAAGAATTTTCCTGAAACGGAAATAGTCTTAGGTGATATAAGTGAAATATCTTCAGATGAAATACCAAGTTGTGATGTAGTAATTGGAGGGTTTCCATGCCAAGATTTTTCAGTATTAGGGGGAAAAACAAGAAAAGGAATACAAGCAAAGAGAGGAAAGCTGTATAAAGAGTTTCTAAGAGTCGTTAAGGCTAAACGACCAAAAATTTTTGTTGCTGAAAATGTAAAAGGTATACTAAGTGCTAACAAAGGGTTAGCTATAAAAATCATAAAACATGACTTTGAGTATTTATCTGATGTAAACCTTGATGTGGATTTTGAATCTTTTACAGAAGAAGAAGTAAATGCATGGGACAATAATCTACCTTTATTTACCTATGAAGAAATTAATCACAGCAGAGATTATGTTGTTTTTGTAGATTTATATAAATTTGTTGAGTATGGTGTTCCCCAAATTCGCGAGAGAGTTCTTATAATAGGAATCAGAAAAGATGTGTATAAAGCAGTAGGGGTTCCTTTTAAAAAACCTAAACCTTTAATTGAAGATCCTTCTAATTACATATCTTCAGGAGAAGTTTTAGAAGGAAAAGCTCTTTACTACGACAAACCTGTTGAAGAAGTTCCTTTCAACAATGAGATCCAAAAACTAAAACAAAGAACTATAGAAATGCTAAAAAGAATTCCAGAAGGAGGAAATTACCAAGATTTACCTCCAGAGTATGCTGTTAAAGGCTTAATGAGCAATATTTATAGGAGACTTCATAGAAAAAAACCGTCACCAACTATTATTGCAAATGGAGGAGGCGGAACCTGGGGATATCATTATGAAGAACCGAGGTCTCTTACAAATAGAGAACGAGCCAGACTCCAAACTTTTCCAGATGATTTTATATTTGAAGGACCTATAGGAGAAGTTAGGAAACAAATAGGCAACGCAGTACCTCCATTGGGTATAATGCCTGTAGCTTTTGAGTTAAAAAAGTACCTTATTGAAAACTACAAATTGGAAAATGACGAATTTTACAAAAACTATACTAAAATTATAGGGCCAAGGATGTCAAAAACTTTGCAAACAACATAATAAAATTGGATTTTAAAATTATTTCAAACTTCTCCTAAAAAAAAGTAATTTATCATTTATTGGAAATAGTAAACACAAAACAGGAAAAGATAATCTGCACAGACTCTTTACTTTTAAACTGATCAAAAGAAATAAAATATACACTAATAAAATTATTGTAGTAAATTGGAAAAAAGTATTAATACATTAAAACTTATCCTGAGTGGATTGATAATGTGTAATTTACAGATAAAAATCATAGTATAATAAACATCGTAAATAAATCAATGCAGACAGTTGAGGGAACATACGACGATCTTCGTGATGGCAGGAATAGAAAATACTTGTCAGGCAAAAGCTATACAAGCAGGATTAAGGGACTGCAAATCCCTTATACGCGGTTCGATTCCCGCCCCCGCCTCTCATCTTAAATCAACACTGAAAAAAATATCAACCCTTTCCGACTAATTAAACAATTGGAATTATCTGAAATTTTCGGGAAAATTAGGGAATTTTTGATATCAATTTTGCACCCAGTTTTCACCCAGTAGTTTTCAATAAGCCATAAATATTGTTCACTCTATTTCTAAAACTTCTCTTGCTTTTTGAATTTCCTTTTCTAAATCCCTTTCTGTTATCTTTAATCCACTTAACTTTTTATACATTTAGACTCCTGCAATGCTTTTTTAAGCTAAAGTCTGGATATTTTTCTTTAAATTCTTTTATCACTTCTATTTTCTCCTGTTGTTTGTTGTTTTTTTTACAAACTCTTGCAAAAGTTCCATCTCAAGGGTCTTTTCTGCTAATAGTTTTTTTAGCGTCTCGTTTTCTCTTTTCAGCTTTTCCAGTTCTGGATTCTTACCGGAATATTTATGCTCCAGTCTTTCTTTTCCTTTTTCCTGATATGTTTTCTTCTCATCTTTTAACCCCTATTAAAATTGTCTTATCTTTTCCTTTCTGTGTCCATTGATTTAGGGGGGTCGCAACATTTTAACCAATTTTTTGTTGTTTATTTAGGTTGGAGTAGGATATTTTAATCTGATAGATTTTAATTGTCTGATTTTTCTTTGGTTTTTTTAAACTTTCTTTTATTTTTTTGGGGTGTTGCAGTCATTTAAAAACCTCTATTACAATTATAGCAAATATTAAGGATAAAAGAAGTTTTGAGAGTTTCTAAAGAAACTCTCTGCCATTTACCGCTCTTCTAAAAAGGAGTGCATTCCGGCAGATTTTTTCGTAAAAAATCAATATTTTTTCCATAAAATATTGCACAATTTTTTATGAGGTATTATATTTATAACTACGTACTAAAAAAATTTTATATAAATAAACTAATATTTATGGAGGAAACTATGTTTAGTGAAAATCTACTGGATAAAAGATCAAAAGATTTTATAGAGCTATCAAAAAGTATTGCTGAAAAACAAGGGGAAGAGCTTGTTGACACCGATCATCTTCTCCTTGCATTTATAAGTAAAAAGGACTCTCCTCTGATAAAAATACTTGAAAAAAGAGGTATAGACACACAGGATCTTGTCGTTAAGATTGACGGTTATTTGAAAGATCTGTATTCGCAGGTAAATAGATCTGTTTCAGAGTATGTAAACTATATTAAGGATCTTCAAAAACAATTAACAAAAATAAGAAACGATCTTATAAGTATTAGAGAAGAACTGGAAAGAGTCTCTCAGGAAAAGAGAGAGCTTGAAAATGAACTTAGATATGAAGAACATTCTTTCTGGGGTGGATTTGGAAGTTCAGTAAGAATGGAGTATGAGAGATTAAAAACTTATGAGAATCAGTTAAAAAATCAGATAAGACAGATAAAAAACTCTTTGTTGCAAATAATGGACGAAAAGACTGCAGAGGGTTTTATATCAGGCAGTATTTCATTAACAGCAGTTCTGTATAAAGTTATTGAAAGTTCTGATCTTGTAAAACAGATTGATGATCTTGGCCTATCGCCTGATAGAATTGTTGTTAAGATATCAAAAGATTCTCTTGGAACGGAAACAGGAAAAATATATAGTGATAAATTTATTAAGGTACTTGAAAACGCTGAAAAAAAAGCTTTATCGGAAGGGGAAACACAGGTTAAACCTTATCATATAGCATCAGCACTTTTAGAAGATGATTCAACGATAGCAGGAAAAATATTAAAACAAATACTTACAGGAGGAAAAGAAAAAATGAATGGAGAAAATATCCAGAAAGAAATGGCTGAAGAAGAGAAATCACCTTTAGAAAAATTTACAGTTGATCTTACTTCCTTAGCAAGAGAAGGAAAACTTGACCCTGTTATAGGAAGGGAGAGAGAGATTCAGCAGGTAATTGAAGTTTTGCTTAGAAGAACAAAAAATAATCCTGTTCTTGTTGGAGAGGCAGGTGTTGGAAAAACCGCTATAGTTGAGGGTCTTGCTCAGAAGATAGTGAATAAAGAGGTTCCAGAAGAGCTTTATGATAAAAAGATACTTGCACTTGATATGGGTGCTCTTCTTGCAGGAACAAAATACAGAGGTGAGTTTGAGGAAAGACTTAAAGGAATAATAGATGAGATAAAAAATGATGGTAATATCATCCTTTTTATAGACGAACTTCATACTATTGTTGGAGCAGGAGCTGCAGAAGGGGCGACAGATGCAGGAAATCTTTTAAAGCCGTCTCTTGCCAGAGGAGAGATAAGGGTTATAGGTGCTACAACTATAGATGAGTATAGAAAGCATATAGAAAAAGATCCAGCACTTGAAAGAAGATTCCAACCTGTTTATGTGGAAGAACCTGATGTTGAAACGACTATAGAGATACTTAATGCATTAAAGCAAAGACTTGAAAAACATCATGGTGTAAAAATAGATCCTTCAGCCATTGAAGCAGCAGCAAAGCTTACGCACAGGTATGTAACAGACAGAAAACTTCCTGATAAGGCGATAGATGCTCTTGATCAGGCCTGTGCGAGAAAAAAATTAAAACTTGTGTATGCTCCACCTGAGGTCATTGAGATAGAAAGAAGGATAAAAATGCTTGATGAACAGATAGTGCAGGCTTCCTTAGAAGGAGATTATGAGAAGGAGGCACAGCTTAAGATAGAAAAGGCGAAACTTGAGAAAGAGCTTAAGGAGGTTATGTCAAAGTCAAATAGTGAGCATTTAAAATTAGAACAGTTAAAAAAACAGCTTGAAGAATATGAGAAAAAAATAATAGAGGCTGCAGAAAAAGGCGATTACGAAAGAGAAACTGAACTAAAGATAGAAAAAGCAAAGCTTGAGAAACAGATAAAAGAACTTGAACTGAAAATAGCTGAGAAGACAGTTGTTTCAGAAGACGATGTTGCTGAAGTAATTTCTGACTGGACAGGTATTCCAATATCAAGGCTAAAAGAAGAGGAAATGCAGAGACTTTTAAGACTTGAGGAGGAACTTCATAAAAGAGTTGTTGATCAGGAGCATGTAATAAAAACTGTTGCAGAGGCAATAAGAAGAGCAAGAGCTGGCCTGTCAGATCCAAGAAAACCTTTAGCATCCTTTATGTTCCTCGGTCCAACAGGCGTAGGAAAAACAGAAACAGCTAAAGCACTTGCCGAGGTTCTTTTTGGTGATGAAGATGCTTTAATAAGACTTGATATGTCAGAGTTTAAAGAGGAGCATTCTGTAGCAAAACTGATAGGTGCACCTCCAGGATATGTAGGATATGAGGAAGGAGGTAAACTTACAGAGGCTGTTAGAAGAAAGCCTTACTCCGTAATTCTTCTTGATGAGATAGAAAAAGCTCATCCAAGGGTGTTTGATGTTTTCTTACAGGTTCTTGACGATGGAAGACTTACAGACTCAAAAGGAAGAACTGTAAATTTCAGAAATACGATAATTATAATGACCTCAAATATAGGAAGTCAGTATCTGACGTTAATACCTTTTGATGCTCCAGATGATGTGGTAGAAAAAGAGTTTGAGTCAGCTAAACAGAAAGTTTTAGATGAAGTAAAAAATTATTTCAGGCCAGAATTTTTAAACAGACTTGATGATATTCTTGTTTTCAAACCATTACTTAAAAAAGAACTTTTACAGATTGTTGACATGATGCTGAAACTTTTAAATGCAAGATTGAGAGACAGGGATATACATCTTGAGGCTACAGAAAAAGCAAGAGAGCTGATATCAAAACTTGGTTATGATCCTGTTTATGGAGCCAGACCTCTTAGAAGAGCTATACAAAAGTATGTTGAGACACCGCTTTCTGAAAAGATACTTGCAGGAGAGGTTAAGTCTGGAGATACTGTTGTTCTTGATGAAGAAAATGGAGAGTTAATTTTCAAAATAAAGCAGAAATCTAAAAGTAATTAATAAACAGAGGGGTTTTTATAACTCCCCTCTGTTATTGGTGAACTACTCCTCAATAAATTGAGGGGCTTCCTGTTTCACAGCTGGATGTCTCGTAGACTGCAGATTTCTCCCCATTCCGCCGACAGTGCCAGCTCCACAGGCTTTACTTCCCGCAGTTCCTGCGGTAGAGTTTTTTGGCAGGAGTTTTCCTTCTCCCTTCCTACCTTTTATTGTAGGAAAATTTTTAGTTTGGTTATCGCTTATATTTACAAAATATATATAAGAATCTATGAAAATATCAACTGCCTGTATCTCTCATCTAAAGAAGAAAGGATTAGACAGTTGTTTTAATCCTAAATATTTTTAAAAATAAAAATATAATTTGATCAAAGAAACGAATGAAAAAAGATACTTTTGATAAGATTCCTAATTTGCGGTCTTACTTTAACTTTTTTATTTTTTTCTTCAGATCATTTAAGAAAACTAAAGCTTCTACAGGTGTGATACTTCCTATATCCAACTTTTCTATCTCTTCTATAATTTTTGTAAAATCACCATACTGTAGATTTTCTATTTCTTTAAATAATGGAAGATCTTCTATTTCTTCAAGATATTTTTCCTGTGATTGTTTGAGCGAAAAGATATTT
The DNA here is from genome assembly GCA_964519345.1 of uncultured Aquificales bacterium. GTDB lineage: Bacteria > Aquificota > Aquificia > Aquificales > Hydrogenothermaceae > Persephonella. The sequence goes on from CAZFKX010000010.1 coordinate 15,160, forward strand.
TCTTCAAGCTTCTTATCTCTTTGTTCTTCAAAATAGTAGAGTATTTCGTAAGCTCTCTTTATTATCTGTTCTTTTATACCTGCAAGTTTTGCAACATGAATCCCGTAGCTTTTATTTGTGAATCCTTCTTTTACTCTGTATAAAAACTTTATATTCCCTCCATCCTCATAAATATCCATATAAAAGTTTTTTACACCATTTATTTCTTTCTCAAGCTGTGTCAATTCGTGATAATGGGTTGCAAAAAGTGTTTTAACTTTTACTTTTTCTGCAAGATATTCCGATATAGCCCAAGCTATGGATAGTCCATCGTATGTACTTGTTCCCCTCCCAACTTCATCCAGTACTATTAGGCTTTTTTCGGTAACATTGTTTACAATGTTAGCCATCTCAAGCATCTCTACCATAAATGTTGAAAGTCCTTTTGCAAGAGCATCACCTGATCCTATTCTTGTGAATATTCCATCAACAACGCCTATCTTTCCTTTCTTCGCAGGTATGTAGGAGCCTGTCTGAGCAAGAAGAACAATCAAAGCGGACTGTCTTATAAATGTGCTTTTACCTGCCATATTTGGTCCTGTAATTATATGAAAATAAGAATTTCTGTTCATCCTTAAGTTGTTTGGAACAAAATCAGGCATAAAATCTCTTATAACAGGATGGTAACCTTCTTTTATCTCAATATCGTATCCATCGTATATTTCGGGTTTTGTCCATCCTTTTTCAACAGCAATCTGAGAAAGGGATTGAATTGCATCGATTATCCCGACCTTTTGAGCTGTTTTTCCTATTCTGTCGGAAAGAAATGCCACTTCTTCCCTTATTTTCATAAAGATCTCATATTCTATGGCTTTTATTTTTTCGTCTGCTGAAAGTATTTTTTCTTCAAACTTTTGAAGCTCATCAGTTATAAATCTTTCTGAGTTAGAAAGGGTCTGTCTTCTTCTAAAATAATCTGGAATTAGCTTTAAATTAGGTTTTGTTACCTCTATGTAGTAACCCATTACCTTATTGAAACCTATCTTTAAACTCTGGATACCTGTTTCTTCTCTAAGTCTGTTCTGATATTTCTTTACCCATTCATTTCCCTTTTCTTTTATTTCCTTTAACTCGTCAAGATTCTTATCAACACCTTTCTTAATCAGTCCACCTTCTTTAAGATGAACAGGTGGATCATCTTCAAGATATCTGTTTAATTTATCAATCAACCAGTCATAATTCTCAATACCTTCAAATAATTCTTTAAGTAGATCTGATTTTATTTCCTTTCCAACTTCTTTTAGTCTGGATATCTTCTTAAGTGATTCTCTCAAACCTACAAGATCTCTTGGAGTTGAGGTATTTGAAGATATCTTTGATATAAGTCTTTCAACGTCAAAAATCTGATCAAGAATTTCTCTTATTTTATCTCTTAGATCTGCATTTTTAATCAGTTCTGTTACTGCATCCTGCCTTTTTATAATATCTCTACTATTTTTTAAAGGGTGTAATAGAAAAAATCTTACTCTCCTTCTTCCCATACCTGTTAAGGTTCTGTCAATTACATTAAAGAGGGATATATTTCCCTCATTTGGATTTACAATCTCAAGATGTTTTTGAGCAGAGTAATCAAGTCTTACATAACTGTCCTCCCTGTATGGTTTAGGTGTTGATATGAATGGTAAAAATGATTTCTGGGTTGTTTTTGCATATTTCCATACAGCTGATAATGGGTATATGATCTTATATTCATTTGAATCAAAACCAAAAGCAGAGATATGAGTGGTCTTGAAGAATTTTAAAAATTCCGAGCATACGTCTTCGTTAAAATAATCTTCTGGAAGTCTTGATATAAATATATTTTTAAAATGTGATTTAAGATATGAGAAATCGTAACTTTCAGGAATGAGAATTTCCTTAGGTTGAAACTTTCCTATAAAGGATATCAGTTCATCCCTGTTCAGGATGCCACCTGTAAACTCACCTGTTGATAGATCAAGAAAGGCTGTGTAATACTTGCTTCTTTCCTTGAATATTCCAAGAAGTGCACTTTTGAGCTTTTCATTTTCAAAATAAGTGCCCGGTGTCAGTACTCTTATAACATCTCTTTTTACAATACCTTTAGCTTTTGATGCATCTTCAAGCTGTTCACAGACAGCAACTTTGTATCCCTTTGAAACAAGCCTTGTTATATAACTATCAGCTGAGTGGAATGGTATTCCACACATTGGAATATATCTGTCTTTTCCTACTTTTTTCTTTGTTAAAACTATATTAAGTTCTTTCGCTCCTGTATGGGCATCTTCGTAAAACATCTCATAAAAATCACCAAGTCTGTATAGAACAAGGGCGTCTGGATACTCATCCTTGATCCTATGATACTGAGCAAGCATGGGAGTTATATTCTTATCCTCTTTCAAGCTTTGCTCCCAATTCTTTTTATATCTATTATCTTATTTTAGAAAAATAATATCCAGTGTTTGCTCAGGATCAACCCTATGATCGTTGATATACACACCAAAATGAAGATGGGGGCCTGTTGATCTTCCTGTTGATCCAACAGTACCGATTGTCTGACCAGATTTTACAAAACTTCCCTCGTCAACTGTTATGTTAGAAAGATGTGCGTATAGTGTAAACAGTCCAAGTCCATGATTTATTATTACTGTTTTTCCTGTAAAAAATAGTTCTCTTGCTATCTCAACCTTTCCAGATAATGAGGCATAAACAGGTGTTCCTTCAGGGGCTCTAAAATCAGTTCCCCAGTGTACAGATCTTTTTTTATTGTTAATTATTCTTTTTGCTCCATAAGGTGTGGTTACAGTAAGCCTCTTAAGGGGTGGATAGAATTTTTTTTCTTTAAACAGTCTGTTTGAATACTTCTTAAATATTTTTCTTAAAAGCAGATACTCTTCCTCAATTCTTTTTAAAATCTTTTTGGTTTTTTTTCTCTCTTTAATTTTTATTCTTGATACTGGATATTCTTTTTTTCTAATCTGTATAAATTCTCTAAAAATCACTGTTCCATTTTTGATCAGATTAACAGCTACAATTCCAGAGCTTTCATACGGAATAGAAAAAAAAGCTATACTTTCTTTCACTGGAAATCTGTATTTTTTATTTTTCGACTCTACTTCTATAGAATACTTAATGCTGTTATCAAAATGGTCTATCATTATATAGTTTAACGAACCTGGATATACGATCTTTTTATAAATGGATATTTCCTCAGCATATGAGTAGCATAAGATTATAAGAACAAATATAAAAGCTGTCATAATCTTACCTTTTTAATGTTTGAATAAAAATAGTTTATAGTATAAATTGTTAGTCTGAAATAATAAATAGAGAGGTGCATCAGTTGAAAAAATATTACATCAGAACATTTGGCTGTCAGATGAATATAAATGATTCTCAGAAAATGGCAGGAATGCTGAAAACTCTTGGTTATCAGCCAGCAAGAAGCTGGGAGGATGCTGATATAATCCTTGTAAACACATGTTCTGTAAGGGAAAAACCTGATCAGAAGGTTCTCTCCGCTCTTGGAGAGTTTAAAAAGATAAAAAATAGAAAACCTGATGCTGTTATCGGTGTTTGTGGATGTCTGGCACAAAGAGCAGGCTATGAAATACTTCAAAAAGCACCATTTATAGATATGGTTTTTGGAACAACAAATATACATCATCTTCCAAAACTTCTTGAGGAAGTTTTTCAGGGTAACAAGGCTGTTGAGATAATAGAAGATATAGATCAGAATGAAACCGAGCTTGACAAGTATCCTTCTGTCAGGGAGAACAGATATACAGCTTATGTAACAGTTATGAGAGGTTGTGATAAAAAATGTACATACTGTATTGTTCCTTACACAAGGGGAAAGGAAAGGAGTAGGCGTTTAGGAGAAATTCTTAAAGAAATTCAGTGGCTTGTGGATGATGGTGTTAAGGAGATACATCTCATAGGTCAGAATGTTACAGCTTACGGTAAGGATCTTGGAGATGTTAGATTTGTTGACCTTCTTTATGCGGTAGCAGATATTAATGGTGTTGAAAGAATAAGATTTACAACAGGACATCCGAAGGATCTTGATGAATATACAATTAAGGCTATGGCAGAGATACCTCAGATATGCGAGCATCTACATCTTCCAATTCAGGCAGGGTCGGATAAAATACTTAAGGCAATGGAAAGAGGATATACACAGAAAGAGTACCTTGATAAGATAGAACTTTTAAGAAAATATATTCCAGAAATCTCATTATCTACTGATATTATTGTTGGATTTCCAAGTGAAACATACAGGGATTATATGGAAACTATAAAGGTCTTGAAAGAGGTTGAGTATGATCAAGTTTTTGCATTTAAATACTCTCCCAGACCGGGAACGCCTGCAGCTCAGATGCCTATGACAGAAGATCCAAAAATCTTGAGTAAGTGGTTAAATGACCTTATATTAATCCAAAAGGATATAACATTCAAAAAGAACCTGAGATATCAAGATAAGATGGTTGAAGTTCTTGTTGAGGAAGAGAAGGAAGGAAGATTTGTTGGAAGAACAAGAACGAATAAGCTTGTTCATATTGAAGGAAGGAATAATTTGTTAGGAGAGATAGTTAATGTTAAGATTACAAAGGTAAACAGGTTCAGTCTTGAAGGGAAAGCAATAGAGCAATTAGTATAAATTTAGGAGGCCTGTTATGATTGAGATGAGTGTTCAGGGTATCACACTTGATCCTGTAACAAATATGCCGATAGTAGTTTTGAAAGGAAAGGAAAGTGAGGATATACTTCCAATCTGGATAGGAATATTTGAGGCTAATGCAATAGCTATGCAGCTTGAGGGGGTTGAGAGGCCAAGACCGATGACACATGATCTTATAAAAAATCTGATAAATTCTCTCTCAGCGTCTGTTGAGTATATCTATATACATGATCTTAAAGCAAATACCTATTACGCAGAGATATTACTTAACATTAATGGTGAGAGGATTGTTATAGACTCAAGACCAAGTGATGCAATCAATATCGCATTAAGATGTGATGCACCAATCTATGTGTCTGAAAATGTTTTAAAACAGTCAAGGGTAGAAAATGAGGCGGAAACTGAAGAGGGAGAAATACAGGACTGGCTTGAGTCGATAAAACCCGAGGATTTTGGAAAAAATCCTTCTATTTAAAATTTTAGAACAATAGCTCCCCAGGTAAGACCTCCTCCAAAAGCTGTGAGGAGGATATAATCCCCTTTATCTATTTTTCCTTCTTTCCATGCTTCATAAAATGCTATAGGAATTGAGGCGGCACTTGTATTTCCATATTTATGAATATTGCTGTAAACTCTGTCTTCTGGAAGCTCCATCCTTTCAGCCAATGCATTTATTATTCTTATATTTGCCTGGTGGGGTATAACAAGTTTTATATCCTCAAGTGAGATGCCCGCTTTTTGAAGAGCTTTTTTTGATGCTGTTTCCATTGATTTTATAGCAAGTTTAAACGTTTCTCTTCCCCTCATTCTAAGTTTCTCTCCAACAGGGCAGTAAAGGGATCCCCAGTGTGATCCGTCAGATTTCATTACCGCGGAGAGTATGTCGCTTTCTCCTCTTGATCTGGAAACGACAACTGCTCCAGCACCGTCTCCAAAAATAACTGCTGTTGATCTATCATTCCAGTCTATTATCTGGGAAAAAACTTCTGCTCCTACAACAAGTACATTTTCAAATTGCTCAGACTTAATAAGAGAGTTTGCTATGGTTAAACCGTAGATAAATCCACTACATGCAGCAGATATATCATAAGCCATAGGTTTTGAACAGCCAAGCTTATCAGCTAAAAAACATGCTGTTGAAGGAAATGTCATGTCTGGTGTTGATGTTGCAACGATAACAGCATCTATTTCTTTTGGAGTAAGATCAGCTTTTTCTATAGCCTCTTTAGCAGCAGGGAGAGCAATATCGCTTGCTTTTTCCCATTCCTCTGCTATTCTTCTTTCTTTTATACCTGTTCTTGTTATAATCCATTCGTCAGATGTATCAAGAAATTTTTCAAGATCTGAATTTGTAAGAGTTCTCTCAGGTATATTTATTCCTATGCCTTTTATTTCAGCCTTAATATTACCCATTTACTTTAACCTTTAAGTTCTTCAGGTAAAAGATTGTCTATATTTTCTTTTAAACGATCATTAAAATGGGTTTTTTCGAAGTCTGAAGCTGCTTTTAATGCATTTTTAATTGCTCTGCTGTCAGCTCTCCCATGAGTTATTATGCATGTTCCTTTAGTTCCAAGTAATGGTGCTCCACCATATTCGGCAAAATCTGCTTTTCTTTTAAATCGTTTTAATGCTGGGATCATAAGGGCAGCACCAATCTTTGATACAAGACTTTTCTTTACTTCATTTTTTATCATTTCAACGATTATACTGCCAAGACTTTCACTTGTTTTTAAAACTATATTTCCAACAAAACCATCACACACAATAACATCAAAATCACCTGTGAATATATCCCTTCCTTCAGCATTACCGATAAAGTTAAGTTTTGTCATTTTTAAAAGGGGATAAGTGTCCTTAACAAGATCGTTGCCTTTTCCCTCTTCTTCACCTATGCTGAGAATGCCAACCTTTGGATTATCATTTATTTTTAGTATTTCCTTAGCATAAGTATGTCCCATTACAGCAAAATAAATCAGATGTCTTGGACGACAGTCAACATTTGCTCCCACGTCGATCAGAACAGTAGGTTTTTCCTTTTTTGTTGGAAATGCTACAGCTATTCCCGGTCTTTCTATGCCTTCAGCTGAGCCGACAACGAACTTAGAAATGGCCATTGCTGCACCTGTATTTCCTGCAGAAACAAACCCGCTTGCCTTCCCTTCTCTTACAAGTTTTGCTGCTATATGCATAGAAGATTTTCTTTTTTTTCTTACGGCTATTGAGGGGGGTTCGTCCATATCAATTACTTCTTCAGCAGGGACGATTTCTAAAGGAAGATTTTTTGTATCGTATTTTTTTATTTCTTTTTCCAAAAGCTCTTTAACACCAACAAGGTAAACACCTATATTAAACTCTCTGGCAAATAAAACGGCACCTTCAACATTACTTGAGGGGGCAAAATCTCCCCCCATAGCATCTAAAGCTATATACAATTATACGACCTCTACAACCTCTTTATCCTTGTAGTACCCACAGTGTGGACATACTCTATGAGGCGTTTTTGGCTGTCCGCACTCTGGACATAAAGATAAGCCGGGAATACTTAATTTTCTCATCCACTGTGCTTTTCTCATTGCTGTTTTAGATTTTGATTTTTTTCTTTTAGGTGCTGCCATATTTTAAATACCTCCTTATTTATCTCACAAGAAATAAGAATTACAAAAAAAGAATTATACCAGAACTGGCAGTTTTTTTAAAGTACAGTTGGTTCATATTATAAAACGTATCAGTGTGTTTAAAAAAATCCAAAAAAAGAAATAAAAGAGCCATTAAAAAAGCAATGTTGTAAATCAGGAACATCATTAAAACAGATATACAGGCTAAGTTATAAATCTTAGTGTTGTCTCTATCTCCATACGCATTTTTAATCTTCCCAAAAAACTGCTCTATCTTATATCTTTCCCTGTACAACTCTTTATTTTTTTCATAAATCTCTTTTAATCTCTTCCTACATGGATTCCTAACCTTATGCCTTATTGTATCCTCTACAGGAATTACTGGAATCAAATTTAACTCCTTCAATGTTTTTTTTGCTAATTTATTGTCTCTACCGTATATCTTGTCCCCTATAAATAAACTATCTTCTACTGGCTTAACTTCATCTAATATCTGTATTAAAAGCCTCCTCTCACCACTATAAGGTAAACCTACAACTACTAAGACAGAATGAAACAGCTTAAAAACGAAAAGATAGAACTTGAGGCAAAGCTAAAAATACTTGAAAACAAAAAAACAAACTACATACAGCTAAACATAGATCCGAAAGCTCTAAAAACACTTTTAATAGACATGTATAAGAAAAACCAAGGCAAAGCAGCGAGAGCAAAGTTATCTAAACTTATTAACAAAATTGAGTATAACAATGGTGAATTCAAAGTTTTTTACAACAAGGTTATATTTACGGTTATTAATGATATTTCATTGGTGGAGGCGGGGGGAATCGAACCCCCGTCCGAAAACGGCCGTCGCTCGGGCCTTCTCCAGGCTCAGCCTGTGTTTTAGATCTTACCTGCAGCGACCCCACAGGCAGGGTATCTGCAGGCCAGCCCTGTGAGGTTTCGGAAGATGCTTACAGGGCGGTCAGCATCTTCCTATCCCGTGTGTCTTACGCCCTTCCTAAGCCCACGGGCAAGCTCAGGAGGACGTCGCTGCGTTAATTAAGCAGCGAGAGCGATTTCGCGTTCGGGAATTGTTGTTGTTTGGTTTTTTACGGAGTTTCCTTCTCCGGCCTGCTGGCCCGGCTTAACCGTTCCCGTCGAACCCGTATCGCCCCCATATTTTATTCAACTGGAATAATTAATTTACTCCTAAATATATTTATGTCAATACTATAATTTATCCTATCAGTTCATGAACAACTTTTACAACTGCTATACCACCAAAAAATAGAAAAAGAAACATTATAAATGCAACATAAATAGGTTTCATTCCTACACCTTTCATCTTATTTATATTTGTTTCAATTCCCATAGCAGCCATTGCGACTGTCAGTAAAAATCCATCAACAATTTTTATCTTATGTGTTATGTTTTCAGGTATGTATCCTGTTGAATTAACTCCTACCATAGCTATAAATCCAAAAACAAAGTAAGGAACAGGAATATCTCTTAATGTAACTCCCGCTCCATGTGTAGCATTTTTCTTAGCTAAATAAAAACTTAGTATAACAAGAAGTGGAGCGAGCATCATAACACGTGTTAGTTTTGCAATCGTTGCTGTATTACCTGCAGATTCTGATACTGCAAACCCTGCTGCTACAACCTGTGCCACTTCATGAACTGTTGCTCCGGTAAATAAGCCGTAAAGAAGATCATCAAAATCTAAAAGAAGTCCCGCTTTATAGACAACCGGATAAAGAAACATTGAAAGTGTTCCAAATATTGTTACGGTAGCAACAGCCATAGCTGCATGATGCATTGGTGCTTTTATAACAGGTGCCGTTGCAAGAACAGCCGATGCTCCACATATAGAACTTCCAGAAGCAAGGAGATATCCCATAGAACTGTCTAATTTAAAAATTTTTGTGGATACGAAAACTCCTAATATAAAAGTACCTATAAGCATTACAGTATCAACTATTAGACCTTCCATCCCTACATCAGCAACGTTTTGAAAAGTAAGTCTAAACCCTAAGAAAACAATTGCTGTTCTTAATATTTTCTTTAGTGAAAATACTATACCTGGTTTAAATCTTTCAGAAAGTTTAAATATATTTCCTACTACAACACCTGTAAGTATTGCTATTATTAGCGGACTAAATTTGACAGTTTCCTTTATGAGCTCTGTAGAAGCTAAGATTGTTGAGAAAATAGCTATTAAAAAAGTAACTATCAGACCTGGTAGTATTTGTCGCATTTGTTTTTCCTTTTAATTTTTTGATATATGGATAATAAATGAGAAGAATATATTCAGTCCAATAGATAATCTTTATAGATTTATTTATTTTTTTAATTAAAAAGGGCAGGATTAAACCTGCCAAGATAGGTGGAAGACGCTCACAGCTACGGACATTCCATAGAATGCCTGACTTTATTTAGATTTAGTAGAAATGCTTTAAAAGGCCCCATATTTTGCATCGCTTCCCATTTTGAGCCTTCGAATGTCATCTTTGACATTATTCCCATCCCCATAAATCCAAACTCACCCTTTGCAAGAGATTTCCAGTTTTTATCTGTCGCAAACATAAGGAAGTCTGCTTTTTGATCTGTTGATTTTCCACCATAAACGCAGATTGCTTTTCCATCTTTAAGCGTTACGTGGACTTCTATAGCTTTTTCAGGTCCGCCACAGTCCTGTCTGTAAAATCTTATAATTCTGTAACCTTTATCCCCTGTATTCTTTGACCATTTTGAAAGACCTTCTGTCAGTTCTTTAGTTTTATTCCACAGATCACAGAACTCCACAGCATATTCTGAAGACATAAACTTTGATTGTGCTGTTGAAGTTCCAATCAATGCAGTTAATGATAAAAAGCCTGCCATTAGTACTCTCATAATCTACTCCTCCGTCAGATAAAAATAGCTTAAAAATGCCAGTCTAAAGATACACCTATAGAGTCCTGAGCGTTTTTAGCTCCAGCTAAAATAGCTCCATTCATAGCTGTTGATTCAACTTTCTTTTCAAATGCACGAACATAAGACATATTCAGTGTGAATTTCTCTGTAAACTGATATCCAAAACCAAGTGTTATGTGCTGTTCTGCTATAGCAGGAAATCCTATAAGATTAAACCATTCAACATTATAGTCAGGGAAAGGATTAGCAAAATCAGGAATGTTATTTAAAGAACTGCCTCCCATATAAGGTCCAAGATCAAGATTTGATTTTTCTCTTATCGGAGTTTTTCCATAGTTATATCCCATTCTCAAAGCAAGTTTAGGAGTAACTTTATATTCGCCACCGACGGCAAAAACCCATTGATCTTCCCATTTAAACTGTTTATATCCATCAGCATCAGACCAGTTTATCCATCTAACATCAAATCCTATTTTGAATATATTTACAGGTCTATAGCCTATACCAACAGCAAATTCCTGAGGCTGTTCAAGTTTAAGATCCTCAAATTTACCATCACCATTTGAATCAAAAACATTTTTATAGGTCATTTTCACAGATGATTGATAAGAAGCACCTATACAGATATTTTCCGATGGCTTGTAATTAATACCTATAGAAGCTCCTATACCGTAAGACTGAGACTGACCACCTCCAGCATTCCATACATCATCCAATGGAGTACCGTTATTGTTACAATCATTTGGCTGTCCATCTCCATCTGTATCACACATCATTGTGGCACCTAAATCAAGAGATCCCCACGCCAGATGTAATGCTCCACCTACAGTAAGGGCATTGTTAACTTTATAGCCTACAGCTGGAACAATTCTCATAAACTGCAGTGTTGTATGCATATTAGCAAGACGTGGATCTTTATCCCTGTAATCAACACCCATTCCAGAAACACCGTATGCACCAATACCGATCACTACGTTATCATTTATCTGATTTGTTATTGCTATTTCAGGAATCATAAAGGTGTCAGCTTTACTTGTTACATATCCAGAATCATCATTTGCAGGATCTTTTGATCTTCCTTTTACATGTGGCATAAATAAAATTCCTCCAAAACTTACGTTAAATCCCTTTTCTCTGCTCAGCCATGCAGGATTTCTAAAAATAGCATCTGTAGGTCCTACACACATACCAACTCCAATACCACCCATAGCTCTTGATGCTGGAGAAACGCCGATCATGTTGTCCCCGTTTGTTGCAAAAGTTGATGTTGTTAGTAGTACCGTACCTAAGGCTGCTGCTGAACTAATTACTTTCTTCATAGGGCTACCTCCTAAATGTATTTATTATAATAAACATATTTATATATATTCATGTGTTTAAGATAACCAATATAAGTAAATATGTTATTATTTATGGTTGTCAACTACTAACCTCTAATAATTATTCTTAATTAAATCCGTCTTATATTTTGAGAAGGTCTTTTATCTCGTCATCAAGCTGTTTACAACGGGGACATACTGTAGATTCTCCTTTAAAAGAAAAAGGAGTAAGACATTCTTCACAGGGTATCATCACATGTTCTGCTAAGACTTTCATTCCGTTTAAAAATGTTTCGAAGTTAAGTTCTTCCTTCAAATGAAGACAGTTTTCAGGACAGGATTCATGACAAACCTTACATTTAACACATAGAGAGGGCTCAAAAATTATTTGGAGTCTGTCTTTTCCTGGTTTTAAAGCACCTGTAGGGCAGATATTATAACAGATAGAACAGTTTGTACATAATTTACTGTCTATCCATTTGTCTGAACAAAAAGAAACATTTCCTGTATTTATGACTATGTTTTCAAAACTTTTGTTTAGGCTTCTATAAGTTTTTATAAGTATTTTTCTTTTTTGGGGAAGTATTTTTTCTTCAACTATATTTTTAAAGTCCTCTTCTTCTTTTTCCTTCTTATTTAGTTCAGGTACCAGTGTCCAGAAAGCAAGACCTGCAGATATCTTCCCAAAATCTTTTAAAAACTCTCTCCTATCTTTATTCTGCGATCTTCCAGTATTTATATTTTCAGTGTTTTTCAGAATCTTTCTAACGCTACCTGATATCTCAAGAAAGTAATTTGTCTCTCTAATAATCTCCTCTATTCGAACTTTCAATGAGGAAATACTGCAGTTCTCACAATACGAAAGATCTATAATAATGTTCTTTCCAGTTTTTATAGTTAATGATACAAGATACTGAGGATCCAAAACTGCTATACAAGGTACATTTGATCTACAGCTTATAACTGGATTATCAGAATTTATAATCCGATCCATTAATCTTTCAGGCGAGAAACCGTTGATGGAAAAGGCTTCTGTCGGACATATACCAAAACAGGCACCACAGTTTATACATTTTTCTTCATTGATTTTTAGTCTTCCATCTTCAAAAAATATTGCTTCTTTTACTGGACAGATATCTATACATTTACTGCAGGAAGAATCCCTGAAATAAACGTGTGTACAGTTGTAGAAATTAAGACTTACTCTCAATTGATCCATGCCAAGATCCTCTAAGCTCTATTTTTTTCTTAAACCAACTCCATATCTTCTATAAGATATTCATAATCCGATAAGATAAAATCAAGAGCAAGTTGACATATATCGTGGTAAAAAGGTGTTTCAGCCATATCTCTTGCTGCCATGAGGTATATAGGTCCCCAGTTTCCAAGATGTTCTTCAAGAAATTTCTTCTGTATATTTTTCAGCCTATCTGTTTCGGATTTATCTTTCCTTCTCACTGACTCAAGTTCTTCTTTTACAAGATTCATCATAAACTCCATTTCTACAGCTATATGATCTGGAGAAAGTGCTCTTGTTTTACTAAGATCTATAGAGTATCCATGCTCTCTATAAAATATTAATGTTGGATTTGTAACAGTAGGGTTTATATGTCCTTCATCATGTATAAATACAGATTCATAAGGATAAACATTCAGTAAAAAAACTGTCGTAAAATCGACATTTAGATCTTCCTCTATCAGTTTTTTTTCATCTTTTTCCCAGAAAAGATCCCACTGTTTAGTATTTGGGAAAAGATCAAGAATATCTTTACTCTTTTTTATCTTTTTCAACGTTTCTAAATCTATCTCCTCAATAAGGAGTCTTGATAAAAAACCATACATATTAATCCGTGCTGTAAGCTCATTAATTTTTCCCATCTTCTACCTCTAAAAAGGGGTGAGAACACCCCTTTGAATTTTATTATTTCATTCTGTAAGCAGTATCCGTATGAGGATACCAAGGTCTCTTAAACCATTTTGGCCTTCTTAGACCATTTGGTCCAGGTGCAGGTCTTGTAAGCTGATCTCTCCAAGCCTGATAAACCTTAAATGTTGCCTCAGTATTAACAACCACATCACCTACTTTATCATTTGGTCCAGCTTTTTCAACAAGAACTTTCTTATGCCAGCAATGCATTCCAGAAAGTGGATCTGGATTCGCTGGGAAAACAGCATTTTGCCATACACCTGATGCACCGTTCCACCATACCTCTTTCATGTCCTTGTTAAATTCTGGATATGGCCATTTAAGATCTTTCTTACCATGTTTTCTTTCAACTTTAAATGCTCTTACTCCAGATTTCCATCTTGCAGCCCAAACAGATCCAGAATTATGTATTTCCACTAATGCAGTTCCGTACCTGTTAAAACCAAGTTCCTGATTGAAACCTTCTACCCTAACTGTGTCAACAACTCTCCATCTCCCTGAATGGTGCGAACATGCAAGTACACCAGGTCTTGTAGCCTGGGTTGGAATAGCCATCCCAATGAAGTACCCGACTTCTATTCCCGAAACAGTATCAACTACACGGAGTTTAATAGGATCTCCTTTTTTAATACCAAGCCTTTTTGCATCTGCTTCATTTATCCATACAGGATTATGGTTTTGAGATATTTCCATAAGCCATTTTGCATTAACAGATCTTGTGTGTATGTTGTAAGGAAGTCTATAGATAGGATTAAGGACAAACGCATTTGGTTCAGTCATATAGTCATGATGAACATGTGTAACACCATGTACAAGTTTCTTTCTCTCTTCTTTATTTCTTGGATAGTAAGGAACTGCATACTCAGGCCAGTTCCATTCTACAAATGTTTTTGAGTAAAACTCTAATAAACCTGTCGGTGTATGAAAGCCTTTTAATAGTTTACCATCTCTCATAACACCTATTGTATGTCTTTCTGAGTGAATCTCAGAATTGTGATCCTTTATATAAACAGCTCCTGTATCTGGATCTACAGCAAGTTTACTTCTTTGTATCCATTTTCCTTTATACTTGTATGCATCTTTTTCCGGATCATATGGGATTTCCCTTTCATGAACATTATAAACATCTGTTTCTTCAGTCCATGCTCCTCTGTCTCTCATATACTCATAAGGATTTGTTCCGAGTTTTTCGCATATTTTCTTCAGATTTGGAAGTGTTCCAAATGCTGCTTCATACCATTCTTCAATTGTTACAGGCTTTCCAGGGTTTTTCTTAGATTCATAAAGCTGTCTTATTCCCAATTTACCATCTGGATCTATAGCCCACGCAAGATTAATCCAGAACTCATTTTCTTCCCACACTTCCCCAAGACCAACTTTTTTATGTGCTTCAAGTGTAGCTCTCCATGGAATTTTTGGTTCCCAACCCATCTTTTTCAGAGCAACTCTTAAAACAGGTTGTCTGAAGGCTGTCCATCTTTCAGGTTTTGTCTCCGCTGACTGATTGTCATGTCTTTCTCCTGCAAGACCTACAGGGAGTATATAATCAACGAACCAGTTTGTTTCAGACCATGTAGGCGAAAGATTTACCGTTAATCCCATTTTATTTTCATCTTTTAAAACCTCTATCCATTTAAATCCATCTGGATTTATCCATACCGGATTGTATATCTTTGAGATCCAGACATCTAATCTGTCAGGTATTTTAAGACCTCTATTAGCCCACTTCTTTCTCCACTGATCATCTGTTAAAAGATGCGGAAGAATGAATGAAAGCTCATAAGTTGAAAGTGGCCATTCTGGAGGCCATAAAAGTTCATTCCATACATCAACAGGTTCAGGTTTTTCTTTTAATGTAGCTTTTCCACCTTTACCACCAACTCCAAGAACATGCCAGTGATGCCATCCATTTGCACCAACTCCACCTATTGAGCCTGTAACAACAAGAAGAAAGTATCCGGTTCTACCAGCAGACATCCATCCTCCTCTATTACCTGCAGCCTGAGCTCTCCAGAAATAAGATGTAATTCTGTCTCCAGCCCATAGAATCAATTCATACAGCTTTTCAAGTCTTTCTATGGGAACTTTTGTTTCTTCTGAAGCCCACTCAAATGTGAAATCTTTATACAGATCCTTAAGAACAGCTATAAAGTCATCAAAAGTTTCCCCTTCAGGAAGCTTTGTTATTCTGCCTTCTTTTAATAGATATTTCAGATACTCTTTATCTTTTAAGAAGGTTTTCCAGTTAACCCATCTTTCCATAAATTTTCTGTTGTATTTATCTTCCTGTAGAAGTCTATTTATCATAGAAAGATATACAGCAGCTTCTGTTCCAGGCCATACTGGAAGCCATAAGTCGGCCATACCTGCAGAATTTGAAAGTCTTGGATCCATTATCACAAGTTTTGCACCTTTTGCCCTTGCATCGGCAATATATCCTGCATGTTGCTGAAAGTAGTGTCCTGCATCAGCTGCGTGAGATGCAGACAGGAAGATAAGTCTTGAATTTGCAAAATCTGGTGAAGGTCTGTCATCTCCACTCCACGCTATAGCTCCAAGACGTCCTCCTGCAGAACAGATGTTTGTGTGGGAGTTGTGTCCATCAACTCCCCAGGACCATACTACTCTTGCTGTAAAACCGCCCGATTCGTTAGGTCTTCCAACATGGTACATGATCATTTTTTTAGCAAGTTCGTCCCCTTCTTTAATAGCCTTATTTAAAGTTTCTCTTATTTTTTTTCCAATTGTTTCAAGAGCCTCATCCCATGTAGTTCTGATCCATTTTCCTTCTCCTCTTTTAGAGCCCGGAGCTCTTTTGAGGGGAAAAGGTATTCTATCAGGGTCGTAAGTTTGCGCCAATGTTGCATAACCCTTAGCACAGTTTCTTCCTCTACTTCCTGAATGAAATGGATTACCCATAAATTTCTTTATAATCATACTATCTTTATCTATCCAAGCGGTAAGACCACATGCAGCTTCACAGTTATTACATACTGTAGGAATGATCATATAATTGATCATCTTTACACCATCTCTTAAAGCCCCTCCTTTCTGCTTCCAATAAGCTCCTTCAGGTTCTTTCCAATTATTCCATTTTTCAAAAGGGGGATAGTAATCTATATGTTCAGGGAAAAATGATATATCCTCTTTTGTACCAGCATTTGCCTGATTAACAGTTTTTTCAACAATTCCTTTAGCAAGCGCTGTTCCGCTTACTAATGTAGCAACACCTTTTAAAAATTCTCTTCTGCTTGTTTTCATATTTCAAAACCCTCCTGATTAACTTAATGGTAGATGTTGTGGTGCTGTTAACCATGCATGTTTTATAAGCCATAAACCTATAAGAGCACTTAGCGATCCAAGGAACGCATATGAGCCTTTTCTTTTCTCAACAGCAATACCAACAAGAATCATAGGGATTATCAGACCAAAAACAAAACCCAGCCAGAAAAATGGGGCAACATCTCCGAAAGCGAGTATCTTTACAACCTTATAAGAAAATTCAGTATGCATCCTGGCAAAATACAGTTCTCCTATATAAAGCGCTGACATCAAACCAGCACTTGAAAATAATATATATCCAAGCTCCCTTCTTATCTGATCATCCAATACATAACGGTATAATCTATCAATAAACAGAAATGCTGCTGAACCAGCAAGTGTAGCACTTAAAAGCATTGATACCATTTCTGTTGGGAAAATCCATATCTCTCTTCCTGTTGCCTGGCCCATTATACCTGCCGTATAAATTGTTGAGAAAAATGCAAGTATAAACCCAGGAATCATAATTCTATTGAAAAGCTTTCTATTCCCTGAAGCCCATGACCAGAAAGATATTAGAAGGATGATAACAAATCCTGACACAATCCATGCTCCAAGTGTTACGGCAGACGTAAAGTGTGCATGGACAAATATTTTCCAAAATCTCAACATATGATGAAGATCAAGAATGGTTACAAGAAGGGTTATACCTATAAATATCAGCCCAAGGATAGGAATCCATTTTCTGAAAAAATTATCCTTCTCTGGATATTTAAGTACAAAGTAAAGGCCTACAAGGAAAGTTCCCGTAGCTATACTTTTAGCCCACATATTAGTCGATACAAGCCATCCCCATATAGTCTTAGGTATCGCAACATCAAAGGTAACTTCAGCTCCTAACATTATTAATGCCCTCCTATATGATCTAAAAACTTAACTTCCGTAAATAACGTAAATCCTTCAGGTCTTTCAGAAGCAAGAGGATCAAGAGCGACTGTAGAACCTCTAACATAATAATGTTTTGGTTTTGTTCCAAGTTCAGGTTTTCTTACCATAACATCTCTATGAGATTTTAAATACTTTGATATTTCACTTTCAGGATCATCGAGATCACCAAATATGTTTGCATGTGTTGGGCATGCAACTACACATGCTGGCATCATACCTACTTCAATTCTGTGTGCACAGTAAGTACATTTATCAGCTGAGTTTGTTACTGGGTCAAGATATATAGCATTGTATGGACATGCCATCATACATGAAGCACAACCTATGCATCTGTCATGATCTACATTGACAATCCCATTTGGGAGGTAATGAAGTGCACTTACTGGACAAATTCTTTCACAGGGAGCATTTTCACAGTGATTACATCTTAAAGGAACAAAATGCCTTTTTACATCTGGAAACTCTCCCTGATCTATATATTTCACCCTCAATCTCCAACTGTGAAGAGGAACGTCATTCTCAGCCTTACAGGCAACAGCACAGGCCATACACCCTATACATCTGCTTAAATCTACCAAAAAGCCCAGTTTCATAGATAACCCTCCTTGTGTAGTTATGAACTT
This sequence comes from uncultured Aquificales bacterium, assembly GCA_964519345.1. Lineage (GTDB taxonomy): Bacteria > Aquificota > Aquificia > Aquificales > Hydrogenothermaceae > Persephonella. The sequence goes on from CAZFKX010000010.1 coordinate 33,432, forward strand.
AATGACTTAAAGACAACCTTTAAAAAATCCTGGTTTGGGTTTTGGTGTTATTTCAAACTCTTCAAACTTAACTATCTTTATCCCATCTTTTTCACCTACTATGGCACCTTCTCCATCTATACTTCCTCCAAAACCTTCAAGAAGATCAGAGTAATAAATACTGTCCTTTGAAGCCTGAACGTAATAGTATTCTCCTTCTGTAACGTCAAATACAACGATTTTGGGAGGTTGGTTGTACATATCATCAACATCTTCCCATGCCTTTACTGGAGGACAGGAAGATAAAACTTCAAACTCTCCACTGTCTTCAGCTTCCCTTGCACATGAGAGAGCTGTTATCACAGCACTGGTAAGCTCAACAGTATCTTCTTCATCATCTTCTACTTCATCAACTACAGCTTCTTGCTGTGCATAAACAACAACTGGACTTAAAGATATTAAAAAGGCAAGACTGAGTATATATGCAAATATCCTTTTCATTCTTATACCTCCAGTTATTTAAAATTTTTCCAGCTTTTCAATGTTTTTAGATAAGCAACAATATCGTTTAAGTCCTTCTGTGAAAGATAATCAAAAGGCGGCATCTTTGATTGTCTTTTACCATCAATCATTATGTACCACTGATACATATCATTGTTAGGATATGCTCTGAATTTATCAGGCTGTGCACCTTTGTTGTAATGTCTATTAATATTCAGATTTCTTATTATTACATCGTTAGGATTAATTATTGATTCTTTTATATAGACAGCATTCGCAGTAACTCCAATATTTGATAGGTCGGGAGCCATCCCTACAGGAGCCGTTCTCTGGTCGTCAAATCTATGGCATGAATTACATCCATTTTCTATTGCAAGTTTTTTACCCCTTATAGGATCTCCTATATCTTCTTTTCTATCCTTTCTATACCAGTCGATATAAGGCGTTCCCCACGATATGTATTTGACATAATCCTCATTAATAGGAAATTTTCCCAATTTTATAAATTTCCATCTTGAGAGAACCTTATTACCATCCCTTTCATACTTATCTCCATCCCAGATTGCAAAGGCAATAGGCACAAGACCTGATTTTAGATTGCTTTTTTTTGTTTTCAACGGCCTTTTAAAAACAGCTGTCCACTCTTTTGTCTCCTTATTGTACTTCATGGAAATATCAATACCTTTTTCTTCTATCTCTGTAAGAGATCCAAACCCTTTTGAAACAAAAACTTTCTGATAGTCTCTACCAGCAACATTCTTCTGTAGATACACGGTTACAGGATGATTTTCATCTCCCATACCCACATATGGAAGTGAGATCCCTTTTCCAAATCTATTTGGAAATTCGATGCTGACTCCATCTCCAAACGCATCTGTATCATAGACAGATTGTATAGACGGCGTTTCGTCTTTCCATCTTATGTAAACAGCTATATTTTCACTGTTGTAAACAACCTTTACCCTTGCCGTAACTTTTCTCTTTTTTGGTATAAGGCTGTTTGCTCTCTTATCATTAAGTCTTACTGTAATTTGGGGATACAGATAAACATCTTTTCCCCTTGCTGTTTTCCATACATCATCTTCTGGATCTGCCGATATATCTCCTTCTACATATTTTCCATTTATAACCTCATACTTAAAAAATTCTTTTTCTCCGGCTGTAGCTGAAAATGCAACAAGCGATAATCCAAGTAATCCAGCTTTTAAGCCTTTATTCATTATCTCTTTCCTCCTTAATCTTCTTTAATGACTCTCATTATTTTTAAGACCGGATATATTAAAATACTGCTTAACCTGTACTTTCTTAGTATTTGCCCCCTGTATATACCTTTCATCAATTATCTTGAAAAATTCTGTTCCTTTTAAACCTTTTTCTTTTGCCAGAGTCTGATAATAATTTTCATCTAATCTGAACATATCGGCATGACTGTATGCAATAAGGATATCCATAAGTTCGGAAGGCTCACCTCTTTTTCTTCTATCCATCTCTTCCTTCAGGGTTTTTAAAGCCTGATGAACTTCAGGTCCAAATAGCTTTTCTAAGAACTCAACAGGTATTCTTCCAGATCCTTCAACAGGTTTGCCCTCATCATCAAATTTTGGAGGACCCTCAAGAGGTGGAACATAATAAACATTAGGCTGTGTTCCAAAGTCTGGCCTTAATGGAAGAGCAACTTTGTATTTATGTACAAGTTTATAAACTTGAGATTCTTCATCGTCAAGAAATCCTACAAATCTTATTCTACCAACACACTGATGGGCACAGGCTGGAGGGAGACCTCTCTCTATTCTTGGAAAACAGAATATACACTTTTCAGATTTTGATATTTTTGGATTGAAGTATATCTTTTTATAAGGACATCCCGCTATACAGTATCTATAACCCTGGCATCTATCAAGATCAACAAGGACAATACCATCCTGTTCTCTTTTGAATATGGCTTCCCTTGGACATGCTGCTAAACATCCAGGATTTGAGCAGTGATTGCATATTCTTGGAAGATAGAAAAAGTATGAATTGGGCCAGTCTCCTTCTCCAACGTCTTCATCCCAGTTTGGTCCCCAAACAGGATCTACATTTGGCGAAAGAACCGTCTCATCAGCATTGTTGAAAAGTTCATCATGATTATAATCCCACGGTACTCCGTAATCCAGAACCATATCAGGAATGATACCGTCCTTGAGATTACCTTCAGAGTCAAACCCACCACCAGATTCCATCCAGTTTTTTGGATATCCAGTTCCAGGCTGTGTTTCTACGTTATTCCAGTACATGTATTCCCTACCGTTTCTGTTTGTCCACTGTGTTTTACAGGCAACTGTACATGTCTGGCATCCTATACATTTATTTAAATCCATAACCATTGCAAGCTGTCTTTTTGACATCTATTTTTACCTCCTTATGCTTTTTCTATATCCACTGAAGTTGTGTATGCATGCTGATTTCCATCCCAATTGCCGCCAAATTTCAGATGTCCCCAACCATCTGATAGCTCAAGAAGATTTAAAGGTGATGCAACAACAGTGTTGTGAGATTTATTTCCTCTAAAGGCAAAAGGTTCCCATCCATGCTCAATAATAATTGCATCCTTTGGACATGAAGGATAAATCTTTGCCATCGCATAAAACTCCCCAAGATCATTGAACACTTTTATCTGGTCTCCGTCTTTTATTCCTTTTTTCTCTGCTATTTCAGGATTTATCATAACGTAAGGTACTCCCCTCTGAAGTCTCATCAGTATAGTTGATGTTTTATAGGTTGAGTGAATTGACCATCTTGCATGAGGAGACATTAGAACAAAAGGATGTCTTCCAGGTCTTATAGGTTCATGTGCTGTCGGCACAGCAGCACCTACCTCAATCCATAGATCATGGTCAACATAGTACGTTAACCTTCCTGAAAGTGTTTCAAATCTCTCAAACAGGAATAAGTTATTTTCAAATGAGTTATAAGGTTTGTCTGGATAAAGTGGTGAGGTTTTTCCTCCTTTCTCATTCAACTGAAGATAACCACCTCTTTTTCTAACCGTTTCAAATGTGTTTGGCTTGAACTGTTCAACACTTTCAAGTGCAAGGTGAACGGCATCCCTGTCAGTTCTAAGATGACCATCAAGCGTAAATTCCTTAACAACTTTATCAAGCTCTCTATATCCTGTTTTAGAATGCGTTGGATCAGGTATTTTTATATATTTTTCATCACCTGTCTCCCTATACTTACTTTTTGCTATCTCTTCAAGCTTTTCAACAATTAGTGTACATATCTCCCACTCAGATTTTGATTCCCCTACAGGTTTTAGATTTTGGGGTGGTTGTGCCATATTTGCATATCTGTGGTATCCAGGGTTTGTTCTTATATCCCATACCTCATACATAGATTTTGCTGGGAGAACAATATCCGCATACTGTGCTGTCGAGTTCATTCTCCAGTCAACATAAGCGAAAAATTTAGCTTTATTTAAAAAGGCTTCTTTGTACGTATCACCTTTATTTCTTCTAAATCTTGAGTCTGCAAATATGAGAAAAGTTTCCACAGTATCCCAGTAAGGTTTTCCGTCTTTAGTTCCTATGCTTTCTTTCCATTTTTCATCTGTTCCATAGTTATTAAGCATCTCTTTAACTTTATTTAGATACTCATCCTTTGATAAACCTGTAGCCCTTCTTACATCTTCATCAGAGTAAAGTTTTTCAACATCTTTTAACATCTGACCAAGTACAAATTCACTTGTGAATCCTGAAGCAAACCTTTGCTTGTACTTTCCTGAAAATCCAGAAAGTTTGCCCATACCTGATATTGACCATTCGTTCTCTGTATTGAATCCCCCATATGGTCCAAGTCTTCCTACAAGGCCGGATATTGACGCTATAGCCCTTTGTGCAAGAAGTCCATTAAAATATTTACCTATTGTAAATCCCATAGAGATCATAACTACCTTAGGCAATGCTATGTCTTTAGCAAGCTCTTCAACAATCTTTGGATGAACTCCTGTGAGTTTCCATGTTTTGTCTGCGGAGAACTTAGAAGCTTCTTTCTTTAGAAGCTCAAATACAGTTGTTACTTTCACAGTATTACCATCTTTTAGTTTTACCTCCCACTCACCCTCGAGTGCAGGATCTATATCCCATCCGACATCCTTAAGTCTAAGCGTTTTTACAGGCGATCCTTCAGATCCGGGCATAACAGTCAGCTTATTATTGTTTAAATTCCATGCAAAAAATGTCTCATGAGGATGAAACTCCTTACCCTCACCTTTTTCCTCAAATATATGAAACAGCTCTACGTCAAATACTTCCGGCGGATTTTCAATATCTATATCTTCAAGTCTTAGAAGCTTTTTATTATCAAGTCTTACAAGGAAAGGTAGATCTGTGAATGTTTTAACAAATTTCGGCTTATAAAGCTTTTTAACAAGAATCTCATTGATGATTGACATTGCAAGAAAACCGTCGTAACCAGCTTTAACTGGAACCCATAAATCTGCATGAACACATGTTGAATTAAAATCAGGAGTTATCACAATCTGTTTTGATCCATTATACTTTCCTTCCCAAACAAAATGAGCATCCGGAATCCTTGTTTTATTTGGATCCTGACCCCACCATATATTTACATCTGTTGTGTAAAAGAAATCATAAGAACAGCCTATATTTCCTTCCCCATATACAAGAGATACACCTGGAAACATATCACCAACATAAGATGCTATATATGGTCTTACCGCTCCAAGGAGTGTTCCAAGCCTTTTTCCTGCAGCACCCCTTGCTTCTGTTAGCATTCCTGCTCCAACATGGATGTATAAACCTTCTGGACCTTTTTCAAGCATTGTTTTATATATATTCTCTGCTATTTCCGTTATAGCCTCATCCCAACTTATTCTTTTCCATTTCCCTTCGCCTCTTTTTCCAACCCTTTTTAAAGGATAAAGTATTCTGTCTTTTTCATACGTAACCTGAGAGTGCTGAACACCTTTGTTACATCCCCTCGGATTAAAATCTGGAATTTTAGGATTTATAGGATTGTAGTTTGCAACCTGGTTTTCTCTTGTGATAATACCGTTGTTTACCCATACGTCCCATGCACAGTTACCCTGACAGTTGACACAGTGGTAGGCTGTCCCATGTTCTTCTTTATTTCCGAAAGTGTACGCAAACTCTTTCCTGTACATATTTTCTGTAAAAGAACTATTTGGATACGACGTTCTCGGATCTTCTACAATGAGAGCTTCCTTGCCAAAAGCAGCACTTCCACCAATAGTAATACCAGTTCCTGTAATACTCAAGGCTTTAAGAAAATCCCTTCTTGTCAAAGCCATATATCTTACCTCCTTTTTATCTTCATTTTTTATAGGCAACCGCCACCACCACCAGCCCTTGGTGGTTCATACTCTCCTTCATCCTCGGGATAACCTTCTTCATCCCATGCTGTTATTCCACCAGCAAGATTCTGTACCACTGAAAACTTTTCAGCACATTTTTTGAATATCTCAGGGTTACCATCCTTTGAGACAATAACTGTAGGTAAATAAGGATTTATTTGTTCAAGAGCTTCTTCTGGTGTTTTTGATTCATCACAATCTGGAAAAGGAATAGCTCCCGGGATATGAGCCCCTGTATAGTAATCTATCTCTTCAGCTTCATCCTCTTCCTCTTCAGGAATCTCATACGGTCTTACATCGATAATCTGGATCGATACCTTAGGATTACTCAGTTTTTTATACAACTGATCTACTGTAAGAGGTATCTGTTTCTGTAGTTCTATCTCCTTTTTACCATAACTGATAAGCATTAGGGAGAGAACTGTTATTATCGTTATATATATTATCCTTTCCAACTTAGGACTCATTCTTCCTCACCTCCTTCATCATCAGAGGAAACCGTGTAAGATGAAATTTCCTTTGCTTTCTGTTCCAATTCTGAGAGATCTGTTTTCAGACCGACCACCGCTACAGAAAGTATTAAAATTGCAATCCAGAAAAGGACTCTCTCAATAATACTCATCTTCCTACCTCTCCAAAGTTAATCATAAACCTGATCAGACTCTTTTTTAGCCTGAATAAATCTGCTCCATCTTCCAAAATATATGAGATTAGCTGTCAGGACACCTATAGCAAAATAAGTTGCTGACATAGCCATAGGTCCGACAGAAAGTGTTGGATATGCTGACAGGAAAGCACCTGTCGTACATCCTCCTCCTATCATAGCTCCAAGTGCAAGAAATATACCTGCAAAAAATACAAGAATCATTCTTACCCATGGAAATGGAGCAACACTTTTTGCAAAAGCAGGTGGAACGGGATCGAATTTAAATGTTTTTGATACTACCGCACTTAAAAATGCTCCAGGTATAACACCCATTATCAATCCTGCATGCCATAAGATTGTTTCATTAACTTTGGGAACAATCGATATAGGATAACCTATCAGATGTGAGATCCAGCCTACAAAAGCAAGGGCTCCACCGGAAAATCCAAGGTACTCTCCCTGAGCTGTAGCCCATGCAATAATTGAGCCTGCAAGCACGCCTGATACAGCCCAGTGCCATTCTCCTTTAATTATTTTTTCGGTAAAAGATTGTTTTTCATCAGTTTTATCAAGACCCATTTTCCTTGCAGGATCAAGCCAGTCAGCAAGAAGGGCAAATATTATAAAAAGAACTCCCCATACAACAGCAAGCGATCCATAAGGGACTCCAAAAACCCCATGTAAAGTTATTTTTTCCCTTGATCCAAGAATACCAGCTTCTACAAGTATAGGTTGTATATTGGCATAGATAATGATACCAAGTATCAATCCAATTACGCCTGCAATAGAAATAAATTTTCCTGCCCCAACTCTTGCAACACATGTTCCTGGACAAAAACCTGCAGAAGCCATAGCTATACCAAACATAAATCCGCCTACAATATGAGCAATTCCCATATAAGGCATAACCCTTGGGATAAGATTCATATCCTCAGCAAAACCAAATATGTCAGCTATTCCGTAGATAATAGAGGCTGTTGCTATTCCCATAAATGCAAATTTCATTATTTTCAGATCTCTAAGCAAAAGCATACCTTCAACACGTGAATACCTTATAGCTCCAACCTTGTGTAGAACTATCCCAAAAAGAGCTCCTGTTAACAGTCCCATCAAAAGATGATCTATATGTTCCATTTTTTACCTCCTTTTTATTTAAGGGGGAAACCCCCTTAAAATCACTTTTCTACAGGAAGTTCAGGAGTGTTACCCCACTCATCCCATGATCCAACATAGACTTTAGCTTTTTTATGACCTACAAGCTTGAGAGCTGCATAGATAAATGAGCCTCTCCCAAGACCTACGTGACAGTATGTAATTACTGTCTTATCAGGTGTAAGACCTTTTTTTCCTAACTTTTTATAAAAAGCCTTTTTAAGTTTCTTTAAAGGTTTAAACAGATGCTTACCTGGTTTTCCTTTTGAGTTTCCTGCAACTTTTTTCCACTCAAAGAAAACAGCCCCAGGAATATGTCCACCCCTTGCAACTGTTATATGCTTTCCTGGTTTTTCAAGAGCGTCTAAAAGTTTTTTCCCTGTATATTCTGCAAATCTTCTTGCATCCAATATAAAGTATTGACTGTTTTTTCCGTTCTTTTTAATATCTTCAACCGCCTTAAGAACCTCTTCTTTTGTAGCTATCATATCCCTATTAATATTTACTTTAAATGTTTTTGGTGAGGGTTTTTTTCCTTCACCTTTTTCAGTTTCGTAACCTTTTTTCTCCCATGTAGCAAATCCACCATCCATCATCTTTACGTCTTTTACACCGTATAGAGTCAGGAAAAACCAGACACCTGAAGCATTAGGACCTCTTCCATCATCATAAGCGATAACTGTTGTATTGTTGTCAATTCCGAGAACTTTTCCTATAAACTCTGCTGCTCTGTCTGGACACATAGGAAGACCATCACACTTTCTAATATCTTCAAGATAATGAAGATCATGTGCAAAAGCATTAACGGAACCAGGAATATGGCCTTCTTTAAACTTCTTAGGAGAATCTCCATCAACAAATCTGACATTAGACTTTCCTAACAGCTTGTGAGCGTCGTCCACCCATATCAGGAAGTCTGCAGCTGACGCTGAGATTGAAAGAGCCAATGATCCTGCCACTGAGGCAACAAGAAATTTTAGTTTCTTCATGAAAGTACCTCCTGTTTTAATATCTATTACTTCTTAAGATTCTTTTCATATTAATAACTATCCTTAACTTTTAATAAAATATAACGACATTAATATATAGTAAAAAAATCAGGTTAACAACATCTAACCATTGAAACTTCTTATTCTGATGGTATTTTAATATTGCAATAAGTATGCCAATTTAAAATATTTATTGATTTTGATCAATTTTTTTTAGGCTTACCTTATTCTAAAATACGAATATTTTTTTATATTTAACAACAGATATTTTTCAAATTGAAATGTTTTTAATTTCAAATTGAAAGGAGAAATGAAATGAGGATTTATTACCTGTCTTTTATACCTCCCTCAAAGGTAAACAGGATAAAAATAAATTTAAAAGCTTTTTCAAAATCTGGTAAGAGGTTTATAGTCCCCAAAGATGTCTCAGCAAAGATAAATAGGGCTATATGGGAGCTTCAGCAACAAAACACAAAAAGTACCTTAAAGGAACCTTTGGAAATAAAGATAGATTTTATCCTTCCAAATAAAAGAAGAAGAGATCTTGATAATATAATGAAAACAGTTGGCGACTGTCTTGTTTATGCAGGAATAATTGAAGATGACAGCCTCATCTTTAAACAAACCCTTGAAAAACATATAATTAAAGGAAAAGAAGGAGTTATTATAAGAATAAGAAAGTATAACAGCAGGAATATATCAGAAAACGATATTATAAAGCTTGAAAGATTTAAGAGGAAAGTAAATGGAATTAATGATTGATCCTCAGACATATAGTCTGATTTTTAAGATAATATTCTCCCTTTCTACAGGACTAATAATAGGACTTGAAAGAGAACACAGAACAAAAGAAGAGACTTTTGCAGGAATAAGAACATTTCCTCTCATATCTATTATGGGGACATTATCTGCATATATAAATGATGTTTACTGGGCTGGAGTGCTATATATAGTTTTTGGCGGACTTGTACTTCTTACACTTATTAATTTTTATCTTGAGTACCAGAAAGACATAGGTGCAACAACAGAAATAGCAACAATAATAACCTTCATGATAGGAGTTATTATATACTTTGAACATTACTATATTGCAGCCTTTATCTCTGTTATAACAACTATTCTTCTCGCCTTAAAAAAAACACTTGAGGATTTTGCAAAAAAACTATCTCAGGAAGATATCAAAGCTATCTTAAAATTTGCCCTTATTACAGTAATAATATATCCACTGTTGCCTGATAGATATATGGGTCCTCTCGAGGCCTTTAATCCTAAAGAAATCTGGAAAATGGTAGTCATTGTATCATCTCTTGATTTTATATCATACGTTATTCTTAGATGGAAAGGAACTAAACAGTTGTGGTTAACAGGTGTAATAGGTGGTCTTATCTCTTCCACAGCTGTAAGTTTTGAACTGTCAAGACTTTCAAAAAAATATTCAGCTGTTTTGTATTCGTCTTTATTTGGAATTATACTTGCATGGCTGATAATGAACTTTAGAGTAATAATACTTTCAGGCATTATAAATTTTAACCTTGTTGTTCATCTTGTATTCCCAATGTTAGCGATCTCTTCAGTCTATATAGTTATTATTATGTATGTTTTTGTTAAGAATAAAGAAAAAATTATTGAAGCGTCCAGCAAAGATATTTCATTCTCTAATCCATTTGAGATAACATCAGCACTTCAGTTCGGTTTTATTTATGGTCTTATCATGTTCATAACAAAACTTCTTCAGCATTCTTACGGGGAAAAAGGGATTTACTTGGCAAGTTTTATATCAGGTGTAATTGATGTTGATGCGATAACACTTTCCCTATCAGTTATGGCTAAAGAAGGATTAGATCAAATAATTGCAGTAAAAGGCATACTTATAGCTGTTCTTTCAAATAGTTTTTTTAAGTTTATTTATATATATATCTTTGGTGACAGGTATATAACCAAGGTTATGTTTTACCTTCTTATCTCTACAGCCGCTATAACATTACTTTTTATATTTATCTATTAGTTCTTTTAGCCTTATAGCATTATCAGGAGCATAAGCATTATAATCATTATTGAAGTATATAAAACAACTGTCAGCATCTTTTTCCAATATTTTTTTAGACCAGTTTATAAGTTCATTATCTGTGTATCTATACCTGTACCAGTTTTCTTTACCGTGAAATCTGAGATAAATATTAGAAGAGGTTTTTATGAGATCTTCAGGAAGATCAGGCGCACTCACGCTGCAGAATGTTATATTTTTCTCCTTCAAGAACTGATAAACCTCATCATTCCACCAGTCACGATCTCTGAACTCAACAACATTTATAAAATCTTGATTTATAACGCTTGCTATTCTTTCCATATTTTCCTTTGAGTATCTGTAAGACGGAGGGAGCTGAAATAGCACAGCTCCTAACTTTTCTTTAAGTGAGTTTTTTATACTGGAGTAAAAATTATCAAGCATATCTTTAACATCTACTAATTTCTTTATATGTGTTATAGATCTATGAACCTTAACACTAAAAACAAAATTATCAGGTGATTTTTTGTACCAGTTCTTCAGATTTTTTTCCTTAGGAAAGTTGTAAAATGTTGAGTTTATCTCTACCGTATTAAAAATTTTTGAGTAATAATCAAACCATTGAGAGGGTTTAAGCTCTGAAGGATAAAACTTACCCTTCCAATTCCAGTAAAAATAACCTGAACAGCCTATATAAAACTTCATCCGAATATCTCATCAATCCTTGTTTTAAGTCTTTCTATACATATAAGCAGAGGGATCTTACCTTTTTCGCACACGGTTATTACAGGAACACCTGTCATTTTTTCTATTATTTTTGGATTCGTTTTCTCAGCAAGGGTCGGAGATTCAGACCTCTCATTGAGAATGATCCCTTTTATATTTATACTCCTCCTTTTCATAGATTCTACAGTCAGGTAAGTATGATTTATTGTTCCAAGCGAAGCTCTTGATACAACCAGTGTATTTAGGTTAAGATCCGATATAAGATCAAGATATGTGTAAATCTTTTCCTTATATGTTGTTATAGGAACGGCAACCCCTCCTGCCCCTTCAATTATCAGGTAATCATACATCTCTTGAAGATGTTTTATCTTTTCAAATATAAGATCTATTTTTATATGCTTTCCCTCCTCCCTTTCTGCCACATAAGGTGCTACTGCCTCTCTAAATCTATAAAGGACAACTTCATCGTAATGCTGACCTGTTATTTTTGAAAGAAGAAGGGCATCGGGACATAAAGGATCACAGCCTGTTTCAATAGGTTTGAAATATCCTGCATTTTTACCCTGACTTCTAAGTATAGATGCTAAAGCCGCAGATACTATAGTTTTTCCAACTCCTGTATCTGTTGCTGTAATAAACACAGTTTTGTTCATAATTTTTCAATATCCTCTAATCTCTCAACATTTCCTATATTTAAAGATCTATCAATTCTCCTAATTAGTCCAGACAAAACCTTCTTAGGTCCTATCTCATAAAAGCTGTTTATTCCTTCCTTTTTCATAAACTCCACAGACTGAACCCATCTTACTGGCGAGAAAAAGTGAACTTTAAGTTCTTCTTTTATCTGATCAGCATCTTTAATTGGTTTTGCTGTAACATTTGATACTACAGGAATCTTTAGTTCTTTTATCTGTATTTCATTTAAGTACTTTCCAAATTCTTCAGCCTTCTCCTTTAAGAGGGAAGAATGAGCAGGTACGGAAACAGAAAGTGGAACAACCTTTTTAGCCCCTTCTTCCTTTAGGATCTCCATAGCTTCCTCGACAGCCTCTTTCTCACCTGAGATAACCGTCTGTTCATAGGAGTTATAGTTTGCTATCTCAACAATCCCATTTATTTCTTTAATTAATATTTCTATCTTTTCCGAACTCAAGCCTATAACTGCAGCCATTTTTCCTTTGCCTTCAGGAACAGCTTCCTGCATAAGTTTACCTCTTATGTGTGTTATCCATACAGCATCAACTGGATCAATGCTTCCACCTACCGTAAGAGCTGTGAATTCTCCAAGGGAATGACCAGCGACATAAACAGGAGTCAGATCAGGTTTTTTATCCTTAAGTGCATAATATATAGAGTATGATGTTAAAACAAGTGCTGGTTGTGTAAACTGTGTTAGATTTAACTTCTTTTCGTCTTCAAATATTATCTTTGTAAGATCAAAACCAAGTCTTTCATTAACTTTGAAATGAAGTTCCTTAATTTCTGGATAGACTTCGTAAACATCATTTCCCATACCTTTGTACTGTGATCCCTGACCAGGAAAAATAAAAGCTGTTCTCCTCATTTTTTTCTCCTTTTTGTTTTTATTTTATCAGCAAAAAACTATTTCTATCTATATATGTTGTCAGAGATAGGCAGTACTACTTATTATTAAATTATTATTAGATATTAAAAGGAGTGAAGGAATGAAAAAAATAGTTCTTGAGGATTATGAGATACCAAAAAAGTGGTACAATGTTATTCCCGATCTTCCATCACCTTTAGAACCCCCTATTGATCCACAAACTAAACAGCCTATGAGTCCTGAAAAGCTGAAAGCACTGTTTCCGGAATCTCTCATCGAACAGGAAGTTTCCGATAAAAGATGGATAGATATACCTCCAGAGGTATTAAAAATATATTCAATATGGAGACCGACACCCTTAGTAAGAGCAGAGAAACTTGAAGAGTTTTTAGATACGCCGGCAAAGATATACTATAAGTATGAAGGTGTAAGTCCCGCAGGAAGTCACAAACCAAACACAGCTGTTGCACAGGCATATTACAACTCTAAGGAAGGAATTAAAAGATTAACAACTGAGACAGGAGCTGGGCAGTGGGGTAGTTCACTTGCATTTGCAGGACAGTACTTTGGTTTAGAGATAAAAGTTTATATGGTTAAGGTGAGTTACCACCAGAAACCATACAGAAGAGTACTTATGGAAACGTGGGGTGCAAAAGTTATACCAAGCCCAAGCCTGTACACAGAAACAGGAAAAAGAATCATAGAAAAAGATCCTGAAAATCCAGGCAGCCTCGGTATTGCTATAAGTGAAGCTGTTGAAGAAGCTTTAAACAGCGATGATACTCATTACTCCCTTGGAAGCGTTCTGAACCATGTTCTGCTTCATCAGACTGTAATAGGACTTGAAGCAAAAAAACAGTTCGAAAAGATAGGTCAGTACCCAGATATTATAATCGGTTCAGCAGGAGGTGGAAGCAATTTTGCTGGTTTGTCTCTTCCGTTTATGATGGACAGACTTGAAGGATCAAAAGATCCCAGATTTATCGCTGTTGAGCCTTTATCCTGTCCTACACTTACAGAAGGAAGATATGAGTATGATTTTGGTGACACAGCAGGTATGACCCCCCTTATGAAGATGCATACCTTAGGGCATGATTTTATTCCTCCATCAATTCATGCAGGTGGATTGAGATATCACGGAATGGCACCTATCGTTTCAAAACTTTATGAGGAAGGACTTATAGATGCTGTAGCTGTTCCACAGACAGAAATATTTAAAGCTGCTGTAGATTTTGCTCGAACTGAAGGTATAATTCCTGCTCCAGAATCTGCTCATGCTGTTAAGGTAGCAATAGATCAGGCTTTAAGTTGTAGAGAAACAGGAGAAGAGAAGATCATACTTTTTAACTTAAGCGGACATGGGCTTTTAGATCTTTCAGCCTACCAGCAGTATCTGGAGGGTAATCTTTCAGACTAAAGAAAGTTATTAAAATTCCGAATTTTTTATTAATACTGTATTTTTCTGGGGTTTTAAATGTTTTCTTTTTTTAAGAGAAGGAAAGATAATAATAATATAAGATCTGACCAGATTGAAAGGAAGGAAGATATATCTGAGGAATTTTACGATACCGCTCCAGATTTCGTCAAATCAATATACATATCATCCATAATAAAAGGAAAGACATTTAAACCAAGGGAAACACTTCATATTCTCAAAAAAAAGATGTCTGAGATTTCAGGATTTTTAGAAAGGGTTAATACAGACTCAAAAACAATACTAAAGGAGATATCCCATATAAAAAAAATACAGGAGGATATAGATGATCTTATAGAAAAGGGAAGTCAGATATCTAAAGATTCTCAGGAGATAGCAAAACAGTCCTTAAAATCTATAAACGAACTTTCAGACTCGCTTGGAAGATTGAAACAGAGTCTTTCAAGTATAGATAACGTACTTGGAGTTATTCTTGATATAACAACCCAGACAAACCTTCTCGCCCTGAATGCAGCTATAGAAGCAACAAGGGCAGGAGAAGTAGGAAGGGGATTTTCTGTTGTAGCAGAAGAAGTAAGAAATTTAGCGGAAAAAACATCTTCAAGTGCAAACGATGTAAAGGAAATAATACTAAACGTTTTTGAAGAGATGAAAAATACAGAAGAACATATGAAAAACTCATTGGATGTGATAGATGAAAACTTTAGAAACTCTGAGGGTATATGTCAGATACTTTCACAACTTCTGGAAGAAAACAGAAAGATATCTTCAATGATTAATGAACAGCTTGAAATTTTTAGGTTGCAAATAGAGAGATTTGACAGTATATTTGATCATATAAGCACATTATCTTCTGCTCTGGCAGAGATAGACAATCTCCAGAAAACCATAAACAGCCTCTCAGACGAGTGTATGAATCTACAGCTTTCTGTATGGAGCAGGATAAGTAAAGGAAAAAACGATATAAAAGCTGAATTATTAAGAAGAGTTGTTGATCATGCCGTATGGATGGATAATGTTATAAAAGCCATTGAAGGAAAAACAAACTGGCGTCCAACAGATCATACCCAATGCAATCTCGGTAAGTGGTATTATTCAAAAGGTAAAGAAGACATAGAAAGATTTGGTAGTGAAGCTTTAGATATATTTAATGAGATAGAGCCAGCTCACAAAAGACTTCATACGCTGGGTATAAATGCTATAAACGTCTATAAAGATGGGAAAAAAGAGGAAGCTTACGGACTTATTGAAGAGATGTTGGACTCGTCTGAAAAAATAGTTAAACTTCTTTTTAAATTGTACAAAATAGTATGAAAATCAGACTTTAAGGTACTGAAGGAAGAATGTTGCTGTTCCAAGATATATCAGTATTCCAAATATATCATTAACAGTTAGAACTATTGGTCCTGTAGCAAGTAAAGGATCTCTGTTCAATCTGAGAAGAACGTATGGTAAAAGTCCCCCAGAAAATGCTGCCAGAACCATATTTATAAATATTGCAAGGGAAATAACCATTCCCATAATATGATGGGACAACCAGAGGGTTGCTATAAGACCTACTATCCCGCTTATTATGAAAGCAAGAACTACAGCCACTTTAACTTCCCTGTAGAGATAGTATAAAAAATCTTTAAAACTTTCCATTATCTTTCCAGTTACAAGACCTCTTGATATGATAATAGCAGACTGAGAACTTATATTACCGCTTATAGCTGCAAGAAGTGGAAGGAAAAATATAACTGGAAGAAATTCCCTTATTGTAAAATCAAATATGCTTATGATAAAGGCTGTTATTATCTCACCAAAAACCGAAACCAAGAGCCATGGAAGCCTAAGTTTTGCTATCTTTACAATCTGATTGGTGTAAAAAAGCTCCTCTTCCTGTGCGCCTGCCATTTTAAATATATCTTCCGTTGTTTTTTCTGTGATAGCATCCAGAATATCATCTATGTATATAACCCCAACAAGAACATCTTCTTCATTAACGACAGGAAGTATAAAGAGATCATATCTTCTAAATATGTCAATAGCCTCTTCTTTTGTTGCATCTGTTTTTATTGATATAACGTCACTTTCCATAATATCTTTAATCTGAACGCTTCCTGGTGCTGTCAGGATTTCTTTTATTGAAACAACACCAACAAGCCTTTCTTTTTTATCTGTAACGTATATATAAACGATCTCAATATCTTCAGGAGCTGTTTTTATTATGCTTAAAACTTCTTCAACAGTTCTTTCTTCAAATACAGATATAAAATCTTCACTTATTAGTGATGCAACACTTGACTCACCATATGATATATATCTCTCAAGTTCTTCCCTTTCTTCCTCTTCAAGCTTTTCAAGTAAATGTTTCTGTAGTTCATCAGGAAGCTTATCAATTATTTTAGCTATCTCCCCGGTAGAGAAAGTTAAGAGAATTCTTACAGCTTCCTTTAGCGGAAGAGATCTAAGTATTTCAAGCTGTAAATCTTCATCAAGATCGTAAAGAACATCTGAAGCTTTTTCTATATCAACCTCCATTAGAATCTGAAATGTTTTGATTTTTTCATGATGGGAAAGATATCTGAAAATAGCTACAATATCACCTTTATGACTTTTTTCCAGAATCCTTTCTAATGCTCTACGGTTTCCCTTATATATAAGCCTTTTTATCGTCTCCTTTAAGACATTTAATGTAGGAGTCAAAACTTACCTCATGATATATACTGATAACCTAAAACTTTAAGGAGTCTAATATCTTCTTTCCATCTTGGTTTTACCTTTACCCAGAGCTCAAGATGTATCCGTTTACCTAAAAGATGTTCAAGCTCCTCCCTCGCATCTTTACCTATTTTCTTAAGCAACTGTCCTTTTTTTCCTATGACTATAGCTTTGTGATTTTCCTTCTCAACATATATATTTGCCCTTATAATAAGAAGATCCTTTTTAAACTTTCCCTCTTCAATACTTTCAACCTCAACGGCAGCTGAATAAGGTATCTCTTTCCTTGTGTTCTGGAAAACCTTTTCCCTGATAATCTCAGCGATATAAAATTTAAGAGGAAGATCAGTTACCTGATCCTCTGGAAATAGAGGTGGGGAGGGAGGAAGGTACTTCTTTAAAGTCTGAACAAAATCATCAAGATTCTGCCCTTTTATAGCTGAAATCGGAATTATCTCTACAAAATTGTACTTCCCAGCACTCTCTTCTATAAGGGGAAGGAGTAGTCTTTTGTCTTTCATTTTATCTATCTTATTTATAACAAGAATTGTAGGTTTATTCAGTTTTTCTATATAATTATGTAGGAGTTGTTCATCATCTTTAGTCCAGCCCTTATCAGCTTCTATTATCATAACAAGAACATCTGCTTCTTCCATACTACTTACAGCTGATTCAACAACAGTTTTAGTAAGAAGATCTTTACCCTTCTGAATCCCTGGCGTATCAAGGAATATTATCTGTGCATCTTTATCATGTTTAACACCAAGTATTCTCATTCTTGTCGTTTGCGGCTTTGGACTTACAATTGAAAGTTTTGTACCGAGAATATTGTTCATTATCGTTGATTTTCCAACATTCGGACGACCTATCAGAGCAACAAAACCAGCTCTGAATTCTTTTTTTTCTGTCATTTTTTTCTCCTTAGTAATAAACCTCTTTTAAAAACAGACCTTCTGGAGGTGCTATAAAAAGTCCTTTTGCAGGATCTTTTGCTTTTATTATATTCTCAAACTCCTCTACACTCAAGGAACCGAGACCTATCTGGACTATATGACCCACTATCTTTCTTACCATATATCTTAAAAAATGGGAAGCTGTGATCTGAATCTCTATAATATTTCCATCATAAGAAAGTCTTAATTCTCTTATCTCGACATCTTCCCTTATATACTCTCCTTTCTTAGATAAAGATACAAGATTTTTGCTTCCTTTAACAATTTCTAAAGCATAAATCATTTTTTTCAAATCAAGTTTTTTGGATATATACCATCCAAAGCCATGTAAAAATGGATCTGGTCTTGTGTATATCCTATAGATATATGTTTTCCCTTTTGCACTAAAACGGGCATGAAATGAGAGGGGAACCTGTTCAACAGATTTTATAGATATATCTCTTGGTAAAGTGGCGTTTAGATACCTGTAAATATCCTCAGGCTTTTTGTAAGAAAATGTTTTAAAGTTAGCAACCTGACCATAAGCATGAACCCCTGCATCTGTTCTTCCAGAACCAGTAAGAACAACTCTTTCTTTAAAAAAAGTCTCAAGTTTTTCTTCCAAAACACCCTGAATGGTTTTATGCTTTGGTTGTTTCTGCCAGCCGTGATAGTTTTTTCCTACATACATTATCACTAATTTGTAGTTATATCTTTTTTCCATATTTTATCCCTGTTTTTTTGTTACTTAT
Organism: uncultured Aquificales bacterium; assembly: GCA_964519345.1. Lineage (GTDB taxonomy): Bacteria > Aquificota > Aquificia > Aquificales > Hydrogenothermaceae > Persephonella. The sequence goes on from CAZFKX010000010.1 coordinate 52,190, forward strand.
TATATGTATTTTTATACAGACGAATTGTGAAAAATCACAGAAATTTTAAAACTAAGTCTGAATTTGTATTAAAGAGGTTAACAGATATATAATAAATAGTTACCTGTAAAATAAAAATGAGGTAACAAGTATGCTTGATATCTTTGAAAGAGATTCCTGCGGTGTGGGTTTTATTGTAAATATAAATGGAATTAAAACACATAAACTCGTATCAGATGCTCTTGAATCTTTAAAAAATCTTGATCATAGAGGTGCTGTAAGTGCTGATGGAAAAACAGGAGATGGTGCAGGCATTCTAACTCATATACCCTATAAATTTTTTGAAAAAGAACTTAAAAAAGAAGGAATAACAGTCCCTGATCAAGATGAGTTTGCTGCAGGTGTATTTTTTATACCACAGGGTAAAGAAGAGATTAAAAAAGAGATTCAGGAAATAATAGAAGAGAGATTTAAGTTCTTAGGTTGGAGAAAAGTCCCTATTGTTGAGGAAGAGTTAGGCGAGATAGCAAAATCAAATATGCCCGAGATATGGCAGGGTTTCATATCAAAGGAAGGAATAAATTCTGAGAATTTTGAAAAAGATCTTTTCATTTTAAGAAAAAAACTCGAAAAACTCTCTTATAAAGAAGGATATGAAGATTTTTATATACCTTCCCTCTCAAGTAAAGTAATCGTATATAAAGGTATGGTTACAGCACCGAGACTTAAATATTTTTATCCTGATCTACAGGATGAAAATTATGAAAGTGCTCTGGCTATATTTCATCAGAGATTTTCAACTAATACATTTCCCCAGTGGAAGCTTGCACAACCTTTCAGAATGCTGGCTCATAATGGCGAAATCAACACCATCTCAGCAAACAGGAACTGGATTAACGCAAAAGCTGAGGATATAAGAGAACTATGGGGAAAGCTTGCAGAAGAGATACTTCCTATTGTTAGATACGACGATTCAGATTCAGCATCTCTTGATAATGCGCTTGAGTTTCTTGTTATGTCAGGTAAGGATCCATTTGTTGCCGTGAATGCTCTTATACCAAGAGCATGGGAGAATGACGACAGACTAACACCAAAGGAAAGAGCTTTTTATGAGTATTTTTCATGCATATTTGAAGCTTGGGATGGTCCTGCTGCTATAGCATTTACAGATGGAAATGTTGTTATAGGTAAGCTTGATAGGAACGGTCTTAGACCCGCAAGATATGTTATAACCGAAGATACTGTAATAATGGCTTCTGAGGTTGGAACAGTTGATATCCCCGAAGAAAAAATACTGAAAAAGGGAAGGCTCGGACCAGGCGATAAGATAGCTGTTAATATATCGGAAGGAAAAGTTTATTTTTCAAAAGATATTATAGAAAAGGCAGCAAAAGGAAAGCCTTATAAAGAATGGGTAGATCAGAACCTCAAAGAATTTATACCCGTTAAGGAAATCCCAGAGATAGAAAAAAAAGATGTAACAAGAGAACTTCTTGTCTTCGGTTACGATCTTGATCAAATAAATATGCTGATAAAACCTATGGCAGAAAAAGGTGTGGATCCTGTTTACTCAATGGGAAATGATACACCTCTATCTGTTCTTTCGAAAAGACCAAAACTGCTTCCTTCTTACTTTAAACAGAGATTTGCACAAGTTACGAATCCCCCTATTGATCCGATAAGGGAAAAAAAGGTTATGTCCTTAAATACATATGTTGGAAAGAAAGAAAACTTTCTTAAAGAAACCCCTGAACATGCAAAACAGCTTTTATTCCCCTCTCCCCTTATATTTGATAATGAGATGGAGGAGCTGATAAATTTATACATGGATAAAGCACAGATCATACCAGCTATATTTGATCCTTATGACGATGCCCTCGAACCTGCAGTTGAAGATATTTGCAAAAGAGTTGAGGAAGCTGTAGATAAGGGAAAAGAGCTTATAGTTGTAACTGATAGAGATATATCTATAGAAGGAGCTCCCATACCCATAGGACTTGCAGTTGCCGCTATAAATAGTTATATGGGAAGAAAAGGGAAAAGAAGTAGATTCTCCCTTATAGCTGATACTGGTGAGGCAAGAGATACTCATTCAATAGCTTTTCTTATAGGTTATGGGGCTACTCTCGTAAATCCTTATATGGTCGTACAGATAATAAGAAATCTTGTTGAAGAAGACAAAAAATTTAATCTTTCTTTTGAAGAAGCTATCAAGAATTACCGTAAAGCTGTTAACGAAGGTCTTCTAAAAATAATGTCAAAGATGGGGATTGCTACTATAAAAAGTTACAGAGGTTCTGGACTCTTTGAGGCCCTTGGCATAGGAAAGGAGGTAATTGACAAATATTTTCCTGGAACACCTTCCCAAATAGGTGGTATAGGCGTAAAACAGATTGCTCAGGAAACATTGATACGGTTTAATAAGGCTTTCTTTGAAGAAAAGATAGGTTTGCCGCAGGGTGGAGAGTTTAGACACAGAAGGGATGGAGAGTTTCATTCCTGGAATCCAAATGCTGTTAGAGATTTACACAGAGCTGTGAGAGGCGAAAGCTGGGAAGAGTATAAAAAATTCACTGAAGACGCATGGAAGGAAAAACCTGTAACAATAAGAGATCTTTTCGAGATACAGAGTGATAGGCCTCCAATACCTGTTGACGAGGTTGAACCTGCAGAGGAAATAGTCAAAAGATTTGTTGGGGCAGCCATGTCCATAGGAGCTTTAAGTAAAGAAGCTCACGAAACTATAGCAGAGGCTATGAATAGGGTAGGTGCAAAATCAAACTCAGGTGAAGGCGGTGAGGATCCTGCAAGATACGGAACTATAAAGAACTCAAAGATAAAACAGGTTGCTTCTGGAAGATTTGGTGTAACAGCTGAATATTTGAACTCAGCAGAAGAAATAGAAATAAAGATAGCACAGGGGGCAAAACCTGGTGAAGGTGGACAGTTGCCCGGAAAGAAGGTTAATGCATATATAGCATTTCTAAGAAGAGCAAGACCTGGAACAACACTTATATCTCCTCCTCCACATCATGATATATACTCAATTGAGGATCTTGCTCAGCTTATTTACGATCTTAAAATGATAAACCCAAAAGCAAAAGTTATAGTCAAACTTGTTGCAGAAACAGGAATAGGAACGATCGCTTCAGGTGTTGCAAAAGCCTTTGCAGATATTATTCATATATCAGGACATGACGGTGGAACAGGTGCTTCACCTCTCGTTTCAATAAAGAACGCAGGAACGATATGGGAACTTGGACTTTCCGAAGTTCAAAGAGTCTTGATTGAAAACGATCTTAGAGACAGGGTAAGACTTAGGGTTGACGGGCAGATAAAAACAGGAAGAGACATCATTGTAGGAGCCCTACTTGGTGCTGAGGAGTTTGGACTCGGTACATCCCTTATGGTTGCAGAGGGATGTGTTATGGCAAGACAGTGTCATCTGAACACCTGTCCCGTTGGTGTGGCTACGCAAGATGAAAGACTAAGAGAAAAATTTCCAGGTCAGCCTGAACATGTAATAAGATACCTGCTGTTCCTTGCACAAGATGTAAGACAGTGGCTTGCTGATATGGGCTATAAGCATCTTGATGATATAATTGGAAGGGTTGATCTTATAAAGCCAAAAATACCATCTGATCACTACAAAGCAAAATTTGTTGATCTGAGTTATATACTTAAAGATCCTGACCCGACAGGAAAAAAACCAAGAAGAGCTATGAAAGAGAAAAACGACCCTCCTTCAAAACCTTTTGATGAGGAAATACTTAAAGATGCTCTTCCTTACATTGAAAAACAAGAAAACTTTGCAGGATTTTATGTAATAAAAAATACCTATAGAACCGTCGGAACAAGAATAGCTCATGAGATAACAAAGAGATACGGAGATAAAGGACTCAGACTTGCAAAAATAGAGCTTAACCTCGTAGGAACTGCAGGTCAAAGCTTTGGTGCCTTCTGTGTTCCAGGTTTAAACCTTATACTGATAGGTGATGCAAACGATTATGTTGGAAAGGGTATGACTGGAGGTCTGATAGTTTTAAAACCACCAAAAGAGTTCAAAGGTAGATCAGATGAAAACGTAATTATGGGAAATACATGTTTGTATGGAGCAACCGGTGGACAGCTTTTTGCCTCTGGTATAGCTGGAGAAAGATTTGCTGTAAGAAATAGCGGTGCAACAGCTGTTGTTGAAGGAGTAGGAGATCACGGTTGTGAGTACATGACAAATGGAACTGTCGTAATACTTGGAAAAACAGGTGTTAACTTTGGAGCAGGAATGACAGGTGGGGTTGCCTATGTTTATGATCCAGAAGGAGAAATGGAAAGAAATATTAACAACTCTTACGTTTTCATAGATGAGATGGATGAGGAAGATATTGAAGAAATAAAAAGACTTATTACGAAACACAAAGCTTACACGGACAGTAAAATAGCTGCAGATATTCTTGACAAATTTGATGAAGAAATAAATAACTTTGTGAAAATATCCCCTGTTGAGATTAAAAAACCAGCACCAGAAACAGATGAGGCAAAAATTGATAAAAAATAAAAGGAGGAAGCATGAAAAAAGTAGCCGTTTTTATGGGGAGCAGATCGGATCTTGAGATTATGGAAAACTGTTTCCAAACTTTAAAGGAGTTTGATATTCCATTTGATGTTTACATTCTTTCAGCTCACAGAACCCCAGACGAAGTTGCAGAGGTATGTAAAACAGCTGAAGAAAAATACGGCGTTATAATAGCTGCTGCTGGTTTTGCAGCTCATCTGGCAGGAACTATTGCAGGAAAAGTAACATTACCAGTTATTGGCATACCAATTGATAACTCTTCATTCAAAGGCCTTGATTCTCTTTTATCAACTGTAATGATGCCTCCCGGCGTTCCTGTCGCAACAGTAACAACAGGGAAGGCAGGAGCTGTAAATGCCGGCGTACTTGCAGCCCAGATACTTTCTACAGCTTATCCAGAAATCAGGGAAAAGCTTAAAGAGTATAAAACCAAGATGAAGGATAAAGTTATAAAGGCAAATGAAGAGGCTAAAAAATACAGCTATGAAGCTTAAAATAATAATTGTTCTCTGTCTCTTTGGACTTGCATACTTTTCTGATGGGAAAGAATTATGGAAACCGCCAAGGGAGTTTGTTAAGGCAAAGGTGGTTAAAGTTGTAGATGGGGATACTATTATAGTTGCCATACCTCAGGTAGTTTTCAATAATAGAAAAAAATTAAAAAACATAAGGTTCAATGTAAGACTAATTGGCATTGATACTCCAGAAAGCAAACTAAATAGAAGATCAAAAATACAGTCTGAGCAAAGCAAAAAAGATATAAGAACAATAATTAAACTCGGCAAAGAAGCAAAAGCATTTACACAGAATCTTTTGAGAAAAAAAGGGAAAAAAAGAGCATTCAAAACAGTATTTCTTGAGTTTGATATACAACCTCAGGATAGATACGGCAGACTTTTAGCTTATGTATGGCTCCCTGACGGTAGGATGCTAAATGAAACAATAATATGCTCAGGATATGCGTATCCTTTGAGTATCCCTCCAAACATTAAGTACAGGGAAAAATTTTTAAGATGTTTTAAAAAAGCAAGGGAAGAAGAAAAAGGACTCTGGAAAAAATAAGTTAGAGAGAGGTTAGATGGCAGAAAAAAAGAAAAAAGATATAAAGGAGTTTGCAAAAACAATAATATTCATAGTTGTTGTAGTGTCAATAATAAGGGTGTTTTTTGCACAGGCCTTTAATATTCCATCAGGATCAATGAAACCTACACTACTTGTAGGAGATTTTATACTTGTGAATAAGCTTGTTTATGGAGATTGGACAATAGGGATTCCTTTTACGAATATAGATTTTTATACATACAAAAACAGAATGGTAAAGCCTGATAGAGGAGATATAATTGTATTTAAATATCCTGAAAATCCTGATATAGACTTTATAAAAAGGATAATAGCTGTCCCCGGTGATATTGTTGAAGTTAAGAATGATATTGTTTATCTGAATGGAGAACCATTAAAAAGGGAAGAAGCAGGTGTTTTCAAAGAGCCTAATGCAAGAGCAAAAATGTATTACGAGTATATTCCAAAATCTGATGGAAAGCTGTACAGATATACAGTTATGGAAATATTTGATGGCGAAGGTAAAGATTTTGGACCTGTGGAGGTACCTGAAGGTTATTACTTTGTTATGGGCGACAACAGGGATAACAGTAGAGACAGCAGATTCTGGGGATTTGTACCAGATGATTTTATTATAGGTCAGGCTTTTGTGATTTATTTCTCCTTTGATCCCCAAAAACCAGCTATCAGATTTGATAGAATCGGCAAGGTTATCTGGTAAGCTTGATTAAAAATCTTTGAACTTCTAAATTTATATGAAAACAGGAGGCAGGAATTGGGATTGATTCTGATTAAAAACGGCTTTGTAGTGGATCCAAAACAGAACCTAAAAAAAGATGCCGACATACTTATAGAAGATGGAATTATAAAAAAGATTGACAAAGATATAAAACCTTTTCCAGGATGTGAGGTTATAGATGCAACAAACTGTATAATATCTCCTTCTTTTGTTGATATACACGCTCATTTTCGTGATCCAGGACAGACTTATAAAGAAGATTTATATACAGGATCTTTATCTGCTGTCGCGGGAGGTTATACAACTGTTGTTTGTATGCCCAATACTATTCCTGCTTTAGACGAACCTTCATTAATAAGATATATAATCGAGAAGGGAGAAGAGATAGGTCTTTGTAGAATTCTTCCAGCAGCTGCAGTAACAAAAAGTCGTAAAGGAAAAAATCTTTCAGAGATGTCACTCCTTAAAGATGCCGGAGCTGTTTATTTTACAGACGATGGAGCACCTATTATGGATGCACACATAATGAGAAAAGCTATGGAGTATGCTGGTTCCATAGGCAGTTTTGTTGCAGACCACTGTGAAGATTTAAACCTCTCTAAGGACGGTATTGCTCACGAAGGTGAGATATCTGCTGCCCTTGGACTTCCCCCTCTTCCACCTGAAGCTGAGGACACTATGGTTGCAAGGGACTGCGTCTTATCACTTCACACAGGCATGCCTGTTCATATCTGTCATGTTTCAACAAAAGTTGCCGTTGAGGTTATAACATGGGCTAAAGCCATGGGAGCTCCTGTTACAGCAGAGGTTACACCTCATCATCTTTATCTTACAGACGAGGAATGGCTTGATTTTGATTGCAAAGCAAAAGTGTCACCTCCATTAAGGGAACATGAAGATATTGAAGCATTAAGATGGGCTCTTGCTTCTGGTATAATAGATTTTGTAGCCACAGATCACGCACCACATGCCCAACAGGAGAAAATGCTTGAACATCAACACTGTCCACCTGGAATGATAGGTCTTCAGTTCTCACTTCCTATAATTTTGGAACTTGTCAGAAAAGATTATTTCGATATATTTAGGGCTATTGAGGTTCTTTCAACAAAACCTGCTGAGAAAATTGGTATTGATCCACCACAAATTAAAGAAGGTGTAAATGCTGAAATTACAGTTTTTAATCCTACAGAAAGCTGGCAAGTTACAGAAAAGGTCATAAGATCAAAAAGCAAGAATACCCCCTTATTAGGAAGAAAACTTATAGGAAAAGTTAAATATACATTTTATAAAGGAAAGATTGTTTACAGGGACGATAGATGAGAAAGCCTATTTCTGAAGTCGAGATACTTAAACTTTTAAAAGAGGTGCATGATCCGGAAATACCTCTTGATATTGTTAATCTTGGTCTCGTAAGAAGAATAATAATTCAGGACGGTAAAATTGAGATAGTCCTAACATTAACAACACCTAACTGCCCTCTTGAAAATCTTATAACAAAATCTATACTGAATAAGCTCGGTAAAAAATTAAACGGGATGACTGATGTGAGTATTAAGTTTGATTTCTCAAAACCATGGAATACAAAGATGATATCAGAAGAAGGAAAAGAAAAGCTAAGAAGCTTAGGATGGAAAGTTTAGAACAAAAGTTAAAAATAGAGCGACAGATACAGGAATAGTTAAATTATCGTCTAAAAACCACCTTCTTTCTGAACTTAAAAGCTCAATAATAGCTGTAAAAAACGTAACCAAAAATGCATCGGAAGGATCTAAAACAAACAAAAGTATAAGGAAGTTTGGTATAAATCCTCCCACTACTCCCTCAACACTTTTCTTAGTTCTAAATATTTTATGTTTCCCGTAAAGAATACCAGCAATTGTGGCAAAACCGTCATAAACAGCAACAGAAATAATTGAAACTTTCAGTATATCCTCACAAAAAAATAAAGATACTATGAGTATTCCTAAAGAAAGAGAAAATGCCTGTCTGGCAGGTAAAATCTTTAAATTTCTCTCCCTTTCCAACAGATCTATCAGCTTCCAATACCACAGTGTAAAATAATTTCTAATCCTGAAATAGGAAATGGGAAATATAAATAGAAGCATAACAATCATAATAACCGATACAGAATACTTCCCTAAAAACTCAAGAGGTATTAAGATTGAAAGAGTAGAAGTTATATGGAAAAATTTTCTCAAAATCTCTTTTTTAACATTCATACCGCCTTCCTTTTCTGTTGTTGAATGAATAGCGATCTACATCCCGAGTGAAGGAATTTACGGCTTGAGCCGTGCTTTCTGTATCCATTTTATACTATTTCTTTGAATTAGGTGAACCAAAAGGTAAGCAAGAAAATTATTTTAGAAGGCAAATTTATATAAAACATTATGATTAATTATATATAATTATTAAGACAACTTTAATAATGGAGGAAAAATTTGGCAGGAACAAAACTTATAGCCCCCTCAATACTTTCAGCAGATTTTTCAAGACTTGGAGATCAGATAAAAAAAGTGGAAGAAGGAGGAGCAGATCTAATTCATCTCGATATTATGGACGGTAGATATGTTCCAAATATAACAATAGGTCCTCCAGTAGTTGAGTCCTTAAGATCTGTAACAGATCTTCCCTTTGATGCACATCTTATGATTATAGAACCAGAGAGGTATGTTCCAGATTTTATAAAAGCAGGATGTGACATGATCTCCTTTCATATGGATGCCTGTATCCATTCACACAGACTTGTAGATTATATAAAATCCAACAATGTTAAGGCTGGAATTGTTCTTAACCCTTCAACTCCTGTAAATACACTTGAAGAGATAATATACTATATTGACTACATACTTATAATGTCTGTCAATCCTGGATTTGAAGGACAGAAATTTATTCCGGAAACCTTAAAAAAGGTAAAAAAATTAAAAATGCTTATGGAAGAAACAGGAAGAACGGATATATTAATTGAGATTGATGGTGGAATTAATCTTAATAATATTAGTATCGTTTCTTCTGCAGGAGTAGATATATTTGTGGCAGGAAGCTCTGTTTTTAGATCAGAAAATCCTGCAGAAACTGTAAGAAAATTAAAGGAAAAAGCTTTTTATACAGAGGTTTAGTTATGTATTACGAGATAAGAACATGGCCTGATAGAATTCTTAAACAAAAGATGAAAGAAGTTGATTTTTTCTCAGAAGAAAGATTAAAGGATTATGTTGATATTATGTTCAAAAAGATGTATGAACTTGATGGTGTTGGACTTGCAGCAAACCAGATAGGTATTCCATATCAGATTATAGTTATAGATACAACTGTTCGTGAGGAAGAAGGAAGCAAAGGTGTAAAGCTTGTTCTTGTAAATCCTAAAATAGTTGATAAAGAAGGAGAGATAGAATCAACAGAAGGATGTCTAAGCTTTCCTGGTGTTCAGATAACGATACCCAGGGCAGAGAAAGTAAAAGTAAAAGCAAAAGATATAAAGGGTAACGATATTGAAGTAGAAGGTAAGGATTTCCTTTCCATAGTCCTGCAACACGAGATAGATCATATAAATGGAATTCCCTTCATAAATTACCTTCCCCCTGTAAAAAAAAGAATGGTACTTGAGAAGTATATGAAAACAAGGAAAAAAGAGAGTTTAAAAACAAGATAAAAAGGAGATTATATGTTTCCTGATCTGATTAAGATAGGTGATTTTGTTGTCCACACTTACGGATTACTCGTAGCATTAGGAATGATAGTTTCTTACTATACAGCCGTATATTTTGGTAAAAAAGAAGGTTTAAATGTAAAAAATGTTGAAAATCTCTTCCTTTTTACAGTATTAGGTGGTATTGTAGGAGCAAGAATAGCTTACATAATAGAACATCCCACAGAGTTTAAATCTATTATTGATTATATAGCTGTATGGAAAGGAGGTATTGACTGGTTTGGTGCCTTCTTAGGTGGAGCAATAATACTATATATCTTCCTTAGAAGATACTCAATACCTATCCTTAAAGCAGGAGATATTGCAGGCATTTCTGTAATAATAGGACACGGAATTGGAAGACTTGGATGCACAGCTGCAGGTTGTTGTTACGGAAAACCTGTTCCTGAAGATTCTATATTCAGACATATTGGAATTACATTTCCAGATCATCCTCATACGGCAGCGCCCCACGGATTCCCCCTTTATCCAACACAACCAGCTGAAGCTTTAGGTAATTTTTTCATATTTGGTATTCTTTTTTATCTTTACAGGAAAAAATCCTTCGACGGTCAGATTTTTTCTATGTATTTGATACTTTACGGATTTGAAAGGTTTTTACTTGAATTCTGGAGAGGTGTAACTCCGCCTCTACCTGTTATAGGCCTTACCTGGAATCAGGTTATATCAGCAGGTATGATTCTTATCGGAATAATAATACTAATTTATGGAATAAAAAGGAAAAAAATATGAGGCTTTACAGACTTTTTGGAAGAAAAGTCTTCCATATACAGCCTGATCTTGAAAGAATTAAAAAGGCTTTAAAAGATATTGGAAACCCACATGAAAAGTTCAGATCTATACTTATATCTGGAACAAATGGAAAAGGTTCAACAGCATACTATATTGAATCTCTCTTAAGATCTCACGGATTAAAAACCGGTCTGTTTACATCCCCACATATATTAGAGGAAAACGAAAGATGGCAAATAAACTCAACTAATATCAGAGATGAAATACTTGAAAGTTATATAAGGGATCTTAAACAGATAATAAAAAAATACGATCTTACATACTTTGAAGCTTCAACATTAATAGCTTTTAAATATTTTTGTGATGAATGTGTTGATACTGCTGTTCTTGAAGTCGGCCTTGGTGGAAGATGGGATGCAACAAATGTTGTATATCCTGAAGTTTCTGTTATAACAAACGTATCACTTGATCATACACATATACTCGGAAATAGCCTTAAGGACATAACAGAGGAAAAGCTCGGAATAACGAGGAAAGACAGACCCCTTGTAATAGGATCAGATCAGATTGAGATCATATCACAGGCTGTATTAAAAGGTATTAGAGAAATATACCACTATCCCATTGGTTTCACTTACCATATAAAAGGAAATACTATGGATTACACCTTTAAGGATAAAAAAATCACGGATCTTAAAACATCTCTTATAGGAGAAAGACAGTTATCTAATGCAGCTACAGGATTAACAGCATTTCTTATTTATTCAGAAAAGGCAAAAATAAAAGTAGATGAGCCTATAATAAAAAAAGCTTTAAGGGAATGCTTTATACCTGGAAGAATGCAGGTAATATCAGAAGATCCATTAGTTATTGTTGATGGAGCCCATAATGAAGAAGCTTTAATAAAAACATTGAATGAGATCAAAAAAAGTTATACAGATAAAAAGATCATCTCAATATTCAGCTGTATGAAAGACAAAAATTTTATAAAACTTTTCAGCATTCTAAGACAAAACTGTAAAAAGATTATAGCAACAACTATCCCTGTAGAAAGATCAATTACAGAAAAAGAGATATCTCAATTGAAAGATATATACTTCTTCAAAGATTTAATGGACGCTTTTGGAAAGGCAGTACAAGAATATGATAAAGAAACAGTTATTCTTGTAACAGGTTCCCTTTATCTTGTAAGCGAGTTTTTAAAAAATTTTGATAAAAGTAAGTAGATATGGACGGAATACTTCTGATTGATAAACCTGAAAATATAACATCAAACTATCTTGTTCAAAAAATTAAAAGATATCTAAAAAGAATAACAGGAAAAGAAATAAAAGTTGGTCATACTGGGACGCTTGATTATTTTGCCTCTGGATTAATGGTTATAACAGTTGGAAAGGCAACAAGACTTACAGAATACTTTCAGGGACTTGATAAAGAATATATAGCAACTGGCGAGCTTGGTAAGGTTACAGACACTTATGATAGACAGGGAAAATTAGTAGAAAGTAAGCTCTGTAAGATAGACGAAAAAAATCTTGAAAAGATTATACTCTCATTCAAAAAAACCTATATGCAGACACCTCCTCCTTTTTCATCAAAAAGGATAGAAGGTAAAAGAGCATACCAGCTTGCAAAAAAGGGTATTAATGTCAAGCTTAAACCAAAAAAAGTAACGATATATAGTATCCAGATAATAAATATTAATTTACCATTTTTTACAATAAAAGTTCACTGTAGCTCAGGAACTTACATAAGAAGTCTTATTAAAGAGATAGGTGATAAAACAGGATGTGGAGCATATGTGAAAAGCCTAAGAAGAACTAAAGTAGGTATTTTCAATATTGAAGACGCACTGAAATTGGATCAACTTTTCAGGATGACAGAAGATCAGATAAAAGATAGATTAATAAGTATAAAGGATGCTTTATATTTTTTTACAGAGATTTTATTAGATCCTGTTTTTGACGAAAGATTTATAAAAGGACAGAGATTTAAAATTCCTTATAAGATTAAAGGTTTAGTTAAAGTACTTGATAGAAAAAAGAGATTTTTAGGAATTGGGGAGATTAAAGAAAACCAGATCCTACAACCAGTTAAAGTTTTTATTTAACTGGAGGGTTTATGGAGTTAGACAGTGATATTATGGAAAATCATTTAAACGGTATAGCTTTTTTTACAGAAAAGGGAGATTATCTGTCTTCAAATGAGATATTTAAGAGATTTTTACAGAAAGAGGAATCCCACCTTAAAGGACGAAATATTGTAGATATATTTAAGGAAGTTATCTTAGAAAAAGTTAAAGCCTCATTTGAGAAAAAAAGGTGTAATGATAGCTATAGATGACTTTGGAACAGGGTACTCATCCTTAAATTATCTTAAAATTCTTCCTGTTGACTTTTTAAAGATAGATAGATCTTTCGTTAATGGTATAGGAAAAGACAAAAATGATGAGATGATTGTAAAAACAATAATATCAATGGCAAAAAATATGAATCTAAAAACGATAGCTGAAGGCATTGAAACAGAGCATCACCTTAAATTTCTCATAAAAAATGGGTGTGATTATGGACAGGGTTATTATCTTGGAAAACCTTTTCCAGAGGAAAAATTAATGGAAATTATAGATTAATATCTCTCCATCAGTTTATAATATTAAAAAAAGTATGGAGAAGAAGTTGAAAAATCTTATTTCTGTAAAGGATATAAACATTAAAGACTTTGAAAATATATACCATATATTTAAAGACTACAAAGAAAGATACAAAAACGGCGAAACTAAGTTTAACGATCTGAGAGGATATTCCATTCTCCTTCCTTTCTTTGAAAGCTCAACAAGAACCAGAACATCCTTTGAACTTGCAGGAAAAATATTAGGAGCAGACACAATAAATATATCCGGTTCATCAAGCTCAATAAAAAAAGGAGAGACATTATACGACACAATAAAAACACTTGAGGCTATGAATGCTGATTTTATAGTTATGAGACATTATATGTCAGGAGCGGCACATATTGTTGCCGATAAAGTCAAATCAATAATTATAAATGCAGGAGACGGAACACATGAACATCCATCACAGGCGATTCTTGATGCCTTTACCATACTTGAAAAAAAAGGAAAGATAGAAGGATTAAAGATAGTTATAGTAGGAGATATTCTTCACAGCAGAGTTGCCCGTTCCGATATTAAACTTTTAAAAATGTTAGGTGCTGAAATAACTATATGCGGGCCTCAAACTATGCTTCCAAGACATCTTGATATATTTGAGATCGATCATGTTACAACAGATATTTGTGAAGCATTAAAAGACAAAGATGTGGCAATATTTCTCAGGATACAGCTTGAAAGACAAAAAAAAGTTTTCTTTTCTACACTAAATGAGTACTCAATAATGTACGGGCTTACACAGGAAAGGATTAACCTTCTTAAAGAAGATGCTGTGATTATGCATCCAGGTCCTGTAAATAGGGGTATTGAGATGCAGAGTGAACTCGTTTACGGTAACAGAAGTTTAATACTTGACCAGGTTGAAAACGGTCTTTTTACAAGAATGGCATTATACAGATATCTTTTGCAGAATTAAAATTATCTTTATAAGTTTCTGTCATAACTCCAATTCTTGAATAAAAAATCAAACAATGTTATATTTTTAAGCTAATATACAGGAGGAAAAAGTGTTGAAAAGGGATTTTTTAAATATCTCGAATCTTAAAAAAGACGAGATCCTTCAGATTATAGATTATGCTGTAAAACTTAAAAAAGGAGAGATAGAAGATTTATCATTAAAAGGCAAATCCATAGGACTCATATTTATGAAACCTTCAACAAGAACAAGACTCTCATTTGAAGTAGGAATTTATCAGATGGGAGGGCAACCTATATATATTCAAGGTTCTTCAACACAGATGAGTAGAGGAGAAGACATTAAGGATACCGCAAGGGTTATGGCAAGATATCTTGATGGGATTGTAATAAGAACATACTCACACAGAGAAGTTGAGGAGCTTGCTCAATACTTCAATAAACCTGTTATAAACGCCTTAACAGACTACCTTCATCCATGTCAGATACTTGCTGATCTTCAAACTATATATGAAAAATTTGGAAAGATAGAAGGTATAAAGGTGGCATTTGTTGGAGATGGAAACAATGTTGCAAATACCTGGCTTATAGCAGGAGGTCTTATTGGTTTTGATGTATCAGTTGCAACACCTGAGGGATGCGAACCTTCCGGAAAAGCTGTTTATGAAGCAGCAGATCTATCAAAGAAAACAGGCTCCAAGATAGAAATAACAAATAATCCTATAGAGGCTGTAAAGGACGCTGACGTTGTTTATACGGACGTATGGGTGAGCATGGGTCAAGAAGGGGAGAAAGAAAAAAAGGAACTTTTCAAAGGTTTTACAGTAAATAAGGAACTTATATCACACGCATCAAGTAATGTTATTGTTATGCACTGTTTGCCTGCCCATAAAGGTGAAGAGATATCTGAAGATCTATTTGAGGATTATGCAGATATTATTTTTGATGAAGCTGAAAACAGACTTCATGCCCAGAAAGCGTTAATGAGCTTACTATTCAAATAAAAAGGAGGTATGTAATGGCTCAGGAAAAGAGGAAAAGACAGAAAAAGGTATATAGAAGACATGACAGAAATCCTATGCCTATGCTCCCGCCAGATGTAAGAGCAAAAACATTCAAAGAGTTCACATTTGGTTATGGACATACTGTTGCTAAAGATGAAGCTTTCAGATGTCTCTTATGTAATAGACCCACCTGTGTTGAGTCATGTCCTGTTGAAAATGATATGCCTAAATGGATTGAAGCTATACAGCAAAACAGAGTTTTTGATGCTTATAAAATATTAAGACAGACCTCACCTTTCAGCTCAGTTTGTGGAAGAGTCTGTCCTGTAGATAGGCTTTGTGAAAGCACATGTGTTCTTACATTTAAAGATAACGGCCTTTCGGTTGCTATAGGAGCTCTTGAAAGATTTGTAGCTGACAGCGTAAGAACTTCAGGAGTTGAATGGATAGATGATAAAGAGCCTCCAACAGGCAAAAAAGTTGCAGTTATAGGTGCTGGTCCTGCCGGTCTTGCTGTAGCTTATTTCCTTGCAAGGAAAGGTCATTCCGTTACAGTATTTGAGGCTCTCCCTTACACGGGAGGCGTTATGAGATATGGAATACCCGAGCCAAGACTTACAAGAGAAGCTCTGGATTATGAAATAGAGCTTATAAAGAAGCTTGGTGTTGAGATAAAAACAGGCGTTATTATCGGAGAAGATATCACTATAGATGATCTTAGAAAAGATTTTGATGCTGTGTTTATAGGTGTTGGATCAGGTAGAGGAAAAAAGATGGGAATTCCTGGTGAGGATCTGAAAGGTGTTTACACAGCAATCGGATTTTTGATGAAGGTTAACACAGGTGAGATCCATCCATTATTAGCTCCTGATGAGGATGTTGAAATACCAAAAGGGAAAAAGGTGGCTGTTATAGGTGGAGGATTTACAGCTGTTGATTGTGCTATCGTTTCAGTTAGACTTGGTAACGAAACCCATGTAGTTTACAGAAGAACAAGAGACACATCGTCAGCACGAGACGAGGAATGGGATCATCTTGCTGAAGAAGGTTGTCAGCTCCACTGGTTAACACAGCCGGTTGAGGTATTAGGAAACGATAAAGGAGAGGTTACCGGACTTAAATGTATAAAAATGGAGCTTGTTCCAGATGAAAAAGGTGGAAGACCAAGGCCTATACCTATTGAAGGATCTGAGCATACTATAGAGTGTGATGTTGTTATTATGGCCGTTGGACAGGGAGATAATCCTACAGCATACAGTAATGTTAAAGGGCTTGCTATTGACAAATGGAATAACCTTTCAACTGTAGATAAAAGATACAGAACAAATATTGAAGGAATATTTGCAGGCGGTGATGTAGTAAATGGTGGGGATACTGTTGTTACAGCTATAAGACACGGAAGAGATGCTGCTGACGCAATCCATGAGTACTTAACAACAGGAAAATGGGAGTACGAAAAAGAAAATTGATAAAGAGGGGCTTTTAAGCCCCTTCTTATTGCTTTAAAGGTTTAAAGCCCTTATTTTTTATAATTAAAAAGATAGAGGGCGATATGAGATTTGAAGATTTTTTAAACCATCCAGATACAATGTTCATCCTTGATAAAGAGTCAAAGAAAGTATTACTCTCACTTGAAGGGCTTCCAAGAGATCATGAAAGATTTATACACTCAATGAGCTTAATAAACTACAATATTACTGTTTTAGAAGCAGAAGGATGGAAATTTATATCAGGTAAATATGATATTCTTCCTATAGATTTTTGCAGTGCATCGGCCGAAAACTACTCTATACTATTTGATGATAAATACACTGTTCTCATAAAAACATCACAAAAACTAAAAAAACTTTACAGAGAGATAAAAGAAACACCTCTCGATAGACTTATACTTGAAAAAGATTTTGAAGCTGTGGGTTCGGTATCAGAAGCAGGAGACGTTATTGATTATAAGGGTGATTTCACAGACGAGGAGATAAAAATATTTGATAACATTGTTAATACAAACGACATTCTTTTTAAACTCCAGGCTGATATGCTTTCAGTAATATCTGGATTGATATGGTATCCTCTATTAGGATGGTTCATAAAAGGAGAAGAAAACACGCTATGTTCATCTCTTGGAAAATGGGCTGTTATAAAAAGCAGTAAATTCAATCAGTATATAATGTAAAGAGGGTGAAGCCCCCTTTACGGAACTATTCTTATCAGACATTCATCTGGATTGACCTGATCCCCTTCTCTAACATAAACTTCCTCAACTGTACCATCTATAGGTGAGTGTATCTCATTTTCCATCTTCATCGCCTCAACAACAAGAAGGACATCACCCTTTTTTACAGAATCCCCAGGTGAAACTTTTACTGATACAACCTTTCCAGGCATTGGAGAACTAACATCTCCCATATCTTTAGCCTTGGGCCTTTTACCTGCAGGAACACCCCCTTCAGGAATGGATTCGATTTTTTCACCAACTTCAATCTCTCTTATAGGCTGTACAATTGTCTCTTCAAGCCTTCCATCAACTCTTACAAAGTATGGTGTTCCACCTTCAACCGGACTTCCAACACCAGCTATCTGTATATGATAAACCTCTCCATGAAGTGTTATATTAAACTCTATAGGAGCTTTTGTAACACAGACTTCCTCTTCTGTTATTTCCTCAACTTCCGGTGGTAAAGCTTCTCCTTTTTCATACTTTTCTCTCCAGTCAAAAAACTCCTTGGCTACCTGAGGGAAGAGACAGTAAGAAAGTATATCCTCCTCACTTCTCGCTCCAGCTTTCTGTGCTTCAGTGCTACATTTATCAAGTTCTGGCTCAAGAAGATCGGCAGGTCTAACCTGTATAGGTTCTTCACCGTCTATTATCTTCTCAATAATATCAGGTTTAATTGGTGCAGGAGGTCTTCCATAAAGACCTTTTACATAATCTCTCGTTTCCTTAGTAACAACTTTATATCTCTCACCCTGAAGAACATTTAATAATGCCTGTGTGCCCACTATCTGGCTTGTAGGCGTAACAAGCGGAGGATAACCAAGATCTTCTCTTACCTTTGCTACTTCTTTTTTAACGTCATCAAGTTTATCAAGAGCATCATTTTCTTTAAGCTGGTTTATAAAGTTAGACATCATACCTCCAGGTATCTGATGTATAAGTACCTGAGAATCTGGCCATTTTTCAGCAGTATCATACTTTTTATATTTTTTCCTTACATCCTTCAGATACTCTGCAACCTCCTCTATTATAGAAAGATCTATTTTTGTCTCATAACCAAACTCTTTTAGAACATAAACCATAGTTTCATTTGCAGGGTGTGCCGTAAGCCATGACCATGTTGATACATCTGTATCAATAATGTCACATCCTGCTTCAACAGCTTTTAAACACGTCATTTCTGCCATTCCAGAAGTTGTTTGAGCATGGAGATGAACCGGCAACTTAACCTCTTCTTTAAGTCTTCCCACAAGTTCATAGGCTATTTTAGGGGACAATATCCCGGCCTGATCCTTTATAGATATAATATCAACTCCAAGATCTTTAAGCTGTTTTGCTATTCCTACAAAATAATCAACAGTATGAACAGGACTTATTGTATAGGAAAGAACGCCTTTTACAATCTTTCCTTCTTCCTTTGCTACAGATATAGCTACTTCCATATTTCTTACATCATTCAGAGCATCAAATATTCTAAAAACATCTATACCGTTTTCAGCAGCTTTTTTTACAAAAGCTTCAACAACATCGTCAGGATAATGTCTGTATCCTACTATATTTTGTCCTCTTAAAAGCATCTCAAGTTTAGTATTTGGCGCGGCTTCTTTAAATCTTCTAAGTCTTTCCCATGGATCTTCCTTAAGATATCTAAGACATACGTCAAATGTTGCACCACCCCAGACCTCAAGAGACCAAAAACCTGCTTTGTCAAGCTTTTCGGCAGCAGGCAGTAGATCTTCGGTTCTTACTCTTGTTGCGAGTAAGCTCTGCTGTCCATCTCTTAGCGTAACATCTGTAAATTCTATAATTCTTCCCATTCTTTTTCTCCCTAAATAATTGTTACCTTCAAAAGATTTCATATATTATACAATATTTTGGAAATATTAAAATTAAGGGTTCATAATTGATTCTCGTTTACGGAAAGGGAAAAACTGGAAAGGGAATAGAAAACCTTTTAAAAAAACTGGCAATCAATTACATTATAGTTGATGACAAAGATTTTGATACAGGAATTCTGAAAAAAACTGATATTATAGTTGTATCACCCGGAATCCCATTTTCGCATAAAATTTACAGGATAGGAAAAATAAAAAAGATACCTGTTGTAGGTGAGATAGAGTTTTCATACCGATTTTTTAAAGGTTATATAATAGCCGTTACCGGTACAGACGGAAAATCTACAACGTCAAAACTTATACACCATATATTAGGAGAAGATAAATCAGAAATAGGAGGAAACTACGGTATTCCGTTCAGTGAGATAGTATTAAGAGGTAAAGATACTGTAGTTCTTGAACTTTCATCATTTCAAATATACTCTACAAAAAGGTTTAGACCAAATATAGCAATATTTCTTAATTTTTATCCAGATCATCTTGACTGGCATAAAAAAATCTTGCATTACAAACTATCCAAGTACAGACTTTTCAAAAATATGAAAGAGACAGATATTGCTGTACTGAACTTTGACGATAAAGTTGTAAGAGAGACTCCCAAAAGAGGGAAAAAATATTATTTCTCACTTTCAAAACTTCCTCGAGATCTTGAAGGGATTTATTATAATGGCTCAGAAGTCATTTTAAAATTGGGTGATAGAAGTTTAAATTTTGATCTTTCCAATATCTCCTTGAAGGGAGTACACAATGTACAGAATATTATGGCATCGATTCTTGCAACATATATCTATGGTATAGATCCCGATACAATACAGGAGAGAGTAAATAGCTTTAAACCTCTGCCTCATAGAATGGAATATGTAGATACAATAAATGGAATTGATTTCTACAATGATTCTAAAGCAACAACTGTCCAGGCTGTAAAAAAAGCCATCCAAAGTTTTAAGGGAAAAAAAGTTTTACTCATTACTGGCGGTATAAATAAAGGAGGTAATTTTTCAGATCTGAAAGATGAGATATCAGAATCTGTGAAAAAAATATTTATCATAGGAAAGGATAGGGAAAATATATACATGGTATTAAAAAATTATGCTGAGACTGAAACTTTTGAAAATTTAGAAGATGCTGTTAACCGAGCTTTCCAAAGAGCCGAAAAAGGAGATGTAATTCTTCTCTCTCCGGGATGTTCAAGTTTTGATATGTTTAAAAACTATCAGGAAAGGGGAGAAGTATTTAAAAGCATTGTAAGGAAATTAAAAGATGGTTAGGGATTTTTATTTTGATAGGATACTTCTTCTATGTTTTATAATTCTTTTCATATATGGGATTATATTTGTATTTAGCGCAACATCAGTACCATCTCTTTTAAACAACAAAGATCCTTACCTTTATCTTAAAAAAGAGATATTGTGGGTATTTATAGGAATATCCGTTATGGCGTTATCCTATATGGTACCTGTGGATGTTTGGAAAAAAATAGCTTATCCATCTGTTATTGTGAGTATAATACTTTTAATCCTCGTTTTAATCTTTCCTGCAGAAATAAAGGGAACAACAGTCAAAAGATGGCTGGATTTAGGATTTTTTAAATTTCAGCCCTCAGAATTTGCAAAACTTTCAACTGTTCTATTTCTTGCAAACTTTATCTACAGGAAAGAAAAAAATCTTAAAAAATGGGAATCTATTATTTCTGCGGTTTCTATACCTGCTTTTATTTCTGTACTTATATTAGTAGAACCTCATAAAGGAGCTGCCTTTTTTATAATTATACTTACATTCATGATTATGTTCTCATCAAACTTTGATCTAAAAAAACTTGCAGTATTTCCTTTGGTTGCTCTTCCTGTTTTTTTATATATATTTTTCTCATCTGAATATGCTTACAAAAGATTGCTGGCTCTGGCCGATCCAATGGGTTATAAAGAACAGTTTAGTTATCAGGTCTTCCAGTCTATTCTTGCCTTTTCAAAAGGGGGTCTGACAGGAGAAGGTATAGGTGCCGGAACACAAAAATTGAAATACCTTCCTGAGATACACACAGATTATATATACGCCTTAATAGGTGAAGAAACAGGATTTATAGGAGCATCATTCCTAATTGTCATATTTCTAATAATACTTCTAAAAGGTATAAACATAAGTATAAAGCTTGAAGATAAGTTCTCGCAGGCACTTGGTATCGGAATAACATTTTTAATAGTTCTTCAGGCTTTTTTCCATTTTGCTGTCAACACAAGCATTCTGCCTCCGACAGGATTTACGCTTCCCTTTGTCAGTTATGGTGGAACTTCCCTTTTTGTTATGTCTATTTCAGCAGGCATCCTGCTCAGACTATCTAAGGAACCAGTAAAAACAGCATTTCATAGGAGGATTCATTGAAAAAAAAGGTCTTTATTGCAGGAGGTGGAACAGGGGGACATTTTTATCCTGCGGTTTCAATTGCAGAAAAATTGAAGGAAAAAGGATATATCATATACTACTTCGGATCAAAAAATGGCATTGAAGGAAGAAAAAATTTTCCGGCAGACAGAACCTGGCTTTACGATATAAGAGGAGTAAGGGGAAAGTTTTTTTTAAAAAAGATATTATCATCATCAAAACTTTTGACAACAGCATTTAAGATCAAAAAAATAATTCAAAAAGAAAATCCCGATTTTATAATAACATTTGGGGGATATGCTTCTCTGCCACTTGGTATTTCGGCTTTACTTACAGGGAAAAACTTGTATATACACGAACAGAACTCTATTCCTTCATATACGAATCTTATCTTATCAAAATTTGCAAAAAAAGTATTTATAACTTTTGAGTACTCAAAAAAGTATTTTCCTGAAGATAAAACTGTTCTAACAGGATTTCCTTTAAGAAAAGAGATCATAGAAGATGTAAAAATCGGTAAAGAAAAGGCAAGAGAAATTCTTGGAATTGATAAAGAAAGAAAGACAGTGCTTGTATTTGGTGGAAGTCAAGGTGCAAGAAAACTCACACAGATTGCATATAAAGTTTCCAATAAACTAAAAGAAGTTCAGTTTATAATAATTACAGGGAAATTATACAAAGAGGAAAAAACACAGGAGAATATAAAAGTTTTCCCGTACTACGATAGGATGGGAATTCTATATTCAGCTTCAGATATTGTAGTATCAAGGGCTGGAGCAGGAAGCGTATCAGAGATACTTTTTTACAGAAAACCTGCTATTTTTATTCCATATCCTTATGCAGCATCAGATCATCAATTTTATAATGTAAAATGGTTAGAAGAAAAAGAAATAGCCGAAATTATTAAAGATGAAGAGTTAGACGTGGATATTCTGTGCAAGAAGATAAAAGACAACCTAAACAAAAAAAATCAGGAAATTATTAAAAATTATAGTATTATTGATACAGCAGAAAAAATATTAGAAGAGATAAAGAATGGTTGATTATGAGGAAAATGTTAACCTCTCAAAACTGTGTACGATCAGAATTGGCGGAACAGCTAAACGAGTTTATATTCCTAAAAATGTTGAGGATATTATACATATTGTAAAGCTTTCACAGGACAGAGGAAAAAAGATAATCCCTATTGGCATAGGGAGTAATACAGTTTTCCGAGACGGGGTTTTAGATAATCTCTTCGTTTCAACATCAAAGCTTAAAAGTTATATGACAGTGAATCATAAAGAGTATGTAATTATCTCGGCTGAAGCAGGCGTAAGTTTTAAAACATTAACAAATATTGTAAAAAAATACAATCTTGAAGGTTTTGAAAATTTGTCAGGAATACCTGCATCCATAGGCGGTGCTGTAGCAATGAACGCTGGTGCCTTTGGCAGTGAAATATTTGATATTGTTGAATATGTTGAATGGATAGACAGCAACGGATATCTTAAAGTTTCTAAAAAAGAAGATATAAACTACGGTTATAGATTTACCCAGTTTCAAAAAGAAGGATTTATTTACAGAGTTGGTATAAAACTTAAAAAAACAAAAAAAAATATATCACAGGCAATAAAGGAACATCTAAAGGAAAGAAACAAAAAACAACCTCTTGATCTTCCAACATCAGGATCAACATTCAAAAATCCTGACGGTATATCAGCCGGTTACCTCTTGGATAAAGCTGGACTAAAGGGATTTAGAATTGGAGATGTTGGATTCTCTGAGAAACACGCAAACTTCGCTGTTAATTACGGCCAGGGAAGTTACTCCCAGTTAAAGAAACTGCTGGAAACAGCCGAAAAGTTAGTGGGAGATTATTTTAGAATAAAACTTGAGAAGGAAATCAGGATTGTTGAATAAGCCAAAAATAGCACTCTTATATGGAGGTTCTTCTTCTGAAAGAGAGATATCAATAAAGTCTGGAAAAGCTGTTGAAAAAGCTTTAAAAAAACTAAACATAGAGTTTAAGGTTTTTGATCCTGTAGAAGGAAAAGATTTTATAAAAAAAGTAACAGACTACAAACCTGATCTTGCATTCATATCCCTTCACGGAAAAACGGGAGAGGATGGTATTATACAGGGTGTTCTTGAGTTCTTAGGAATAAGATATACAGGATCTGATGTTAAAACAAGCGCTATATGTATGGACAAAACATTAACAAAAGATATACTCAAGTCTGAAGGTATCCTCGTTCCTGAAGGGTACTCTGTTGAAAAAATAGATCAGATAAAAAAAATAAAAATAAAATACCCTGCAGTTGTTAAGCCTAACAGTGAAGGGTCTTCAATAGGCGTATCTGTCGTTGAGGATAAAGATAGACTTGTGAAAGCTGTTGAAGAGGTTTTAAAAATAGACAGAAAAGCAATAATAGAGAGATTTATAAAAGGGAGAGAGATAACCGTAGGAATTATAAATGGCGAACCTCTTGATATAATAGAGATTAAAGTAAAAGAAGGTTTTTACGATTACTATAACAAATATATCTCTGAGGAAACAGAGTATATATGTCCTGCAGAAATAGAACCATCCCTTTACAGAGATATACAGAACACAGCACTGAAAATTTACAATATTCTCGGATGTAAAGGCGTTGCGAGGGTTGACTTTGTACTTGATAAGGATAAACCTTATTTTTTAGAAGTGAATACGATTCCCGGTCTTACAGATCATAGTCTTATACCAAAAGCAGCTGCAGTAAAAGGTATAAATTTTGAAAGTTTGATTTTAAAAATTATTGAAGGTGCTTTAAATGAAAACAGGTAAGATAAAGATTCTGATTCTTTCAGTATGGATATTCATCTGTGCCCTTTTTGGATACTTCTCACCAACAATCCCTGTAGTAAAAGAGATATTCTCTGTAAAAAAAGTTACCGTCCTTGGGACAGATAAGTTTAAAAAAGAAGACATAAAAAAAATATTTGAAAGAGAAAACTGGTTTTTCCTAAATAAGGAAAAAGTAAAAGAAGAACTTCTAAAGTACAACTTTGTTAAAGAAGTCCAGATAAACAGACTTTTTGTAGGAAGTGTTGATCTCGTAATCCTTGAAAGAAGGCCCTTTGCTGTTATATACCATAAAGGAGAAAAGAAAGTAATAGATGAGGACGGCATACCAATAGATCTAAAGTATTATAAAAATATAGATATATCCAATCTACCCAAGATAATATATAATGATAATAATATCTACTCTGAAAAGCTGAGGAAGATAAAAAAAATAAATGAGAATTTCAGTAAAATATTTAAAGTAAAAAAGTACATAGTTAATAAAAGTCAGATAAGCTGTATAATTGAAAATAATAAAATTGTTGTGTTCAGCACAGAAGATTTAGATAAAAGTATTAGAAGGGGTAAGATCTTTTTTAAAAATAAAGATATCAGTAAATTTTCCTATATAAATCTGAGTTTTGAATCAATGATTGTTGTAAGGAGATAGTAATGAGTAAAGACAGAATGGTTGTAGCAATGGATATAGGAACTTCTAAAATAACTGTACTTGTTGGAGAGATAGATGATGTTGGTGATTTACATATAGTCGCATTTGGAGAATCAAAATCAAGAGGGATAGAAAAAGGAATAATAAACAGACCATCTGACGCAATAAGATCAATAAAGGAAGCCGTAGATATGGCTGAGTCAACAGCAGGCTCTAAAATAACAAGTGTAATAGCAAACGTTGGAGGGTATCACCTTGAATGCAGAAATGATTCTGAAAAAACAGATTTTGGTATGTCCCAGAAAACCATTACACAAAATGATATAGATGATCTTATTGAAAAGGTCGCATCAAAACTTCCAAGGGAGAATTACGAAATAATTCATATCATCCCAAAAAAATATATACTTGATGAGGAAGACGAAATAATAGATCCTGTAGGGCTTGTAGGATCTAAGATAGAAGGGAAATTCCATATCATACTTGACAAAATAAATGCCTACACAAATTTAAAAAAGGTGATTGAAGCTTCCGGTGTTAGGGTGGCAAACTTTGTAGCAAATCCTGTGGCATCTGCATCCGCTGTCTTGTATCCTGAAGAAAAAGATATGGGAATTGTTGTACTTGATATCGGTGCTGGAACAACAGATATGGCAATATATAGAGAAGGAAGTATTGACCATATAAGATCTTTTCCTGTTGGTGGAAATCAGGTAACTATGGATATAGCACACAGATTTAAAGTATCTAAGGAAGAAGCAGAAAGCTTAAAGATAGAGTATGGAGGTGCTATTGCTGACCTATCAGAAAATCACGTAATAGAAGTTTTTCCAAGAGGCAGTGAGGAACCTATACAGATAGAACAGTTTGAACTTGTTGACACTATTGAGGCAAGACTGAGCGAGATATTTGAGATAGTAAAAAACGAACTTGAAGAATCAGGTTTTATAAATAAAATAAATGGTGGTATAGTATTAACTGGCGGTGTTTCAAACACACCTGATATAAAAGAACTTGCTGAAAATATCATAGGTATGGACGTAAGAATAGGTAAACCGAAGGATTATAAGGGCTTTAGCGATAAGATAGCTTTTCCACAATACGCTGCAGCTATCGGTATGCTCCTCTTCACTAAAAGCAACTCAACAAGCCACAGTATAGCTACATCTGAATCAAGTTCAGAAATAGATATCTTTAGTATATTCAGATCTTTTGTTGAAAAGTTAAAGAATCTTTTTTAAGCACTCAGGAGGAGTTATTATGGAAAATTTTGATTTCCAGTCAAAAAACCCATCAAAAATTAAAGTCTTCGGTATAGGCGGTGGTGGAAGCAACGCTGTAGCAAGAATGTTTCAGGAAGGTCTTCAGGATGTTGAACTGTATATAATAAATACAGACATGCAGCATCTACACTCATTACCTGTACCTAACAAGATACACATAGGTGAAAGCGTAACAAGGGGGCTTGGAGCAGGATCAAAACCTGAGATAGGCGAGGAGGCTGCAAAGGAAAATCTTGAGACTATCAAAGAGGCAATGGAAGGAGCCGATATGGTATTTATAGCTGCAGGACTTGGAGGCGGTACAGGAACTGGAGCTTCTCCAATTATAGCACAGGCTGCTAAAGAGCTCGGCATATTAACTGTAGCTGTTGTAACTAAACCTTTTGATTTTGAAGGACCAAGAAGAGCATTACTTGCGGAAGAGGGCTTAAAAAGATTAAAAGATGTCGTGGATACATATATAGTGATCCACAACCAAAAACTTGCAACCATTGCAGGAAAAAGATTCACATTTGGCGAAGCCTTTAAACTTGTGGACGGCATACTTTATAAAGCTGTCAGAGGTATTACAGATCTTATACTTGTACCTGGACTTGTAAATGTTGATTTTGCTGATGTCAAAACAGTTATGGAAGGAGGAGGGAAGGCTCTTATAGGAGTTGGAAGTGGAAGAGGAGAAAGTAAGATAGAAGAAGCCGTTATCTCCGCAACAACATCTCCTCTCCTCGAAGGGACATCTATTCAGGGTGCAAGAAGACTTCTTATAAATGTTGAAGTAAGTATGGATCTTACTTACTCAGATGTTGAAGACGCTATAGGTCAGATCAAAGAACAGGCTCATGAAGAGTCTCACATCATATTTGGTGCTTCCTTAAACCCTGATATTGAAGATGAGATAAGAATCACTGTAGTAGCTACAGATTTTGAAGGAGAGAAGGAAGAACCAAGGGCAAAAAGAACAGTAGATAGAAAGATACACAGAAAGATAACAGAGCTGCCAAAAGAATCAAAGGAAGAAAAGGAAGAGATCATACCTAAACCTATAATAAATGAGATATCTTACGATAACCTTGATATACCAGCTTATATAAGAAAAAGGAAAGGTGAGATTAATTGAATTTAACGGGATTTGCCAACCTTATTACTCTTTCAAGGTTGGTAATTACCCCATTTTTAATATTTACAATTCTAAATGATCACTATATAATCTCAGGGGTTTTAGTTTCCCTTGCCGTTTTATCAGACTGGCTTGATGGAGTTATAGCAAGAAAGTACAATGATGTTACAAAACATGGAGAACTTCTGGATCCTGCTGTAGATAAGATATTTACTATATCTGTTCTTGTTGCATTTGTTGAAAAGCAGTATATATCCTCTTTCGTAGTGTTTCTTATAGTGGCAAGGGAAATGCTTATAACATGGTTCAGAAGCGTAATGGTAAGTAAAGGTATTGTTGTTCCTGCATCGTACCTTGGTAAGCTTAAAACAACGGCACAGCTTGCAGCTATATTTCTACTTTCAGTACATATTGTAACCTATGGAAATATACTTCTATGGATATCTATAGTAATTGCATATATTTCAGCTGTTGACTATCTTAAAATCTTTATGAAGGATAGGGCATGGAACTGATTGTATTTATTTATCTGTTTGCAACATATATAATGGCGTCAATACCTTTTGGCTATGTAGTTGGAAAACTTTCAGGTAAAGATATAACGAAAGAAGGATCAGGAAATATAGGTGCGACAAATGTTACAAGAACAATCGGTAAAAAAGCTGGGGCTCTTGTACTGATCTTAGATATGTTAAAAGGTTATCTACCTGTGTATCTTGGAAAAAACTATTTTTTATTTGATGATAGAATTCTGTCTATAATTGCAATAACCGCTGTTATAGGGCACTGTTTTTCTATTTTTATGAAATTTAGAGGCGGTAAAGGTGTAGCAACAGGATTGGGAGTTCTTCTTGCACTCTCTGGAAAAACTGCATTTATAGTTATACTTCTGTGGCTTGGATCTTTTTTAACCACAGGTTATGTTTCTTTTGCATCTATATTTGCAGCCTTTATGTCCTGGATTATTATATTCTATGTTGAAGGTAATATATTCTATACATTTTCAGCTCTTTTCCTTTCATTCATAATTGTTATGAAACACTCATCAAACATAAACAGACTTATAAAAGGTACGGAAAGTAGATTTCTTCATAGATGACTATCTTCTAACACATATTCTATCAACCCTTTCCACACCTTTCACCCTTTTTATAAGTGAGATTATTTTATTAAGATGATCTATATCTTTAACATTAACTTTAAGTTCCGTTACGGCTTTTCCATCCCTTCTTGTTTTAACATTAGCTCCTGATATATTTGTTTTTGTACTGGCGACAGCGGATGACATTTCCGCAAGAAGACCTGGTCTGTCTTCAGAAATAATTCTTATATAAGAAGGAAAAATAGCTTTAAGATCACCACTACTCCATTTTGCAACTATTATTCTTTCTGGCTCTGTTTCCTGAACTTTAACAGCATTTGGACAATTTTTAGCATGTATAGAAATACCCTTTCCTCTTAGTATAACTCCTGTTATTTCATCTCCAGGTATTGGACAGCAACATTTTGCTATAGTTGACATTATGTTGGATATACCGTCAACCTCAACAATAAGATCCTTATCTTTTATACCGCCTGATGACGATGAAGATTTTATTTTTTCTGAATCTCCTTTCAAAAATCTAACAACTTTCTGGGGAGAAAGCTTACCATCTCCAACAGCATGTAAAAGATCGTCAAGTGTTTTAAAGCTAAATCTATCAAGCAGTTTTTTTATATCTTCATGATCCAAGGTTGATGTCTTTTTATTCACCTTTTTTAGAAATTTGTCTAACAGTTTTTCCCCAAACTTTATAGCCCTCTTCCTGTCAACTTTTGAGAAGTACTGTTTTATACTTGTTTTCGCTTTTGATGAAACAACAAACTTAAGCCAGTCTCTACTTGGTTTATGATATTTTGCCGTTATTATCTCTACAACATCACCGTTTTTCAGTTTTGTATCAAGCGGAACCATCTTTCCATTTACTTTTGCCCCAGCCGTTCTGTGACCTACCTGTGTATGTATATGGTATGCAAAATCAACAGGTGTTGAACCAGATGGCAATTTTATAAGATCGCCTCTGGGGGTAAAAACATAGACTTCTTCATTTGAAAGATCTCCTTTAACCGTTGAGATTATTTCCGTATCTTTATTTTCTTTTATAGATTCAAGTATGTTTCTCAACCATGTAAAAGATCTCAGATCCTTATCAGAAATATACTTTCCTCCCTTATATCTCCAGTGAGCCGCTATACCTTCTTCTGCAACTTTGTGCATCTTGTATGTTTTTATCTGAATCTCAACAAACTTTCCTTTTGGTGCAACAACAGTAGTATGAAGGGCCTGATACATATTTGATTTTGGAAGAGATATATAGTCTTTAAATCTTCCCGGGACTGGAGGCCAAAGAGAATGGATCAGTCCAAGTGCAAGATAACACTCCTTTACTGTGTTAACAAGAACCCTAACTCCATAAACATCATAAATATCAGATAAAGATAGATCCTTTCTGAGTGTTTTTTCGTATATACTGTAAAGATGCTTTGCTCTATACTGTATATCAGCCTTGATATTATGTTTTTCCAGTATGTCTTTGATATCAGATATAATCCCTTTAAGATACTTTTCCTGTACTGTTTTTGATTCTGCAAGATATGTTGTTATTTTTTTATAAGCTTCCGGATAAAGATATTTAAAAGATGTGTCCTCAAGCTCAGCCTTTATTTTCCATAAACCAAGTCTTGCAGCAAGAGGCGCGTATATATCAAGCGTCTCCTTTGCTATCCTTTTCTGTTTGTACTCAGGAAGTGGATCGAGGGTTCTTATATTGTGCAGTCTATCCGCAAGCTTAACAAGAATAACCCTTATATCTTTAGCCATTGAGACAAGCATCTTCCTGAAATTCTCAGCTTCAGCTTCTTCCCTGCTGTTAAAGTTATACTTACCAATTTTTGTAACACCATCAACAATAACTGCAACTGTATCACCAAATCTTCTCCTTATTTCCTCAATTGTCGTATCTGTATCCTCAACTACATCATGAAGAAGTCCTGCTGTTATTGTTATTCTATCAAGCTTAAGATCCGCAAGTATTTTTGCAGCCTCAATAGGATGAATGTAGTAAGGCTCTCCTGATTTTCTAAACTGACCCTCATGTTTATCTATTACATAATAAGCTGCATCTTTTATCTTCTGTATATCCTGATCATCTAAATACTCTACTTTTTTAATCAGATCCTCAACAAGCTCTCCTGCCGCAATTTCAGCCATAACAGTTTCCTTTAAATAATATCAATTACTGATAAAGTTAGATCCTTTTTAGACTTTTTCAATCTTTATATTACAGCTTCTAACCAGTTATCTCCTAAATCTTTTACGATCTGTAGTGTGGGATCGTAATTCCTTTTGATATCATCGAGTATTAAATAAAGATCATCAACAAAGTCCGGAGATGTTAAAAAATCAAGAATTCCCTGTTTTCCATTTCTTGTTCTTGGAAGTGCTATTCTGCCATGACCATCAACAACCATAGAAATAAAATTAAGTTTGGAAGGATCAACCCTCACCATAAGGTTCACACTTTTTCTTGGAGGGTTTGATATCCTTCTTATCAGGTCTTCATCTAACATTTAGAATTTAGCCTCTATAATGTTTACCTTCGTGTATGTATAGCTTTCACCCTGACTACCTAAGTTTGAAATCTGTATTTCAGGCAGACCGATATTGATATTATTGCCGTCTATTTCCACAAGAGCTGTACTTGACTCATAAAAACCTACAGTAACACCACCTATCAGTCCAAGTAAAACACCTACTCCTATCTTTTTACCAAGATCTTCGCTGTCTATCATATAAACTGCCAGACCCGCTGTTGCACCTATACCGACCCCAAACATAGCATCTCTGAAAAGTATTTCACCTTCAACAGCAAGAGCATTTCCAGTTATTAAAGCGGATATCACAGCTGCAGCAGTTAACCTCTTCATCACTAACCTCTCTATCTTATATTTTTCAACTTTTCTATTATATCATTTAGCATACTTTCAGTCTTTTTTTCGTCATAAAAATTTTTAAATATTAGCCTTATATCTTTCCTCAGCATCTTTATAAGATCCCTATTTTCCCTTGAAGAAACGTAAAAAGCTTTGTTAACCGCATAAAGGGAAGCTTCCAAATATCTCAGTGATATTCTTCTGTTAAGATTGTAGGTAACCTTCCCTTTGTGTATATATTCTTTGACAAGAGCCATATACAGATTTTCTCTGTACGATATGTTTATCAGAGGATTTAAGGCAAGTTCAAGTGCCTGTTTTGATTTTTTGTACTCCCTTGCCTTAAGATGATCCTTTGCGATGCTTATAAGATTCTTTGCTTCCGTCAAAGGGTTATCAATGAGTGATATACTTACTTTTTCCTTTATTATCTCAAGACTGTCGAGAACAAACTGGTTTTCAAGAAAAGCTGCTTTTTTTATAGCATCCTCAAGCTTGCTTCTTACATACTCATAATCCTCAAGATTACCTGAGATTTCCTCTATATAGATTAGAAGAGTTTTTAGATCTTCCGAGTAATCTTCATCAGGATAAAGCTGAATTCTCTTCTCAAGGGCTTCAATCTGTCTATAAATAATGTACGAGGGCGAGTACTGGTGAGCCTCATTAAGAAAAAAAAGGGAAGCATCAAGATATGTGTAAGTCTCTTTTCTGATTATCCTCTTTTTATTTAGCGAAGAGTATGCATCCAAAACAAGATTCAAAGCTCTTGTTGTAAAAAGTTTTATATTATAAACCTGATTTTCTGTCAGCCCTTCATTCAGGTATATCTGATTTATATTCTCCCCTTTTGAATTTCCAAGATAAAAAATAAGCAGAAAAAACAGAATCAGTCTGATCATAAGCACTCCAGATAAAAGATATGTTGAAATATTATAACAGATAAGATCAGTATGAATTTATAAGGTTTTCATAGAATATTATTCCTTCTATCTCAGCTGTAAGAACATCCTCCACACCAAGACCTGTATCCTTTATAACAGCTTTTATTTTCTTAATCTCATTTTTCTCTAAAAGGATTATAGATTTAAGTATTGCTCCAAGAACACCTTTGCAGAAAAGAATGGCATCCTTTATCTCCTGATCTATCTTGAGTTCAGACAGGATTTCATCCATAGGTTTCCCCAAAACCGTATCCATAAGAGAGAGCATACCTGTTATAAACGCTTTCTCTTGCGTGTCCTTGGAAGCTGTGCTTTTTTCAACGAGAACTTCAAGCATCCTTCCTCTTATAACGGCTCTTTCAAGAATTGGATTTGATTTTATATCAGTCCAGTCAAGGCTGAAAATCTGGAGAAGAACCCATTTTTGAAGATTATGATACCCTAAAAGGGACAATGCCTGCTTTATAGATTTTATATCTTTTCTTAAATAGAAAAATGGTGAGTTTATAAACTTAAGAAGTTTATAACTAAGGTCTGGATTTCCTTTAAATATATCCTCTATCTTTGATAATTCTTCATGCGTTATCGCTAATTTTAAAAGTTTTATTAATGTAAGCTTAAATGATGATATCTGTTTATCCTTATAGATCTCAGGTTTTTCAAAGTAAAATCCTTGAAAATAATCAAAGCCAAGTTCCTGAGCAACAATAAAATCCTCTTCTGTTTCAACTTTCTGCGCAATAAGTTTTAGATCAAACTTCTTTAAAAATTTAACAGTTTTTGACAGATCATTTTCTTCATAACTGCCCTGAATTGATACTTTTACATAATCTATATAGTCAAAAAATGGGGATATAAGATCACAGTAAACAAGACCATCAAGAGCTATCTCATATCCCTTGTCCTTCAGATTCTTACATGTAGATATAAGGTATTCGTCTATCTTTGTTATATTTGATATCTCAAATACTGTGTACTTAGGAGGAAGAAGCTCTATAAAATCTCCCTCAAGCATATCAGGATTAACATTTATAAATCCCTTTTTAGATCCTATAATCTTATGGAAATCCATATATACAAGAAGGTTCAGTATAACCCTTGCCGTTGCTTCAATATTATCCTTTATAATCGCATAATTTTTTTCACTATCCCTGAATAAAAGTTCGTATCCATATATCTCATTTTTTTCATTAAGTATAGGCTGTCTTCCTACAAATACTTCTCCCATTCAATAACCCTTCATCTTTATAATTTAAAACTCTTTTCGTATTGAGGTGTAAAATAATTAATACAATTATTAATATGGGGTAAAAATATGAAAAAGTTAAGACTGGCTCTTGGACAATTGAATATGACTGTTGGAGACATAGATGGAAATACTGACAAGATAATATCCGCCATAAAGAAAGCAAAATTACATGAGTGCGATATAATAGCCTTTCCTGAGCTCTCTATCACAGGATATCCACCTGAAGATCTTCTATTAAAGCCAAGTTTTATAAACAGAAATCTGCAGGCTCTGAGCAGAGTAGCCCAGGCAAGTGAGAATATAATCAGTATTGTCGGTTTTGTTGATAAGATAGAAGATATATACAATGCAGCAGCTGTTTTACTTAATGGAAAAATATTAGCGAAATACCATAAAAACTTCCTTCCAAACTACGGCGTGTTTGATGAGGTTAGATACTTCCAGAGAGGTAATGAGATTATATTGCTTAATATTGAAGGATATAAAATAGGTCTATCAATTTGTGAGGACATATGGTATCCAGAAAATCCAATTAATGTACAGGCTATCGAAGGTGCTGAACTTATTATAAATATAAATGCCTCACCATACCATATAGGAAAAGGAAAGTTCAGAGAGGACATGCTTAAGGTTAGAGCAAGAGACAATCTTGTATCTATTGCCTATGTGAATCTCGTTGGGGGACAGGATGAACTTGTTTTTGACGGAAACAGTATGATTGTTGGTCCTGACGGTAGTGTGCTTACAAAGGGTAAATCCTTTGAAGAAGAGATAATAATGTGTGATATTAATCTTGATGCCATATTCAGACAGCAGTTAAAAGATAATCGGTTGAGAAATCTAAGAGCTATGTATAGGAGGGAAGAAATAGTAAAAGAGGTAAAACTGGATTACAGGATAAAAGATAAACTTGAAACAATACCACAAAAAACCATACTTGATAGACCCGAAATAGAAGAAATATATAAAGCCCTTGTTACAGGTGTAAGAGATTATATATATAAAAACGGTTTTGAAAAGGTTGTTATAGGTCTCAGCGGAGGTATTGACAGTTCGCTTACAGCAACAATAGCTGTGGATGCTCTTGGAAAAGAAAATGTTAAAGGAGTTCTTATGCCTTCTCAGTTCACATCTAAAGAGAGTATAGAAGATGCCCTTAAACTTGCTGAAAACTTAGGTATTGAAACATTTACACTTCCCATAAATGATATTTTTGAAAAATACAAAGAGGAATTGAAGGATATATTTAAAGGTTTAAAACCAGACACAACTGAAGAAAATTTACAGGCGAGAATAAGAGGTAATCTTCTTATGGCTCTGTCAAACAAGTTTGGCTGGATAGTTCTCGCTACAGGCAACAAGTCTGAGATGAGTGTTGGATATGCAACATTATACGGCGATATGGTTGGTGGTTTTGCTGTATTGAAAGACGTACTTAAAACAAAAGTTTATGAACTTGCACAGTATAGAAACAGTATATCCTGTGTAATACCTGATAGAGTTCTTGATAAGCCACCATCAGCAGAGCTCAAACCTGATCAGAGAGATGAAGATGAGCTTTTACCCTATCCTATACTTGATGAGATAATAATGCTCTATGTTGAAGAAGATATGCCTGTTCAGGATATAATAAGAATGGGTTTTGATAGACATTCTGTTGAAAAAGTGGTAAAAATGATTGATAGAAACGAGTATAAAAGAAGGCAGGCTCCAATAGGTATAAGAATAACCCATAGAGCTTTTGGTAAAGATAGAAGAATGCCTGTAACAAATAAATTTAGGGAACTTTAAGGAGAAGAAGATGTTTAGATTTATTATCTCTTTTCTGACTTCTTTTGGAATATTTTACTATTTATTTTCAAACAAAATCATAGAGATGGATATTGAAAATAACAACGAAGATTTTCTTAAAGAAAATACAGGAAAGCTTTTAAACATAATAAAAGAGTTTAACAGGATGAAAAATGAGATATAGCTATCTATATCTTTTAACCCCAATCCTCTTACAGTATGAGTAAACAGGACATTTTGAGCAGATAGGAGAAACCGGCTTACATATGGTCTGACCAAACGCTACAAAAAGATCATTTATATCATTCCAGTATTTTTGTGGAACCTTTCTTCTTAAATTTATCTCAGTCTCCTCAACTGTTTTTGTTTTTACAAATCCGAGTCTGTTTGATATTCTGTGCACATGCGTGTCAACACATACAGCAGGTTTACCAAAACCAAGAGCCAGAACGAGATTTGCTGTTTTTCTTCCCACTCCTCTAAGTTTCAATAACTGATCAATATTATCAGGAACTTTTCCATTAAAATCTTCTACCAATCTTCTTGAGATCTCTTTAATCACTTTTGCTTTATTCCTGTAAAAACCAGCAGGATAAATAGCCTCAGCTATCTTTTCATCAGGAATTTTTAACATATCGTACGGGTTGTCAGCTATCTTAAAAAGCTTTTCAGAAACTTGAGCTGTTATCTGATCCTTGGTTCTAAGACTTATTATAGTTGAGATAAGTATCTGGTAAGGGGTTCTATCCCCTCTTTTAGCCATAAGAGAAACAACAGGAGCATCCCATTTAGGAAACTCCATTTTTAAAATATTTAAGACTTTTATAAAATCTTTCTCCTTCAATACTCTCCAAAAACCCTCTCATATATATAATGAACATTTTTTAAAAACTCATCCACATTGAATATACTTTCTATTTCCTCTTCAGAGAGTTTTGATCTTACTTCTTTATCTGAAAGAAGGGCATCTTTAAACATAAGTCCCTCTGTATCCCATGCTTTCATTGCATTTCTCTGAACTATATCATAAGCTTCATCCCTTGATAAACCTTTCTCAACAAGTGCAACAAGAACTTTTGATGAAAAGTAAAGACCTTTGGAGAGATCCATATTCCTCTTCATTCTTTCAGGATAAACCACAAGTCCTGAAAGGACGTTTTTTGTAAGATTTAGTATATAGTCAAGTGCTATGGATGAATCTGGCATAATAACTCTTTCCACCGAAGAATGAGATATATCTCTCTCATGCCAGAGAGCTATATTTTCCATTGCAGGAAGAGAGTTTGCCCTGATAACTCTTGCAAGACCTGTTATTCTTTCGCATGTAATAGGGTTTTTTTTATGAGGCATAGCAGACGATCCTCTCTGTCCCTTTTTGAAAGGTTCCTGAGCTTCTAAAACTTCCGTTCTTTGAAGATGCCTTATCTCGACGGCTATCTTTTCAAGTGAGGAAGCTGTTATTGCCATAGCTGTCATAAACTCGGCATGTCTATCCCTCTGTACAACCTGATTAGATACAGGCTCAATCTTTAGACCAAGGTATTCAAGTGCATATTTTTCAACTTCAGGTGGAATGTTAGAGTAGGTTCCAACAGCACCAGATATAGCTCCTACAGAAACCGTTTCCTTTGCCTTAATAAGTCTTTCTTTATTTCTTTTCATCTCTTCGTACCAGAGGGCAAATTTCAGCCCAAAGACCATTGGTTCAGCATGAACACCATGGGTTCTCCCCATCATAACAGTATCCTTGTACTTAAAAGCTTTCTCTTTAAGGACAGGTAAAAGCTGATCTATATCTTCAATTAGAATATCAATAGCCTCTCTCATCAACAATCCAAGTGCCGTATCTATAACATCAGAGGATGTTACGCCAAGATGTATATACCTCCCGTTCTCACCAACCTGTTCGGCAACTGCAGTTACAAAAGCCAAAACATCATGGTTGTATATTTTATCAAGCTCATGAATCCTATTTACAACAGCTTCATCAATATAAGTTTTCTCTTCTATCTCCTTTAGAGCTTCATCAGGTATCTTTCCAAGTTTGTTCCACGCTTTACATATAGCTACCTCAACATCAAGCCATTTCTGGAATTTATTCTGTTCACTCCATACTTTTCCCATTCTCTCAAGGGTGTATCTCTTTATCATTACTCTCTCCTCAGATATTTTTTAATCTTAATTATATCAAAAGCCTACTGATGGTGATTCTGTTCATCCTCAAACAGGATTTTCATCTTTAATTTTTTACCATTTCTCAGAACAACAATCTCATTCTCTTTATCTGGATAAACAAGTTCTATTCTCAGATCTTCAAGGGTTTTTATTCTCTTACCATTAAACTCAACAATAATATCCCCTTTTTTAATACCTGCCTTTTCTGCTGGAGATTCTTTAACAACATCGTCAACCTTAAGACCTTTATCTGTTATATCTATATAAACACCTATCTTT
Organism: uncultured Aquificales bacterium; assembly: GCA_964519345.1. Classification (GTDB taxonomy): domain Bacteria; phylum Aquificota; class Aquificia; order Aquificales; family Hydrogenothermaceae; genus Persephonella. Next base: position 90,337 of record CAZFKX010000010.1, read on the forward strand.
TTAGCTTTAACTCCTGCAAGAAACTGGGTATAAACAAGATAATCAGCTATACCCTTATCTATATCTTCATCATTTAGAATAATAACGTAAGATTCTCCCGTTCTTCTGTACAGTCTGTCAGGTATCCCATAACCGTATCTTAAATGACCATTTCCAGCGAGTATTATCAGTTTTTTTTCAGGATTATTTTTAATAAATTCAGCTGCGGTCTGTGCCATTGTTTCATCCCATATGAGCTGAGACTGGTAGAAATTTATAAATTCTTTGTCTTTTTTTCTCTCCTTGTGCATCTGAAATATTACCTTAAGATACTTTCTGTACTTTTCATTCGAAAAATCCATACTTTTAGGAAGTTTTTCTTTTTCTTCAGGAGTAAGACCGTCTATGCCATTCTCAGAAACCCTATCTATTATCTCTGCTTCCATATTAAGGGCAAGAACAGGAATTCTATGTTTTCGTGCAAACCTTAGTATCGGTTTGTAATAATTGTAATCATATTTCCACCTTTTAAAGTACTCTGTCTTTTTTAGAAAATCTTTTTCGTCTATATCTCCATTTATATACATATCAAGATATTTCTGAAAAGGTCTCTGGAACATCTCCATACCTATAGCTATATCTGTATTGTATTCGTAAAGAGCTTTTATAATACTGTACTGGATCGCATGATGTGAGAAGCTTGTATGTTTTTCACCAATATATACTATTCTTTTATCTTTTATCTCATCTATCATGCTTTTCATATCTGTTATACCGTGTGGTGTTATTATCTTTGCTGGAGTTCTTATTCTGTAAAGTATTCCGTCTTGAGCTTTATAAATCTTTTTCTCAATTCTGTGGTAACTGCCTATTCTAACAAAGGAGTAGCCTCCATAATGTTTTATCCTTTTGATACCTTTCTTGACAGACTCTTTACTATCTCCATGAATAACAAATATAAACTTGTCTTCAGAGAAAGGATTTTTAATGGATGTTATTGATAAACCTTTATCTTCTAAGGAAACATTTCCAATTATCTTTTTTATCACAGGGTTTTCCCTATCAAATATAACAGTATTCCTATCCTTTATAATGCTGTATTCAAAATCTTCAGGTCTGTATATCCTCTTATCTTTATAAAAATCAATTACTGGTCTGTACTTATCCTGTGTATCAGGATCTATAAAAACAACAGGATTTTTATCTCCAAGTAAAAAATATATCATTGGAACTATCTCATCTGAGGATAATTTCCTGAATGTATCGTAGTTTTCGTCAATAATAATACTCAAAGGCTCATCATCAATTACATAATTGAAAACTGTCTTTTTACCCTGAATCTCGAGAGTTTTTTCTATATAGCCTGTATATGTGACTATCTTAATAGGTATCCTAAAAACAAAATCCTTATTCTGTAAAATCTCTCCTTTTATTCTGAATCTTCCATCATCAACCTTTACAGATATTTTCTTTATCTTGATATCAGGTATCCCTTTTTTCTCTATCCATTGATGGAAAAATAAACCAAGATCCAGACCTGTTTCCAATTCAAAACTTTTCTTTATATCTTTCCAAGATGCTTTTTTAAACCTGTGTTTTTTATAAAAATTTGCTATAGATCTGAAAAATTTTTCCTCACCAACATCTTTTTTCAGCATATGAAAAATCATAGCTGTCTTTCCATATCCAACAGCTTCAGATATATCATCCTTTTTGTAAACAAAAAGCCTCAATGGAAAATCATTATCTTCGTTAACATAAGCCATATACTTAGTTAAAAGCCTTTTCCTATACAGCTTTCTATCATCTGCAAAGTAATGATCAGAGAGATATGTTGTCAGACCTTCAGCCCAGTTTCCATCTTCATCTTTAACATAAACTGAACATCCAAACCATTGGTGTAAAATCTCGTGACCAAGAGAACTTTTTAGAACAAATGGATACTTTATTATCTGCATGCCTATTAGTGTAAATGTTGGCATAGAAAAACCTGTCGGAAGGATATTTTCTACAATACTAAATCTTTTGTAAGGAAATTTTCCTATCTTCTTCTCATAATACTTTATGTACTCTTCAGCTTTCTTAAGATATGTATCTGAATATTTATAATCCATTTCAAAAAAGTAAGTATAAACCGTTAGATCTTCTCTTATCTTTTTACTCTTTACTTTAAATTTATCTGTTGCTATAAAATGAAGATGTTCAAGAGGATATGGGAATTTAAATCTAACATTCTTTTTTCCTTCTTCAACTGTCTCTTCAATTATATCTTCAGCCTCGCCAATAGGTACAAAAGATTCTGGTATCTTGGCTTTAAATCTGTAAACAGCCAGTTTATCTATTTTCGGATACCATACGCCCGTTAGATATATACCGTGTTTTGAAACCATATTGTTTGTATCAAACCCTTTAAATGTTCCTGTATATCTTATCACTATAGGTTTATCAGGCTTTATCTTTGTGTAAGAAAGGTACTTTACATTAGAATGTTTAATGTTAAGATCTCCAGTATCTATTGATATAGACATCTCCCTATCTGATCTTATCTCAACCTCACCGTATATCTTCCCCTCAGGTATGTTAAATTTTACATCCAGATTGTAGTATATCTGACCAAAAGATATAAGAGGAAATAAAGTCAAGATTATGGAAAAAATAGTTTTTAGCTTTATCATAATACTGTACCCCACTTAATGAATAGTAATAAGGCGTTATAATATTCTATCCTAAGAAAATGAAACAGGAGTGAAATTAAATGGGAATTAAAGTCGTAGCAACCAATAAAACCGCTTACCACAACTACAATATAATAGAAACATATGAAGCTGGGATAGTTCTCAAAGGTTCAGAAGTTAAATCTATAAGGGAAGGGAGCGTAAATCTAAGAGACAGCTTTGTTAGAATAAATGATGGGGAGGCATTTATATACAACATGTATATAGCTCCCTATAAACCAGCTTCAAAATTGCAACATGATCCTTACAGAAAAAGAAAATTACTTTTACACAAAAGAGAGATATTAAAACTGATGGGAAAGGTACAGGAGAAAGGTCTTACTATAATACCAACCAGAGTTTATCTTAAAAATGGAAGAGTAAAAATAGAGATAGCTCTTGCAAAGGGAAAAGCTAAATATGAAAAAAGAGAATCCATTAAAGAAAGGGATATGAAAAGAGAACTTTCAAAAAAATATAAAGGTAAGATTAAACTCTAACCCTGCAAAAGCAGGAGGTGGAAATGAATATAAAAGAGATAAAAGAGCTTGCAAAAAAATTCACACCAGAGCAGCTTGAACTCTGTATAAATCAAACACTAAAAGCTGGAAAACCTGAACTTAAAGGATGTGAAGTTTCTGGAGATGTTATGGAGGTTATAAACACACTTGCCAAAGCTCAGACCGTCAGAGAGCTTATGGAACAGGGAATGTCCGAAATAGAAGCCATAAGAGAGCTTGCAAGAAGAATAAGAAAAATTCAGGGAGCTCAATAGTCAGTTTATACTAACAAACTTTTTTTATAAGTAACTCTGTTTTTTCTGATATTACATTATAATTGAAACTCAATCTTATGATTGATATCATAGTTTTATTCAGATACATATTTTAAATTTATTATCAGGAATAATTACTAAAAGGTAAGAGATATGAGTATTAAAGAAATTAAAGAGCTTGCAAAGAGATTCACTATTGAAGAACTGGAATTATGTATAACTGAGACAATAGAAAAAGGTGAAAATTACTGCCAGGTAAGGGGAGATACGTTAGAAGTTATAAATACACTTGCCAAAGCTCAGACCGTCAGAGAGCTTATGGAACAGGGAATGTCTGAAATAGAAGCCATAAGAGAGCTTGCAAGAAGAATAAGAAAAATTCAGGGAATCTAATAAGCAAAAAAGAGGTGTAAAAATGAAAAAAGCAGTGTTAGCAGTGGCAGGTATTATTATGGTTTCATGTGCATCAAAAAATGAAGACTACGGTAAGTTTAAAGAGTACAATCCATTAATGGAAGTTTATGAAGAAATATTTAATGATGAAAAGACAGAAAATGTTTTCAGAGGAGGACTACTTGGAGGAAGCGGAAAAACTCTAACTGTTTCCTTTCCAGAAATAGTTTCTATCGCAGTAAAAGAAGCAGCTTCAGAAAAAAAGAAGGTTCAGTACAACTGTATAAAATGTAAAGATAATTACCTTAAGATAATTGTTATTCCAGAAAAGTGGAAAAACAACTGTGGGATAGTTAAGGTTAAATACATGAGAAGGGAGGAGACACTAAAGGAAGACAGTTTCAGGGTTTGTAAGAGAATCGGCCTAAAAAAATAAAACTATATTTTTACAACCATACATGTAGTTGCTTTTTTAACACCTCTTATTGAATTAATATCCCTTATGACTACCCTTCCTATCTCATTCTGGTCTTCTCCCTCTAAAAAAACTATTATATCGTAAATTCCGGTAACTACATCTGCGGATTTTACGTTCTCAATTTTTGAAAGCTCTTCCATAATAAATGGGATCTCGGAAGGATTTGCCTCTATCAAAACATAAGCTGTTGATTTATCCTTAATATCTATCTCTTTTAAAAGCTCAGAAAAAGGCACTGGACTTTCCGACACTTTCTCTTCCATAGTCTAACCTCTTATTTCAGATTTTTTTTCATACCCTCAATAGCACCTACTATGGTTCCCTCTAAAATAGAAAAGGTTTTCTTTATCAGATTTTCTGTTTCATCAAGTATCTCAACCACAGTTTCCTTACTGAGCATCTTTCCTTCCGATTCCTCCGCTGTTCTTTTCTTAAGATTTTCAATTTCCTTCCTAAGAGATTCTATCTCTTTCTTTAATTCTTCAGCACTCTCTTTTCCAGCCATGATTATCCCTCCTTTATAAAATATATCTCGTCAGGTCTTCGCTTTGAATAATATCACCCAGCTTAGATCTTATAATCTTTTCATCAATAATTATATGCTGACCTTTCAGATCTGGTGCCTCAAAAGAGTAATCTTCCATGATTCTCTCAAGTATCGTGTGTAACCTTCTTGCACCGATATTTTCAGTTTTTTCATTAACCTGCTCAGCTATCTCAGCTATAGCCTCTATAGCATCATCTGTAAACTCTATTTCTACCCCCTCTGTAGCCATCAAAGCTTTATACTGTTTTATAAGCGCATTTTTAGGCTGTGTAAGTATTTTTATAAAATCTTCTTTTGTTAACGGCTGTAGCTCAACTCTTATTGGAAATCTTCCCTGAAGTTCAGGTATAAGATCAGAAGGTTTTGAAAGGTGAAAAGCCCCTGCTGCTATAAAAAGGATATGATCTGTTTTTACAGGACCATACTTTGTAGATACTGTCGTTCCTTCGACAATAGGTAAAAGATCCCTCTGCACACCTTCCCTTGATACATCTGGAGATGAACCTGTTGATTTCCCGGCAACCTTATCTATCTCATCTATAAAAACTATACCAAAGTTTTCTGCCCTATAAACAGCTTCTGATGCTACCTCATCCATATCTATAAGTTTTTCTGCCTCTTGCTGTTCAAGAACTCTGAGGGCTTCTTTGACTGTCATCTTTCTTCTCTTTCTTTTTGTTGGTGCAAGACTTGAGAAAAGATCCTTAAGCTGATTTTCTATATCCTCAAGTCCCGGAGCGATAACCCCACCTACTACAGAAACACCTTTTTCCTCAACATCTATCTCAACAGTTTTATCATCAAGCTCACCATTTCTCAACATCTGTCTGAATCTTTCTCTCGCAGGCGAACTCTCTTCTTCAAATGTCTCAAGAGTCCCATATCTCTTAACTCTTACAGGAACAAGATAATCAAGTATTTTTTCTTCTGCTATTTCTTTCGCTTTTTCTCTTACCTTTTCCATTTTTTCAGCCTTTACCATTTTAAAAGATGCCTCAGCAAGTTCTCTAATAATTGACTCAACATCTCTACCTACATAACCAACCTCTGTAAACTTTGTAGCCTCTACCTTAATAAAAGGTGCACCAACAAGAGAAGCAAGCCTTCTTGCTATCTCCGTTTTTCCCACACCTGTAGGACCTATCATAAGTATGTTTTTAGGTATTACCTCATCTCTAAGATCTTCAGGTAGTCTATGTCTTCTCCATCTATTTCTCAAAGCAATAGCAACAGCTTTTTTTGCTTCTTTCTGACCTACAATATATTTATCAAGCTCATAAACTATCTGTTTGGGAGTTAGATCTTCTCTCAGCTGCAACAACATCCTCCTTTATCCTTTTCTTTAAATATAAGATATTTGAAGCCTATTGCAAAATATACTAATCTTCAAGGGTTGAAAGATCCCCAACTTCAAGACCAAGCTCCTGTGCCCTTAAAACCCTTCTCATAATCTTTCCTGATCTTGTTTTTGGAAGTTTATCAACAAATTCTATCTCTTCAGGTACAGCTATAGGACCAAGTATCTCCCTCACTGTGTTCTGTATCCCTTTTTTTAGCTCTTCAGTAGGTCTGACACCTACTTTTAAAACAACAAAAGCCTTTATTTTCTGACCTTTTATAGGATCAGGCTTTCCTATAACTGCGGCTTCGACAACATCAGGATGTTCAACTACTGCACTTTCAACCTCCATAGTTCCAATTCTGTGTCCAGCTACTGAAAGGACATCATCAGCCCTACCAACTATCATTATATATCCGTCTTCATCAATAGAAGCTAAATCATCTGCATTATAAACATTATCTATCTCTTTCCAGTATTTCTCATATCTTTCAGGGTTTCCCCAACATGTTCTTAACATAGAGGGCCACGGATTTTTTATAACAAGATATCCTACAGTATTCGGAGGAAGCTCATTCCCATTTTTATCAACTATAGCTGCTTCTATTGTGAAAAACGGCTTTCCAGCCTTTCCGGGTTTCATAGGATATGAAGGTATTGTAGTTATCATATGTGATCCTGTTTCTGTCTGCCACCACGTATCAACTATAACACATCTCTTTCTACCTATATGCTCATAATACCAGTGCCATGCTTCAGGGTTTATAGGTTCACCAACAGATCCAAGTATTCTTAATGAAGATAGGTCATACTTTGCAGGAACTTCATCTCCGTATCTCATTAACATTCTTATAGCCGTAGGAGCCGTATAAAATATGTTAACCTTATATCTATCAACATATTCCCACCATATACCAGGATGTGGATGAACAGGAACACCTTCCATGATAACTGATGTTATACCGTTAATTAGCGGCGCATAAACTATATAACTATGTCCGGTTATCCAGCCTATATCAGCAGTACACCAGTAAACATCCTCATCATGAAGATCAAAAACAACTTTTGCCGTATAATATGTGTTAACCATATACCCGCCAGTTGTGTGTAAAACACCTTTAGGCTTTCCTGTAGTTCCAGATGTATATAGAATAAAAAGAGGATCCTCTGAATCCATCTCCTCAGGGAGGCATTCTCCCTTGTTCTCAACAATAAGCCTATTCAAATCTATATACCTGTCTTCTTTTTCCTCAATACCCTCAGCATCCCTATCCCATACTATTATATTCTTTATATAATCCAGATCTTTCACGGCCATTTCTACAGTCGGGAGCAAAGGTATCTTTCTTCCCCTTCTTTTGGTGTATGTTGCTGTTATAACAGCGGATGCCTTTGCATCATCAATTCTCATATGTAGTGCTCCTTCGCTGAAACCTGCAAAAACAACACTGTGTATAACTCCTATCCTTGCACAGGCAAGCATTGATGCTACAGCCTCAATAGAATTTGGCATATATATAGATACCCTGTCACCTTTTTTCAAACCAAGTTTTTTAAGACCGTTTGCTATCGCATTGACCTTGTCAAGAAGCTCCCTGTAGGTTATTCTTTCTTCATTCCCTTCTTCATCAACATAGATGTATGCTGTCTTATCACCTCTGCCATTCTTTATATGCCTGTCAAGTGCATTGTAAGTTATATTTGTTTTTCCTCCAACAAACCATTTAGCGTATGGAAAGTTCCATTCGAGAACTCTATCCCATTTTTTGAACCAATACAGTTCTTCTGCAACTTCTTCCCAAAAACCTTCCCTATCTTCTACAGATCTTTTATAAACCGAATCGTAATCTTTAATCCAGGCTCTCTTAACTATATCTTCAGGAGGGTATATCTTTTCCTGAACTTTTAAATGAACCTCATCCTTACGATTGGACATCTTTTTTACCTCCACTGGTTATTTAACAAACTATTACATACGTATATGTGACATCCTCTCTTCATTTTCAATGAGGAGCTTCCTGCTTCACAGAGGTATAGCTTACACAGATATAGGGATTGCTTCCAAGTATCCGTGCAGTGGATTCCCTCTCCACAGGTTTTACTTCCCCACAGTCCGTAGGTAGGTTTTTTATAGTGGCTGTCTCCACTTTTAACAGCCCTATCTTAAGTATGTTTATTGCAGAGTTTAAATCCCTATCTATTAACTGCCCACATTTCTCACATCTATATATCCTGTCTGATAGTTTTATATTCACTTTCTTGCTTCCACATTGGCTACATATCTTTGTTGTTGCTTCATATCTATCTACAGGTATGAGAGTTTCAAGGTTTTGTTTTAGCCTTGAGATTATTTCCCCTATACCTGTGTTTTGTATCTGTTTCCCAAATAATCCACTGTGCCACTGTTTTATCTGCTCATCTTGTATTATTACATATTCGTATCTCTTTAATAACGCTATTATCTTGTTTTGTATGTCTTTTCTTTTGTTGTATATTTTTTGATACTCTTTCTGTATCAACTGTTTTGTCTTTTTATAATTTTTACTTCCTTTTTGCTGTTTTGACAGCTTTTGTTGTAGTCTTTTTAATCTTTTTGTTTCTTCTATACGATAGTTTATTTTTATTCCGTTTGATAGGGTTAGTTGGTGTTTTATCCCAAAGTCTATTGCTATTGGTTTGTTTATTTTCTCTTGTTTTTCTTGGGTTTTGTTTATATAGCAGGTTAGGTATATATAGTATCCATCTGGTTTCTTTATTAGCTCTGCTTTTGCTATGTCACAGTTTTCTGGTATCTGGTGTAGTCCCAACACTCTTACAGGTTTTTTTAATCCCTGTATTTTTATTCTGTTTTTTTCTTTCAAAACTTTAAAGGTTATGCCGTTTTGTTTTAATGGGATGCTTCTTATTTGTGATTTGTATTTTAATTTTCCCACTTTTATTCCTTTTTGTTTTGCTTTTGATAGGTCTGATAAATTCTTTTTTATTCTGTCTATTATGCCTTGTTTCATTTGGGAGGACAGACAGGTTATTTCTCTTGTTTCATACCCTTTTGGTGTCTTTACTTCTATTTGCTTTGCTTTTTCTGTTTGTGGGTTTAGTTTGTTTTGTATATCTGATATGCAGTAGTTATACAGCCATTTGGCTTCTAAAAATACTCTTTCAAGCCAATGTTTTTGCTGGCTATTAAGGTTAGAGTATGAGATTTTAAGTTGATAGACTTTAGGTATTTGGTTTTTTCTTTTTTGTTTGGTTTTCTTTAAAGTATCTTTTATTTTTTGCTTTTTTTTGGGTGTTGTAGTCATTTTAAAAACCTCTATTACAATCATAGCAAATATTAACGATAAAAGAAATTTTGAGGGTTTCTAAAAAAACCCTCTGCTATTCATCACTCCTCTAAAGAGGAGTACATTCTGGCAGATTTTTCGTAAACTTTTTATGATTTTTCTTTCCTTTTTTGTAAAGATGCCTTAACAAATGAAACAAAAAGAGGATGAGGTGCAAAAGGCTTACTTTTAAATTCGGGATGAAACTGACAGGCTACAAACCATATATGACCTGGTATCTCTATTATCTCGGCGAGTTTTTTAGATTTATACTCTCCAGAAACTACAAGACCTTTTTCTTCAAGAATAGGTCTGAATTCAGGATTAAATTCATACCTGTGTCTGTGTCTCTCGTATATCTCTTTTTCTCCATAAATCTCATATGCTTTAGTTCCTTCTTTCAAAGTACACTTATATGCTCCAAGTCTCATAGTTCCACCTTTTTTCTCTACTCCTTTTTGATCTGGCATAAGATCAATAACAGGGTATGGAGTTTCAGGTTCAAACTCTGTTGAATTAGCCTCCCTCAGACCTGCCACATTTCTTGCAAACTCTATTACAGCAACCTGCATGCCCAGACATATACCAAAATAAGGAATATTATTCTCTCTTGCATACTTTGCTGTAAGTATTTTTCCTTCTATACCTCTTTCTCCAAAACCTCCAGGAACAAGAATTCCATCAATATCCCCCAGTATAAGATCTATATTCTCATCTGTCAGCTCATCAGCATTAACCCATCTGAAATTAACCTTAACCTTATTCGGTATCTGAGCATGAATGAAAGACTCTATAATACTTTTATATGCATCTTTAAGTTCAACATACTTCCCAACTATAGCTATATCTACCTCTTTCTCAAGTTTTGAAAGTGTTGCAACTATTCTCTGCCAGTCCTTTAGATCAGGCTCTCTATACTCTAAATTTAAATGCTTTGCCACAATCTGATCAAGCTTTTCTTTTTTCATATGAAGTGGAATTCTGTATATTATGTCAACATCTGGTGCAGATATAACAGAGTCTTCACTAACATTTGTAAACAATGCCAGTTTTCTCTTTATAGCTTTTGGAAGCGGTCTATCTGCTCTGCACAGAAGAATATCAGGCTGAATACCAATAGCCCTCAGCTCTTTGACTGAATGTTGTGACGGTTTTGTTTTCAATTCTCCTGCCGCTGCAACATAAGGAACGTAGGTTAGATGTATAAAAAGAGCGTTTTCTCTCCCAAGCTCTAAACCCATCTGCCTTATAGCCTCAAGAAAAGGAAGACTTTCAATATCACCAACAGTCCCACCGATCTCTATAAGTGCTATATCAGAACCAGCTGCCGCTCTTTCTATACTTTTTATTATCTCGTTTGTGAAATGGGGTATGACCTGAACTGTAGCACCCAGAAAAGCTCCCCTTCTTTCTTTTTCAAGTAGTGAGTTGTACAGCTTTCCGGATGTTGTATTGTTGTGCTTTGTTAAAACAACATTTGTAAATCTCTCATAATGTCCAAGATCAAGATCTGTCTCTGCACCATCCTCGGTAACATAAACCTCGCCATGCTGATAAGGATTCATAGTGCCGGGATCAATATTAAGATATGGATCCAGCTTCAGGAATGTTATCCTGTATCCCATCTTTTCAAGAAGGGTTCCTATACTTGCCGAAGCAACTCCCTTACCAAGTGAAGAAAGAACACCGCCAGTTATAAATATGAACTTCTGCAACTTTATACCTCTATAGCGTAATTTAACGCATTATATTTTAACCCAATTATCTGTCAATTTTTTCAAATAGACCTGTTGTTATAAAATATTTAATCTATAAAAAACAGGAGACAAAAGAAATGAAAGAAGAACTGAAAGAAAAAATAGTTGATTTACTTAAAGAAGAAATACCACAGATATCTCAGGTTAAGGAAAAAATAAAGATTGATATCCCTAAGGAGGAGAAATTTGGTGATATATCATTAAACGCAGCATTTTTACTCTCAAAATTAATTAAAGATAAACCCATTAATATTGCCAACAGAATGAAAAAGATACTTGAAAATGTAGAGGAGTTCTCAAAGGTTGAAGTGGCAGGAGGAGGATTTATAAATATATTTCTGTCTAAAAAGTTCTACCATAATATTCTCAAAAAAATAATTAAGGAAAGGGAGGATTACGGAAGGACTGAAAAGTCTAATATATGTATAAATGTTGAGTTTGTAAGCGCAAACCCTACAGGTCCACTACACCTCGGTCACGGAAGGGGTGCTGTTGTAGGAAACGTTATATCAAATCTTTACGAATATGTTGGATACACAGTTGAAAGGGAGTTTTATATAAATGATGCTGGAAGACAAATATACAAACTCGGTCAGTCTGTTTATGCAAGGTTCAGGCAGATAGATCAGCCTGATTATCCATTTCCTGAAGATGGTTATCATGGGGATTATATTAAAGAAATAGCCGAGCATCTATACAAATATGAAAAAGAAAAGATCCTATCCATGGTTGATGAGGAACAGGCTGTCGATTTCTGTTCAGAATTTGCAAAAGATATGCTGCTTGAGAAGATAAAGGAAGATCTTAAAGATTTTGGTGTAACATTTGATATATGGTTTAGTGAAAAATCACTTTATTCTTCAGGAAAAGTAGATGAAGCGATAAACTTTTTAAAAGAAAAGGGTCTTATATATGAAAAAGAAGGAGCAGTATGGGTTAAAACAACACTTTTTGGTGATGATAAGGACAGAGTTATTATAAAATCAGACGGAACATATACTTATTTTGCTGGAGACATTGCATACCATTACGATAAGTTTAAAAGAGGATACGATTTTATCATAAATGTTTGGGGTGCAGATCATCACGGTTATTTCCCAAGATTAAGATCCGCTGTTATGGCTTTTGGAGTTAAAGAAGACTGGATAAGAGTTATATTTATCCAGCTTGTGAAGCTTTTCAAAGAAGGAAAAGAGATAAAGATGTCAAAAAGATCTGGATCTTTCATAACCTTGAAAGAGCTTATTGAAGAAGTTGGTAAAGATGCTGTTATATACTTTTTCCTAACAAAAGATCCTGACACACACCTTAATTTTGATATTGACCTTGCCCTTAAAAAATCCTCAGAAAATCCTGTTTATTATGTCCAGTATGCCCATGCAAGAATATGCAGTGTTTTTAGAGAAGCTAAAGAAAGATTTGGCTTTGATCCTGAAGAAGAATTTGATATTAATATAGATCTTTTAAGAGAAGATCAGGAAAGGATAATTATGAAACATCTTTCATTTATACCTGATCTTATTAAGGAAGCTGCATTTAAGGAACAGCCTCACAAATTAACTCAGATAACGTATAATCTTGCCTCAGATTTTCACTACTACTACAACAATTTTAAGTTTTTAGTTGAGGAAGACGAAAAATTGATGAGGGCAAGACTGTATTTACTCAAAGCTGTAAGGGAAGCATTAAGAACTCTATTTAAGCTTATGGGAATAACACCGGTGGAGAGGATGTAAGATGGATCAGGATCTAAAAGATACTATAAAGAAGTTAGAAGAAGCAAAGACAAAACAGGAAAAAATTGAGAAAATAATCATAATTCTTTCAGGACTTTTAATAATTGTTATATTCTCAGTTATAGGGATAAACATTTATTCAGGCAAAAATGAAACTATATCCGAACCAGAGATAGACATTATCGCTGAGAGGACGCCAAAAAATTCTGAAGAGGATCTGCCTTTACATAAAAATTTCATTGAGACAAAGCCTGCAGATACAAAGAATGAACTCAAAAAAAGCGAAATTCAAAAAAAAGAGACTATCCAAGAAAAAGATAACAAAAAAATTAATACTACCCAAAAACAAGAAAATAGCGCAAAAACGGTTAACAACAAAAAATCGGAAAAAAAGAAAACAGAAAAAAAGATCATACACCCACAAAAAGGATTTTATTACATACAGATGGGTGCTTTCAGCTCAAGGAAAAAAGCAGAGAAGTTTGTATCCAGTCTTAATCTAAAGAATATATACATTATTGAAGAAAAAGGGTTGCATAAAGTTCTTTTAGGGAAATTCAAAAACAGGAAAGAGGCATACAGATTTATGAGAGAAAAAGACTTGAAGGGATTTGTAAGGAAGCTGTAGCACTTGCTACAGCTTAATTTATCTGCTCTTTATCTGATTTTTTTAATTCAGATTCTTCAGATTTTGAAGCCTGTTTTATAAGATCCTTCATTATATTTGCTAAGAACTCACCTCTATTTATTATTGTATGATCCTTAAATGTTCTATCTCTTCCAGCCTTAGCGACAGCTTCTCTTTCCATAGGATTTTCCTCTAAGTAGTAGGCTATCTTTCCTTCTATCTCAACACTATCAATAGGATGGTATGTTACTATCTCTTTGTCAGCCTGATAAAAGGATTTAGCTGAAAGTTTTTCCTCAATCATAGTAAGCGTATTACAGGCAACTGCATTAAACGTTGTATAGCCAAGTCCTGAAGGAAGGAAAGGAGGCTGACTTAAAAGTGCTATCTTTGACTTTGAAAGGAAATTAATAATATCTTTTTCCTTTACCAGATCTTCATAGACGACAACATTTTCCTTAACCTCGCCATTTACAGCTCCAAGAACATTAATATCAAAATCCTCCACAGATTCAAGAATATTCCATCTTCTCAGATTCATCGCATATATTCCTACTTCAGATAGGAAAGCCATAAACTCCTGATCTTTTTCCTGCTGAAAATTAATTATAGCTTGCTGGAACTGTGGATTAAATTGTGAAAGAAGATATCCTGAAGCATATCTTATAGGCATGTCAGGATTTCTGTATATCATCCTTCCAAGCTCAACAGCAAAGCCGTAGATATGCTCATCAAATCTTTCTTTCCAGCCATTTTCTATTATAGATGGATCTGTTACAGGACCAATAAACGCTATATCAAACTCCTTTTCCTGGACAGGTGGAGGGAAGTTTGTCGGAAATATACCAGGAGCTAAAAAAGCAACATTTTTTCCCATTGATCCAAGCCACTGGCTGTGTTCAACGTCAATTGTTAGATAAAGTATCTGATTTGAAGATATAACAGGTTTTATTTTTGCATAATGCAACATTGGATCGTCAAGGAACCATGTTATATGAATATTCCCGACTATGTCGGCAAGCGGAACTTTTTTCCCATCCTGCTCAGCATATATAAGCCCATCTAAGTTAAGATCAAATGTAAAGAGAGGCTTAAACTCCATAAGCTCGTTAACAAGATCCTGCAGATTCTCTCTTGTAGGTGAAACCACCTTTACCTCAAAGTCCCTTGCTGCTATTGTTTTGCTTAAACCCTCTATTATACTTTCTGTGATCCCCCGTGGATCAGGTGTCTTGATAAAAACGACTCTCGGCTTCATATTTCCTCCTTAACTATTCTGGTATAATTTTTCCAACTATTTAATTATATACCTTTAGGAGTTTTTATGGCGATACAGATAGACAAAAAAGTTCTTCTTTTTGGGGTTGGGATCTTTGGAAAGGAAATCCTTAAAGAACTTCTAAAAAAATGGTCGGTTATAGCTGTTGATTATGATGAAAATATTATTGAAGAGCTTGAGGATGAATACAGGGATGAAGAAAAACTGCAGATTGTACATGGAGATGCAAGCAGCATTCTTACATGGAAAAAAATAAACATTGAAAGTGTTATAAACATTATATCAACAATAAGCGATACAGATGTTTCGCTTGAGGTCTGTAGGATAGGAAGAGAGGTTTTTAATCTTAATGTAAATATTGTTGTTTTACTTTTTGATGAAAAAAGGAAAGAGGATTTTGAAAAATATAATATAAATATTGTAAAACCTGCTGAAATTACAACAAAGATTGTTATATCTAAAATAGAAAGAAATTACTCCATAGCCACAAATATAGGACTTGGTAAAGGGGAGATCGTAGAAGCAAAAATACTTGCAAGATCACACCTGGTTGACAGAAAGCTTAAATACCTCAAGCCTACAAGATGGAGAATTGCCGCCATATACAGGGATAATGAGCTAATTCTTCCATCAGGTGACGAAAGAATAAAAATTGGGGACAAAGTAATAATAATAGGAGATCCAAAAGTTCTTGAAAACCTTGTAAATATTCTCTTAAAAGGAATTCCTCAATTTCCCCTACAGTTTGGTATGGATATCGCCGTTCCATATACGAAAAATACGAAAATATCCTTTGAAGAAGCCTCATATCTGAAAAAAAATACAAAGGCACACAAGCTCCTTGTTTTCCCTGTAAAAAATTACAGAATAAGAGAAGATTTTGAGTATATAAAAAAAATCGTTAAAAATTTTGAGATAAAGGAAAGTATAAACAGCTTTACAGACCTTTTTTATTATGAGAACAATATAGGTGTTGTGGTTTATCCATTTGTTGAAGAACCTTTATTTAAGGGAAAAAAATTAAAAAAAATCTTTAAAATAGCCAAAAAACCTGTTCTTATATCAAGAGGTAATTTCCCTTATTCAGAAATAACAATCTCGCTCAACTGTCCAGATCCAGCATTTAATCTGGAAATTGGAATTGAGATATCAAGACTGATGAAGCTACCATTTGAAGTTCTTTACATAACAATGCCTCAAGAACTACGAGGTGATGAAGAGGAAGAAAAATTAAGAGAGAGGCATGAGATAGTTTCAGACTTTGAGCAGATATACAAAACAAACATAAGGTATAAAGTTCTTGAAGGAAATCCTGTCAAAGAAACATTAAAGTTTATGTCTGACGATTCAAAAAAGAAGAATCTTTTCGTAACAACATACGATAAAAATGAGGAGATATCATTTCTAAAGCCTCACATCCAGTATCATATAACTAAGAAAATTAAAAACTCTGTTCTTCTCTTGCCCTTAGAGGAGCTGTATGGATAAACATGAAGCTATTCTTTTGCTTGTTATATCAATAGGTGCGTTTGTTATTCCTTTTATAAGCAGAAGGCTTTATCTTCCCTCTGCTGTTGGAGAGATATTCTACGGCTTAATTCTTGGAATTTTCTTCAAAGATATAATACATGAGACGCCGATAGTCAAACTTCTTGGGGAGCTCGGGTTTATTATTCTTATGTATCTTGCCGGTCTTGAAATAAATTTTGATAGAATAAGATCAACACCAAAAAGAGATCTTTCCGTATATATAACCAGTCTGTTTATGATCGTTTTTCTCTCCTTTTATATAACTTTTTCTTTTGGGTTCCCACTTATATATGCGCTCGTTTTTATGACAATAGCTATAGGCCTTCTTTATCCTGTTTTGAAAGATACAGCTCTTTTGAAAACAAACTTTGCCCAGTCTGTTTTGATCATAGGAAGTATAGGCGAGATCATAAGTTTGCTATTTATTACAGGTTTTACACTTTACTACCAGTTTGGTCTTTCATCTAAAGCATTAATACATCTTGTAGAGATATACATATTCTTTGCTGCAGCCTACTTTATAATAAAAATATTTCAGCTGTTTATATGGTGGAATCCTAAATGGACTTCAACATTCCTCAAAACAGGCGATCCCACAGAAACTGGAATAAGAGCAAATTTTGTGAATATGTTCATATTTGTAGCTCTTGCAAGCCTTCTGGGTATGGAACCAATAATAGGTGCATTTATGGGAGGTATGCTTTTTGCCCTTGTTTTTAAAGAAAGAAAAGAAATCCAGGAAAAGTTTAGTGCATTTGGTTATGGTTTTTTAATACCTATTTTTTTTATAGAGGTAGGTCTCCAGTTTGATATTTTTGAGCTAATAAAACCTGAAATTATATTGAGTGCCCTAATCCTAACAGGCGTGATATTTTTTATAAGATCGGTTGCTTCGATGATCTTTGTATTTTCTGGATTTTCATGGAAAGAGATATTTTTAATACCGTTTTCTCTATCAATGCCTTTAACGCTTCTTGTAGCCATTGCAACCATAGGTTTAGAAGTGGACATGCTTGACAAGAAACAGGCATCTATCGTTATACTAAGTGCCATACTTAGTGGACTGATATATCCATGGCTGTTTAAAATTATTGTTAAAAAAATAAAAATTGAAGATTCAGAGGAAAAGATTAAAATTAATAGAACCTAAATAACATTAAGGATTTAAAAATGTATAATCTAACAACTGACGAGGCTGTCTTCACAATAATTGATATTGAGACTACAGGTTTCAATCCAGAATATAACGATATCATAGAAATAGCAGCAATCAAGTATCAGGGGAATATAATTCTCGATAGATTCTGGAGTCTTATAAAACCTGAATATGAACTCATACCTGAGCATATATCAAAACTTACAGGAATAACAACAGCAATGGTTATTGATCAGCCCACAGTTGATAATGTATTACCTGATTTTTTAGATTTTATAGAAAACAGTATTCTTGTTGGACATAATATAAGGTTTGACCTCGCATTTCTTAATAAAAAAGCAAAAGAATTTCTTAATAAAACCATAAAAAATCCATTTATATGTACAGATCATCTTGCAAGGAAAATACTATCTGACATAGACAGCAAATCACTTGCAAGCATCGCAAAGCATTTTAATATACCTTTTTCTAAACAACATAGAGCAATGTACGACGCTGAGGTAAATCTTGAGATATTTATAAAAATGCTTCATTTCCTTGAAGATTACAATGTTTTTAAAGTTATAGATATAATAAAACTGTCTGAAGGCAAAAAAGTTAACTACAGGGAAAAAAGGAGAAGATATGTTTAAGATTGGCGTTATTGGCTGTGGAAATATGGGAGAGGCTCTTATAAAAGGATTTATTGAAAAAGGGGGTATAAGATCAACGGATATTATAGTGTCAGACATAGATCCAGAAAAAATTAAACATATAGTAAACAGTTATAATGTTGCGGGTACTGAAAGCAACAGAAAAGTTGCAGAACTGTCAAAAATAGTTATACTTGCCGTAAAACCTAAAGATATTGAAAAAACATTAGAACCTATAAAGAATCTGTTTAACAAAGAAAAAATACTTATATCAGTCATTGCAGGTTTAAAAATAGAAAGAATAAAAAATATGGTTGGGAAGAACATTCCTGTTGTAAGAGTTATGCCTAATACACCTGCTCTTATAGGAGAAGGAGCTATAGGTATTTCATTTGATAAATCAATCGATCAGGACAGCAGGAAAAAGATTGAAGAACTTTTCAGTTCTGTAGGTCTTGTTGTTACGGTTGATGAAAAAGATATGGACGCTGTAACAGCTCTTTCTGGAAGTGGACCTGCTTATGTTTTTACATTTATAGATGCCCTTGCACAGGGAGGAGTAAAATGTGGATTGTCATATCAAGAAGCTCTTGATCTTGCCGTTCAAACTGTATTAGGTTCTGCAATGTTAATAAAAAAAACAGGAGAACATCCATCTGTTTTAAGAGATAAGGTTACATCACCGGGAGGAACAACAATATACGGACTCCACGAAATTGAGAAAGGATCCTTAAGAAGCGTTATTATAAACGCCGTTGAAAAGGCTGCAGAAAGGAGTAAAAAACTTTCAGATTAAATGGGGGGGCTTTTACACCCCCTCTGATCAGTGAATACCTTTCCACATTTTCTTTTTCCACGCATATGTAAGTCCTATCATCACAAGCATATAAAGAAGAACTCCTATCCCTATTTTTGTTCTTGCTTCTTTATTAGGATCTGCTATTTCTCCAAGATAATGCTCTATCTTTTCTGTAGCTTCTTTGTTAAGACCCACTCTCGGCATTGATGTTCCGGGAAGTAAAGCCTGAGGCTTGTTAACAAAAGCGACTATATACTCTCCACCTTTAGCTCTATGTATAACAGAAAAATCAGGAGGAACTTTACCTAAATATTTCTTGAGAACGTCAGGTGAAGCATCTGAATAAAACTTTTGATATTTTATGCTGTGACATCTTCCACATGCCTCTATAGTAGCCTCTTTTCCATCCATATCTTTTTTGGCTATTGACTTCATGTAAGCTATCACATCCATAATTTGCTGATCATCAAGTCCCATAGCAGGCATTGATATTTTTGGAAATTCGCTTGCTTTTGCAGGGTCTTTCAGGAAGTTATATAAAAACTTCTCATCAAGAAGAGCTCCCAGATTTGAAAGGTCAGGAGGCACAACGCCATAGGACTCAGCCGCCGTTTTTGGATCCATAGGAGCAGGGATATTGTCAGCTTTTATGCCGTGACATGATGTACAGAACATCTGAACAGTCTCTTTACCCCTTTTAGCATCACCTTTTATAGAATGGGGCATAGGTTCAAGATCCGAGTACTCATAATCAGGAAGATTATTTTTATGAATAGCTTCTTCAATATGCTTATGCATAATACTGTGCGCAAGTGGTTCAATTCCCCAGTAACCGATTAGAACCAGTATAATCATTACTATCAATATTTTTAATTCTTTCATTACTGCCTACCTCCAGATTCTACCTGTTTTCTCTCTATCATTGAGATTATTGGCAGGGATAGGAAAAATGCAAAATAAATTAAACTTGTAACAAGTCCTAACCATGCAAAAAGTCCCGATGGAGGTAATTTTCCAAGAATTGTGAGCGCAATAAAATCAAGAACAAAAATCCAGAACATTATTTTAAATAAAGGTCTGTGCTTTCCGCTCACTATAGGAGACGTATCAAGCCACGGCAGGAAAAGTATTATAAACATGCTGATAGCAAATGCAATCAATCCAAGGGTTTCGCTAAAGAAAAATCCTCTCAATACTTCGTAAAATGCAAGGAAGTACCATTCAGGATATATATGGAGTGGTGTCTGGAGGTAGTTTGCAGGTTCAAAGTTTATCGGGTCCATAGCAAACTTATAATTGAAGAACACAAGATAGAAAAAGAATAATAGGAATACAGACATAACAAAGTATTCTTTCGCCATAAACACAGGCCAGAACGGGATACCTTTCTCTTTCTTTTCTTCCTTTGTCATCGTAGTGCCATCTTCATTATTGCTGCCAACAATTCTTACAGCATACATATGAACAGCTGTTATAACAATAATAAGAAGTGGAAGCAGAACAACATGAAGTGCAAAAAATCTCGTAAGCGTTGCATCCTCAACTATATAGTTACCTCTCATCCATATAACAAGATCAGGTCCTATAAACGGTATCTTTTCAAATAGCGTTGTTATTGTTTGAGCAGCCCAGTAAGACATCTGTCCCCATGGAAGGAGATATCCTGTAAAAGCTGTAGCAGCCATTAAAACAAATAATAGAAATCCTGTTATCCAGACTATCTCCCTTGGCGGTTTAAACGATCCGTAATATATACCCCTTGCCATATGAATAAAAAGAACAAGAAACATAATACTTGCGCCAACGGCATGAACATGTCTAAAAATCCATCCATAGGCAACATCCATCATTATCGTTTTATTAACACTGTCAAAAGCCATATTAGCATCAGGTTTGTAGTACATCAGCAGGAATATACCACTGATAACAAGTATTACAAAAACGAGCATAGTAAGAACGCCAAAGCTCCAGAGGAAGTTTATATTTTTAGGAAGATAATACTCAGACATCATAACTTTCCAGAGGTCACTAACAGCAAGCCTCTGGTCTAACCATGATTTTGACTTAACTTCTTCTTTTCTTTCCATCTTTTACTCCTCCTAACCTTGGATCAGTTTTTTGTATTCTGGACCTTCTTCCCCTAACACAATTGTAGTCCCTTCAAGTTTAAATGGTGGTATATCAAGCGGTCTTGGAGGAGGTCCAAATGTATTCTTACCGCAGGCATCATATCTACCACCGTGACAGGGACAGTGCCATACCTTTTCATCAGGCAGCCAGTTAGGAATACATCCAAGGTGCGTACAGATTCCGAGTACTACAGTGTATTCTCCAGCTACTGTTCTTTTGTCACATCCACCCATGTCAGGCGTCCTTCTTAATACAAAAACTGGTTTGCCTCTCCATGATACTACTTTAATTTCTCCTGGTTTTACAGTAGAAAGATCAAACTTCACAGTAGCCTGTGCCTTTACTTCAGGTAGGGGCTCCCATGTCTTATACATAGCATAAAGCACAGCCCCAGCTCCAACAGCAGCCCAACCTCCCATGGCGTAAAGGAGGAAGTCACGCCTGCTCATTTTTTCTTCAGCCATTTCTAAACCTCCAGATATTTTTCTTCGGTAAGTAATATCTAACTTATTATTTTATTATACCAGCCTCATTAGAATTTACAGCGTCTCATATTCAATTTTAGGGCTTTATATCTCCTATATTCTTTATATTTTCCATTATAAATATCTAAATTTCAAATTTCTGTTTACTAACCTCCCATAAAGATATAGCTGCAGCAGCAGAAACATTTAAAGATGTGATCTTTCCAAACATCGGTATGGAAACAATCATATCAGAGCTTTCAAGGACTTTTTTTGAAACACCTTTACCTTCAGATCCTAAAATAATCAGAGATGGAAACGGAAAAGATACTTTATGTATAGGTTTTCCACCCTTTTCAACAGATATAACCCATCCTCCTTTTTTCTTAAATCTTTCAATAAACTGTCTTAAACTTCCAACCTTAGATATTGGTATATAAAAAACAGCACCTGTTGAAGCTTTTACAACAACCTCATTAATAGGAGAACTTCTTTCCTTTGGAATAAAAACACCTGAGGAACCTAAAACCTCTGCTGTTCTTATTATATTTCCTACATTCTGTGGATCTGTTATATGATCCAGAACAACACCAAAGCCTTTCTGACTTATTATGTGATCTTCAAGAGTTTCCGTATTCCAGTATGAAACAGGACTTAAAAGGGCTACTACTCCCTGCGTTTTTTTCGTCCCTGCTGCTTCCTCAATTTTTCTTCTGGGAACTCTCTGTATTTTTACCCCTCTCTTTTCAGCAAGCTTTACCAGTTCTTTTGGTAGATGAGAATCATGGGCAACCATAATCTTTTCCAGTTCTTTTCCTGATTTTAAAGCCTCTATTACAGGATTTCTACCCCATATAATAAATTTATCTTCCATATATATTTAATCACTCCTTATCTTTTTATCTCTTGATCTATATCAAAATAATTTTTCACCTTTTTCTATATGGTATCCTCTAACGGCATCTCCAGCGGATATAGGTTTTGAGTTTGGGAACTGTACTTTTTTGACAAGAATTTTTCCTTTACCTGTCTGAACTATAAACCCTTCATCTTTAACTATATCAACTATCTCACCTGGACACCCTGTGGAACTTTCATCAATTATCTCACAATCAAGAATCTTTAACTGTGTATCCCTAAAATTTGAGAATGCTTTAGGCCATATCTTAAGTGCTCTTACCTGATTAAAAATATCCCTTGCAGATCTTTCCCAATTTATCTTCCCTTCTTCTTTTTTTATCGGTTTTGCATATGTTGCTCTACTGTGCTCCTGGGGAATCTTTTTTATTTTGCCTTTTTCTATCTTGTTTAGAGTGTCTACAAGAAGCTCAGCACCTGCTTTTGCAAGTCTATCATGAACAGATTTTATATCATCCCGATCTGTTATAGGTATCTCTAAACACTGATATACATCGCCTGCATCAAGCTCTTCTGTGATCTCCATAATACACACGCCTGTTTTGTTTTTACCCTCCATTATAGCTCTATGAATAGGGGCAGCTCCCCTGTATTCTGGCAGAAGGGAAGCATGAACGTTTACAGTCTTATATTTTGGAAGATCAATAATATCTTTTGGAAGTATCTTACCATAAGCAACAACAACAAAAATATCAGGTTTAAGCTCCTTTAATTTTTTGTAAAGCTCTGTATTTCCTTTTATCTTTTCAGGTTGAAAAACAGGAATGCCGAATTTTTCTGCCAATACTTTAACAGGAGGAGGCTGAACTTTTTTTCCCCTTCCCTTTGGTTTGTCCGGCTGTGTTACAATCCCAACAACCTCATGATGGGAATTTATAAGTGCCTTAAGACTTTCAACTGCAAATTCAGGTGTTCCCCAGAAAACTACCTTCAATACGTCCTCCATTTTTATATATATTTTTAACATAAAATCATCTTTTAGAATATAATTATTTTAACTGTTAAAATAAAAATCAGGAAAAGAAGATTGATCTTAAAATATTTACTCATATCCCTTGCAGGATTTTTAGGTTCTTACCATTGTGTCGGCATGTGCGGTTTTATTCCACCCCTTATAATACACAGATCATGGCTTTTGGGAAATATATTATACTCTTCAGGAAGATTATTCACATACTCTTTTTTGGGTTTTATAGCAGGTTATATAGGTATGTTTTTCCATTCAATACAGTTTCAGTATTTCCAGAAAGGTCTTACCCTTTTCCTTGGTATTATAATGATCTTTTTTGGGCTTCAAATAACGGGAAATATAAAGGAAAAAGGGGTTGTAGGTCTCGATTTAATATTTACTACAGTAGCTGAGATTCTATCAAAATTCAGGAAAAATCCATTTTTCCTTGGAATGTTTAATGGTTTTTTACCCTGCCCTCTTGTATATGCATTTTTAATGCAGGCTGTTTTTGAAAAAGATCCATTAAAAGGAGCTCTTGTAATGTTCTTTTTTGGAATAGGAACTATTCCAGCGATGCTTTTTGCAAGCAAACTTTTCCAGATATTATCCCCTAAATTAAGAAAAAAGGTTTCATCTTTAGCCGGTTTAATCATAATCTTACTTGGTATCTGGATTATATTGAGAGCTTTTGGTATAGGACACCATCATTGAGAGGGCTAACATGATAGAAAAAATAACTGTTCAATCCTTTGGGGCTGCTAAAACAGTAACAGGTTCTTGCCATCTTATAACAGTAGGTAAGACTAAGATTCTTATTGATTGTGGGCTGTTTCAGGGTATTGATGAAAATAAAAACTACACTCCATTTATGTTTGATCCTGAGGATATAGATTATCTGATCGTTACACATGCCCATCTTGATCATATAGGCAGGATACCTCTTCTTGTTAAGAATGGATTTAGAGGTAAGATAATATCAACCAGACCAACAAGAGTCATATCAAGGATTATGCTTCTTGATGCTGCCAAAGTTATGGAGGAGGAATACAGAGTTGAGTATAAAAAAGCTTTAAGAAGGGGTGAACCTGAAAAGGTAAGACCACCTTTATTTGATGAAGATGATGTTTATTATGCAATGGAACATTTTAAGATTCAGCTCGATTACAACCAACCTTTAAAACTGACTGATAATATAAGTATAACTTTCAAAAATGCAGGACACATACTTGGTTCTGCATTTGTTCAGATAGATATAAAAACCAGATCTGGAATTAAAACGTTAGTCTTTTCAGGTGATTTAGGACTCAAGGAGAGGCTCATAATAGATCCTATAAGATTTTCAGAAAAAGGAGATCATATATTTATTGAATCAACATATGGAAATAGAAAACACAGATCCTTAGAAGAAAGTATTGATGAGTTTGAAAAAGCTATTATAGAAAGTTTTAAAGATGGAGGCAATATTGTTATTCCAACCTTTGCTCTTGAAAGATCACAGGAGATACTTTACGTACTTAGGATGATGTATGATCAGGGAAGACTTCCAAGATGTAAGATATTTCTTGACAGCCCTCTTGCTATATCTGCAACAAAAATATTCCTACAGTTTCCTGAATTTTTCAACCACAACCTAAAAGATATGATAAAAGAAGGGAAAAATCCTTTTATATTTCCCTACGTACATTTCACACAAACAGTTGAAGAATCAAAAATTATAAACAGTATAGATAACGGTGCAATTATACTTGCAGGAAGTGGAATGTGTACAGGTGGAAGGATAAAACATCACTTAAAGCATAATCTTTGGAGACCTGAAAGCAGTATCATTTTCGTCGGTTATCAGGCAAAAGGAACACTTGGAAGGAAAATTATTGACGGTGCAGAAAAAGTAAAAATATACGGAGAGGAGATAGCGGTAAAAGCAAGAATATTTACTATTAACGGTTTTTCTTCCCATGCAGATAAACCTGTTTTAATTGAATGGCTTAAGCATTTTAAAAATAAAAAAAATGTATTTCTTATTCATGGAGAACCTGAAGTACTTGAAATATTCAGGGAAAATATAAACAGGGAATTAAAATTAAAACCACATATTGTTGAATTTGGTGAAAAATTATATATTAATTAGTTTAATTATTAAATTAAGGAGGTTGTTTATGTTTAATGAAGAACAGTTTTTTAAAGATGATAAACTGATTATTGGCGACAGGGAATTTACCTCAAGACTAATAGTAGGTTCAGGTAAGTATAAGGACTTTGAGGAAACAGCAAAAGCAACTGAAGCCTCAGGTGCTGAGATTATAACAGTTGCTGTAAGAAGGGTTAATATAACAGATCCTGACAAACCAAATCTTTTAGACTTTATTGATACATCAAGAATTATGATACTTCCAAATACTGCTGGATGCTATACAGCAGAAGAAGCCATTTTAACAGCAAAATTAGCAAGGGAAGCTCTTGGTCATGGATTTGTAAAACTTGAAGTCATAGGAGACCAGAAAACCCTTTATCCTGATATGGTAGAAACATTAAAGGCTGCAGAAATCCTTGTAAAAGAAGGGTTTACCGTGCTTCCTTACATAACAGATGATCCGATCATGGCTAAAAAGTTTGAAGATGTTGGCTGTGCAGCTGTTATGCCTCTTGCAGCTCCTATAGGTTCTGGTCTCGGCCTTCAGAATCCTTACAATATAATATTTATAAAAGAGGCTGTAAATGTCCCAGTTATAGTAGATGCTGGTATAGGAACCGCATCTGATGCTGCTATAGTTATGGAACTTGGTGTAGATGGCGTACTTATGAACACAGCTATAGCTCAGGCAAAAGATCCAATCAAGATGGCTGTCGCTATGAAATACGCCGTGAAAGCGGGAAGACTTGCTTATCTTGCAGGTAGAATACCTAAGAAGATGTATGCATCTGCTTCTTCACCTATTGAAGGTATAATTGGAAGATAGAATATACAGGGGCTTTTGCCCCTCTTTAAGGGTGAAATGTGAATGGGAGAAAAAGGGAAAAATCTAAATTCAGATTTATACTTATCTTAATATTTTTTATTGTGACAATTTTCAGTATTGACAACCTTATTCCTGTAAGGAAAATAGAACTCTCAGCAACAACAAACCTATCTGTAAACAACCCATATTTTAAGTACAGAGTTATTTACGGCATAAAAACATACAGAACGGGAAGCTCACTTATAACAGAAAAAGATATTATAGAATCCTTAAAAAAAACAGGGATTCACTACCTTTTCCTAACAGACAAAAGGGAAGTTATATTTGAGGGAAAGTATCAAAACTTCTATATATTTGATAAAAAACTTGAAGAGTGCAAAGAGATACTTGATCCTGGAAAACTAAAAATCTCGCCTCTCAACATAATAACGTATATAAAGTTTTTTCTATGGTATCCAATAAATAAAGATATAGCTTACAACAATATCTGGAAGCTATACTCAGAAGAACAGTTTTTTGAAAGTTTCAATCCAGAAAAGGATAAATGTTTCATAGGCAGTATTAAAGGAGATATAAAAATAAAATTTTACAGTAAAACATTTCCAGATCTCAGCCACCAGATAATGCTTGTAAAAAATGATGTCATCCTTGAAGAAAAAATTATAGATCAGCTTTATTCTGCAAAACTTGATCTTTATCTTAGGATGGACAGTGGAAACCTGATAACTACACTTTATCATGATCCAGGATTAGAAATTTTTGTTAAAACAGATGACGGATTTTTTACTGTAGGAGATCTTATAGATATACATCTAAATCCTGAAATATTTATAAAAACAAAACGGGGAAAATTTATAACAGCTGTGTACAAAAACGGAAAAGTGATGGGGTATTTTCCATCAGGAATCATATATATTAAACCTGAGAATCCTGGGTATTACAATATAATAGTTTTCAGCTACAACTTCAGACTACCCTTCAATATATTCTTAGGTTTCAGACCTGTAGCATTCTCTAACGGCATATTCATAAAATGATATAAAATCTAAAGTTTCAATTTCCGATATGATAATAAGGAGGATAAATTGGCTGTAATCATAATACCTGCAAGATTAAAATCTACAAGACTTAAGAACAAACTTATTTTAAAAGTAAACGGAAAACCTATAATAAGATGGACTGCTGAAAACTGCCTGAAAGTAAAAAATGCTAAAAAGGTAATAGTTGCTACAGATAGTGATCTTATACTTGATATTTTCAAAGATGACAAAAGGATAGACGCTGTTCTAACACCAGAAAACTTAAAAAGCGGAACTGACAGAGTGGCATTCGTTGCTAAAAACCTACCCTATGAAAAGATAATTAATGTACAGGGTGATGAACCATTGATTGATCCTGAAGATATTGAGAAGATTATAGATACCTTAGACGGAACACAAATAGCAACTTTATCATTTCCAATAAACAAAGAAGATGAATATCTAAATCCTAATGTGGTAAAGGTTGTCACAGATGCAAAAAGCTACGCAATATACTTTTCAAGGAGCCCTATCCCGTTTTACAGAGAGATCGATTTTACAAAGATGGTCAGCTTATATAAAAACATTATATTAAAACATATAGGAATATATGGATATAAGAAGGATATTCTAATGGAGTTTGCCTACAGAATGGATCCATCTCCTATAGAAGAGATAGAAAAATTAGAACAGCTCCGTCTTCTTTACAACGGGTACAGAATAAAGGTTATTAAAGCAAAGAGAGATACTTTAGGAATAGACACAGAGGAGGATTTTAAGCGTTTTTGTAAAATAGCAGGGAAATAGGAAATAAAAAAATGAAAAAAATATTAGTATATCTGCTTTCAGCTACACTTTTTGTTCTGGAGGGGGCATTTCCGCAACAGACCTTAACTGAGCTTCTTAAAGAGTACAAGGAGGTCTCTGACTATGCACAAAAAACAAGAATTGAAAGCTTAGGGTATGTTCTTGTTTTTACAAGGGAAGATATAGAAAGAATGCAAGCATACACACTTGCTGATTTGCTCCAGTATCTTAAAGTAGGATGGGTGGTTCCAAACAGATTTGGTGTAGAAAATTTTTCCTTTCAGGGAACATCAACCGGTATAAGTACATTTGTAAGACTCTACATTAACGATCATGAGGTAAGTTCAGTTCATACAGGAAGTCCTTTTCTCACATATGATAATTATCCATTAGACCATATTGATCATGTTGAAGTTTACTACGCCTCAGGAGCAATAAGACTTGGAGATGAACCTGCGTCAGTTATAATTAAACTTTATACAAAAAAACCGGAAAGGGAAAACGCAACAACATTCAGAGGAACAGTTTCGATAAACAAAGATTACGATAATACATTCATAGATGCCAGGGAAATAAAAACAGATATATCATACCTTGTAATGGTAAATAAAGGATATTTCAATTATGAAAAACAGTTTATAAACAACCAGCCTATTTACAGAAATCTATGGAAAAGTTTTGCATATTTTGGTTTTAATTACTACAGGACATTTATAGAGATAAGTTTTGCAAAAATAACAAGAAATATATTCCAGGGACTATCTCTTGACGCAGCACCTGAAGAAGGAAAAACAAAATCGGTCGAGTATTATATATCTCTAACGCAGTATTTTTTATACGACAGATCTTTAAAAATCAATCTTACAGTTGACGGTCAGCACAGAAAGTACCATGAAAAAAACAGGGAAGGAATCCTTATTCCGAGAGTTATAGATATAAAAGATCCATCTACAATACCTGTGGAGTACGACGAAAACATAAAGCTTTACAAATATACGTTAAATATAACAAAAGAGTTTAAAACTAAAGACAACCTTCTCTTGACAGGTTTTACTGTGAAAGATAAACATTATAACGTTGATGATAGAAGCTACAGAACACCAATACTTTATAGGGAGAATATAAGATTTATTGATTTTAATAGGGAGACATTAACATCACTTATACTTGAAAACCAGTACAACATAACAGATAAAAATCTTGTTATATTCAGCCTCAGAGCAGATAAGTATTTTAGGAAAGATAAAAAAGATATATCAGATTATATGGCAAAACTCGGTTTTATATCATTTTTGTCTGATAACTACATGATCAAAACATATGTAGGAAGATCCTATTTTCCTCCAACATTTTTAGATTTTGAGCTCTCAAAGGAAAATCTTAAACAGTCCAGAACGAAATCCGCACTTATTGAAGCAGTTTACAAAAAGTCTGGAAACAAAATATCTATATTTGCCGGGTATGAAAAAGTTAAAGATCCTGTTATCCCTGATTACGGTAAGGGTTATCTTGTAAACGGTAAAAGTTATGAATATTCTCTTGTAGCATTAGAGTACAATTATAAAAAGAATAACTTATTAAATATATCTGTTGGTTACTCAAAAACCTTCTCAACAATCGAACCTGTTCTTTTATCTGAAGAGACAGGATATGTAAGAATTACAGGAAAAAAAGAAAAGCTTGATTACTACAGCGAGCTTGTTTATAAAAAAGGATTTGATGTATCTTCTATACATATACAGGACAGTTACAATCTAAATGCAGGCATCTCATACTTAATAAATGAAAATTTTTCTCTTAAAATAAAAGGAATCAATATCCTTAATAGAGGTGCAAAAATTCCAGTTATACCTGTAGTAGGAAATGAAGGTAGTTATGACAGTCTTGACAGAAAATACTTTATAAGTATAGAGGTCAGTTATTAGTTATGACTATTAGATATGTTATTAATCTGCTTCCTGTTTTTTTTCTGGTTCTATTTAACTTCTCAATAGGTCTTGAAAGGGAAAAAGAGCTTGAAGTTAAGATTATTGAAAAGATATCCTCAGATATGCTTGGCAAAGATAGGATAAGGGTCTATCTTGTTGGTTATCCTCAGGAAAGAATAATAAGATACGGAAAAAAACTTATTATAGCTACAAATTGTATCTCAGCTGATATTGTTATAGTTAAGGAAAAAATGGAAATACCCTGTAAAGGTAAGATAATACTGACAACAAATTACTATCTTCTTTTAGAGTATCCCGATGCTGTAGGTGCTTTCTACTGGAAAAAAGGAAGACCTCATATAGTTTTCTTAAAAGAAAGGCTTAAGAAAAAAGGTATAACACTCCCTTATGAATACGAAAAATTTATTATAGAGATCTCTGACAGAAAAGATGGTTAAGGATTTTTTCAATATAAAAGCAAAAGAGTTTTATATCGGTTTCCTTATTGTGTCTATAATAATATTTGGATATATATACTCTATTATGCCAACACTTGAGGAAACATTTCAAAAAAGATTGATAAATTTAACTGTTGAAAGTATTGAAGATCTTTCTGAGAATGTTATTGATCATATACTAAGCTACACAGGAAACGAGGATCTTGTTGAAAATATAATAAAAAATAGAGATCTGCTTGAAAAAACAGAAAAGCTACTTGCAATACTGATAACAAAACATACAAAGTATGTTTATATAGTATTTAAAAAAGGAAAAACATACAGATATCTTGTAGATGGATCACGTGAGGACAAAGCTATACCCGGCGAGATCTTCGAACCTTTGAGATCAGAGATCTGGGATGAAGTACTTACAACCGGAAAACCAAAAACAGTTATGCAAAGCGGTATAGATATTATAGGTTTTACATACCTCAAACCTATAATACAGAACAGAGAAGTTAAAGCTATTTTAGCAATTGACTACTCAGCAAAAACAATAAAAGAGATTAAAGAGATAATAAACACAACTAAGATACTTATTGAAGGAATACTTGTAACAAGCTTTGTATTTTTGAATATTATTATTTACGGTGCTATCAAAAATATATATCTTAGGAAAAAAGCCTATATTGACAATCTTACGAAAACATTTAATAGAAACTACCTTGAAGATATGGCCTCTTTACTTAATCCAGCATCATACCATATAGCACTTATAGATCTTGATGACTTTAAAAAGATAAATGACACTTATGGACACGATGTTGGAGATCTCGTTTTAAAAAAGATTGCAGAAACAATTAAAGACAGTGTTAGAAAAGATGATGATATAGTAATAAGATACGGCGGAGAAGAGTTTCTTGTGCTTATTAAAGCTGGAAGAAAGGATAAAAAGGCTTCAATAAATGCAGCAGAAAGATTATTAAGGGACATAAGAAAAAGGAAAATAAACATTAATGGTGAAGAAATATCAGTTACAGCTTCTATAGGTCTTAATATTTCAACAGAGAGAAGCCATTCCATATACGATGCTATCAAAAAGTCAGATATAGCCCTTTATCAGGCAAAAGCAAACGGAAAAAACAGAATAGAGATATATTCTGAGAAGAAAACTGACCAGAGCGGTTATATAACCATAGGCGAGATACAGAGATTTCTTGAAGAAAAAAGATTTATATGTCATTATCAGCCTATAGTAGATCTCAAAACAGGCAAGATTTCACATTATGAAGCTCTTGTTAGATTTGTAGATCAGGAAGGAAATATAATATACCCTAATAAATTCATACCTGTTATTGAGAATACGTTTCTTTACTCAAGGCTAACAAAATCTGTCATAGAGTATAACAGAAATATACTTAAAGAACATAAAAATCTTAAGATAAGCATAAACCTTTCTCCATCTGACCTATTTACAGAAGCTGTAATCAAACTCCTCGAGGAGATCGCTGTTGAGGATAAAATTTCGGAAAGACTTATCCTTGAGATCATAGAAAATGAAAGTATAACATCCTATGAAAAAATGCAAAACGCTCTACTAAGGCTTAAATCTTTTGGATATAAAATAGGTATTGACGATTTTGGATCCGGTTATTCCAACTTTATATATCTGATCACGCTGGATGTTGACTTTCTAAAAATAGATGCAAATATAATAAAATCAATACACAAAGATAGAATATCCTACGTAGTTACAGAAACAATAAACAACTTCTGCAAAAAAACAGATATTAAAACTGTAGCAGAATATGTTGAGAACGAAGATATATACGTAACAGTAAAAAGCCTGGATATAGATTACGGCCAGGGCTATTATTTCAGCAAGCCGGTCCCATTGGAAGAGATCGTTAAACAGGAATGATAGAAACCTTAAGAGATTTAAATTTAGCGGTTTTAACATAGCAGTCAGATTCATCGCCAAATAGGAAGTTTATCCTGCTTTCAGGATGGTGAAACGAAACAAAAGCCGTTCCCCTCTTTATATCTTCAGTATAAACCACCCTCAAAGGAGCTGACTCACCATAATCAGATCTAAGTATAACCTTTTGAGCATTATTAAGTCTATCCATGTCTTCTGTGCTTAAAAGAAGCACATCCTCACTGTTTTTCTCAACAAGAGATTTACACCTTTTTGTCTGAACAGCATTATTGTAATGTATTCCGATTCTTCCCGTTGTAAGATAGAAAAAATCATTCTGTTCAATTAGATCTTTGACCATTCCTCTATATTCCCACTGGTTATACTGAAAATAACCGTAACCATCAGATGTTCTAAACCGATCTTTATGAAGGATTTCTGTTCCTTTATCTTTTACAGGCCATTGTAGTCCTTCTAATCTTTTTTCTTTTAATTTTCTGTAAGTTGCACCTGAAAACCTCTCATTTGCAACCTTCCTCACTTCATTCCAGACATCCTCAGATGATCTATAATATGTATCAAACCCAAGCACAGATGCTATATCTCTTAAGATTTCCCAGTCATCAGGTAGATCGGAATCTATTACAGCTTGAGAAAGATGAAGCCTTCTTTCAGCATTTATATAAACACCTTCCTTCTCATAAGCTGATTTTACTCCAAAAATAATATCAGCAAAATCTGTTATTTCATTTGGGAAAAGCTCATGAACTACAAGAAACTCAAGATTTTTCAAGGCTTCATGTACCTTATTCTGATTAGGATGAATATGAGCTATATCTTCCCCTATATTATAAATAGCTTTTATTTTTCCCTTTAAAACTTCATCTATTATTTCAGGTGTCATAAGTCCGATCTTTTCAGGTTTTCTGTAGTCAGGTTCAAAATAAGGAAGACATCCCATATCGCATGTTCCCTGAACATTGTTCTGACCTCTCAGAGGTATAAGTCCAGCCCCTTTTTTTCCAATATTTCCTGTTAAAAGCGCAAGATTTGATATAGCCATAACAGACTTGCTTCCGTCTATATGTTCCGTAACTCCAAGACCCCAAAGTATAATGGATTTTTTTTCTGCATACTTTCGTGCAATTTCTCTTATTACCTCAGATAAATGCTCATAACCTTTTACTGCTTTAAAAAAGTAGGGATCCGCGTAAGGATCTTTCAGTATCTTCTCCCTGAAATCCTCAAAACCTTTTGTTCTTTTTTTAATAAACTCAGTGTTATAAAGTTCCTCCTCTAAAATAACCTGAGCCATCATATTTAATACCATAAGGTTGGTTTCAAAGGGTATAATACAGTTGTATTTTGCAATTCTTGAGAGTTTTATATCTCTTACATCTATTACAGCTATATCTACACCATTTTTTACCACATCAAATATTCTGTTCGCGACAATAGGATGTGCTTCTGTTGTATTTGATCCAATAACAATAATAAACTCTGATTCATAAATATCATCAAAAGGGTTTGTCGCTGCACCTTCGCCTATGGTTGTTCTCATCCCTTTTAATGAAGGTGAATGACATACCCTTGCACAGTTGTCAATATGAGGCGATCCTATGTACTTCCTGATAAACTTCTGAAATAGATAACTGCTTTCACAACTGGTTCTTGCACCACCTATCCCTGCTATGGAGTTCGAACCGTAAAGATTTTTTATATCATGTAGTTTCCATGCTGTTAACTCAACAGCAAGCTTAAGATCAGATTCATAAAACTCATTATCAAAATCTTTAAGATTATCAAGATTTCTTCTTATTTTTTCAGGAATTCTATCTAAATTTTTATCAATAAAAGATTTTTTTATTCTTGGTTTTCTTATTCTTTCAGAAGAATAAAGATACTCCCATCCTTTCCTTCCCTTTATACAAAGCTTACCCTGACTTACAAGACCTTCTTTTTTAGCAAATGCCCTTTTAATCTTTCCATCAACAACCTCAAATGATATATCACATCCAACCCCACAGTAGGTACATACAGTATCAATAATCATACTATCTCCAAAATTCGTGATTACAGAAATATTATCTCATACTGGATTTGATCTTCGGTTTTTTTTGAAGGTTTTTATCTTATATTTATAAGACTACCTATCTCTTTTTTCCTCAGTTGTCCACATGCAGCGGAAATGTCACTACCCTTACTCCATCTTACAAAAGCTCCTATATTATACTGCCAGAGTATTTTCTGAAATTTTTCTATTCTCTCTTTTTCTGGTCTTTTAAAATCTGTACCTGGATAAGGATTGAAAGGTATAAGATTTACTTTGTATCTTTTTTTGCTTCTTCCTATAAGCCTTGCAAGTTTGTGAGCATCCTCAGGTTTATCATTTATTCCCTTAATAAGAACATACTCAAGCATAATTCTAAAACCTGTTTTAATAGGAAGTAAGTTTAAAGTCTTCATAAGATCTTCCAGTCTGTTTGTATGAGAAACAGGCATAATTCTTTCTCTTGTTTCCTGATCAGATGCATTTAAGGAAACTGCAAGCCTTACCTGAGGAAATGATTGATCTTGATACATTCTTTTTATCTGATGGATAATACCGCTTGAAGATATTGTTATCTTTCTGTTTGAAAGTCCTGCCATTCTATTATCAGTAAGTATCTGAACTGATCTTTTTACATTCTCATAATTTGCAAGAGGTTCTCCCATACCCATGTAAACAATATTTGATATTCTTTTTTCCAGACCAACGAATATCTGGGACTGAATATACTGATCAACTATCTCGGCTGTTGTCAGATTCCTTATAAGGCCATCTTTTGTTGTAAAACAGAATTTACACCCTACAGCACATCCCACCTGGGTAGAGATACAGAGTGTATTGTGTCCTCTTTCGGGAATAAATACAGACTCTACAGTATGTCCATCATGGAGCTTCCATAAAAATTTTATACTTCCATCATCAGATGATCTTTCATATGTAACAAGCGTTAATACATTAAGTCTTGTGTTCTCCTTTAAATAATTTCTCACATCCTTAGAAAGATCAGTCATATCATCATAAGAGTTCACCTTTTTGTTGTATATCCATTTTGATATCTGTTCTGCTCTAAATTTTCTCCATCCAAGATCTCTAACCCATTTCTCAAGTTCATTAAAATTGAGATCTTTTATATTTAACATTTATCCTCCTCAACCTAAAGCCTGTATTTATTTCTAAGCTTATCTTCAAGTCTTTTATAAAGGTCTTGATCCGTATCTAAAATATTCTTTACCTGCTGTACATCTTTATCTCCTCTACCTGATAGATTAATAATAACCACCCCGTATTTACCAAGATCCTTAGCGATTTCAACAGCTTTTATAACAGCATGAGAGCTTTCAAGAGCAGGAATTATACCTTCTGTCCTGGAAAGCAGTATAAAACCTTCAAGCGCCTCCTCGTCTGTTGCTGTTATATATTCTGCTCTTCCTATTTCCTTAAGATACGCGTGCTCAGGTCCAACACCAGGATAATCAAGACCTGCAGATATTGAGTGTGTGTGTTCTATCTGTCCCCATTCATCCTGTAAGAAATATGTTTTCATTCCATGGAGAACACCTACAGATCCACCATTTATACTTGCCGCATGCTGACCCGTCTCTATACCGTAACCTTCTGCTTCCACTCCAACAAGCCTTACCATATCGTCCTGTATAAAAGGATAAAATATACCTATAGCATTACTTCCTCCGCCAACACAAGCAACAACAGCATCTGGCAGTCTTCCTTCAATCTCTATTATTTGTTCTTTTGCTTCCTTTCCTATAATGGACTGAAAATCTCTCACAATCACAGGAAAGGGATGAGGTCCAAGTGCAGAACCTATAACATAATGTGTAGTTCTTACATTTGTTACCCAATCTCTCAAAGCTTCGTTGACAGCATCTTTCAGGGTTCTACTTCCTGATTTAACAAATTCCACCTTAGCACCAAGAAGTTTCATTCTAAAAACATTTAATGCCTGCCTTTCTGCATCCTCTTCACCCATATAAACAACACATTCAAGTCCAAACAAAGAGGCGGCTGTTGCTGTTGAAACACCATGCTGTCCTGCTCCTGTTTCAGCTATAATTCTTCTCTTTCCAAGTTTTTTTGTTAATAAGACCTGTCCAAGTGTGTTATTTATTTTATGTGCTCCTGTATGGAGCAGATCTTCCCTCTTAAGGTATATTTTTGCCCCTCCAACAGCTTCTGTAAGTCTGCGAGCATAGTATAGTATAGTTGGTCTGCCTGCATACTCTTGTAGATAATACACAAGCTCTCTCTGAAAATCACCGTCATTTTTTATTTTTTCATACTGATCTTCCAGTTCTTCAAGGGCTGGAATCAACGTTTCAGGGAGGAACTTACCTCCAAATGAACCATAGTAACCTCTTTCATCAGGAAATTTATATTCCATTTGATATCTCCTTAATTTGTATCAAAAATAAAATTACCATTATTATCTATAATTTTTTCAGGTGTATCTATTCTGTTTTTCATTTCAGGTATATCAAATATCTCTTTTATCTGATCTATTTTTGAATTTTCAATAACAAGGTTTCCATCACAATCAATTTCTGGTTCTGTTCCTATAATAAAAAGTATATTTTCTCCAGGACAGTGATCATTTGCAATCAGTCTGCTCTCGGGATCTATGGGAACATAAGCAACGCCTTCAGGTAGTGGAAAATCTGGTATCTCTTCATCCGTATGTGCTGTTGCCATAAAATCTATCCATATAGGTAGTGCAGCCTTTGCTCCTGTCATCTTCCATCCTATCTTCTTTTTAGTATCATAACCAACCCACACAACTGTTGTCAGCTTTGGGGAAAAACCTGCAAACCATGCATCTGTATAATCGTCAGTTGTTCCTGTTTTTCCTGCAACAGGAAATCCCAAAACCTTAGCTTTCCTTCCTGTTCCTTCCTTCACAACAGCTTTTAAAAGATCCACCATCACAGCATTCTCTTCCTCAGGAATTATATAAACACAATCCTTTTCATGCTTATAAAGAACATTTCCAGAAAAATCTTCAACCTTTTCTATAAAGTAAGGCTCGCATCTCATTCCTCCATTTGCAAAAACGGAATAAACTGTAGCAAGCTCAATAGGGGATATATCAGCACTTCCCAGCACAAGTGATGGAACCTTTGGAAGTTTAGTTTTTATACCCATCTGATAGGCAAGTGATATAACAGAGTTATACCCAACATCAAGAAAAAGATTTACAGATGCTGCATTTAAACTGTGAGAAAGAGCGTATCTTAACGTAACCTCACCATGGTATTCTCTATCATAATTTTCAGGTATCCATTCCTCAAACCTATCAGGATCCCAGATAGCTACAGGCTCATCGTTCAGCAGAGAGATCTGGGTGTACCCTTTAAGTATAGCCGCTGTATAAACTATAGGCTTAAAGGCTGAACCAGGCTGTCTTTTAGCCTGAACAGCCCGGTTAAATTTTGTTTTTAAAAAATCATAACCGCCTACTACAGCCCTTACAGCCCCCGTTGTATGATCTATAGCTACAATCGCTCCCTCTAAATACGGAACAAACTCAAATCTTTCGCCTTCAATATATCTTACATAAACTGGAATTCCCTTTTTGGCATTTTTAAGTTTTCCCGGAAAAACAAAGTAACCTTTATGATCTTTAACATCTATATAAACCTTTCTTTTTAAGACCTTTTTTATTATCCCAATATATATGTTATTTTTTACAAGTTTCTCAGCTGATTGTTCCTCATACTCCTTCATAAGTCTTTCTATCTCATCTTCTTTTAGTTTTGGAAAACCTACCATAATCTGGAGATTTTCAAGATGATCCTTAATCACATAATGGGCATTTCTTAAAAGATTCTTATCAACCGTTGTGTATATCTTATATCCCCCTTTATAAAGCTCATCAATTCCATATCTTGAGGCAAACCACTGTCTTACCATCTCAGTAAAGTAATCTTTAATATCTATATCTTCCTCATCTACTTCCCTTAGTTTTATTTTTTGTTCAAAACACCTTTTTGCTGTGTTTATATCAATATAACCTTCCTCAAGCATACTCTGAAGAACCGCATCTCTTCTTTCTGTTGCACCTTCCATATTTTTATATGGGTCATATCTGCTCGGTGCTTTTGGAAGTCCAGCCAAAACAGCAGCCTCACAAACATCAAGCTCCCAGACATGTTTTCCAAAGTAAACCTGAGATGCCGATTCTACACCATAAGCCCCATGACCAAGATATATCTGATTCAGATACATCTCAAGTATCTTATCCTTTGGATACACCCTGTTTAATCTTATAGCAAGTATCATCTCTTTTACTTTTCTCGATAGACTTCTTTCAGGAGTCAAGAAAAGATTCTTAATTAGCTGTTGTGATATAGTACTTCCACCTGCTACTATTTTTCCAGAAAGAAGATTCATCACAGCCGCTCTCAATATTCCCACAGGATCAATTCCTATATTGTCATAAAAAGTTCTGTCCTCTATAGCGATAAAAGCATTTTTAACAAAATCAGGAATTTTATTTATTGGAACATACTGTCTTCTCTGTATGTAAAACTCTGTCAGAATCGAACCATCAGATGCATATACCTTTGTTACCTGACTAGGCTTCCAGTACTCAAGATTTCTTACGTCAGGCAAATTTCTGCTATTCACCCATATAATAAAAAATACAGAGGTGGAAAAAACCATAAGGGAAACGATAAATCCGTAGATAAATATCTTTTTTAACAAGACCACCACCTTTTTTCATGCTGACTAATAGATTATATCAAACTAATTAATATTGAACTTTTTTAGAAAACTGCAATATTATAGAAATTGATGAAGCCTCTTGATTATTATATTAAAAAGGAGCTTTCAGACTTTATAGTTGAAGAAGTTATTAATAAAAAAATCAAAGATAATGGAGATTTCCAGATATACAAACTAAAAAAAGCAAATCTATCAACAATACAGATAATAAGATACCTCTCATCCTATCTGAGGCTAAAACCATCAGATATAGGATTTGCAGGGCTAAAAGATAAATTTGGTATAACTACTCAGTATCTATCCTTTCCATCAGACGCAAAACTACCTGAGAAAAC
Source organism: uncultured Aquificales bacterium (assembly GCA_964519345.1). Taxonomy (GTDB): domain Bacteria; phylum Aquificota; class Aquificia; order Aquificales; family Hydrogenothermaceae; genus Persephonella. The sequence continues at coordinate 130,060 of CAZFKX010000010.1, forward strand.
GGCTTTTACCTTAAAAAACGGCAGATGGAGAAAGGTAGATAATCCAGATTTTTTGAAATCAAGCTCATTCAGCCTTGAAAAGTTAGGATATTGTGAAAACTGTATCAAACTTGGTGATAACAAGGGAAATAAATTTAGTATCAAAATACGTAACATTGATAAAGATAAAAAAGAAAGACTTTATGAAAATCTTAACAGGATAGTAGATAATGGTTTTCCAAATTATTTTGGGGAGCAGAGGTTTGGAAGTGTAAAAGGCAGAAACGATTTTATATTTTTATATCTTCTTAGGGGTGAAACAGAAAAAGCTCTAAGGATCTACTTCTCAATAAAAGGCAATGTTAAAAATTGGGGAAAATGGAATGAATTATACAGGGATCTGAAATGGAAGCTTGAGAGTTACGAAAGAGATCTTATACTTGGATTGAAAAGAGGTTTATCTTTTGAAAAAGCTGTGAGAATACTTCCTAAGAATATAAGGCTTATGTTTAATTTTGCTTTTCAGTCTTACTTATGGAATGAATATTTAAGGAAGTATATAGAAAGAAAATATCCATACAAAAAGATAAAATTTATAAACAGATGGTATCTGTCTTTTTATACCAAAATTTTTGATATTGATTATATAAAAAATCTGAAAATACCCTTCGTTAACAGAGAGTACAGAACAGACGACACAATTCTTTCCGGTATTATTGAAGAAACCCTGAGAGAAGTAGGTTTAAAAGAGGATGATTTAGGAAAGGAAGTAGCAGGTATAAAAGCTCTTACAGACGGTGAAAGAAAGGCTGTTGTACTACCAAAAGATATAAAGATAACAGAAAAAACAAAGAATAGTTTAAGAATAAATTTCTTTCTTCCCACAGGATCATACGCAACAATATTTTTAAGAGCATTACTGTATTAAGTTGTTAAAGGGTATCCACATAAGGTAAAATAATTATGTTGTAACTATTAAAGGAAGCAGGTAGATGACTGATAATAAAAACTTTCTTACATTTCAGGAAATTATACAGAGATTACAAAAATTCTGGACTGATAAGGGATGTATTTTATGGCAGCCTTATGACATCGAGGTTGGAGCTGGAACAATGAATCCTGCAACTTTTTTGAGAACTCTTGGACCAGAAGACTGGAATGTATGCTATGTTGAACCTTCAAGAAGACCTAAAGATGGTAGATATGGAGAAAATCCAAACAGACTACAGCATTACTACCAGTTTCAGGTTATACTTAAACCTTCACCAGAAAATCCTCAGGAACTCTACTTACAAAGTCTCGAAGCATTAGGGATAGATCTTTCACAGCATGATATAAGGTTTGTTGAAGACGATTGGGAAAGTCCAACACTCGGAGCATGGGGTCTCGGCTGGGAAGTCTGGCTTGATGGAATGGAAATTACACAGTTTACATATTTCCAGCAGGTTGGAAGTCTTGATCTACCTGTTATAAGCGTTGAGATAACTTATGGTCTTGAAAGAATAGCAACATATCTGCAAAATGTTGATAGTGTTTACGATATAGTATGGGCTGAAGGCTTAACATACGGAGATATTTATAAAGAATCCGAGAGACAATGGTCGGTTTATAACTTTGAGGAAGCAGATATAAATATGCTTTTTGAAACGTTTGATATGTATGAGAAAGAAGGTTTTAAGCTTATAGAAAAAAACCTTCCAATTCCGGCTTATGATTTTGCCCTGAAATGTTCACACATATTTAATCTTTTAGATGCAAGAGGTGCATTATCTGTAAATGAGAGAGCGAGATTTATTGGAAGAGTAAGAGATCTTGCAAGAGAATGTGCAAAAGCTTTCGTAAAGCACAGGGAAGAACTTGGATTTCCAATGATTAAAAAGAGAAAGGTAGAGGTATAAATGAAAAAATATTTACTTGAGATAGGTTGTGAGGAACTTCCTCCAGAAGCTGTTAATACAGCTATTTCTTATCTTAAGGAAGATCTGGAAAAGATTTTTGAAAATTTTTTTGGGTATAAAACAGAGGAAAATATATCAGTTTTTGGAACACCAAGGAGGATAGGTTTTTTAATCAGTAATTTAATGGATAAAGAACCTCCTGAAGAAAAAACCATTTTAGGACCACCTGCTAAAGTGGGTATTGACAGGGATGGAAATTTTACAAAAGCAGCTCTTGCATTTGCATCTAAACACAATATACCTGTGGAAAAATTAAAGATAATTGAAAATGAAAAAGGTAGATATATAGGAGCAACTTTAATACAAGAAGGCAGGGATATAAGATCATTTATTGCTGAAATCATTCCAGACATTATATCAAAAATACCTTTTCCAAAACTTATGAGGTGGAATGATACAGGATTTAGATTTTCAAGACCTATTAGATGGATTGTATCACTGTTAAATGATGAGATTGTAACCTTCAGTGTCGCGGGAATATATGCAGACAGATATACATATCTTCATAGATTTATGACCCATCCTCTTGGAAGGGGAGAAAAAAAAGAGATAAAAAATGCCGATTCTTATTATCAAATAATGAAACTTGGGTATATAATTCCAAAATATGATGAGAGAAAAGAAGCTATAAGAACACAATTAACCGGTCTTGCAAATTCTATAAATGCTGATCCAGTCGTTGACGAAGATCTAATGGATGAAGTAACAAACCTTACCGAGTTTCCTGTAGGAATTCTTGGAGATTTTTCACCTGAGTACCTGATACTTCCAAAAGAGGTTATCATAACGGTATGTAAAGTTCACCAGAGATTCTTTAATTTTGAGAAGGACGGAAAACTGTTGCCTAAATTTCTTGCTTTTTCAAATACGGCTGTTAAGGACAGGGAAAAAGTAAAAAACGGATATGAAAAAGTTCTGAAAGCAAGACTTGAAGATGCTCTATTTTTTTATGAAGAGGATCTCAAACACAGCCTTGAAGATTTCTGTCAAGGGCTTGAAGGAATACAGTTTCACCACAAACTCGGATCGATGCTTGAAAAGGTAAAAAGAAATGGGGAAATAGCTGTTCTACTCAGTAGAATTCTCAGATTTAGAAATATAAAAGATCTGTTGAGGGCAAACAGACTATCAAAATGCGATCTTCTCACAGAGATGGTTAAAGAGTTTGACGAACTACAAGGAATTATGGGAATGCATTATGCGTTAAAACAGGGAGAAAAACCAGAAGTAGCAAAAGCTATATATGAACATTACCTTCCAAAAACATCAGATGATAATCTTCCAGAAACTGAGATCGGTACTATACTATCTCTTTCTGATAAACTTGATACTGTCATATCCTTTATTTCCATAGGTGAAAAACCAAAAGCAACTGCAGACCCATTCGGTATAAGGAGAAATAGTATAGGCATTATAAGACTTCTTGTGGAAAAGCAGATAGATCTTGATCTAAAAAAGTTCCTCCAAGAGATTTCAAAAGAATCCAGAAAAGTAAAGCTACTCAGACTTGCAGAGATAGAAAAAGAATGGAAGGTAATATTTGATGAAAAAACTACTCCAGAAATACTGGACTTTATGGAAGGAAGATTTACCGCTTATATGAAAGAAAAAGGATTTGATACGGACATTATAAACTCTGTTCTATCTGTTAAAAATTATAATTTTTATAGAAACTATCTAAAAATCAGAAGTATTCAGGAACTGAAAGAAAATCCCGAATTTTCTGACATTATGACCGTATTTAAAAGGGTTGGAAGAATAATACCAGAAGGTTTTAAAGAACATTTTGATCCAAATACGCTATTAGAAAAAGAAGAAAAAGATCTATATAAAAAATACACTGAGATAAATGAGATATTTTCAAAAAATGTTGAAGACAAAAGATATTCTGAAGCCCTCAATGAACTTCTAAAAATAAAACCTTTTATAGATAGATTCTTTGATAATGTTATGGTAATGACTGAAGATAAAAAATTGAGGGAAAATAGACTTTCTCTTATGAAACTTATAAACAGCATGTTTAGGAAAATTGCTGATTTTACTAAAATAACAACTTAATAGATAAGACAGGAGGATATATTATGTCCAAAAACAAACTTGTTGTCTGGCTTGATGAGGTCGGAATAGAGGATGTGGAGCTTGTCGGAGGAAAAAATGCATCTCTTGGAGAGATGATAAAAGGTCTCTCCCCAAAAGGAATAAAAATTCCAATGGGATTTGTTGTAACAGCAGAAGCATATAGATATTTCATCAAGTATAACAAACTCTCAGAAAAAATAAAGGAAGCCCTTAAAGGTCTTGATCCAAACGATGTGTTTGATCTCCAGAAAAGGGGACTCACCGTAAGGGAAATGATAAAAGGAGGTGAGTTTCCTGAAGATCTTAAAAATATGATTGTAGAACATTATGAAAAACTGAGTGAGATGTACAAAAGACATAGAGTTGATGTTGCAGTAAGATCTTCCGCAACAGCTGAAGATCTCCCTGACGCTTCCTTTGCAGGACAGCAAGAAACATACCTCAACATAAAAGGTGATGAAACACTCTTGACAGCCATAAAAAATTGTTTTGCTTCACTATTTACAGATAGAGCTATATCCTACAGAGAATCATTCGGTTTCGATCACTTTGCTATAGGCCTGGCTGTTGGTATTCAGAAAATGGTAAGATCAGATCTTGCTTCTGCTGGCGTTGGATTCTCGCTTGACACGGAAAGCGGTTTTAAAGATGTTGTGCTTATTAATGGTGCTTACGGTCTTGGTGAGATGGTAGTTCAGGGAGCTATAACTCCAGACGAGTGGCTTGTTTTCAAACCTACATTTAAGCAGGGTTATGAAGCTATCATAGAGAAAAAATTAGGAAAGAAAACCCACAAAATGGTTTATGGTACAACTGATGAAGAAAGGGTAAAAATAGTTCAGGTTCCTGAAGAAAAACAAAAACAGTTTTGTCTTACAGACGATGAGGTCTTGAAACTTGCTGACTGGATAATGAAAATAGAGGAATACTACTCTGAAAAATACGACAAATGGACGCCTATGGATGTTGAATGGGCTAAGGATGGCGAACTTGACGAGCTTTTTATAGTTCAGGCAAGACCAGAAACGATACATTCAAGAAAAGATCACTCAAAAATAACTGTTTATAAGATTATAGAACCTTATGAGGAAAGAGCAACAAAGAGGTTAGTGCAGGGAATAGCTGTAGGAGATAAGGTTGCAACGGGAAAAGTGAAGCTGATGTACTCACTTGAAGATGCAAAAGATTTTAAGCCAGGAGACGTTCTGGTAACAGATATGACAGATCCAGACTGGGAGCCAATAATGAAACAGGCAGCAGCTATTGTTACAAATAGGGGAGGTAGAACATGTCATGCTGCTATCGTTGCAAGAGAACTTGGTGTTCCAGCAGTTGTTGGAACAGGAAATGCTACAGAGGTATTAAAAGATGAAATGGAAGTAACAGTCTCATGTGCAGAGGGAGATGTAGGATACGTTTATAATGGAGTTATAGAGTACGAGGTTGAGGAGGTTGACATAAATACACTTCCAAAAACTAAAACACCTATTATGATGAATGTAGCATCACCTGAAGGAGCTTTTGATTTCTCGTTTTTACCAAATTCAGGCGTGGGTCTTGCAAGGGAAGAGTTCATAATAAATAATTATATAGCCATTCATCCACTTGCCCTCATAAAGTTTGACGAGATAAAAGAGAAAGATCCTGAACTTGCACAACTTATAGAAGACAAAACATTTGGTTACGACAATAAAGAAGAATACTTTATAAAAAAGCTTTCTTATGGGATAGCAAGAATAGCAGCAGCATTTTATCCAAAACCAGTAATAGTAAGATTTTCAGATTTTAAATCCAACGAATATGCGAATCTGATAGGCGGAAAGCATTTTGAACCCAAGGAAGAAAATCCAATGCTTGGATGGAGAGGGGCATCAAGGTACTACTCTCCCCAGTACAAAGAGGCTTTTGGTCTTGAGTGTAAAGCTATACTTAGAGTTAGAAACAAAATGGGGCTCACAAATGTAAAAGTTATGGTTCCATTCTGCAGAACACCTGAAGAAGGCAAAAAAGTTCTTGAAGTTATGGAAGAATTTGGGCTTAGAAGAGGAGAAAACGGACTTGAAGTTTATGTTATGTGCGAACTTCCTTCAAATGTTGTTCTGGCTGATCAATTTTCAGAATATTTTGATGGTTTTTCAATCGGATCAAACGATCTTACACAGCTAACACTTGGTCTTGATAGAGATTCTTCACTTATAGCCCATATATACGACGAAAGAAATGAGGCAGTTAAAAGGCTGATAGCACAGGTAATAAAAACAGCAAAAGAACATGGAAGAAAAATCGGGATATGTGGACAGGGTCCATCTGATTATCCTGATTTTGCCCAGTTCTTAGTTGAACAGGGAATAGATACCATTTCTATAAATCCTGATGCTGTATTAAAAACAACAAAAGCCGTTTATGAGATAGAAAAAAAACTTGGACTACACGACAGTTAATAAAAAGGGAAGGTTTCCTTAAGCCTTCCCGTTTTTTATCCGATACTGTATATTAAATAAAAAGATTTTAGAATATTTTAAGAACTTGGGGGACTTATGAATATTTCAGAAACAGTTTTGAAACCGTTTCAAAATTTGTTCCAGAAGGAGAAGATCAGTGTAGGAATACAGCTTGACAAGAATTTTGCCCGTGTGGCTGTTCTTGAAAAATCAGCAGGACATTTTTCTATACCTATAATGCCGTTTGAACTGTCCATACTTGAAGATAAGGAAGAATCAGGAAATCTTATTAAGGAAGAGTTAGAAAAAAGAGACATACATGTGAAAAATGTTATAGTCAGCATACCTATAAGTTCTACCTTATTCAAGACTATAAAACTCCCCAAAATGTCTCCAAAAGAGATAGAAGAGGCTGTTGAATGGAATATAAGAGAAGACATAAAAAGTCTGAAGGGAAAAACGATATACGACTACGATATTATTAATGAAGATAAAGATATGCTGACGGTTATTGTGGTTATTTCAAAAATTGAGGATATAGAGAATGTTCAGGAAATCTTAGGTCATGCAGGAATAGAGGCAGATATTATAGATTCAGAAGGTATAGCTCTTTTAAATTTAGCAGAACTAAGGAAAGAAAAAGATCCAAAACTAAAAGAAGAAACAAACATATGTATTATACACCTTGACTACAACGAATCCTATCTAATGTTTTTCCACAACAATATAATAGTCCAGACTTTAAACTTTGATGCGAGAAGATATGAGGAAATGGATCCAGACGAAAAGGAAAATGTTGTTGACAGACTTATAAATGAGATAAATTACTTTTTCCTAACAATAAATGAGCCTAAGGTTATATACATATCAGGCCTTTCTGGAAAATTCCCTGAGATACAGGCATACATGCAGCTTAAGTTTACAACAAGATTTACACTTGTAGAGCTCGAACCTGTAACAGCTCTTGGTATAAAACTTGAAGGAAGTACGTCCATGAGCGTATTTAACGTTCCTTTTGGATTAGCATACAGGAGATTTAATGATGATTAAGATAAACCTTAATCCAGAGAAAGTAAAGAAAAAGCTTGAGCGGAGAAAAATAGGAATAGAAGTTATAAAAAGTAAAACCGTACTGTATATAGGAATTCCAGTTGTACTAATAGCTGGTGAACTTCTTTATTTAACTTATCTAAATGTAACTGTGAATAAACTTCAGGAAAAAAAACAGAGATTAGTTGAAGAAAGAGCAAAATACAAAGATATAGAACAGGAAATAAGAAAACTTAAGAAAAAAGTTGCAGAAGCTGAAAAATTAAAAGAGGAAACAAAACTTAAAATGGCTATATTTGAAAAGCTCTCAAGCGAGAAAACAGATTTTATTCCTATGATAACTTCCATAGCAGCAAGTATGCCTGACGGTATATGGTTGAATAAGCTTGAGATAACAAGATCAAGATCAAATCTATCCGGATTTACATTTAATCCAAGATTTATATCTGAGTTTTACAATAATCTTTCCAGATATTATACAGACCTTAAGTTTAAATCCACAGCAAGAGAGGCTGGAAAGAATGTTAATTATTACTCTTTCAGTTTTAATATGGGAAAATGGCAGATAGAAGAAAAGGAATAACAGCCGGAGGGTCTTTGTTTTGAATTTAGAATCTTTAAAAGCTCAATGGGCAGAGCTTCCTGAATGGCAGAAGATGCTCGTTATATTCCTGTTCTCAGTTATGATTTTATATGGAATATATATGGTAATGATAGAAGGCAAGCTGAATGAAAAGAAAAATCTTCAGGACGAGGTCCAGTCGCTACAGCTACAGGTAGAGAGGCTTAAAAGGGCTGCGAGACCGGAAATAAGAAAAAAACTTGAGGAAAAATATGTTACTGTCCAGAAAGAAATAGAACAACTAAATAAACAGCTTGAAGAACTTAAAGATATCGTCCCACCTCAGGAAGATATACAGTACATCCTGTCTTTCATATCTTCTTCAGTATTTAACTCAAAAATGACATTAAACAGTTTTAAAGTTTCAAAAACTGAAGACATATTCCTTAGATACAACAAGCTTGAAGACAGACTTGAAATTCTTGCACCATCAAAAGGAAAAAAAGTTAAATCATCTGTAAACATGAAAAGGATAGTTATATCCCTTGATCTGGTAGGCGAAGTTTCAGAGCTGTTAAAATTCATAAGAAACCTATCAAAGAGCGAAAGATATTTAAGAGTAGATAAAGTAGTTATAGAAAGGGCAAAAAAAACAGGAAAGAAAAAACAGGCATCTAATCTTTTACAGATAAGCATGGTTGTTTCAACATACTACTTACCTGAGGGAAAATAAAATGAAAAAGATCGCTGCTGTTATTATTATAGGATTGTTGGCGTATTGCGTATCATACTCACAGGATGAAATATTTACCGGTATGGAAAACACAGTAGGATACATAAAAGATGAGAAAGGAAATAAATACATAGTAATTGAAACTCCTGAAGGAGCGAAGCTTATAAAAACAGAAAAAGATCCAGAAAACATTTTAAAAAGCAGTCTCGGCATATCAAAAGAAGACCTTAATATAACAGGGGAGTAAAAAATGAGAAAGATAACCGTCTCAATATTAACGTTTATGCTAATCCTGAGTTTTAAATCTTACTCTCAGCAAAGAGTAACCGCTGAGTTTTATGGAGCTAAGCTAAGCACTTTTATAGATGTTGTATCAAAACTGTCAAACAAAAACATAGTATGGGATAAAGAAGCGTTAAAAAGTAAAGACAATGCTGTATATTTATCTATAAGAAAACCTACATCCATAGAGATGCTGTTCAAACTTGCCTTAAAAGAAAACGGTCTGACATACATAAGGGAAGGAAATCTTTATATTATAAAACCGGCTGAAGAAACACTTATAACAGTATCCCCTGTTATTACTAAATATTTAGGAAAAGAGCTTTTTGAAAGCTTTGTAGAGCTTGTTGAAGCAAATGTATCTCCTACGGGAGAACTAAAAGTATATAAGACAAGCAATGCAATATATGTAAGAGATACAAAAGAAAATATACAGAAAATCAGACAGTTAATAGAAGAGTATAAAAAACCTCTTGAGAAGGAAGCTGAAAAATTAGCAAAGTTAGAAGAAGAGAGGGAGGAAGAACTCAAGAAAATAAGAACCAAAAGAGCAGAGATAGAATCCTTACTTGTTAAAAAAGAGGTTGAAATACCTTACAAAGAATTTAAAGAGATAGAGGACGAACTTGTTGAAAATTTATCATCTTACGGAAGATACAAATATAATCCTAAGACGGGGAAACTTACAGTAATAGAAATAAAATCAAATATCTCAAAGATAAGCAAAATTATAGCAAAAGCCCAGAAAATTGATATAAAGACGAAATGCTACTATGTAAGAGCTCTTGAACCTGCCGAGCTACTCATAACAATTAAAGAAAGCTACCTTACAAAATATGGATCTGTTATTTATAAATCAAAAGAGATATCAAAAGCTCTCGGTGTTGAAAAACAGACCACAGGCGGAACTGGTGCAACGACAGGTGGAAGTACAATATCAACCTATGCCACTGAAAAAGAGAAAAATATAATAACCTCACTCCCTAAGGTTTGCATAACAGATATACCGGAAGTTATCGACAAGATATACAAAGATTTCTCAGATGTTCTTCTAAAAAGACCTTACCAGATCGCCATTGAAGCCCGCATAGTTCAAATAGAATCAAATTATAAAAGAGATCTTGGAATACAGTGGGGATTTGCAGCATCTGGAGGAACAGGAAGTGTTGGTTATGGTATCTCAACCGGAACAGCAACAGGTTATATGTTTGATTTTCCTGCAGGCAATGTTGATATTGGAAAAGGAGCTTCAATGTCTATAGGTATAGTAAGAGGTTTAACCACAAGTCTTGACATACAACTATCTGCCCTTGAACAGATAGGGAAATCAAGAATACTATCGAGACCTAAAGTTATAACTATAGATGGAGAAGGTGCTGAAATATCACAGGGTATAGAAGTTCCTTACTCAACATTTGGTGCTGCTGGTGGAGCAGCTATAGCAAGAGTTCAATTTAAGAAAGCTCTTTTAAAATTAAATGTTATACCAAGAACTACTCTTGATGGAAATATAATAATGAATATAGAACTGACGCAGGATGTTCCAGATTTTGGGAGAGCCGTTAATGGTCAGCCTCCTATAAATACAAAAAGCATAACAAGTAAGGTGATAGCAAAAGACGGAACAACTATTGTAATAGGTGGTATTCTTGAAAAAACTGAACAGGAAACAGAAAATGGTGTTCCCGGTCTGAGAAATGTTCCACTACTCGGATGGATGTTCAAAAATAAAGGAATAAACACAACAAATAAAGAACTTCTCATATTTATTACTCCAAAGATAATATACGAGTAATCAGGAGGAATGGTTAGATGATTTTCTTTAAAGGGATATTTTCATCATCTGAGGGATATAAAAAATCACTCTTTAAATCTGTGATGGCAGGAGGTTTTATTTTCTTGCTTAACTCCTGTGGAACTGGTCCCGGTTCAGATGTTGGTAATTCTGTATTTATAGATACATTAGGTATAGATCCCAACTATATTCAGGCTGATATTGTTGACAGAAAAGATTATGACGGCGACAACATCTGTGACGATTACGTAATACCTGCAAGTAACGTTACTGTTTCCGTAACATTTAAATCTGTTCCTATAAAAAGCGGTGTCATACCCTCTGATGTAACATTTACAAGCTACACAGTTGAGTATTATCCAGCAAACTCCACATCTCCAAGAATAAATCCAAGGAAGTATCCTACAGCTTGTACGGTTCAGCCTGAAACTGAAACAACATGCAGTTTTGTAGTAGCAGCACAGGACTTAAAGGCAGACTTCTACAACAACAATCAGACAGGTATTTACAACATAAAACTTATTATACATGGAAACGAAGTTCTGTATGATAATGATGTTAAAATTGAGGTTGGTGCACACATTATGTTTGATCAATTTATTGGAGATAATGATGATAACTGTAGCTAAAGGTTAAAAAATGTATGATCTTATAATATTGGGTATGGGTCCCGGCGGATATGAAGCCGCCCTAACAGCTTTAAGAAAAAAATTAAAAATAGCTATTGTTGAAAAGAGTAAAATCGGTGGAAACTGCCTTAACCGTGCATGTATTCCAACAAAATATTTCTGGACTGGTGCACACCAGATTGAAAAACTGCCTATCCTGAAGGAATACGGAATCGATATCAATGACTATTCCATAAATTTTAGTAAAGCAGTTCAGGGAAAAGATAAAGCCATATCCTTTTTGAGAAAAAGCCTCAATATGCTCCTTAAGACAAAAAAAGTTCCTATCTACAAGGGTGAAGGTAAGATTATCGGGCAAAACGAAATAGAAGTTAGGAAAGAAGACGGTTCTAAAGAGATAATAAAAGGAAAGAATATTCTTATATCAACAGGGTCTATTCCTGTATCTGTTGGAAATATTATTCCGGATGGAAAATATATTATAACTACCGAAGATCTCCTTGAAAAAACAGAAGATTTACCAGAAGAGATCGTCATAATTGGAGGCGGCGTTGCCGGCTGTGAGCTTGGATACATATTATCAGCCTATGGAAGCAAAGTTCATATTGTTGAACTTCTGGATAGACTGTTGCCAATGCCGAACATAACTGAAGAGGTATCAAGGTACCTTCTGAGAAAGTTTAAAAAGATGAAAATAAAAACATATCTCAAGACAACGGTAGAAAGTTACAAAATAATAGATAACAAAGTTCAGGTAGAACTTTCAGACGGGAATCAGCTTTTAGCTGATAAAATGCTGCTCTCTATAGGAAGAAAGCCAAACACAGATATAGATACCATAGGTATTGTAAAAGACGAAAAAGGCTTTATTAAGGTAAATGGAAAGATGCAGACAAACTTTGAAAATATATATGCTTGCGGTGATGTTGTAAATTCTCCAATGCTTGCATATACAGCAAGCTATGAAGCAAAAATAGCGGTAGATAACATAACAGGTAATAACGTAGAAGCAGATTACAGTCTTATTCCCTATGTCCTTTTCTCCGGTTTCGAGATTGCAACAGTTGGATTAAACGAAAATCAGGCTAAAGAAAAAGGAATTGAAGTAACAACTGGATACTATCCATACACATACAATGAGAAAGCCGTCGATGAACATGAATCTGAAGGTTTTGTAAGACTTGTTTTTGAAAAAGATAGTAAAAGGATAATAGGTGGAACGATTGTAGGAACAGGTGCATCAGAACTGATACATATAATTCAGATGGCGGTTAAAGAAAGATATACAGCAGAAGACCTTCATAACTTTATATATTTTCATCCCTCACTTAGCGAAATTTTTATCTATGCCACCTATGATATAGTTGCTGGAAAACTGTTCTAACGTTCTTCCGATGATAGTTCTATTACAGGAATCAGCTTTTTATTCATAATATCGACAAGCTTATTAAAAAGCTGGTATTTGTCTTTTCCATCTTCAGGATATGAAGCTATACCCTCAATAATCTCCTTATCTTTAAACATTTTTTTTATTCTTTCTATTACCTTGCCCACACTTTCCTTACCTGTTTCAGGAAAAAATAAAAATACAAAATCTTCTTCTACAGGCGTTATAACATCTGTTGACCTTAAATGGTTTTTAATTTTAAAGACGATATCAATACCTTTAGGCTTTTTTTCTTCAATTTCTTTAGCAAGATTTGGCGCATATAAGAATGCTATAGAAAAAGTATTGCTCTTCCTGTACCTCTCAATTCTGTTAATCTCAAGTTCAACAAGTGCTCTGAAAACCTCAAAATCATAAATATGTTCTTCAGACATCTTTTAACTCCCTCAATATTTTATTATCTAATTGTTCCCAGATAAAATCCTCATCCTTTTTACCAAAATGACCGTACATTGAGGTTTTTTTGTATATAGGTCTTCTAAGATTAAGTTTGTCTATAATTCCTGAAGGAGATAGATCAAATATATCTCTTATTTTTTTTATCAATCTTTCTTTATCTATATCCGCATCTACCTTAATATCTATCGAAACAGGATACTCCATCCCAATTATATACACCAGTTCAACAGTTGCCTCCTTTGATATACCTGAAGCAACAATATGTTTTGCTATACACCTTGCCATATAAGATGCTGATCTATCTATTTTTGTAGGATCTTTTCCTGAAAAAGCACTTCCTCCTGATGGAGCTGCTGTTCCATAAGCATCAGCTATTGTTTTTCTTCCTGTAAGACCAGTATCTGCCATAGGACCACCTATTACAAATCTACCTATTGGATTGATTATTATTTTTGTCTTTTCGTCAATAAACCCCTGAGGAATTACCCTTTTTACAATTTTTTCCTCAATCTTTTCTCTGAGATCAAACTCGGTTATGTACGGCTCATGCTGTATAAGAACAGTAACACTATCAACCCTAAAAGGTTTACCATTATCATACTCAACTACAACTATTGATTTTCCGTCAGGTCTTAAAAATGGAAAAATATCATCCTTTCTCATCTCATCAAGCGTAAATGTTAATTCATTAGCTATATTACAGGCCAAAGGCATAAAATTCTCAGTTTCATCTGTTGCATAACCAACAACTATACATGTATCTCCCGCACCACCAGACGGAATTCCAAGAGCAAGCTCCGGACTCTGATCACTTATTGTTGTAATTACACCTGCAGTATATCCATCAAATCCATACTCTGGCTTTGTATATCCTATTTCTATCAAGGAACCTCTAACTATCTCAGGTATATCGACATAAGCGTCTGTAGATAGCTCCCCAGAAACGTGAACAAGTCCGGTTGTAATAAGCGTTTCTATAGAAGCCTTTGTATATGGATCTTTTCTTATAAGTTCATCTAATATGGCATCAGAAATTATATCTGCTATTTTATCAGGATGTCCCTGACAAACGGATTCTGAACTTTTTAATCTTTTCAATTAACTACCTCTATATCTGATTAGTCGCAACTGTCAGATAGTACTGCTCCTTTGTTGGCAGAAGTAACGAATTTTGAATATCTTCTAAGCCATTTACTTTTTATCTCTTTCTTTTTAGGTTTAAAATCTTTCATTCTCTTTTTAAACTCTTCTTCTGATATTAAAAGTTCTATCTTTCTGTTTGGAATGTCAATAAGTATCTCATCACCATCTTCTATTATTCCTATTGGTCCACCTGCAGCAGCTTCAGGAGATATATGCCCTACACATGCTCCCCTTGTAGCACCTGAAAATCTACCGTCTGTAATAAGAGACACTTTATCTCCAAGTCCCATTCCCATAATAGCAGATGTAGGAGAAAGCATCTCTCTCATACCCGGACCTCCCTTAGGTCCCTCATATCTTATAACAACAACGTCTCCTGCTTTTACTTTTCCTCCAGTTATTCCAGCTATCGCTTCTTCCTCACTATCAAAACATACGGCTTTTCCTTTATGAACCATTATCTTTGGATCAACAGCTGCAGCTTTCACAACACCACCGTAAGGAGCTATATTTCCGAATAAAACAGCGAGTCCTCCTGTCTTACTGTACGGATTGTGAATAGGTCTTATTACATTTGTATCTTTTATCTGTGCATCTTCAATAAGCTCTCCAAGAGTTTTTAATGAAACAGTAGGTCTATCAAGATGTAAAAGATTATTTTTAGAAAGCTCTTTTAAAATAGCAGATATTCCCCCTGCTCTATCTAAATCTTCCATATGATATTGTGAAGCAGGAGCAAGTTTACATAATGTAGGTGTTCTTCTTGAAATCTCATCTATTTTTTCAACTGGAAAGTCTATACCAGCCTCGTTAGCAATCGCAAGGAGATGTAAAACCGTATTTGAGGAACCGCCCATAGCTATATCAAGGGTAAAAGCATTCTCTATCGTTTTATCGTCAACTATATCTCTAAATTTAAGATCTGCTTTGACAAGTTTAACTATCTGCCGACCAGCTTCTCTTGCAAGTTCCTGTCTTCTTGGATCTGTTGCAAGTATTGATCCATTGCCAGGCAGTGCTATTCCAAGTACTTCTGAAAGGCAGTTCATTGAATTTGCCGTAAACATTCCAGAACACGAACCACACGAAGGACATGCATTTTCCTCTATTAGTTTAAGTTCGCTTTCTGTCATAAGACCTCTTGAAAATGCTCCTACAGCCTCAAAAGCAGTAGCAAGATCTATAGGTCTTCCATCTGGTAAATGTCCAGCTGCCATCGGACCACCGCTAACAAAAATAACAGGAATGTTAAGTCTTGCTGCTGCCATTATCATACCAGGTACTATCTTGTCGCAATTTGGAATACATACCAGTGCATCAAGTTTATGAGCCTCAACCACTGTTTCTATAGAATCAGCTATAAGCTCCCTGCTTGGAAGAGAGTAATGCATTCCGGAGTGTCCCATGGCTATGCCATCATCAACCCCTATTACATTAAATTCAAATGGGACACCTCCCGCTTCCCTTACAGCATTTTTTACAATCTGGGCGAATTCTCTTAAATGAACATGTCCAGGTATTATATCAATGTAAGAGTTTGCTATACCTATAAAAGGTTTCTTAAAATCTTCCTCAGTAAGTCCACAGGCTCTTAATAAACTTCTGTGAGGGGCTCTTTCAAAACCTTTTTTTACAATGTCACTTCTCATTAGTTACCTCAATTTTATTGTTGTTTTGACATAAACTCTCTTATTCTTGCTTCCATTAAATCCTTAAGATATAGTTTTCTTCTTTTTAATCTTTCCTCTTCAGCTTCAATTTCTGGATCTGGAGGATAATGTTTGTCCAGTTTGTGAACTTTCCATTTTAACTCCTGATGCTCTTCATACCAGCTTTTAAATTCATCATCAGTTTCAAGGAGTTTTTGGATAGCTTCTTCTCTCGTCATGTTTACCTCTCCTATATTTAATTAATATTAAGTCCCTTGTTCCCAGCTTGAAAGATATTCTTTTTGCTCTTTTGTAAGCTGGTCTATCTGTATTCCCATAGCATTTAATTTTAATTTAGCCACTTCAAAATCAAGTTCGTCAGGAACTTTATACACTTTAGGTTTTAACTTATTATGATTTTTGTAAATATACTCAGCTGAAAGAGCCTGATTTGCAAAAGACATATCCATTACAGATGCTGGATGTCCCTCTGCTGCAGCCAGATTGACAAGTCTTCCTTCTGCAAGAAGATATATATTTCTTCCATCTGGAAGTCTATACTCCCTAACGTTCTCTCTTATATCCCTTTGAGATACTGACATTTCCTGCAGTACTTTTAAATTTATCTCAACGTCAAAATGCCCTGAATTTGAGATAATAGCACCATCTTTCATAACTTCAAAATGCTGTTTATCTATAACATTAATATTACCTGTTACAGTCACAAAAAAATCTCCAATTTTAGCTGCCTCAAGCATAGGCATAACCCTAAACCCATCCATTCTCGCCTCCAGAGCCTTCAAAGGATCTACTTCCGTAACTATCACTTCAGCTCCCATTCCTGCGGCTCTCATAGCAACACCTCTACCACACCATCCATAACCAGCAACAACAAAAACAGAACCTGCTAACAATCTATTAGTTGCTCTTAAAATACCATCAATAGTTGACTGTCCAGTTCCGTATCTATTATCAAAGAGATGTTTTGTATATGCATCATTTACAGCTATAACGGGAAATTTCAAAACTCCATCTTTTTCCATTGCTTTAAATCTTATTACGCCTGTTGTTGTTTCTTCAGTACCACCATAGATATTTTCAAGTAAATCTTGCCTGTCCTTATGAAGTGTTGATATCAGATCTCCTCCATCATCCATAGTTATATTTGGCTTTTTCTCAAGAACAGCATACAGATGCTGATAATATGTATCTCTATCTTCTCCATGTATTGCAAAAACAGGAATATCAAACTCTTTTACAAGTGCTGCAGCAACGTCATCTTGAGTAGATAATGGATTTGAAGCTGTAAGATATACATCAGCTCCACCTGTTTTTAACGTTATCATCAGATTTGCTGTTTCCGTAGTAACATGAAGACATGCAGCTATTTTTATACCTTCCAAGGGTCTTTCTTCTTTAAATCTTTCTTTTATCTGCCTAAGTACAGGCATTTCTTTTTCAGCCCATTCTATCCTGAGAACGCCTTTTTCAGCCAGAGAAAGATCTTTCACATGGTAATCCATAAATTAGACTCCTGTATTTATTTTTACAATTAATTATAACATTAGTTTAAGGCTAATTATCAAAAGCTATTAATAAAATTGAACAGAGAGGAAATATAAGAGAGAAATCTTAAAGAT